>CAWANT010000005.1:0-305263 GCA_963783495.1 uncultured Chloroflexia bacterium
GTCGATCTCGGCCGCTGGTGGCAGGATGGCAGCCTGGTCGTGACCGAGCTCCGCCTGGACCAGCCACAGGCAGCACTTGAGCGCGACGCGCAGGGGCGGACGAGCTGGCCGTCCGGCGGCGGGTCGCAGGGAGAGACGGAGGAGCAGCGGCTCGGGCCAGGGCGGACCGACCTTGCCCGAGATCCACGATCTGACGATCACCAACGGGTCGGTGAGCTACAAGGATGTGGTCACGGGCGTCGAGGTCGCGACCGCCCTGGCGACGACCGCCCCGCAGGCGGGCTCGGCGCGCGACTTCGGGGGCCTCGAGCTCGACGGCCAGGGCCGGGTCCGCGGCGACCAGGTCACGTTCGACCTGGAGGTGGGCTCGCCGGTCTTGCCTTCGGCCAGGCACGCCCTTCCCGATCAAGGGCGAGCTGCGGCTGGCCGAATACCCGTTGCGGCTCGACGGCGAGGCGCGCGATCCCTCACCCTTAAGGGCCCGCCCTGAGCCTGGCCCTCGACGTGGGAAGTCCGGACCCGACCAAGCTGTTAGCTCTGCTGGGCCAGCCGGTGCCGAGCGCGCCGCCGGATCTTGCCATCAAGGGGCGGTTCACCAGGGACGATGCGGCTCTCTCCCTCTCCGGACTCGAAGTGCGCTGGGGTGAGAGCCGGATCGACGGCGAGATCGCTTATGATCCGCGACCGGAGCGGCCGCGCGTAGACGGCCGGCTGCACAGCGCGCTGCTCGACCTAGTGGCCCTCCAGCCGGTGCTGACGGCCAAGGCCCCTGAGCCGGCGAGCAACGAGCCCGCCTCCAGTGGAGGCGACACCCCTGCCCCGGGCCCGCTCGTCACGCATGACGGCCAGCTTGCGCTCACCGTGGACCGGCTGCGCGCGCCAGGGATCGAGCTGCACGATCTGGCCGCCACGCTGGCGCTGGCGGACAGGGCGGCTCCTGGCGGAGCCGGTGCGGGTCGGCTTCCCGCAAGGCCGGCTGGAGGGCCGGATCGAGGCTGCGGACCTGACGCAGGAGCCACTTGCAGCCACGGTGGACATGAAGGCGGACGGGGTCGACCTGGCGCCGTTGGCAGCCCTGGCCGGGCTGGACCAGAAGGTCGCCGGCCGCCTGACCGGTACGCTCACGGGCACGGTCGAGGGCACGGCTCCCGAGACGATCCTGGCCGAGAGCGAGCTTGCGTTCCAGGGCACGCTCGCCGGTCCGGCCTATGGCCCCTATGCCGCGCGCGAGGTCGGCTTCACCGCGCAACTGGCCGACGGCAAGGCGGTGCTCGATCCGATCCGGCTGGTGCTGCCGCAGGGCGAGCTCGGCGGCCGGGTCGCCACGCGCCAGCTCGGCGGCGGCCAGGCACCCGAGGCAACGGTCGATCTCGAGGCCAAGCAGCTCGACCTCACGCCGTTCCTGGTGCCCACGATCGTGCCCAAGGACCGCAACCTCGCCGGCCGGTTCACCGGCACGCTGCAGGGGACGATCCGGGGTGCCACGCCCGAGGCCCTGCTGAAGCAAAGCGAGCTCACCCTGGAGGGCGGGTTCGAGGGGCTGCGCTACACCGACCTCGTGGCGCGCGAGGCAAGGCTGGGTGCCAAGCTCACGGGCGGCCAGCTCACGCTCGATCCCGTGCGGCTGGTCCTGCCGGAAGGCGGCGTGACCGGACGGGTCGCGACCGGCCCCCTCGACAAGCCGCTCACGAGCGAGATCGACCTCACCGGCACCGGCGTCGACCTCGCTTCCATCCTGGGTGCGGAGAGCGGGGTCGGCGGCGTGCTCAGCGGCAAGCTGAAGGGCGTCGTCCGAGGGCAGGAGGCGGCGCAATTGCTGGCGCAGAGCCAGCTCGGCTTCACCGGCACGATCGAGCGACCGAAGGTCCCGCGCCTCCAGGGTGAGATGGGCACGCTCAATCTTACTGCGAACCTGCAGCCCAAGGGCGAGCAGCCGCTGCTCGTTACCGCCCAGGGCACCTTGGGTGGCGCGCCCCTGCGCATCGAGCTTCGCGGCCACGACCTGCCGGTGCTGCTGGCAGGCAAGGGTGCCGTGCCGGTGGCACTCGACGTGACGCTGGGCCAGAGCCGGGCAGGAGCCTCGGGCACCGTGACCCTGCCGCTCGAGGCCGGGCGGCTCGATCTGGCGCTCAAGGTGGAGGGCCCGAACCCGGGCCCGATCCTGGCTCTCCTGGAGATGCCAGCGATCGAGCTGCCGCCCTACAGCCTCGCCGGCAAGCTCGCCCGCCGCGGCCAGACCTTCAGCTTCAGCGACATCGCGGGCAAGGTCGGCGACAGCGATCTCGGCGGCACGCTCCAGCTGCGGCTTGATGGGGCGCGGCCCAAGGTGACGGGCGACCTGCGTTCGGCTCTCCTGGACATCGACGATCTGGGCGGTCTCATCGGCAGCCAGCCCGCCACCGGGCCTGGCGAGACCGCCTCGCAGGGCCAGAAGGCGGAAGCGAAGCAGGAGGAGCGGGATCGCGAGGTGCTGCCGGACAAGCCGCTCGACCCTGCGCGCTGGCAGCAGCTCGACGCCGACGTCAAGCTCAGGGCGGGCGAGGTGCGGGCCGGCCGCATCCCGCTCGATGCCTTCGAGCTGCACACCGTCCTCGATGCCGGCAAGCTCAGGGTCGAGCCCCTGGTGCTGCGCCTGGGCGAGGGTCGGGTGGAAGGCTGGGCCCAGCTCGACGCGCGCAAGGCCCCAGGAGCCGCAACCCTCGACCTCGACCTGCAGCGCCTGCCGGTCGGCCGGCTGCTGAACCGGCTGGAGGTGGATACGAGGTCGTTCGGCACGCTCTCGGGCCGGGCGCGGGGCGGCATGTCGGTCGGCGGCGAAGGGCTCAGCGTGAAGCAGATCCTGAGCAACGGCGACGGCCAGAATCTCGCTGCTGATGGAGGGCGGCACGCTCAACCGGCAGCTGGTGACCGCGCTCGGCTTCGACCTCCTGCGCCTCTTCGGCTCGATCCTGGGTGCCGCCCCGCAGGAGGTTCGGATGACCTGTGCGCTGGCGGACCTCACCCTCAAGAACGGCATCCTGGAGACCCGCTCGCTGGCGATCGACACCGCCGTGGCGGAGATCGCCGGCCAGGGTACCATCGACCTCGGCAGCGAGCGGATCGACCTCGACCTCTTCGCCAACCCCAAGGGGGCCGCCGTCCCGGGCGGGCGCACCGGCATCAGCATCGAAGGCACTCTGGCCGACCCCCGTATCCAGGTCAGCCCCGGCCGCCTCCTCGCCCGCGGTGCCGCCGCCGGCACCTTCGGCCTCCTGCTCGGGCCGCTGACCGGCCTCGCCAACCAGCTGGGCATCGGCGCCCAGACCCAAGGACCCTGCTCCGGCATGCTGGAGCAGGCACCGGCCGGCGGCGACCAGCCTCCGGCCCGGATCGAGGTCCGCTAGGGTGCGTCCCGGCCCCGCCACGCCGTGTACTGGCAATTAGATGAGTGCAGGGGCTGATCGCCATGACTGGAACCAACCTCTCCGATCTCTACCGAGGCTATATCGACTGCCTGAATAAGCAGGACTGGCCGAAGCTTGGGCCAGTTTGTTGACAATGATGTCCACTACAATGGCCAGCGTATTGGGCTGTCAGGTTATCGCGAGATGCTGGAGAGAGATTTTCGGGAAATTCCGGATCTTCACTTCGACATCCAACTGATGATCTCCGATCCACCCTACATAGCGGCTCGGCTAGGCTTCGACTGCAAGCCAAAGGGAGAGTTCCTCGGCCTTCCTGTAAACGGGAAGAGAATCTCCTTTGCCGAGAACGTGTTCTATGAATTTCGGAGAGAAAGGATCGCGCAAGTATGGTCGGTGATCGATAAGGCTGCCATCGAGGCTCAGCTTCAACGCTGACAACTGACCTCCACGCGTGATTGCCAATCGTGAAGTGTGACGAACGGGCGTCAGACGCGCATCAAACGTCAGCGGGAATCCGAAGAGGTTTGCTCAGGGCTGCGGCGCCCGCCAGCGCTCGACCCAGAGCGTCACCGGCGCCAGGTGGCCGGTGGGCTCGATCCCGTCGAGCCATTTGGGCCAGATATGGGCGTCGGCGCGGTGGAAGAGCGGCAGGGCCGGGAGGTCGCGGAGATAGATCTCCTGCACCTCGTGCCACATGGCGCGGCGCTTCTCGCGGTCGAGCTCGACCTCGATCCCATCCAGGAGCTGGTCCATGCGCGGGTTGCGGTAGCCGGTATAGTTCTGCCCCGACCAGCCGTTCTCGGGCGTAGTGATCTCCTCCGAGTGCAGGAGCGTGCGCGGCGGGTTCTCGGGGCTGGAGATGAAGGCGAAGAGGGCCAGGCCCGTGAAGCGGCGCTTGCTCAGCGTCTCGGCGAAGAAGACCCGCGGCGGCTCCGACTTCAGCACCACGTCGATGCCCAGCTGCCGCCACTGGCTCTGCAGCACCTGCTGCACCAGCTCGCGGGTGCGGTTGCCGGCAGTGGTCAGGAGCTCCAGGCGCAGCGGCCGCCCTTGCGCGTCGGCGCGGGTGCCGCCGGCACCCTTGCGCCAGCCCGCCTCGTCGAGGAGGGCAGCCGCCCGGGCGGGGTCGTACGGGTAGGGCTTGAGGTCGTCCGCGTGCACCCAGTCCAGCGGGTTGACGAGGGTCGCGGCCACGGGCTGCCGGCCGCCGAACAGCTTCTGGTTCAAGGCCTCGCGGTCGGTGGCGAGGAGGAGGGCCTGGCGCACGCGCAGGTCGGCCAGGATCGGGTTCTCGAGCCGGGGCTCGATATGCTCGTAGATCAGGCCCGGCTGGTAGTGGACCTTGAACCGGTCGCCATGCCGGCGCTCGAAGGCCAGCGCCTGGTCGAGCGCGAGCCCGAGCGAGCCCTCGATCATGTCGATCTCGCCGGCCAGCAGGTTGGCCTCGAGGGCGGCCGTGTTCTCGATAGCCTTGACCGTGATCCGCTCGAAGGCCGGGGCCGGCCCCCACCAGGTCGGGTTGCGCTCGAGGTCGATACGGCTGCCGGGGGAAATCGAAGCGATCCGATAGGGCCCGAAGGCCAGCCCCTTGTTGGTGGGGTCGGTGTCGAACAGCGTGCGGTTGCGGTAGGTGGCGGGGTCGCTCTCGAACGCGGCGCGGTCGAGATGTGCCGGCAGGAGGCGGAAGTCGTTGATGGCGTTGTAGCTGAAGGAGAGCTTCGCGATCGTGCATCGTGAACGTCTTAGCGTCCACGACATCGATCCGGGTGATCCGCCGATAGAGCTCGGCATTCCCGACCCCGCTCTGCGGATGCCGCCCGACTTCCCAGGTGAAGAGCACGTCGTCCGTGCTCACCGGCACGCCGTCGCCCCAGGTGGCCCCGGGCTGGATCGTGTAGGTGAGCGACACCCCTTTGCTGCCGTCCTCCTGCGGCTCGATCGCGGCACGCCCGTTCTCGAATGTCGGCAGCTCGGTGCAGAGCATGCAGGCCAGCTGCCACTTGGCGTCGTAGGTCGTGAACGGCCGCTGCGTCAGCCCGTGCACGTAGGACTTGGCCGCCATTGCCTCGATGTTCGGGTGGAGGGTCGCAGGGAACTGGCTGATGCCGATGGTGAGACGATCTCGGGCGGCGGCCCGGAGCTTGCCGGCAGAGAGGCTCAAGCAAAGCGCCGCGAGCAGCAGGGCTCGAAGCACCGGCGTGATCCAGCCGCTGAGGGGAAGATCAGTTGCTCTCTGCACGAAAGACCGCGTCAATGTCTCGTCTGCCGTGAAGAACACGCGCAACCTCGATGCCGTCGTCGACGATACGGTAGAACAGGATGTAGCTCTCGATCGGGAACGACCTGAGCCCCGCTGTACCGGTCCACAGTTCTGAGACACCGCTCTGCGCTTACGCGGCCATCGGCAGGGCCGTGGTCTGCTCGGCCCGGACCTGAGCGGGTGTCCTGTAGCCGTGCCGCTCGATGATCCAGGACTGGTTGTAGGTCTGCCGGAAGGCGAGGAGTGCCAGGCGCAACTCCTCGACGGTGTCGAAGCGGCGGACCCACAACAGGTTCTCCTTCAGCACCCGGATGAAGCGCTCGGCGCAGCCGTTCCCTTCCGGCTCCCGAACGAACGCCGGCGAGCTTTCGATGCCGAGGAACCGGATCTCGGCCTGGAAGTCGTGGCTGACGTACTGACTGCCGTGGTCGTGGCGGAGCCGAAGGCCGGCAGCGATGCCCTTGGCGAAGCCGCCATGACATTGGCGGACGGCCTGCTTGACCGGCTCGAGGGCCTGGAAGCGATCGGCGCTGCGGCTGGCGTGAATGCCGACGCACTCGGCCGAGCAGTGATCGACGGTGATGAACACAGCGGCCTGGCCCTCGCCCGTCATGACCGAGGTCAGGTCGGTGCCCCACATGACATCCACCTGCTCGGTGATGATCGTGCCGTCGTGGGCCCTCGAGCCGTGCGGTCGGCCGGCACGCTGGTGCGCCAACAGGCGGTTCTCGCGCATGAGCCGCAGAACGCGGCGCCGGCTGGTGCGGATGCCGGCAAAGCGCAGCCGGGCCCACAGCTTGCGGTAGCCCTCACCATGAAAGGGGCTGTCTTCGAGCAGCTGTCGGATTGCCGCCACCAGGCCTTCGTCCGCCATCGCGCCTTGCGGCCCGGGCCGCCTGCGGACGGCCTCCGCCGAGCGATGACGGTGGCGATAGAGTGTCGCCCGTGAGACGCCCCAGAGGTGCGTGACCCGCAAAAGACCGTAGACTTGGGCGGTGGAGGGCGAGACCTGCCGACTCATCGTCTCG
The DNA here is from genome assembly GCA_963783495.1 of uncultured Chloroflexia bacterium. Taxonomy (GTDB): domain Bacteria; phylum Chloroflexota; class Limnocylindria; order QHBO01; family QHBO01; genus DASSCW01. The sequence goes on from CAWANT010000005.1 coordinate 6,693, forward strand.
ACCTCCTGCGCCCCAAAGGGCGGTGCGTCTCCAAGCGCTCGATCTTCGCCTCCAGAAGCTCGGCCGTCATTGTCAGCTCGCCGACCTTGGCCTGCAGCCGTCCGATCTCGGCATCCCGCGCATCAGCTGGCCGGCTCTTCAGCGACGCCTCACCCGCGGCCAGGAACTGGTCGCGCCAGCCGCTCAGCTCGGCCGCGGTCACAGCCAGGTCGCGCGAGATCAGCTCCAGGTCCTCGCCCCGCAGGAGCCGCAGCACGGTCTCCTGCTTGCGCCGTGCCGACATTCGCCGCCGCGGCTCGGGCGTGGGCCCGTCTCCGCCAGCGTGGTGGGCGCGCTCCGCCGGGCCCACGCCCACCCCAACCGTCTCGTCCATCCTCACCTCCTTGCAGTTGCCTACCTGCAAAGCGGTGTCTCAGCGAACTGTAGGCCGGGGGACCGCGCACAAGTCCTCGCGTGGCCTGCCGATCCGCGGGCGCGATGCGATCAACGCGGCCATCCGTTTCATCCTGGCGATGAGCTTAGCTGCGGCCGCCGGATCCGCTCGAGCGATGTAGTCCGCGATAGCGTCGAAATCTGCCTCCGCCGCCGGAGCGAACTCGACGCCGGCCATTCCCTACTCGGCCCGGCCATACTTTTCCTCGAGCCGACGAAAGACCTCTTCGGCTGGAATACCTTGGCCGCGGTCCAGCTCAGCCAACCCGACATCGATGTCCCGACGCAGCGCCTCCAGCCGTACCTCCTTCTCCTGATCGGCAAGGACCAGCGCCTGAAGATAGTCGCTCGGGCTGTCGAAGAGTCCCTCCGCAACCCTGGCCTGCACATAATCCTCAAGCGGCTTAGGAAGTGAGATCTAAATCGACACCGCGCTCACCCATACCTGATCACATCGCCCAGTGTGAGACTGCGTTGTTTCGTGTCAAGCTTGCGACAAGGAGGTTGCGTGTGCTGCCCGCAGAGCTCACCGGCCCGGGTACAACCCGGGCCGGCGGACGAGATCAGCCCGGCGAGGCACCCTGGGTGCTGGTGTAGACGGCGTAGATCGACTGGCTTCCGGCCATGAACAGCCGGTTGCGCTTGGGTCCGCCGAAGGTGACGTTGCCGCAGATCTCGGGTATGCGGATGCGGCCGATCAGCTTGCCGTCCGGGTTCCAGACGGTGACACCGCTATAGCCGACGGCACGGCCGGCATTGCTCGCCGCCCAGAGATTGCCGTTCACGTCGCAGCGCACGCCGTCGGGGCCGCACTTCACGCCGTCGATCATGCAGTCGGTGAAGACGCGCCCGTTCGAGAGCTTGTTGTCGCTGCCGACGTCGAAGACGAAGATCAGGCCTTGGCCGCCCGGCCCCTGGTCGCCCGGCCCTTTGCCTGTGCTGGCGACGTAGACCCGCTTGTAGTCGTGCGAGAAGCAGATGCCGTTCGGGTCCGGCACTTGGTCCTCGGTGATGACGAGGTCGATCCGGCCGCTGGGGTCGATGCGGTAGCAGTTGGTCGGCAGCTCGCGCTTGCCGTTGCTCACGCCCGGCGGTTGGCCGAGGCGGGGATTGAGCCGGCCTTGCGCGTTGCTGGGGCCGCCGGCGGCATCGGGCGCGCCCTCGTAGAGCTGGCCGCCATAGGGTGGGTCGGTGAACCAGTAGCTGCCGTCCGGATGCGGGGCGATGTCGTTGGGCGAGTTGAGGCGCTTGCCCTCGAACAATTCGGCGAGGACGGTGATCGAGCCGTCGAGCTCGTAGCGGACCACCCGCCGGGTCAGGTGCTCGCAGGAGAGCTGCCTGCCCTGGAAATCGAACATGTTGCCGTTGCTGTTGTTCGACGGGTAGCGGAACACGCTGACATGGCCGTCATCCTCGAGCCAGCGCAGCTGCCGGTTGTTCGGAATGTCGCTCCAGAGAAGATAGCGCCCTTGCGCGCACCAGGCCGGGCCCTCGGCCCAAAGCGCACCGGTCCACAGGCGCTGGATGGCGCTGTTGGGCTGGGCCAAGCCGTTGAAAGCCGGATCGACGGCGATGACGTCAGGATCCCAGAAGTAGGTGGTGGGGGCGCCGTTGGGCCCGAAGTCGCGCGGCGGGGTGGTGACGGTGCTGGGCGGCGCCATCGGCCCGGTCTGCGCCAGCGCCGCCTTGGCGCCTACGGCCATGACGCCCGCCCCTACCCCCAGGGCCTGGACCAGCCTGCGCCGCGACAGGGCGCGGTCCGGCTGGCCGTCGTCATCCGGTGCGGTGTCGTCCGACGGATCGTACTGCATGCGGTTTAGCCTCCATTATGTGTCGGCAAGGGCCATGCCCCGGCGGACCGGTGGTCCTGCCAGGCCATGCCGTCGATGGAGGCGGCGACAGGCTTGCTCCCCACGAGGCGATCGCGGCCCTGGAGCCGGATTGCACGATTGATCCTCAAGCGGCACACGCTGGCCGCCAGCCCCCCACGGCGCGGACTGTGAATCAGCCGGACGGTTTCGGCAATGGCTGATGCGGCTCGCCAGCCGCGCGTGCCTGCCGGGTCCCGCGGCCAGATGCCCGCCCCGGTTGGCCCACGACCGTCACATCCCTAGTGTCTGATGCCGCCGACAGCGGTCGGGGCCAGGAGGTGGCATGCGTCGCAATCGTAGCGGGAAGATCGTGGCGACGCTGGGGCCGTCGAGCTCGACGCGGGAGCGGATCACCGCAGCTCGCCGACGCGGGCGTCGACGTGTTCCGCTTCAACTTCAGCCACGGCAGCCACGAGGAGCATGCGGCCCGGTTCAAGCTCGTGCGCGAGGTGGAGGCGGCGCGTGGCCGGCCGGTTGGCACGGTGGCGGACCTGCAGGGCCCGAAGCTGCGGGTCGGGCGCTTCGCCGAGGGCCGCGTCGCCCTGAGCCCGGGCGACGGCATTCCGCCTCGACCTCGATCCGGCGCTGGGTGACCGGACACCGGGTGCATCTCCCCCATCCGGAGATCCTCTCGGTGCTGGTGCCCGAGCACGAGCTGCTGCTGGATGATGGCCGCATCCGGCTCCGGGTCGACCAATGCGGCCCCGACTTCGCGCAGACCACGGTGGTCACGGGCGGCGGGCTCTCCGACCGCAAGGGGGTGAACGTCCCCAACGCCGTGCTGCCGATCTCGGCCATGACCGAGAAGGACCGGGGCGACCTGCAGTTCGCGCTGGAGACGGGCTTCGACTTCGTGGCCCTCTCCTTCGTGCAGCGGCCGGACGACGTGGCCGAGGCGCGGCGCCTGATCGCCGGCCGGGCCGCCGTCCTCTCCAAGATCGAGAAGCCGGCGGCGATCGAGCGCCTGGACGAGATCATCGAGCTCTCGGACGCGGTGATGGTGGCGCGCGGCGATCTCGGCGTGGAGATGCCGGCCGAGCTGGTGCCGCGGCTGCAGAAGCGGATCATCCGCCGGGCGCGCGATGCCGGGAAGCCGGTCGTGGTGGCGACGCAGATGCTCGAAAGCATGATCCACTCGCCGGCACCTACCCGGGCCGAGGCCTCGGACGTGGCCACCGCCGTCTATGACGGGGCGGACGCCGTCATGCTGTCGGCCGAGAGTGCTGCCGGCGACTACCCGGTCGAGGCGGTGGCGGTCATGGACCGGATCATCGCCAGCGTGGAGAAGGACGAGCTCTACCGCTCCTATCTCGACGCCTACCACGCCCAGGCCGAGCGCACCTCGGCCGACGCCATCACCCAGGCGGCGGGCCAGGTGGCCCGCACGCTGGGGGCGGCCGCCATCGTCACCTACACGACCTCGGGTGCGACCGCGATCCGGGCCTCGCGCGAGCGCCCCGACCGGCCGATCCTGGGCCTGATCACCCGCATGGTGACGGCCCGCAAGCTGTCGCTCGCCTGGGGCGTGCACCCGATCCACACCAGCGACGCCCACGACCTCGACGAGATGGTGGCCAAGGCCCGCCAGTTCGCCCGCTCCGAAGGCTTCGCCCAGCCCGGCGAGAGCATCGTCATCACCGCCGGCCTGCCGTTCGGCACGCCGGGCGCCACCAACCTGCTGCGGATCGCCTGGGTGACCTGAGGGGCGATCGCCGAGCGGGGCGGGTCGGACCCAGGGCCGGCCCTCCGTCTGCTGAACCCGGAGCGGAAATGGGCTCCGGGCCATCGCCTGATGGCTGGTTGGTCACCGTGCGTGGTGCACGCGCCGCGCGCATGGCATCAAACTTGCTATCTTTTTGGGCAGCCTGTCCGGCGTCGGGCCGGAGGTGTGCTTGTGGTCGGTGGCTGCCGGGTAATCTGCCTCTTTTGTAGGCAACCCGGGTCTCGGCAGCAGGCACGGTGCTGACGGATGGGCGGTCTTACAGCACAAACGGGAAGCGAGGATGCACACCGCACAATCATGGGGCCGGGGTCTCTTGATGACCTTGTTCATCATCGTCGCCGGCGGGGCGGCGATGATGGCGCAACAGACGGGTACGATGCCGGAGCCGGCCGCGGCCGCCGCCGCAGCGCCGGCGGTCGAGCTGCCGGCGATCGATTCGGGCAGCACGGCCTGGATGATCACGGCGACGGCACTGGTCGTCCTGATGACCGTGCCCGGGCTGGCACTCTTCTATTCCGGCATGGTGCGCAAGAAGAACGTGCTCGCCACGCTGATGCAGGTCTTCGCGACCTTCGCCGTGATCTCCATCGTCTGGATGGTGATCGGCTACAGCCTGGCCTTCACCGACGGCAGCATATGGGTCGGCGGGCTGGACCGCTTCCTGCTGGCGGGCATCGGGGTCGACAGTCGACCGCTCGGCCTGCAGACGGTCACCGCAGGGTCGCCCTGGTTCTCGAACGTCATTCCCGAATCGGTGTTCATGACGTTCCAGATGACCTTCGCCGCCATCACCCCGGCCCTGATCGTGGGCGCCTTCGTCGACCGGATGAAGTTCTCGGCGATGCTGGTGTTCATGATCCTGTGGTCGATCATCGTCTATGCGCCGATCGCGCACTGGGTGTGGTCGCCCAACGGCTTCCTGTTCAGCGAGGGCGTGCTCGACTTCGCCGGCGGGACCGTGGTCCACATCAACGGCGGCATCGCCGGCCTGATGTGCTGCCTCATCCTCGGCAAGCGCCTGGGCTATGGCCACGAGCCGATGCCGCCGCACAACCTGGTCCTGACGCTGGTCGGGACCGGCCTGCTCTGGGTCGGCTGGTTCGGCTTCAACGCCGGCTCGCAGGTTGCAGCCGACGGCCGTGCCGGCATGGCGCTGGCGGTCACCCACATCGCCGCTGCCGGCGCCACCGTGTCGTGGATGCTGGTGGAGTGGGCCGCCAAGGGCAAGCCGTCGCTCCTGGGTGCAGCCTCCGGTGCCGTGGCGGGTCTGGTCGCCATCACCCCGGCCTCGGGCTACGTGCTGCCGAACGGCGCCCTCGTGATCGGGCTCCTGGCCGGCATCGCCTGCTACTTCGGCGCCACCTCGCTGAAGAACGCGCTGGGCTATGACGACAGCCTCGACGTGTTCGGCGTCCACGGCATCGGCGGCATCCTGGGTGCCTTGCTCACCGGCGTCTTCGCCACCTCGGCGGTCGGCGGCGATGCGGTGAAGGGCCTGATCGACGGCAATGCCGGGCAGATCTGGATCCAGGTCAAGGGCATCCTCTGGACCGGCATCTGGTGTGCCGTCGCCACGGGCGTGATCTTGAAGCTGGTCGACCTCGTCATCGGCCTGCGCGTCGACAAGGACAGCGAGCGCGAGGGCCTGGACGTGGCCCTGCACGGCGAGACGGTGGCGTAGAGCCTGAGCTCCTTCGCTCCCTCGCTTCGCCTCCCCGGTCAGCCCGCCCCCGGTTCCGCGCATGCGGGATCGGGGGCGGGCGCCGTGCTTTTCGACAGGTGAGCGCCCGCCGCTCAGATCGGCAGCCCGCGCATCGCGCGCGGCAGGTCGCCGACCAGCCCCATCGCGTGCCGCATGAAGAAGCGCTTGACCGGCGGCAGCCGGTCGACCAGCGCCAGGCCGGCCTCGCGCGCGACCTTCAGCGGGAAGAGATCGTTCGCGAACAGGCGGTTGATGCCGTCGGTGATGCCGACCAGCGCCAGGCCGTCGAACCTGCGCCAGGCGGCGTAGCGCTCGAGGGCCATGGCGTCCCCCGGATCGAGCCCCAGCCGCAGCCGGTCGGCCACGATCTCGGCCACCGCGGCCACGTCGCGCAGGGCCAGGTTCCAGCCCTGGCCGGCGATCGGGTGGATGCCCCGCGCCGCATCGCCCACCAGCACCGCCCGCTGGCGCCGTGTAGGCATCCGCGAAGGTGAGCACGAGCGGGTAGTGCCAGCGCCGGCCCTCCAGCGTGAGCTCGCCCAGATCGTCGCCGAAGCGCTCGGCCACCTCGCCCAGGAAGGCCTTGTCGTCGAGCCCGCAGACGGTGCGGGCCAGCGCGTCGTCCAGCGCCCAGACCAAGCGAGCAGCGGTTGCCCTGCATCGGCAGGCGCGCGAACGGGCCGTCCGGGAAGAAGCGCTCGATGGCGACGCCATGATGCGGGCGCTCGTGCCCCAGCGTGCAGACGATCCCGGTCTGCTGGTAGGGTTGCTGCCGCACCCGGATTCCCAGCTGCTCGCGGGTCCGGGAGAATTTGCCTTCGCAGACGGCGAGGAGCGGGGCCGCGACCTGCCTTCCGTCGGCGAGCGTTGCCTTGACCCCGCCCGCCTGGATGTCGAGCGAGGCCACTTCCGCCGGGGCCAGGAGCCGCACGCCCGGAAGCTCGCCGGCACGGGCGAGCAGGCCGCCGCGGATCGCCCGGTTCTCGACGATGAAGCCCAAGGGCTCGCCGCCGACCTCGCGGTGATCGTAGCGCACGCCCAGGGGCGAGAAGCCCTCGCGGACCACGATGTCGAGGATCGGCTGGGCGGCACCCTCGAGATGCGGCCAGACGCCACTCGTCTCCAGCAGGCGCTGCCCGCCCCGGGCGATGGCGGTGACGCGGCCGTCGAACGGGGCTGCCGTCAGCGATGACAGCGCTGCCCGCTCGATCACGGCGACCTCGAAGCCGGCGCTGCCCAGCGCGTCGGCGAGCGCCAGGCCGGTCAGGCCCCCGCCGAGGACGATGACATCGACCCGTTCGGGCATGGGTTTCGTACCATCTGCTCAACGGTTGAGCGGCTGCTTACCGGGCGGGCAGCGATCCCGCCCGCCGAAGGCCGATCCCGGCCGGGGACCCTGTACGGAGCGTGTTGGCACGCCGCTTGCGAAGATGGAGAATCGCGATCGCGCGGCGTGCTGCCCTCCTCGGGAATGCTGTCGCAGATCGCTGGTCACCGTAGCCGCGCCGCCGCCGGATGGTCCGGCTCCCCCGCCGGCGGCGGCGCCGGCCCGCGGTGCCTTCGACGTGTTTGGCCCGAGCGCCGTTCCCGGTCGATACGCGGCCGGTGCGGCCACCTCAAGCCCGGGAGGCCTACCTCCCGGGCATTTTTTTGCCGGACGACGGCAGCGACCGCGCACGAAACAGATCGTTGCCGCAACGAGCACTGGCCCAGCCGGTCGCGTGCACCTAGCTCCAGTGGGCTACTGCCGCAACCCCGGACAAGCCCGATGCCGCTAACATCTCCCCGACGATCTCAGCCTGGGGCGGGTCGGGCTCGCCGTCCGCGACCTCGACCGCTCGCTGGGCTTCTACGGCGACCGCCTGGGACTCGGCACGCTGGAACGTGAGCCGGGCCGCGCCGTCCTCGGCGCCGGTCCCCGCCCGCTCCTCGAGCTGGTCGAGCGCCGCGGCGGCGAGCGCGACGGGACCGAGGCCGGCCTGTTCCACGTGGCCCTGCGCGTGCCGGACCGTGCCGCCCTGGCGGGCATCCTGCGCCGCCTCCTTGCCGCCGATGTCCCACTGACGGGTGCGTCCGACCACATCGTCAGCGAAGCGCTCTACCTCGACGACCCCGATGGGCACGGGCTGGAGATCTATGCCGACCGCCCGCGCGACGGCTGGTTCCAGGACGGCAAGCTCCGCCTGGCGACCCTCCCGCTCGACGGGCGCGACCTGCTGGCGGCAGCCGAGGGCCCGGCGGCCCTGCCGTCCGCAACGGTGGTTGGCCACGTCCATCTGGAGACCCACGATCTCGCCGCCGCGCGCGGCTTCTATGTCGACGGGCTGGGCCTCGAGGTCATGGCGACCGTGCCCCAGGCCCTCTTCCTGGCACGTGCCCGCTACCACCATCACTTGGCGGTCAATCGCTGGAACCGTCGCCAGCGCCCGGCCGAGGACCGGCCGGGCCGGATCGGGATTCTTTACTATACGCTGCTCGCCGACCGGACGGAGCGGCTGACCGATCCGTCCGGGCTGGAGGTGCGGATCGAGCCGGCGGGCGGGCCTGCACCTCGTTGAGCTGCGCGACGTTTGCCCGCTATCGGGATGTCCCGGCACCCTGAGACAATAAGCTGCGTCACGCCGCTTCGGCCCCAGCCGCTAAGCAGCTTCAGCTATGACTGCGCACATTGGTGGGTTTCGCTCATGGTTGAGGTCTTGAACGGCGGCATGGATGGCGGTGTCGAGATGCTCGACATCACGGAAGGTGCGCTGGGCCAGGTAGTGCCGCTTCAGGTCGCGCCAGGAGCGCTCGATGTCGTTCAGCTCGGGGGCGTACCTGGGCAGCCACTCGACCGTGAGCCAGGGTCGCGCGGCGAGCGCCTTGGTGCTGGCCCTGCTGGTGTGGATCGGGCCGTTATCGAGCACCAGCACCACGGGCCGGCTCGCCCGAGGCGGCTTTGGCCCGTAGTTGCGGTCGAGGCAGGCGAGAAGATCAGCGAAGTCGCCCGAGCGCTTGGAAGCACTGGTGATCACGACGAGTTCGCCGCTGGCATGATCGAGTACGCCCAGCAGAGCCCGCCTCCTGGCCTGCCCGGGCGCCTCGATCCGCAGATCAGCGCCGCGCTCGGCCCAGCAATGAGCCAGATAGGGATGGGTCAGAGCTTCAAACTCGTCGCCGAACAGGAGGCGGATGTCGCCAGCCGCGGCCTGCTGCTTCAAGAGCCGGAGCCGCAAGCCGGCACGGTCGACCGCGCTGGCGTCCTGCCGGCCTTTGAGGCTATGGCGCGGCCGGCGCCAGCGATAGCCCCCTTTCGCAGCACCACGCTCAGGTGGCCTGGCGAGATCGTCTCGCCGCTGCGCACCTCGATCTCGCGGGCCAGTCGAGTCAGCGTCCAGAGCGGCCCTTCCGCAGCCGGGCTGCTGAGCACCTCCCGTGCCACCGCGAGTGCCGCCTCACGCTTGTGCGGTGTCCGCCCCGGCCGGGGCCGGGAGCGCAGCGCTGCCACCCCGCCCCGTGCCACCGCCGCTCGCCAGCGCCGCACCTGCTCCGCCCGTACGCCCAGGCGCTGGCCAATCACCGCGCTGCTCTCGCCAGCAAGCGACCACAGCACCGCCCGCGCCCGGTCCGCCTCGGCCCGCAAGCCCGAGCGGCTCAGCCGCTCCAGCTCGGCCCGTCCAGCGTCATTCACCATCAACGCGCACCGCCGACCCATGGACCGTCCTGCTCGCCTGCTGTTCAGCAGAACCTGCGCTTGTGCGCGTTCATCTCAAGGGCTGCTTAGGCTAAGTGATGGAACAGGGGGCAGGTCCGGTGGGAGCCATGCCCGCGGGGAGGCGTCATGCAGAAGCGCGTGCTCGTCGTCGATGACGAGCCCAATATCGTGATGTCGCTCGAGTTCCTGATGCGCCGGGCCGGCTTCGAGGTGCAGGTGGCGCGCAACGGGCGGGAAGCGCTCACGGCCCTCGACGGCACGCCGCCGGACCTGATGCTGCTCGACGTGATGATGCCCGAGTTCGACGGCTACGAGGTCTGCGAGCGGATCCGTGCCCGGCCCGAGTGGAACGCCACCAAGATCGTCATGCTCACCGCCCGCGGCCGCGAGACCGAGCGCGAGCGCGGCCTGAAGCTCGGTGCCGACGCCTACGTCACCAAGCCCTTCTCCACCCGCGAGCTGGTCGATCAGGTGAAGGGAATGCTGGGCGTCGCCTGAGGGCAGCGCCATGCAGGGTGACCGCTCCCGCCGCCGGCAGCTCGCGCTCCTGATCGTGGCGGCCCTCCTCTTCAATGCGCCCGTGCTCGCGGTTGCCGACCGGCTGGCCCTCCTCCCGGGGGTGCCGCTCACCCCGGTCTACCTTTTCACGGCCTGGCTCGCCGTCATCCTGCTCTGCGCCCTCAACCTGCGCGAGCGGCGGCCCTGATGCTCACGCCGAGCTCGATCCTCGGGATCTCGGTGCTCTATCTGGGCCTGCTGTTCGCGGTCGCGACCTGGGCCGACCGGCGGGCGGAGGCGGGCCGGAGCCTGATCCGGAGCCCTTATGTCTACACGCTGAGCCTTGCGCTCTACTGCAGCGCCTGGACCTTCTACGGCAGCGTCGGGCTCGCCAGCCGGCAGGGCCTGGCGTTCCTGCCGGTCTATCTCGGCCCCATCGCTGGTGGCCCTCCTCTACCCTTTCCTGATGCGCAAGATCCTGCGCATCGCCAAGGCGCAGGGCATCACCTCGATCGCCGACTTCATCGGCGCCCGCTACGGCAAGAGCAGCCTTCTCTCCGGGCTCGTGGCCGTGGTCGCGTTCATCGCCGCCATCCCCTACATCGCCCTCCAGCTCAAGGCGGTGGCGGCCAGCGTCTCGGCCCTCCTGCCGGGCACCGACGGCACGCTCCTGGCGAGCGACGGTGCCGGCACCGCCCTCTTCGTGGCCCTGCTGCTGGCCGCCTTCGCCATCCTGTTCGGCACCCGGCACATCGACGCCACCGAGCAGCACGAGGGGCTGGTGGTGGCCGTGGCCCTGGAGAGCCTGGTCAAGCTCCTGGCCTTCCTGGTGGTCGGCGTCGTCGTGACCTGGGGCCTGTTCGACGGCTTCGGCGATCTCCTGGCCCGCCATGCTGCCAGCGGCGGCGGCCCCCGGCTCAGCCTCTCGGGCGACGGGGTGGGGCCTGCCGACTGGGCGCTGATCACGCTGCTCTCCGGCCTCGCCTTCCTGGTCCTGCCGCGGCAGTTCCAGGTGGCGGTGATCGAGAACGTGCGCGAGGACCATGTCCTCACCGCGAGCTGGCTCCTCCCGCTCTATCTGCTGGTGATCAACCTCTTCGTCCTGCCGCTGGCGCTGGCCGGCACGCTGATGAACGCCGGCGACGGCGACCTCTTCGTCCTGGGCGTGCCGCTCGCGGCCGGCCACGAGGGGCTGGCGCTGGTGGCCTATATCGGCGGGCTCTCGGCCGCGGCCGCCATGGTGGTGGTGGCCAGCGTGGCGCTGAGCACCATGATCTCGAACGACCTCCTGATGCCGGTCCTGCTCCGCTACGAGCGGCTGGGCCTGCGCCAGCGGCAGGATCTGAGCCGGCTCATCATCGCCATCCGCCGCGGTGCCATCCTGCTCATCCTGGTGCTGGGCTACGTCTTCTCGCGCCTGGTCGGCAGCCATTACGGCCTCGCCAATATCGGCTTCATCGCCTTCACCGGTGTCGCCCAGTTCGCGCCCGCCATCCTGCTGGGTATCTACTGGCGCGGGGCCAGCCGCCTCGGTGCGTTGGCCGGCATCACGGCCGGGGTCGCGGTCTGGCTCTATACGCTGGTCCTGCCGGCCTTGGCCTCGGTCGGGCTGATAGGTGCCAGCTTCGTCGGGCAGGGAGCCTTCGGGATCGAGCTGCTGCGCCCGCATGCGCTCTTGGGCCTCAGCGGCCTCGACGTCACGGCCCATGCGGTCTTCTGGAGCCTCGCCGTCAACCTCACGCTCCTGGTGCTGGTCTCACTGCTCAGCCGGCAGAGCAGCCTCGAGCAGGTGCAGGCGGTGTGCTTCGTCGATGTCGGCCAGAGCGAGCAGGCGCAGGCCGAGCTCTGGCGCGGCGAGGCGCAGGTCGAGGCGCTGCGCGCGCTGCTGACGCGCTTCCTGGGGCCTGCGCGCTGCGAGACGGTCTTCGCCACGGACGCCCGCCGCCGCGGCTACGACCTCGCACCCTCGGCCACGGCGGACGCGGCCCTGGTCCAGCTGATCGAACGCCAGCTGGCGCGCGCCATCGGTGCCGCCTCGGCCCGGATCATGGTGGGCTCGGTCGTGCGGGGCGAGGTGATCGGGCCCGGCGACCTGATGCAGATCCTGGACGAGGCCTCGCAGCTGATCGAGTACAGCCGGCGCCTGGAGCAGAAGCAGGCCGAGCTCGAGAAGGCGACCGAGGAGCTGCGGGTGGCCTACGAGCGGCTGCAGCAGCTGGACCAGCTCAAGGACGATTTCGTGGCCACCGTCAGCCACGAGCTGCGCACACCTCTGACCTCGATCCGCTCCTTCTCGGAAATCCTCCTGGATACCCCCGATCTGGCCGAGACGGAGCGCCGGCAGTTCCTGCAGATCGTCGTCCGCGAGACCAACCGGCTCACCCGTCTCATCAACGACATGCTCGACCTCTCGAAGATCGAATCCGGCCGGATGGACTGGCGCGTGGACGACCACGATCTGGGCCAGATTGTCGAGGACGCCGTCGCCGCCACGAGCGGCGTCATGGCCGAGCGAGGGATCGAGGTCACGCTCGACCTCAGGCCCGCCCATGCGGTCGTCCACGCCGACCGCGACCGTCTGGTCCAGGTCGTCGTCAACCTGCTCTCGAATGCAGCCAAGTTCGTGCCCGATCAGGGCGGTCGCGTGCTGGTCCAGCTCCTGCGCCAGGACGGCGGTTTCACCCTCCGCGTCGAGGACAACGGCCCCGGCGTGCCCGAGGCCTATCGCGAGGCCGCCTTCGAGAAGTTCCGGCAGGTCGGCGGCGGCCTCAAGAGCAAGCCCAAGGGCACCGGGCTGGGCCTCACCATCTCGCGCACGATCATCGAGCGCTTCGCTGGCCGCATCTGGCTAGAGGGGGCCTCGCTCGGCGGTGCTGCCGTCTGCTTCACCCTGCCAGAAGCTCAGACCGCCCGTGCCGCAGCCTGAGCTCGCCGCATATCCACACTTAGTACACAGGAAGCCAGCAGGCTGGCGCACTGTCTTCTCCACTTATATTTTAACAGTTCCTTGCTATTACTTCTAAGCTCGGCGGGACGCTGCTCAACAGCTCCGTTTGATTGCCAGTTCCTTGGCAAAGCTGATCAGGATTTGGCGATGGGCAAAGGACTTGCGGTCGTGTTCGCCGCCGTGACGGCGATCTGTCTCGTCGTCGGCTGGACGATGCAGTGGGCCAAGGGCTCACCGCAGCTTGCGGCGTGGGAGCCGGCGCCAGCCCAGGCCAGTGTCTTGACCAGTGGCGCGCGCGAGTAGCTGCGGAGCCTTGCGACGTCGGTTCGTGGGCGGTGGCTACTGCCTGATGCTGCCCCGCCTCGGCAACCGGGCATGCTCGACCATGAGGCAGCGGCCCATCACGACGAAGCCGCCTCTGGCCCGTACCCGCTCCGCGGCCTCGTCGTCGCGGATGCCGACCTGCATCCAGATGAAGCGGACACCGAGCGTACTGGCAGTGTCGGCGACCGCACCCGCATGCTCCGAGCGGCGGAAGATTGCCACCATGTCGGGTACCAGTGGCAGGCTCGCGAGATCGGGCTGGACAGGCTCGCCATGCAGTACCCGGCCGGCGCAGCCCGGATTGACCGGGAGGATGCGGTAGCCCTGGTCGTGCATGTACTTGCTGACGAAGTAGGACGGCCGGTGCGGCTTGATCGAGGCACCGACGACGGCGATCGTGCGGCTCTCCGCCAGCATGCGCCGGATCAGCGCTTCCTCATCGACCCGGCCGCTGGCAGGGGCTTCCCACGCGCGCTCCGCCATCCCGCATCTCCCCGGATCCGCACCCGGTCCGAGTGAGGAAACGCCCGGCAGGACGGCGGTTCCTCGGTCAGGCGGCCCTGCTCGGCACGGTGCCGGAATGCCAGGTGCGCATCTGCACGAGCAGGCCCTCGATGCCGCGGCTGTTGACGATCGAGTCGAACTCGGAGCGATTGGTCACCAGCATGCTGATGCCCTCGGCCACGATGTCGACGATCACGAGCCGGCCCCCCACTTCGCGCACACGCCAGTCGACAGCGACCGGCGCCTGGTTGCGGCCGAGGAAGATCTGGGTGCTCACCAGCGCGTCCGCGTCGCCCACGGGCTTGGTCCCGGCGATCACGAAGCGCTGGCCGCCCTTGTAGGCACCGAAGCGCTGGGCGAGGCTGTCGCGGGCATAGGCCTGGAAGAGGGCCACGTATTCCTGGCGCTGCTGCTCGTTGGCGGCCCGCCAATGACGGCCGAGCACGAGGCGCGCGATGAGCTGCAGGTCGGCCGCCTGGTCCAGGATGCCGGCCAGCTCATCGACCCGCTGCCGGTCGTCGGCACCGGGCCGGCTCAGCACGTCGAGCGTGCGCATGCCCAAGGCGTTGATGAATCGCTCGGCCTCCGCCACGGGTGCCGCCTTGGCAAGGCCGGCGGGCAGGAGGAACAGGGCAGCCAGCAGGAGCGGTATCGCCCGGCGTCGCAAGGTGGCGGTGATCGGCAAACGTCGCATCGGTGCACAGCCTCATTGAGACCAATCGGCGGGCCGCATTCTTGGCCCACCTCCATTACCATTCCGTAAAGCAGGAAGCGCTTCGCGCCGCTGTGATGCCGATCACAACGCCCGATATCGGGACCGATCAGGCGGGGGGCTGAGCCCCGGTGACGTTGCGCTGCTCGAGCCTGCGGCGCATCTCGGACAGGAGGCCGTCCACCCCGCCGCGGTTGACGATGTCGTTGGCCTCGGAGCGCTGGGTGATCACCAGGCTCACCCCTTCGGCCACGATGTCGATCAGCAGGGACTGCCCGTTCTCGCCCTTGCGCACCCGCCAGTCGACCCGGTAGGTCGGGCCGCCGGACGGCTGGGCGATGTTGGTCGAGACCACGGTGTCGGTGTCGTCCACCTTGCGCGAGCCCGAGATGTCGAAGGTCTGGCCGGCATAGGAATCGATCCGCTCGGCCATCGCCTGGAGCACCAGGGCGTCGAACAGGCGCAAATACTCCTTGCGCTGATCCTCGCTGGCCGAGCGCCAGTGCCGGCCGAGGATGACCCTGGCCACGTATTGCATGTCGGTCGACTGGTTGAGGACGGCCTTCAGCTTCTTCGCCCGCTCCTCGGGCGGCAGCGAGCGCTGCTTCAGGATCTCGATCGTCTCCTGCCCGAGGCGCTCGATGAAGGTCTCGGCACTGGCATCGGCAGCACCGGCCCGCGCCACGGGCAAGGCCGCGATCGCGCCCGCGGCCAGCAGGAGATGCCGCCGGCCGAGTGCTGGGCCAGGAACGCTATTGCGCATCGTCACCACCGCCTTCCGGGTCCTTGAAGATGTCGTCGTAGCTCTGGTCGTCAACCGGTGCTGCACCGTTGCGGATCTGGGCCGCGCGCCGCTGACTGTAGGCCGAGCGCACGGTCGAATACATGTCCAGCGTGTTGCGGCGGAGGTCGTCCACCACCTCGATGGCCTGCTCACGGTCGGATACCGTACCCGTACCGAAACGGGCGTAGCGCTCCGTGGTGCCGATGCAGCAGCTGTTGAACGGGTCGATGAAGTAGTCCCCTACCCGTCCGCCCGCATCGCGCACGTTCGAAGGCCCGAGGAAGGGCAGCATCAGGTAGGCGCCCGGCTTGAGGCCGTAGGAGCCCAGCGTCTGCCCGAAATCCTCCTCGTGCTGCTGGTAGCCCAAGGGCCCCGCCACGTCGAAGAGGCCGGCGAGGCCCAGGCTGGTGTTGATCATGAAGCGGCTGAGCGTGACGCCGGCGCGCTCGCCCTCGCCCTGGAGCAGGTCGTTGGCGAAGATCACGGGCGAGCGCAGGTTGCCCAGGAAGTTGCGGACCGAGCCCCGCACCGGCTCCGGCGTGACGTAGCGGTAGCCGCGTGCCACGGGCTCCAGCACGGCCCGGTCGACCGTGTCGTTGAAGCGGAAGATGGCCCGGTTCATGGGCTCGAGCGGATCGTAGACCTCCTGGGACTTGCTGGCGCAGCCGGCAAGCAGGCCCAGCAGAAGGGCGGCCGCCACCGCGCCACCGTGGCCGTGGGTGTGGACCTGTCGGGCAGTCATCGTATCCGTCCGATCCTGTTGCAGCCGCACGCCTGTCGCTCCAGGGCCCGCCGACGCTGCTACCATGACTGGCAGCGGGACAT
Organism: uncultured Chloroflexia bacterium; assembly: GCA_963783495.1. GTDB lineage: Bacteria > Chloroflexota > Limnocylindria > QHBO01 > QHBO01 > DASSCW01. Next base: position 22,709 of record CAWANT010000005.1, read on the forward strand.
CCTCCTCCTCGACCGTAGGCTGTCCGTCCGGCCACATGCCAGGGCTAACTACGCTGTCCCGAGCACACTGGACTAGGCGACCGGGAACACAGCAGGGCCTTGACCCGATCATATAAAGAAATGTAGATATCCTCAATCTTGCAAACATGCTGGGGGAGGATCCTTGGCCGAGCCGCTGGCGCATCTGCTGACCGGGATCAGGGCCGCTGCCGACCCGTCGCGGCTGCGCCTGCTCGCGATCTGCTCGCAGGGCGAGTGGACGGTGAGCGAGCTGGTCCAGGTGCTGGGTCAGAGCCAGCCGCGCATCTCCCGCCACCTCAAGATCCTGGCCGAGGCCGGCCTGCTCGACCGCTTCCGCGAGGGCGGCTGGGTGTTCTACCGCCGGGCCCAGGGCGGCGAGGGTGCGCGGGTGGCGCGCTCGCTCTGCCGCCTCCTCCCCGACGACGATCCGGCGCTGGTGCTCGACCGGCAGCGTCTCGCCGCCGTGCGTGAGGCCCGCCGCCAGCAGGCCGAACGCTATTTCGACGGCCGGGCCGCGGGCTGGGACAGCGAGCGGGACCTCGGCATCGACGGTGCCCTGGTCGAGACCGAGCTGCAGCGCCTGTTCGAGACCGACCGGCCCGCCAACCTGCTGGATGTGGGCACCGGCACTGGCCGCCTGCTGCGCCTCCTGGCCCGGCATGTCGGCTTCGGGCTCGGCATCGACATCAGCCACGACATGCTGGCCGCTGCCCGTGCCAGCCTGGACCAGCGCGAGGCGCGCAACTGCCAGGTCCGCCATGGCGACATGTACCAGCTGCCGCTGCCCGACCGCAGCTTCGCGGCCGTGCTGCTGCACCAGGTGCTGCATTTCGCCGACGACCCGTTGCGGGTGCTGACCGAGGCCGCGCGCGTGCTGGGGCCCGGCGGGCGGCTGGTGGTCGTGGACCTCCTGAACCATGGGCAGGAGCAGCTGCGGACCCTGAAGGCGCACCGGCGCCTGGGCTTCGGGCCGGGCGAGATGTCGGCCTGGTTCCGCGAGCTGGGCCTGGTCGAGGAGCCGGCCGTGCAGGTCGCCGGCCAGGGCCTGACGGTCATGATCTGGATCGCACGGCGGCCGGGTGCCGCCCGTGCCGCCAACATCGATGTGGAGCGGAGGGACGCGGCATGAGGATCATGGACGGCAAGGCCCATGCCGTGAGCTCGCTGGGGGCACCGCTGCCGCCGATCGAGCTGTCGATCGAGATCTTCCCGCCCAAGACCGCCGAGGCCGAGGCCCGGCTGTGGCGCAACCTCGAGCTGTTCGCGGCTGCGAGCCCGCGCTTCATCTCGGTCACCTGCGGTGCCGGCGGGACGGGCAGCGACGGCACCTTCCCGCTCGTGCGCGGGGTGCAGGAGCGGCTGGGCACGCCGGCGGCGGCCCATCTCACCTGCGCCTGCGCCTCGCGCGAGGAGATCGACGGGATCGCACGCCGCTACTGGGCCGCCGGCATCCGCCGGATCGTGGCGCTCCGCGGCGACGCACCCAAGGATGGCGGCCCCTATCGGCCGCGCGCCGACGGCTATGCCTATGCCAGCGACCTGATCACGGGCCTGCGCCGCATCGCCGACTTCGAGATCAACGCCGCCTGCTACCCGGAAGTGCACCCCGAGGCCGAAAGTGCCCTTGCCGACCTCGAGAACCTGAAGCGCAAGGTCGAGGCCGGGGCCACCCGCGTCGTGACGCAGTACTGCTTCGACACCGACCGCATCCTCCGTTTCCGCGATGCGATGGAGATCGCCGGCATCCGGGCCGAGTTCGTGCCGGGCATCATGCCGATCCACAATTTCACCCAGATCAGGCGCTTCAGCCAGGGCTGCGGGGCCTCGATCCCGGCGTGGCTCGAGCAGCTCTTCGCAGGGGTGGACGAGAGCTCGCCGCTGCACTCGATGCTGGCCGCCAGCGTGGCGGTCGAGCAGTGCCGCCGGCTCGCGGCCGAAGGGCTGACGCAGTTCCACGTCTATGCCCTCAACCGCGCCGAGCTGCCGCTGGCCCTTCTCCGCCTCCTCGGCATCACGGCACCCATCCCTGCCGCCGCCTGAAGCGGGAGTACCTCTTGACCGACTTCCTCGACCACGCCCGCGAACGCGTCCTTCTCCTCGACGGGGCGATGGGGACGCAGATCCAGGGCCGCGACCTCACGCTCGACGACTTCTGGGGCCAGGAGAACTGCTCGGAGGTCCTGAACCTCAGCCGGCCCGACCTGATCCGCGAGATCCACCTGGGCTATCTCCGGGCCGGGGCCGACGCGGTCGAGACCAACAGCTTCGGCGGCTCGCCGATCACGCTTGGCGAGTTCGGCCTCCAGGAGCGTGCGGTCGAGATCAACCGACTGGCGGCCCAGCTTGCACGGGAGGCGGTCGAGACCCTGGCCGGCGACGGCCGTGCGCGCTTCGTCATCGGTGCGATCGGCCCCGGCACGCGGCTCCCGAGCCTGGGCCATGTCGGCCTATCGCGAGCTGGAGAGCGCCTTCGCTGTCCAGACCCAGGGGCTGATCGAGGGCGGCTCGGATGCGATCCTGATCGAGACCTGCCAGGACCCGCTCCAGGCCAAGGCCGCCGTGAACGGTGCGCGAGCGGCCTTCGCCGCCGCCGGCCGCGAGCTGCCGCTCATGGTCCAGGTCACGATCGAGACCACGGGTGCGATGCTGGTCGGCACCGACATCGCCGCCGCCGCCACCATCATGGGCGCTCTCGATGTGCCCGTCCTGGGCCTGAACTGTGCCACCGGCCCCAAGGAGATGGCCGAGCATATCCGCCACCTGGGCCAGAGCTGGCCGGGCCTGATCTCGGTCCTGCCCAATGCCGGCCTGCCCGAGCTGCGCTGCGGCCACCCGCACTATCCCCTGGGTGCGGAGGAGCTGGCACGCTGGCTCGAGCGCTTCATCCAGGAGGACGGCGTCAACATCGTCGGCGGCTGCTGCGGCACCGGGGCCGAGCACATCGCCGCCGTCGATGCCATGCTGCGCCGGATCGCCGAGGACGGCTACCGGCCTCGGCCGAAGGCGCGCCAGCCGGTCTGGAGCCCCTCGCTCGCCTCCCTGTTCTCGCCCGTGCCGCTGCGCCAGGAGAGCGCCTATCTGGCCATCGGCGAGCGCTGCAATGCCAATGGCTCGAAGAAGTTCAGGGAGCTGCAGGCGTCCGGCGACTGGGACGGCTGCGTCGCCATGGGCAAGGAGCAGGCACGCGAGGCCAGCCATGCCCTCGACGTCTGCACCGCCTATCGTCGGCCGCGACGAGGTGAGCGACATGCGCGAGGTGATCTCGCGCATGCGCGGCCAGGTCGATGCGCCGCTGGTGATCGATTCGACCGAGCTGCCGGTGCTCGAGTCCGCGCTCGAGCTCTATGGCGGCAAGGCCGTCCTGAACTCGATCAACTTCGAGGACGGGGAGGGCCCGGCCGAGAAGCGGATGGCGCTGGCCAGGAAGCACGGCAGTGCGGTGATAGCACTCACCATCGACGAGGTGGGCATGGCGAAGACGGCGGAGGACAAGCTCCGCGTCGCCCGCCGCCTGGTCGACTTCGCCTGCGGCCGCTACGGCCTGCCGCAGTCGGACCTGCTGATCGACCCGCTCACCTTCACCGTCTGCACCGGCAACGAGGACGACCGCAAGCTGGGCCTGTGGACCCTGGACGCGATCGAGACGATCCGGGCCGAGTTCCCCGAGCTCCAGATCATCCTGGGCCTCTCCAACATCTCCTTCGGCCTCAACGCCGCCGCCCGGCACGTGCTGAATTCGGTCATGCTCGACCACGCCATGCGCCGCGGTCTCACCGGGGCCATCGTCCACAGCAGCAAGATCATGCCGCTGCACAAGATCCCGGAGGAGGAGGTGCGCAACCGCCGAGGACCTGATCTTCGACCGCCGCCGCGACGGCTACGACCCCCTGCACGCCTTCATCGCCCTCTTCGCCGACCGCAAGGCCGAGGCCTCGGCCAAGCGGGCCCGGCCCGAGACGGTCGAGGAGCGTCTGAAGCTGCGGATCGTGGACGGCGACAAGCAGGGCCTGGAAGCCGAGCTCGAGGAGGCGCTGCAGCGCTACAGCCCGCTCGACATCATCAACACGCTGCTGCTCGACGGGATGAAGACCGTGGGCGAGCTGTTCGGCGCCGGCAAGATGCAGCTGCCCTTCGTCCTCCAGTCGGCCGAGACGATGAAGAAGGCGGTGGCCTATCTCGAGCCGCTGATGGAGCGGGTCGAGGGCACGCAGAAGGGCACCATCGTGCTCGCCACCGTGAAGGGCGACGTCCACGACATCGGCAAGAACCTGGTCGACATCATCCTCACCAACAACGGCTACCGGGTCGTCAATCTCGGCATCAAGCAGCCGCTGGCCTCGATCCTGGAGGCGGCGGAGGCCAACCGCGCCAACGCCGTCGGCATGTCGGGCCTGCTGGTGAAGTCGACCGTGATCATGCGCGAGAACCTGGAGGAGATGGCGCGCCAGGGCCTGCGCACGCCGGTGCTCCTGGGCGGTGCCGCGCTCACCCGCGCCTATGTCGAGGAGGACTGCTTCAAGGCCTATGGCGAGGCGCCGGTCGCCTATGCCCGCGATGCCTTCGACGGGCTGGCGCTGATGGACAAGGTCATGACCGGCGCGTACGAGGCCCATTGCACCGCCCGCGCCGGCAGCAAGGCCGCGCGGAGCAGCAAGCGCCCGCGCACGCTGGAAGCCGCGGAAGGTGCCCAGCCTTCGGTCCTGCGGCCTGTCGAGCACGAGGAGATCCGCCTCCGCCGCCACGAGCTGACCCGGGACGTGCCGGTGCCGACCCCGCCCTTCTGGGGCGCGGCCGTGGTCGAGCGGGTGCCGGTCAAGGCGCTGCTGCCCTACCTCAACGAGCAGATGCTCTATCAATTCCACTGGGGCTACGAGAAGCAGGGCCGGCGGCCGGAGGAGTTCCTGCGCTGGGCGCACAAGGAGCTGCGGCCGGTGCTGGCCGACCTCGTGGCCGAGGCCGAGCGGGAGGCGATCTTCACGCCCCAGGCGGCCTACGGCTACTTCAAGGCCGCGGGCGACGGCAACGATATCGTCCTCTTCGCCGAGGACGGCAGGCAGGAGCTCGCCCGCTTCGCCCTGCCGCGTCAGGCCAAGGAGGGCGGCCTGTGCGTCGCCGACTTCCTGCGCGACGTCGGCGAGGGCCAGCGCGACGTGCTGGGCCTTCAGGTCGTCACTGTCGGCCAGCGGGCCTCCGAGGTGGCCCGGGAGTGGTTCGCCGCAGAACCGCTACCAGGACTATGTGCGGCTGCACGGGCTGGGCGTCGAGCTGGCCGAGGCGCTGGCGGAGTATGTCCACGCCCGCATCCGCGCCGAGCTCGGCTTCGGCCACGAGGACGCGCGCGAGATGCGGCTGCTCCTGAAGCAGGGCTATCGCGGCTAGCCGCTACAGCTTCGGCTATCCCGCCTGCCCCAACCTCGCCGACCAGGTGCCGCTTCTTGAGCTTCTCGGTGCCTCACGAATAGGCGTCGAGCTCGGCGAGGAATGGCAGCTCTGGCCCGAGCAGAGCACCTCGGCCATCGTCCTCCACCATCCCGAGGCGCGCTACTTCAACATTTGACCCCTCGAGTGTTGCGGCGGCACGTCGGTTGCATGACACGATTGGGCTATGAAGGACCCGGCGCGGGCCTCTGCCGCCGGCTTCGCCGTCGCGGAGGCTCTCGCTTGCTAGTATAGATTGCTGCCATTGAACTTGCCATCAAGGCGAGCGTGGAGCGGGAGTTAAAGCAATGAACGTGGCGCAGTGGGGCGAGGCGCTGTCCTCGCCGGCGTCGAGGAGAACCGCGGCCGTCCGCCTGCCGGGCGCCCGGCCATGACGGTCCTGGTCTTGTGGGCCTGCCTCGCGGGCCAGCCGCAGGAATGCACCTCGGTCAACCTGCCGGGCCGCTATCCCGTCGACCAGTGCCGGAACTTCGCGCGGGCGGAGGCCCGCGACTTCGAGAACCGCCATCCGGAGCGGCGGGTGACCCAGACCTGGTGCCTGCGGATGGGCGGCCTCGAGGCCTGACGGACCGGTCGACACTTCGGCAGGCTTGCGGCCCACCTCGACAGGTCGTTATCACAGTTTCTTAATTTGTATCCTCTATCCGCTTCCCGCGCGCGGTCGGGAAGGGTAGATTCACTTCCGCGCTAACCGCCGTCGACGCAGGCTCGCATGCACATAGCTACTTCGCGGCTGCTCCTGACCCTGACTTTGGCCACAGTGCCCTGGCTCCCGGCACAAGCGGCCACGCAGCAGGCCCCGGTACCGGCGGCGACTGTCAAAAAGACGACCGCACCCGCACCGGCTGCCAGGAAGACCGCAGCACCCGCGACGGCCGCCAAGAAGGTTGCCGCACCGGCCCTGGCGATCGAGGCGGCGGCGCGGGCCGATGCCGGCCTGACGCCGATCTATGCCGCGCGCGCGTTCAGCCCGCTATGGTCCGGCAGCCCCGACGCGGCGCTCCGGCGCTCCGTCATGCTGGCCCTTCTCGGCCGCGAGCAGCGCCATGTCGGCGGCGGTGCCGCGGTCGACAAGCTCACCCGCGTCTTCGCGCAGGCCGGGACACAGGCCGAGGCCGAGCTGGGGCTCACCCGTGCGGCCATGGCCTACATGGAGCGCCGTGCCGCCGGCCGCTCGCTGTCGACGGCCGCCGTCACCAATGCGCTGGCAGCGCTCGGTCGCGCCAGGCCCGGCTCGGACCTCGAGCTCGGCCTTGCCGAATTGCGCGTGGTCGAGGCCCTGGGCGGCTGGTCCATGGTCCGCATGCTGCCGCCGCCCTCGGCCCTGCTCCCGCCGCTGACGCCCATCCGCCCGGAGCTTGAGCTGGCGCTGCCCTACGAGCTGCGCCCCAAGCCGCAGCCGGAGATGGCAGGCCTGCGCCGCCGTCTGGTCCAGTCGCTCGATCTCGACAGCCGCTACCTCGCCGGCGACGAGATGGACGGGAGTGTCCAGGAGGCGGTCCGCAGTTTCCAGACCCGGCACGGGCTGATCCCGGACGGTGTCGTCGGCGCCCGGACCGCCGCGGTGATGAACGAGAGCGTCGGCGCCCAGATCCGGCAGGTCGAGCTCAACATGGCTCGCCCCGGGACCGAGGGGCGCGCCCGCCTCGCCCGCTACATCGAGGTCAATGTCCCGGCCTTCGAGCTGCGTCTGGTCGAGTCCGGGCGGACCACCTGGCGCTCGCGGATCATCGTCGGCGACAGCGACACGCCAACTCCGCTGTTCGACGACTGGATGCGCTACATCGAGCTCAACCCCTCCTGGTACGTGCCGCGGAGCATCGTGAAGGAGGTGCTGGACAAGGAGGTCAAGGAGCCGGGCTACATGAGCAAGGCCGGCTTCACCTGGCGCGGCGGCGGCGAGAACGGGGCCCCTGCCAGGCTGATCCAGCGGCCGGGGGCGGAGAACGCCCTGGGCCGGCTCAAGTTCGTGTTCCCGAACCATCACGCGGTCTACATCCACGACACGCCGAACCGCGGTCTGTTCAGCCGCCACGACCGCACGCTGAGCCATGGCTGCATCAGGCTGGAGCAGCCGATGGGCCTTGCCGTGGCGCTGCTCGGCAGCCAGGGCTGGGACGCGGCCCGGATCGAGATGGCGCTGGAGAAGCCCGGCACCCGCCGGCTGCTCCTGGAGAAGCCCGTCCCGGTCTTCCTCGACTACCGTACCGCGACCGTCGATCCGGACGGCCGGCTCCAGCTCTGGCAGGACATCTACGACTTCGACGCCAAGGGTGTCCTGCGCTTCGCCGGCAAGGGCCTGCCGCCCGAGAACCCGCCGGCACCCGCCCCGCCGCCGGTGCCGACGGCCCCCCAGCCGTCGCTGCCTTCCGCCGGCACGGTCGCCGCTAACGAGGCCCCGGCGATGCCTCCGCCCCCGGTGGCGCCGACCGGCCTCTAGAAGCGCAGGTCAGCCGGCGTCAGCCCGGCTCGGCTGCCTCGACGATCTCCGTCCGGCGCACGCCCACAGCACTGGCCAGCAGCGTCAGCCGGTCGGCGACCACCTCGCTGTCCGGCACCCTGGCACTTCGGCCCACCTCCAGGTGCAGGCCGTCCGTGTCGATCCGGAGCCGGGCCCCTTCCAGGATTTCCGGCACGCTGCCGGAGATGCGGTAGCCCAGCAGCATGGTGCGGCCCAGGATCTGCGCCCGCCGGCGCGCGGTCGGGCTCAGGAGGCCGATGGCGGGCTCCAGCCGCGGGTCGTTCAGCCGGCCCGGGTAGCGGGCGTGGATGGCGGCGGCGAGGAAGACCCGCTCGGTGTGGTCGATGCCGATGAACGGAAACTGGAGCAGGCGGCGGAAGCTCTCCAGGCCCTGCAGGTCGGCATGGTCGCGCCAGGCGATGTCGGAAAGGGCGCAGGCCGCCACCCGCAGGCGCCGCTCGGAAGCGGTCTCGCCGGGGAAGAGGTCGTCGGTCCAGCGCGTCAGCGCCCGCCCGAAGCCGGCCACGCGGGCCAGCGGCACCCCCAGCACCTGCGCCCCCTCGATCAGCGGGTCGAGATAGCGCTCCTCGGCATCGAGCTGGGTGTAGAGCCAGCCCTCGCGCACGCCCAGGGCAGAGAACACCAGCTGGTCCGGCTCCAGCCGCTTCAGCACCCGGTCCAGGACCAGGGCCGCCGCCCTGATCGTCGGCACCCGGCGCGAGGGCACGCCCGGCACCTTCGCGACCTCCTCCTCCGGCATCCGCCACAGCTTGCGGATGAACTTGCGCGCCTTGGCCGCCTTCAGCGTGTAGCCGTGCACGACCCGCACCGGCGCATCGACGTTCGCCATGTGCACCTTGGCCAGCGCCCGCCAGCCCCCGCCGACGGCATGGAACACGGCACCTGTGAGGTTCGGCGGCAGCCGCGCCTTCAGCAGCTTGTCGACATGGTCCTTGGCCTTGACCCCGTGCTTGGCCAGCAGCGACTGCACCGGCAGGGCCCCCAGGGGCAGGCTCACCGAGCGCTCGCCCACCCGGTCGTCGATCACCTCGACCACCTCGAGGCTGCCGCCGCCCATGTCGCCCACGAGACCGGTCGGCCGATAGAAGCCGGAAACCACGCCCAGCCCCGCATAACGGGCCTCCTCGCCGCCGCTCAGCACGCGGACGGCGAGCCCGGTCTCCTTCGCGATCTCGGCTGCCAGGGCCGGCCCGTTGCTCGCCCGGCGCATGGCCTCGGTCGCCAGCACGTCGATGCGCGCGGCCTCCATCGCCGTGGCCACGGCCTGGAACCGGCGCACCGCCTCGACCGTGCGCCGCGCCCCCTCGGCCGGAAGCTCGCCGGTCTCGTCCAGCCCTTCCGCCAGCCGGCACAAGGACTTCTCGTTGAAGCGCGGGAACGGTGCCCGGCCCAGCTGGTCGTAGACCACGAGCCGGACCGAGTTCGAGCCGATGTCGACGATGGCATAATGCTGCTGCTCGCGCCGGAGCACCCGCTCCGGCACCAGCTCCAGGGGCCGGCTGACGGCCGGCTGATCCTGAGCGGCCGCGTCCTCGTTCATCGCCTGCCACCTCCCGTGGAGCTCGGACAGTGGCCGAAAGAGCTGGGATCCGGAAGGGTGCCGGCCGGAAACGCGCTGTGCTGCCGCGCCCAGGCGGTCAGGCCGGCCTGGAGCGCCTCCACCCTGATCTCCTCCACCAGCCGCGCCTTGAGGTCCGAGAACTCGGCCCCGGTCTTCATCCGGTAGTCCCGCGGATGCGGCAGGGGCACCGCCACGTCGGCCTTGATCCGCCCCGGCCGCGCCGTCATCACCACCACCCGGTTGGCGAGGAAGATCGCCTCCTCGATGTCGTGGGTGACGAACAGCACCGTCGTCCGCTCCGCCTCCCAGATCGCCAGCAGCAGCTCCTGCATGAGCGAGCGGGTCTGGTTGTCGAGCGCCCCGAACGGCTCGTCGAGCAGGAGGATCAAGGGCTCGTTCGCCAGCGCCCGGGCGATCGCCGTCCGCTGCTGCATCCCGCCCGAGAGCTGCCGCGGAAAATGCCGCTCGAAGCCCGTGAGCCCGACCTTGGCCACGTACGCGGCCACGATCCGTTCCCGCTCCGCTGCCGGCACGCCGCGCTCGCGCAGGCCGAAGGCGATGTTCCGCGCCACCGTGAGCCAGGGGAAGAGCGTGTAGGACTGGAACACCATGCCCCGGTCCGGCCCCGGCCCGCTCACCTCCCGCCCATCCAGCAGCACGCGGCCCGTGCTCGGCCGGTCGAGCCCCGCCACGATGCGCAGCAAGGTCGACTTCCCGCAGCCCGAGGGTCCCAGGATGGCCACGAAGTCGTTGTCCGGCACGGCGAGGCTGGTCGGCTCCAGCGCCCGGGTGGAGGGCGCGCCGCGCGCACCTGGGAACGTGCGCGATACCCCCTCCAGCACGAGCCCGCTCAAGCCAGGCTCCAGGGGAAGAGCCGGCGGTTCAGCGCCTTGAACAGGAAGTCGGAGACGAGCCCGATCACCCCGATGACGATGATGCCGAAGATGATCTGGCCGGTGTTCAGGAGCGCCTGGCTGTCGACGATCATGTGCCCGATGCCGGACGAGGATCCGATCAGCTCGGCCACGATCACGTAGGTCCAGGCCCAGCCCAGGACGAGCCGCAGGATCTCGGCGATGCCCGGTGCCGAGGCCGGCAGCAGCACGCGGCGCACGATCCCCGAAGGCCGCGCCCCCAGCGTGTAGGCCGCCTCCACCAGGTCCCGCCGTACGGAGCCCACCGCGACCGAGACCATGATCACGAGCTGGAAGAAGGAGCCGATGAAGATCACGAGCAGCTTCTGCATCTCCCCCAGCCCCGCCCAGAGGATGAGCAGCGGGATGAAGGCCGAGGCCGGCAGGTAGCGCGCGAAGGAGACGAAGGGCTCCAGGAACGCCTCGACCGGCTTGAACGCCCCCATGAGGATGCCCAGCGGCACCCCGATCAGCGGCGGCAAGCGCGAACCCGCCCACCACGCGCCAGATCGTGACCGCGATGTCGTAGGCGAAGCCGAAGGCCACCAGCAGGTTGACGCCTTCCCGCACCATGGTGAGCGGGTCGGCCAGGAAGAACGGCGACACCCAGCCGCCGAAGGTCGCGAGCGACCACAGGCCGATGAAGAGGATGAAGAACGCCGCCCCCAGCCCCACGCGGGCCAGAGGCGGGATGGGCTCAAGCGGCCGGGGCATGGGACGACTGGGGAACTATCGGCCGGAGATCAGTCGATGAACCTCGTGTCGATGATGCTCTCGATCGCCGGCACCTGGCGGATGATCCCCAGTTCCAGGAGCAGCTGGGCCGCCTCCTTGCTGAAGCTCTGGATCTCGCCCGCGAAGAAGGTCTTGTTGGCCGCGCGGTCCTGCCAGCGGAGGTATTTGGCGGAAGCGGCGAACTGCTCGCCCGTCTGCTTCACGTCGGCACCCATGATCCCGTAGGCCTGCTCGGGCTGCTGCGCGATCATCTCCAGGGCCTGGAAGTAGCTTTGGGCCAGCGCCTTGCCGGCCGCGGCATTGCCGTCGAGGAAGGCGGGCGTGCAGCCGAACGTGTCCATGATCATCGGGTAGTCGAGCGTGGTGGCGATGATCTTGCCGGCCTCGGGCCTGTCGCGCACGGCCGAAAGATAGGGCTCGTAGGTCATGGCGGCGTCGTTCTGCCCGGCGATGAAGGCCTGGGCCGCCGCCGCCGGTTCCAGGTTCAAGACCGTGACGTCCTTCACCGAGAGGCCGTTCTTGGAGAGGAACCAGGCAAGCGTGAAGAAGGGTGCGGTTCCGGGCGCCGAGGCCGCCACGGTCTTGCCCTTGAGCTCCTCGATCGAGCCGATCTCGTTGCGGACGACCATGCCGTCCGCACCGTAGGACTTGTCGAGCTGGAAGATTTGCCGGGTCGGCACGCCGTTGGCGTTCCAGACGATCCAGGTCTCGACGGTCGTGGCCGCGCACTCGATGTCGCCCGAGGCGATCGCGAGGTGCCGGTCCTTCTGCGGGATCTTCTTGATCGTCACGTCGAGCCCGTTGCGCTCGAAGATCCCCGCCTGCTTCGCCAGCGTCAGCGGCGCAAACCCCGTCCACCCGCTGATCCCGATCCCCACCTCCACGGGTTCCGCCGCCTGGGCGGCACCGCTTCCCAGCACCAGCCAGAAGGCCGCCAGCATCCCGATTCCGCGCATCCGCCTCATCGCCATCCTCTCTACCTGCCCGCGGCCCCGCCTCAGTGTTAGGGCAGGCCGCCATCGGCGGGAAGCGAGCGCAGCGCAACAAGGCCCGTTCTCGGACGGCCGCAATCAGGCGCATCCGGATTGCGGCCTGTTGAAGCACCCCGACAAATTTCGCGACCTTGTGGCAAGCCTATGGCATTTCCCCCCTCCGGCAGGAGGAGGCAACAGCAATGCATGTGCCACAGGCTTGCGAGTTTCGCGGCGCGCATGGAGGGATGGCGGTCGTCGTCTGCCCGCCGGGGCTGGGCGACGCCGAGCTGCGCATGATCGGCCGCCGCGCCTGCTTCGGCCGCCAGGACTGCACGGCATGGTTCTGGGACGACCGCGACAGCGCGCCGGAAGCCCCGCCCACCCCCGAGCAGCCGATGTCCGAGGCCCAGGCCGACGCCGCTGTCGCGATCTACATCGCGAGCACGGACCGGGTCTGCCGCGCCATGCCGGACGAGCAGGCAGCCTGACCGCTTCGTCGGGCGGGCCCCGGCCGGGGGATGCGGTTGAACTCGCTCGACGGCCGGACATGTTATGGCCGGCGCCGGGACTGCACGGATGAGGCCGGCGGTGCGCGGCCGCGACCACTTCCGAAGAAGCAGCAGGAGGCCAAGCCATGTCCGTCGACGTGAAGTACACCACCAGCGCCACGGCCACCGGCGGCCGTGACGGCCGCTCCGCCACCAAGGACGGCAGCCTGGACGTGAAGCTGGCCACGCCCAAGGAGCTGGGCGGCGGCGGTGGGCCGGGCAACAACCCGGAGCAGCTGTTCGCGGCCGGCTATGCCGCCTGCTTCCTGGGGGCCATGAAGTTCGTGGCCTCGCAGGGCGGGACGGCCAAGGTGCCGAACGATGCCACGGTGACCTCGACGGTGGGCATCGGCCCGCGCTCGGAGGGCGGCTTCGGCATCACCGTGGCCCTCGACATCGGGCTCCCCGGCGTGGACAAGGCGCAGGCGCAGGAGCTGGTGGAGAAGGCGCACCAGGTCTGCCCCTACTCGAACGCCACCCGTGGCAATGTGGACGTCAAGCTCAACGTCGCTTGAGTTGGGCGGCGGCTTGCCCCTTTAAGGGCACGCGCTCCCACGAGCTGCGGGGCGCGCCACCATAGGGAGGGGGTGTGGCGATGGCCGAGCAGGCATTGGCGGGGATCAGGGTCCTCGATCTCACCCGCATCCTGGCCGGCCCCAGCCTCACCCAGCTCCTGGGCGATCTCGGCGCCGACATCATCAAGATCGAGCGCCCGGGCGAGGGCGACGACACCCGCAAGTGGGGCCCGCCCTATGTGCAGGGCAAGGACGGAGAGCCCACCCGCGAGAGCGCCTATTATCTGAGCGCCAACCGCAACAAGCGCTCGGTCGCGATCGACATCGCCCATCCCGAGGGCCAGCGCCTCGTCCGCCGGCTGCTCACCGGCTGCCAGATCCTGGTCGAGAATTTCAAGGTCGGCGGGCTCGCCAAGTTCGGCCTCGACTTTCAAAGCCTCCAGGCCGAGTTCCCGGCCCTGGTCTACTGCTCGGTCACCGGCTTCGGCCAGACGGGCCCCTACGCCCCGCGCGCGGGCTACGACTACCTGGCCCAGGGCTATGGCGGGATCATGAGCCTCACCGGCGAGCCCGACGGCGAGCCGGTGAAGGTGGGTGTGGGCATCTGCGATCTGATGTGCGCCATGTACGGCTCGGTGGCCGTCCTGGCTGCCCTGCGGCACGCCGAGCGGACGGGCCAGGGCCAGCATGTCGACATGGCGCTGCTCGACACGCAGGTGGCCTGGCTGGTGAACGAGGGCATGAACTACCTGGTCTCGGGCCAGGTGCCGCGCCGGCTCGGCAACGAGCACGCCAACATCGTCCCCTACAAGGTGTTCGAGAGTGCGGACGGCTACGTCATCCTGGCCGTCGGCAACGACGCCCAGTTCCGCCGCTGGTGCGCCTTCGCCGGGGCCGACGAGCTTGCCGCCGACCCGCGCTTCCTGACCAATCCCCTGCGGGTGACGAACCGCGACGCGCTCTATGCGCTTATGCCGGACTACACCCGGCGCAAGACCACGCAGGCCTGGGTCGACGGGCTGGCAGCGCTGGGCGTGCCCTGCGGGCCGGTCAACAATCTGGACCAGGTCTTCGCCGACCCGCAGGTGGTGGCCCGCGGCATGCGGATCGAGATGCCGCATCCGGAAGCCGCATCCGGCACCGTCCCGCTGATCGCGAGCCCGATCAAGATGAGCGCCACGCCGCCCAGCTACCGCCACGCGCCACCGACCCTGGGCCAGCACACGGACGAGGTGCTGGAGGAGCTGCTGGGCCTCGGTGCCGGGGAGCGTGGACGCCTGCGCGAGCAGGGGATCATCGGCTGACCGGCCCCTTCACGGCTGCTTGCGGAACTTGTGGCTCGGCATGATATTGTAGTTGCAGAAGCGCCTCACAGGCTGAGCCACGACAATGGGCCCGACACGTGTTCTTGCCGCTCTGATGGGCGGCCTGATGCTCGCCGGTTGCACGGATGGTGACCGCTACGAGAACCGCACCTATGCCTATGACGGCTGGGGCAACCGGTCCGGCGGCTATTACGGTTATCCGTCCCGCTACTACGGGTACCCGTACCGATATTACGACAATCGGCGGTACTACGACCACGATCATGACGACGACGATGATGATCATGACCACGATCACACGACCATGATCGCGCCGACCGTGATCGCTCGCAGGACGGCCGCTCGGAGAGCGCCGGGCGAAGGACGAGCTGCGATGAACGCACCCAGGTCTGCTACAAGGGCGGCAAGCTGAACACCGCCGAGACGCGGGACGAGTTCGGCCGGGACGCTGCCCGCCGGACGACAAGGCTGCGCGAGCGCTACGACACCAAGGACATCTACCTGCCGCGCCGGAACGTGGTCTGCGATGGCGGCAGCAACACCTGCTATCGCGGCGGCAAGCCGGACCGGCAGGCCACCCGCGACCAGTTCGGCAGGAAGGCCGCACGGAAGGTCGACAAGGACTGAGCAGGCGCGGCAGCCCTTGCCGGGGTAGCGGTGCCCGTGCTTGATCCGGGCGCCATGACCGCCCCCGACCTCTTCACCGAAGCCAGCCGGCTGCACCGTGACGCCCTCGTCTGGGACGCCCACGCCTGCCTGCCGCTCCATCCCGACTGCGACGTGACGCTGCTCCGCCGGCATCACGCGGCGGGTGCCACGTTCGTCTCGGTGAACATCGGGATGGACATGAACCCGCTGGAGCAGATCTTCCCGGTCATCGCCAGCTTCCGGGCGCAGATCGCCGCCCACCCCGAAGCTTTCGTGCCGGTCGACACCGTAGCCGACGTCGAGCGGGCCAAGGCGGAGGGCAGGCTCGCCGTCGGGTTCGACCTCGAGGGCGGCGTTCCCTTGTGCGGCCGGCCGGAGATGGTGGGCGTCTTCCATGCGCTGGGCGTGCGGCAGGTCCATCTCGCCTACAACCGCAACAACGAGATCGGCGGCGGCTGCTACGACGAGGACATCCCGTTGAGCCCGCTCGGCCGGCAGGTGGTCGAGGCGATCCACGGCAACGGCATGCTGATGGACCTCTCCCACACCGGCCATCGCACCAGCCTCGACATCGCGGCTTTGGGGCTGGGGCCGGTGATCTTCAGCCACTCCAACCCGCGCAACATCCAGCTCGACCTGCGTAACATCACAGCAATACGATGGTTCGCGGGCGCTGATCGCGCTGGTGGTCCCGCTGCTGGCAGCCCTGATCGGCCTGTTCAACGCGTTCCGGATGGTGCGCCTGCCGGACGTCAAGCCGAAGGCGGATCTGGAGGAGTTCGCGCTCGGCGGCTGAGCCTGATCCGAGCGGGCGTGTTTGGTGGAGATGAGGGGACTCGAACCCCTGACCCCCTCCTTGCAAAGGAGGTGCTCTCCCAGCTGAGCTACATCCCCACGCCCGAGTGGCAATCGTATCAGGGGCCGTGGCCGGGCTGACGGGCTCACTCTCAGTTGGAGTCCATCGGCGCCGGAGCCTTTCCTGCCGGCTGCGGAGCTACCCGCGTCGCGTGTCAGGTGGCGCCGCGAGGGCCCGGTTTCCGCCGTGGCGCGCCGTTGTACTCCGGAGACGCGTATGCGAGCGCCCTGGTCAAGGAGGCGTGAGCCGTCGCTTCGGCTCCGGCGGCAGCGGCCGGTCCGGCCGGCCACTCCACGCGGCGGACCACCGCGATCGGCGTCTGCTCCCGCGCCTGGCCCAGCGGGTTGTCGGCGAAGAGGCGTCTGCACCAGCTGGCGGTCGACGCCCGGGCTGGCGCCCAGCACGTTGCAGCCGGCATCGTTGGCGTCGATCACGGCCACCGGCTGGTCGACCGCCGCTGCCAGCCGTCGCGCGGCGCCATCCGGATCCTTGGGGCCGAGCGTGGCCGACTCGTTGTAGGGCGGGATGGTGTAGCTGGTCGGCCCGTCGATGGCCGCGGCCTGGGGTCCGGCGACCCGATAGAAGAGGCCGTGCACGCCGAACGGCTTGGTGATGGCGCTCACGCCGGCGGCCAGCAGGATCCGCGGCGCGCCGACCTCGTCGATGGCCAGCTGCATCGTCTCGGCGGTGCCGAGCCCGATGCCGTAGCCGGGGCGCGTCACGAAGCGCACGAGGAAGCGCGCCAGGCGGCCCGGCCTGATGTCGACCATGCGGTGCGAGCGGCCCTGGGTGATGGCCACCATCCGTTCGCTGACGGCGACCAGGGCGGTGTCCTCGGGCAGCGGGCTGGCGTAGCGCGCCAGGACGTCGGCCGCGTCATCGGCGGCAGTGACGAGGTGGGTGCGCACCGGCTGGCGGGCGTACACGACGCCGTCGATGGCGGCCTCCAGCGCACGGCCCTCGTTGGGCTCGCCCAGGATGCCGGTCGGGCGCTCCGGCGACGCGGCTGCGGCCGGCTGGATCGGACATGGGCGCGCGCTCCGCTGGCATCGAGGGGAAGGTGGTGGGCGTTTCTGGACTCGAACCAGAGACCTCTGCCTTATCAGGGCAGTGCTCTAACCAGCTGAGCTAAACGCCCCTCGGGGGCGGCATGGTAGCAGAAACGAAGAGCCGCCCCTGACGGGACGGCTCACGTGCCTTGACGGCTGAAGAGTGACAGGAACCCGCGTAGTTAGCGGGATTCAGGTCTTCGATGTCGAGGACGATCCGATCACCGCTTGCGCGGTTGCCAGCCCCCTCGCGGGATGGCAGTTGAATGATCTTCTCGATCGACCTGGAAGGTTTGGTCCTCCGGCGAACCGGATGACCAGGCACTCCCTAGAAAGGAGGTGATCCAGCCGCACCTTCCGGTACGGCTACCTTGTTACGACTTCGTCCCAATCACCAATCCCACCTTCGACGGCTGCCTCCTTGCGGTTGGCCCACCGGCTTCGGGTGTTATCGGCTTTCATGACGTGACGGGCGGTGTGTACAAGGCCCGGGAACATATTCACCGCAGTGTGCTGACCTGCGGTTACTAGCAACTCCAGCTTCATGCAGGCGAGTTGCAGCCTGCAATCCGAACTGAGACCGGCTTTATGGGATTGGCTCCACCTCGCGGTTTGGCAACCCGTTGTACCGGCCATTGTAGCGTGTGTGTAGCCCAGGGCGTAAGGGCCATGCTGACTTGACGTCATCCCCACCTTCCTCCGAGTTTCTCTCGGCAGTCTGGCATGAGTGGTACAACATGCCACGGGGGTTGCGCTCGTTGCGGGACTTAACCCAACATCTCACGACACGAGCTGACGACAGCCATGCAACACCTGCATGACGATCCCTTGCGGGAGGACGACGTTTCCGCCGCTTTCCGCCACATGTCAAGCCCTGGTAAGGTTCTTCGCGTACCGACGAATTAAACCACACGCTCCGCTGCTTGTGCGGGCCCCCGTCAATTCCTTTGAGTTTTAGCCTTGCGGCCGTACTCCCCAGGCGGAACACTTAATGCGTTAGCTACGGCACAGCCGGGGTCGATACCGACTACGCCTAGTGTTCATCGTTTACGGCTAGGACTACCGGGGTATCTAATCCCGTTTGCTCCCCTAGCTTTCGCGCCTCAGCGTCAAGAGTGGGCCAGGTAGCCGCCTTCGCCACTGGTGTTCCTCCCGATATCTACGCATTTCACCACTACACCGGGAATTCCGCTACCCTCTCCCACCTTCAAGCCGAGCAGTTTCCGATGCAATTTTCCAGTTAAGCCGGAAGCTTTCACATCGGACTTGCCCAGCCGCCTGCGCGCTCTTTACGCCCAGTAAATCCGGACAACGCTTGCCACCTACGTATTACCGCGGCTGCTGGCACGTAGTTAGCCGTGGCTTATTCCTCAGGTACCGTCTTGTATCTTCCCTGAGAAAAGAGGTTTACGACCCGAAGGCCTTCATCCCTCACGCGGAGTTGCTGCCTCAGACTTTCGTCCATTGGGCAAAATTCCCGACTGCTGCCTCCCGTAGGAGTCTGGGCCGTTCTCAGTCCCAGTCTGGCTGATCATCCTCTCAGACCAGCTACCGATCGTCGCCTTGGTGGGCCGTTACCTCACCAACTAGCTAATCGGACGCAGGCCCCTCCGGAAGCGGATTACTCCTTTAGTCGGCGAACTGATTCGACGACCACATGCGGTATTAGCCACCCTTTCGGGCAGTTATTCCCCACTTCCGGGCAGGTCACCTACGCGTTACTCAGCCGTCCGCCACTAGGTTTCACAGAGCAAGCCCCATGAAACCCCGTTCGACTTGCATGTCTCACGCACCCCGCCAGCGTTTGTCCTGAGCCAGGATCAAACTCTCCGAACAGAAAAAACAGTGGTCTTGCCCGAAGGCTCCACCACCGTTCAAGTTCAGACTTTGTCCCGCTGACTCGTGTGGGTTCCTGTCACTCTTCAACTGTTAAGGTCACGCACCGATGAGATCGGTATCGTTCGATTCGAGGCCTCCGTTACGGAACCCCTGCGGCAAGCGGCGCGGTCTGGGACGACCGCCGTTCTTGCGACGCAATCAGGCCGGCTGGCTGCCGGCGCGAACACGAATCCTACACGCTGGCATGGGTAGCGTCAATCGGGCCGGCGGCCAGGTCCGACGTGCAGGATGGCGGAAGGTATCGTGTGGCAGCATGACTGACGATCGACCCTACGTCGAGGCGAACACCCGCCAGCGCGAGCGGCTGCGAGCCCTCGTCGAACGACTCGACGACGAGTGCGCTGGCGGCGCCGGTGAACGAGTACTGGACGGTGGCCGGCGTGCTCGGCCACCTCGCCTACTGGGACCTCCGCTTCCAGACCCTGGCCGAGAAGATCGATCGCGGCGAGCCCTGGGTCGCGGGCGACCAGGAGCCGGATGGTGACTGGCTGAACGACTCGATGCGTCCGCTGATCCACGCGCTCGCGCCGAGAGCGGCCGCAGAGCTCGCGCTGCGGACGGCGGAGGAGACGGACGCCCGCGCCGCCGAGCTTCCACTGGACCGACTCTGGCCGGGGGATCCCGACAGCCCGATCAGCCCGGCCCGCGGCGAGCATCGCGGCGAGCACCTGGACGAGATCGAGGCGGTGCTCCGCTCTCGAGGCTGACGAGGCCAGCGTCAGGACCGCTCGACCTCGCGCCTCCCCTGGAACGAGCGGATCAGAGTCACGTCATCGGCGTACTCGAGGTCGCCGCCAACCGGCAGCCCGCGCGCGATGCGGGTGACCACCGGGACGTGGCGCGCCAGCAGGTCGGCCAGGTACATGGCGGTCGCCTCGCCCTCCAGGTTCGGGTTGGTGGCCAGGATCACCTCGGCGATTCCGCCCTGCGGCCGCGCGCTCGATCAGCTCGCGGGCCTTGATCTGCTCGGGACCGATGCCATCGATGGGGCTGATGGCCCCGTGCAGCACGTGATACCGGCCGCGGAACTCGCCGGTCCGCTCGATGGCCAGCACGTCCAGCGGCTCCTCGACCACGCAGATGCGCGACGGGTCGCGACGCGCATCCGAGCAGATGGCGCAGGGGTCGACGCCGACGTCGGTGATGTTGCAGCAGATCGAGCAGTAGGCAACCTGCTCCTTGACCGCGACCAGGGCCTCGGCCAGGCCGCGAGCCTCATCGGCCGGCGCGCGGAGAACGTGGTAGGCGAGACGCTGCGCCGTCTTGCGGCCAACGCCGGGAAGGCGGCTGAGCTCATCGATCAGCCGCGCCACCGGCGCGATGAGTCCGGTCACGCGTCAGCGCAGGCCGGGAATCGCGCCGCCCATGCCCGGCATGCCGGGGAGCCCCATGCCGCCGGCGATGGCGCCCATTCGCTCGCGCTCCAGCTCCTTGCTGCGCGCGATCGCGTCGTTGACGGCGGTCAGGATCAGGTCCTGCAGCATCTCGACCTCCCCGGGGTCGACGGCCCCCGGATCGATCTCGATGGCGCGCACCTCCTGGGCGCCGGTGATGACGACGCGGACCGCTCCCCCGCCGGCGGTGGCCTCCAGCGTCTTCTCGCGGAGCTCCTCCTGAGCCTGCGCCATCTGCGCCTGCATCTGCTGCGCCATCTTGGCGATCTGACCGATGTTCACGGATACCTCTCAGCTACCTGATGCGAAGCCCGCCCACAGCGGCGTGGGCGGCGTGGTTACGGAACGAGATCAGTGGACCTCCGGCGCGTCGACCAGCTCGCCCCCGGTGATGCGCAGGACGCCGTCCAGCAGGGCCTGGCCGTCCGGATCGCCTGGATCGCGATGCCACCGCCTGCTGCACGGTCAGCGGCTCGAGCTCGACGTTGCTGGCGATGCAATCGACCGCCCAGCTGCCGCCCAGCACGGTGGTGAGCAGCTGCTCGATGGAGCCGGCGCGGTTCGTGACCTTCTCCCGCATGAAGCCGCGCTCCTCCGGGAAGGCAAGGGTCAGCCGGGCGCCGTCCAGCGCCACGGGCCGGCATTCGGTCAGCAACGGCCGGAGTGCCGGGCTGGCGCTGGCAACCACGTCGGCCCACCGGGCGCGGATGCCGGCCACGCCGTCGGGTGGCGGTGCGGTTGATGCGGCCGCCGGACTGGCCGCCGGCTCGGCCACGGCGACCGCCGGCTCGGCGGCCGCGGGCTCGGCGGCGGGCTCGCAGGCTCGGACGGTGACGGATGCGGCGGCGGCGACCGGCTCGGAGCAGGCTCGGGGCAGGTTCGGGGCCTGCGGTGGAGTGGTGACCGGCTGGGTGTCCGCCACGGCCGGCTGGACGGGTGCCGGGCGGGCAGCACCCGCGGGGAGGGCATCGGGGATGCCAGTTCGACCGCCAGCAGCTCCATCGCCAGCCGGGCGCGGCCCTCGCGCGCGCCGTCCCCGACCGCCTCGGCCAGGGTGCGCAGGATGGTGGCCAGGCGCCGGGCGGCGGGAGGGTCGGCGGCGGACAGCAGCAGCAGCTGGCGCGCCTCGCCCTCGGCCTGGGACGCCACCTGGGCCATGTCGCGGCCGCCATCGGCCAGCGCTTCGATCTGGTCCAGGGCGGCCGGCGCGTCGCCGGCCACGTAGGCAGTCAGCAGGGCGGCTGATGGCGGCGTCATCGGCCAGGCCCACCGCCTCGCGCACCGCCTCGAGGGTGACCTGGTCGCCGGCGTAGGCCAGCACCTGGTCCAGCAGCGACTCGGCGTCGCGCATGCCGCCATCGGCCAGGCGGGCGATCAGGGCCAGCGCCTCCGGCTCCGCCTCCGCGCCCTCGGCGGCGACGATGCGGGTCAGCTTGCCGACGATGGCATCGGCCGGGATCGGCCGGAAGTCGAAGCGCTGGGTGCGGCTGATGATGGTGGCCGGCACCTTGTGCGTGTCGGTGGTGGCCAGGATGAAGACGACGTGGTCGGGCGGCTCCTCGACCATCTTCAGCAGCGCATTGAAGGCGTGCGCGCTGAGCATGTGGACCTCGTCGATGATGTAGACCCGCCGGCGCAGCTCGGCCGGCGCGGTCAGCGCCCGCATCACCAGCTCGCGGGCGTCCTCGACCAGGCCGTGGCTGGCGGCGTCGATCTCGATCACGTCCATGGCGCGCCCCTCGCGCACCGCCACGCAGGCCGGGCAGGTGTCGCACGGCTCGCCGTCATCGCCGCGGTTGGTGCAGTTGATGGCCTTGGCCAGGATGCGGGCGGTGGAGGTCTTGCCGGTGCCGCGCGGCCCGACGAACAGGTAGGCGTGGGCGGTGCGGTCGGCGGCCACGGCGCGGCGCAGGGTGGCGACGATCGGGTCCTGGCCGAGCACCTCGGCGAAGCGCTGCGCCCGCCAGCGGCGGTAGAGCGCCCGATGCTGGTCGGCGGGAGTGGGCGACATGGTCCGGCTACCGTACACCGAACCGCCGCCTCGCCGTGAAGGCGATGGCGGCGATCCGCGGATGGGTGGAAACGGCCGTGCACCCGGTGTCGATCGCGAGCGCCCGCACACGCGAAGATCGTCCGGCTCCAGCCAGGTCGCCCCACGGCACCCGAAGGCGGTCGCTTACCGCTGCTTCCTTCCGGACCTGACGGGGTTCACGGACCTTCGCTGCGTGGGACCCGACTTTCAACGTCGGGCGATCTCGTGGGAGGCGGAGGCTCGACGGCCTCGACCGGGAATTCAGCCCCGCTGTAGCGGATTGCGGGTGCAGGGCACCGCTAGTTCCCCGCCTAGCACGGCCAGCGCGATCGTACGGCCGTGCCGGACATCGGTCAATCGAGGGGTGGCGGAGAGGGGGGGATTCGAACCCCCGACGGGTTGCCCCGAACCGCATTTCCAGTGCGGCGCCATAGGCCTCTAGGCGACCTCTCCGCGGACGCGCCGATGCGGGGCGGGCCGGTGGTGGGAGTGGCGGAGAGGGTGGGATTCGAACCCACGGTGCTCATCGCACACCGCTTTTCGAGAGCGGCACCTTAAACCACTCGGACACCTCTCCGCGGGCGAGTCTAGCAGAGGATGGACCGCTCCCCCGGCCTGCCGACCTGGCCGTCAGGCGTTGGCCGGCGCCTCGGATGCCAGCCGTCGAGCCTCCGCCTCGCGTACGCCGGAGACCACGGACAGCTGGTGAGGCAAGGCCTTGTTGCGGGCCAGCTGGACGGCGCTGCCGGCCGCTCCGCGCTCCTCGTCAGGCACGCGAAGACCAGGGCGAAGACCTCCGTCTCGATCAGCGCCCCGACGCACATGGCGCACGGCTCGTGGGTGGTGAAGATGGTGACTTCCGGCAGCCGGCGCGACTCGAGCTTGCGGGCGGCGGCCTGCAGCGTCAGCAGCACGGCATGGGCGGTGGGGTCGCGCTGGAGCGTCGATGCGGTCGTGATCGCGGGCGATCATGGCGTCATCGAGGACGGCGACGGCCCCGACCGGTACCTCTCCCTCTTCTCCTCCGCGGCGGGCCTCGGCGATGGCCTCGGCCATGAAGAGCTCGTAGTTCATCGGTCCTCGGATGACACATGAAGCCGCCCGTTGACAACGCCGGCGGCGTCGGCGGAGTCTAGCAGAGGGGCGGCACAGTTCCTGCTTTCCGGACCTGACTTGAGATGACGCGGAACTCAGCCCTCCGTCGGCGACGCCGATGGCGCCTGCCGACTCCCGCGGCGATCGCGTTGCTGGCCGTGGCCTTCGCCACGGCTCTGCTGGCGCCGCTGCCGGTCGCCCCGAACGAGGCACGCGCCGAGGTGCTGGCCAGCGTGGAGCGTCGCCTGCCGGGCTGGCACATCGAGCGGGCGCAGTCGTCGTGGGAGGGCGCCTGGAGCGTGGTCGCCACCTGCGGCACCTCGCAGCTGGGCTTCCAGCTGGTCCCGGGCCACGGCCTCGCGCCGGGCGAGGCTGGCTGCATCCGGAGGACCGCTACGCGCGCGAACGCCTGGGCGGCATCTCCGACAGCCTGCGCGCGCTGGTCTGGTTGGGGCAGCCGATTGGTGAGCGGCACCGGACGCTCAGCTGTCGCCAGGAGCTGGCACGCCTCGGCGAGCGGGGCGCGGCCTTCATTCTTGGCTCCGCGCCCCATCGACTAACCGGGAACAATGCAAAGAGCCCGGCCGCGCGGGCCGGGCTCTTCTCCTGGCGAAGCAGCCAAAGGATCAGGCGGTCGCCATCTCGGACGATCCCATGCAGGCTGACCCCGGCCAGGACCGCACCCGAGGCCAGGTGCAGGCCGATGTCGTAGCCGCCGATCCAGGGCCGCCGCCGTGCATCAGCGCCTGCTTCGGAGGGGAAGGTTGTGCGCGCCGCTAGCATGGGCGCGCAGCAGACTCCTGGAGGACAGGTACATCGACCGCCGGCCCGGCTGGTCTCGCCTCGACTGGATCGCGCTCCTGGCGGTGACGGCGGGCGCCGCCGCGCTGCGTCTGCCGGGGCTGAGCCGCCCGGTGGGCTTCGTGTTCGACGAGATCTGGTACGCCCGCAACGCGTGCCGCTACGTCATCGGCACGCCCGAATGCGGCATCGACCAGCTCGCCAGCCGCGCACACCCGCCGCTCGGCAACTGGATGATCGGGGCCGGCATCAAGCTGTTCGGCTACGAGGAGTTCGGCTGGCGCATCTCGGCGGCGGTGGTCGGCATCATCACGGTGGCGGTGCTGTTCCTGCTGACCTGGCAGCTCCTGCGCGATCGCGTCGCCCAACGCCCGCACCTTCGGCGCGTTCACGGCCGCGGCCCTGCTGGCCGGCGACTTCCTGCACATCGTCCAGTCGCGGATCGGGATGCTGGATGCCTTCGTCACCCTGTTCGGGCTCGCGGCCATCCTGTTCGCTGTCCACGACCGGGACCGCTCGCGAGCGGAGGACTGGGGCTGGCGCCCGGCCGGGATCCTGTCGGCCTTGACCCTGCACCGGCCGTGGCGGCTGCTCGCCGGCATCGCGCTCGGCGCAGCGGTGGCCGTCAAGTGGTCCGGCGCCTACGTGGCGCCTGGCGGTGATCGGGCTGACCGCCGCATGGGAGATCGCCGCCCGGCGCCGCGCCGGGCCGGATGCGCCGCCGCGCAGCTGGACGACGCGCCACATGGCTGGCCATCCGCCAGGAGCTGCCGCGCAGCGTGGTGCTGCTGGGCCTGGTGCCGCTGGCCGTCTACCTGGCCGCCTACATCGGGCGGATGCCCGGCGAGCTCATCGGCCTGCCATGGCAGGAAGGCACGGTCTGGCGTGGCATCTGGGATCACCAGCAGGCGATGCTCACCTTCCATACCACCCTGGAGGGCAGCCACCCCTACGAGTCGCCGCCGTGGTCATGGCTGCTGCTGAAGCGCCCGGTCGCCTACTACTTCAGCGCCAGCGACGGCTACCGCGAGATCATGGCCATCGGCAACCCCCTGACCTGGGCGGCCGGCGTCATCGGGCTGGTGGTGCTGGCCGTGCTCTGGGCGCGCGGCAGCTGGCGGGTCGGCGGCCCGGCGGCGGTGGTGATCGTGGCGGCGATCGCCACCTACGTGCCCTGGCTGGTGCTGCAGGGCGGCCGCAGCCAGGTCTTCCTGTGGTACATCCTGCCGACCATTCCCTTCCTGTACGCCGGGCTGGGCGTGCTGGCGGCGCTGGCCTGGCGCTCGGTGGCGGGGCGGACGGTGGTCGCGGCGTTCGCGGTGGCGAGCGTGGCGCTGCTGGCCTTCTTCTTCCCGCTGCTGACCGCCCTGCCGGTCTCGCCCGACGACTGGCGCGCCCGGATCTGGCTGACCGATTGCGCGCGCGCCGGTGCCCCCACCCTGGAGCTGCCCGACTCGGAGACCAGCTCAGGCCCGGCCCCGGCTGGTTGGTGCTGGATCTGACCGATATCCTTCGCTCTGGTGATACGGGGACGGCCCATCCACGTTCCAGATCTCGGGAGCGACCGTCGACGGTTGCGAGCCTCGTCATGACTGATTCAGTGCACGCACCCGACGACCAGCTCCTGGCGGAACGACTCCGGTCCGGCGACCGCGAGGCGCTCGGCCTGCTGTACGACCGGTACGCGCCGGTCGCGATGGCGGTTGCCGTGCGCGTCGTGTCGGATCGGGACCTGGCGGAGGACCTGGTGCACGATGCATTCGTGGCGGTATGGCAGAAGATCGAGCGCTTCGACCCATCGCGCGGCAGCCTGCGCTCATGGCTGCTGACGATCGTTCGGAACCGCGCCATCGATCGGCTGCGCGCCACGCGCCCCAGCATCGAGGTCGGCGAGGCCGATGAGCAGTCGCTTCTGCGCACCAGCCCCAACCCGACCTGGGAAGAGGCGGTTCGTCGCAGCTCGGATGCGCAGCTGCGCGACGCCCTGGCCAAGCTGCCCCACGAGCAGCGGCAGGCCGTGGAGCTGGCCTACTTCGGTGGCCGTACCTACCGTGAGATCGCCGTCCTCACCGGCGTGCCGCAGGGCACCGCCAGCGGCCGGCTGCGCCTGGCGCTGGCCAAGCTGCGCGACAGCCTGGCCCTGACCGATGCCGCGCCCGTCTCGGTCGTCCCCGATCGCATCTCGGCGGAGCGGGTGGACCGATGACGCTGCAGTACGCCTGCGCGGATGTCGACTCCCTGGCCGGGGCGTTGGTTCTGGGTGCGGTGGACGCTGACGAGCTGCGCGCCGCGCGCGAGCACCTGGCCACCTGCCAGGAGCCGCATGCGGAGCTCCGCTCCCTGGTTGGAGCCGATGCGGCGCTGGCCGCCAGCCTGGAGCCGATTCAACCGCCGGCCGCCCTGCGCGATCGGCTGATGGCCACCGTGGCGGAGATGCCGCGGGACAGCGCCGAAGCGGAAGCGGTGGCTCCGCCTGCGCCGGCCGATGAGCCACGGCCGGCTCGCCGTGGCTGGCTGGACTGGCTCTCGCCGAACGTGGCGCGCCCGCTGGCGGTGGCCGCGGTCGTGGCCTTGGTCGCGGTCGGGCTCTGGGGCCTGTCGCTCTCCTCGCAGCTGAATGAACAGCAGGAGGCGTTGCGGCAGGTGGCCAGCGCGATCTCCAACGGCCAGGCCGCGCATCGGGTGGAGGGTGAGGCTGGTCGCGGTTACCTGGTCGACACGCCGGGCAGCGGTGCGTCATTCGTGGTGACGGACGTCAGCGAGCTGGATCCGAACCAGCTGTATGAGCTCTGGCTGTTCGGCCCGGATGGCGTGCCGATTGCGGCCGGCACCTTCGAGCCAACCGACGCGGCGATCGCTGTCGTGCCGGTGGAGGACGACCTGGCCGGCTTCCAGACCTTTGCGGTCACTGTCGAGTCGGAGCGGGTCGAGGCGCCCACCGGCGATCCGGTCATGGTCGGCGACCTCACGGGCTAGAAGATCAGCTCACCGATGAAGTAGCCGGCCAAGCCGGCCACCAGGCACAGGGCGAACGAACGACGCGGCGCGGCCGCCAGCGCGCCCGCCGCCGCCAGCAGGATCGATCCCTCCACCAGGCCGGGCTGGTCGGTGATCAGGGACAGGGTGGCGATGCTGGCGAAGATGGCGGGCACGACGCGCTCCAGGATCGTCTCGATGCGGCCCGACGGCCTGGGCAGCACGGCCATCGCCGCCAGCCGGCTGCCGTAGGTGATCGCGGCGATGGCCGCCGAGCAACAAGCGGCGTCATCGGTTCACCCGTCGGGCCGGATCGCTAGGGATCGCCACCGCCAGGCCGGACACGACCGGGGCCAGGGCGCTCCAGTCGGGCAGGGTGAAGGCGATCACGGCCGTGATGGCTGCCGCCATCAGCGCTCGCGCGGCCAGGCTCAGCGTCCGCGCGGTGAGCGCCGCCAGCGCGATGAACAGCACGGGGAACAGGGCGGCCGACACCTCCTCCAGGCCCTGCACGCCGGCGCCCAGGATGCCGAGCGCCGTCCCCGCCAGCCACGCGCCATAGCAGCACAGGCCGGTGACCAGCAGGGTGCGCTCGGCGACCTCGATCCGGCGCGGGCCCGGTGGCATGCGGTCGGCCGTCACCATCGTGAAGCCGAAGCTCTCGTCCAGCAGGAACCAGGCGAGCAACGCGCGCTTGAGCCGGGACGGCCCCAGCGATGAGCGCAGGACGGCGCCCATCAGCAGGTGGCGCACGTTGAGGAGCGCCACGGTGGCCAGGATGGCCGGTCCGCCGGCGCCGGCCGCCACGAGGCCGATGGTCGTGAACTGGGTGGCGCCCGGAGAAGACGATCAGCGACGAGATCATCGTCAGCTCGGGACCGATCAGCGGGCGCGCCGCCGCCCCGTACAGGACGCCGAAGACGGCGATCGCCGCGGCCGCGGGCGCCGCCATGGCGACGATGCGCGGGACCGAAGGCGGAGCTGGGTCCGGCATGCCCGGACCCTAGCCCATTGACATCAGCGGCGGTTTCCGGCGGCACATCGCCGGCGTTACATCGTTATGCGGACCGGCTGGCCCACCAGCGCCACAGCGCGGTGACGATGACGGCGCCGAGCAAGGAGCCGATGATGCCGCTCGGCTGCAGATCCAGCCCGTCCCCCGCCACCAGGCTGAAGATGAGGCCGCCAATGAACGAGCCGACGAGGCCGGACACGAGCGCCATGCCCCAGTCGACCTGGCCGCGGTAGCGACCCAGGATCAGCTGCGCCCCCGCGCCGATGAGCATTCCGAAAAGGATGAGACCGATGATCAGCATGGGCGGGAGTATAGGTTGGGATTGCGTGCCGTCCGTACAGTTGCCGCACCAATGCACCGGAACCCGAGCGTGGAAGCCCAGCGGCGGCGAGCGGAGTCACTCGTCGCCACCGGGCGCCTGCGAGAGGCGCTGGCGTCGCTCACCATCGCCGCGGGCGATCTGCGAGAGGTTGATCGCATCGGAGCCGCCACACTCCTGGTGGAGGCGGTCCAAATCGGCCTCCTGGTTGACGGTCCGGACCGTGCGCGGGCCCTGGCGGAGGAAGCCGTCCGCGAAACGGAAGGCACCCAGTCCCCGGTCGCGGCCAAGGCTCTCATCCGGTTGGGCGATGCCATGACGTGGGCTGGCCGACACCAGGAAGCCGCCGCGGCCTGGCAGCGGGCGACGAAGTTCCCGCCAAGCTCCGATCCATCGCTGGCCTGTGAGCGGGCGAACGCGGCGCTGCGTGGCGGCGACCTGCCCCTGGCCCGCGACCTGGCATACGACGCGGTCGTCCGCGCCCGTGACGCGGAGAGCCGAGTCGACCTGGTTGACTCGCTGACCATCGCGGCCATGGCGGAGATCCACCTGGGTCACCTGCGGGAGGCACTGGACGCCAGCGAGCAGGTCCTGCAAGTCACCGATCCCTCGGACGGTGTGATCCATCTGGCGGGGGTCGGGCTGGCTGCGTGGGTCACCGCGCTTCTCGGCGATGTGGCCCGCTGCCGTCAGCTCCTCGATCAGGCCGCGGTTCTGAGCCAGGACATTCGACTCACGGCACCGGGTGGTTTCGCCGAGGGTTGGCTGGCGATTGGTGAGGCGCGATACGCGGATGCGGTCCGCGCGTTCGAATCGAAGTCCACGGAGATGCCCATGAGCCCGGCCGCCCAGGCCCTGGGCGTCCGACCCTACGTCCCCGCCCTGGTGGAGGCATACGCCCGCGCCGGCCGGACCGATGATGCGAGAGAGCTCCTTGCGGAGTTCTTCGACGCGGCGCTGGCCACCGGTCAGCCTCGCCACGCGGCACCTGCCCTGCGCGCACGAGGCGTCGTCGAGAGTGATGCTGGGTCGTTTGACCAAGCGTTGGAAGCACATGCCCGCTGGGACAACCGGTTCGAGGAGGCGCGGACGCTCCTCGCACGCGGGGAGGTCCTGCGACGTATTGGGCGGCGGGAGGATGCCCGCGCCGATCTTCGAGCCGCGGTCGAGCGCTTCGAGCAGGTCGGGGCGACAACGTGGCGCGATCGGGGCAGGACGGAACTGCGAGCCGCGGGAGATCGGTCGGCGGCCATCCCCACCCCCCGAGGTCGCGGTCCCGAGAAGCTCACGCAGCAGGAGGCGGCGATTGCGGCACTCGTCACCGAAGGGCTCTCCAACCGGCAGATCGCGGACCGGCTGTACCTCAGCGTAAAGACGGTGGAGGGCCATCTCACCACGATCTACGGCAAGCTCGGCCTGGCCTCGCGCGCTCAGCTCATCGCGACGGGGATTGGCCGCCCGGCGGGAAACGCGACCATCGACTGATCGCCACCTTCGTCGGCAGGAACATTCAAGGGTTTCCCCGGGCTCGCTTTCCCCGCCTCCGCGCCACGCTCCCTTCGAAACGTCATCCGAAGGAGAGCCCCGTGAAGCGATTGATCCTGAGCCTCGTCGTTGCACTCTCGGCCACCCTGGCCCTGGCCTCGGCCACATTCGCCCAGCCGATCAGCGAGCCGGCCAGCTGCAACGGCTACCTGTCGTCGTGGGCCAACCCGAACAACGGCTTCATCATCCAGGAGCTGGTCCGACCGGCGGCTGAAGAGTCTGGCGTCACCGTTGGGACGCTGATGTCCGGGACGGCCCAACTCCACCTCGGCGGCCTGGAGCCCTGCATCCCGTAACGTCTCTGCCCAGCTGACCAGCCGACACCGCCGGGGACCGGGGCCGCGAGCCACGGTTGCCGGCGGCTCGCAATACGAACAGCGAGGTGACCGCCATGCGACAGAGGCCGGGACTCTGGGCCCCGCACGTCATTGGGGCAATGATCGCCATCCTGCTCTCAGCCTGCGCTGGGCAGGTGGCAATTCGCCGTCACCGCCAAGCCTCGCTGAGTCTGCGGGGATTGCGTCTCCAAGTGCAACGCCGCTCCCCACGCCGCCCCCCGCGTCAATCGATCCCGGGGCGCCCCTGACCCAGAAGGTCGACGCTGCGTTCGACGAGCCGTTCCGACTGCGACTGCCCGGCGACTGGACGGCCGTCCTGCGTGACGCCTCCGCCTTCCAGGCGTATGCGGGGTCTGAGGATTACGAGATCACCTTCGACCACACGTATCGGTCTGAGGAGACGGTCGACGAGGCCGTTGCTCGCCTGACCGGCACGGCTGGACTCGAGTCACAACCAGCGAAGCAGGTCGCCGTGGGTGGCCGGAGGGGAAAGGGCTTCGTTGCCGCTTCGTCGGGCGGTGTCATGTTCGTCGACAGCGGATTCCATACGAACCAGGGCTACACCTTCGAGGTCATTGTCATTCCCGCCGAGGACGGAACGACCATAACGATCTTCCTGACGTCAGAAGGCAACACGGACAGCGGATTGGAGACGCTCGCTCCGCTGGCGCGGCGCATCTTCCGAAGCGTGGAGTGGCAGTAGGAGCGCGGAACGTCCTAGTTAGCCCTGGGGAGGCTCAGCCGACTGGGAGCGCAATCGGTGCACCATCAGGGCGGTGGAGAGACGCCGTCCACTCTCGCCGTCGAGCGGATGGCCAAGAAGCGACTCGACCTTCTCGAGCCGATAGCCCACCGTCCGGGTTGCCAGGTGCAGCCGTCGAGCCGCGGCGGTCACGTTCTCGCCGGCGTCGAAGAAGGCCTCGAGCGTCTCGATGAGCTCATCGCCGAATCGCTCGTCGGCAAGCACCGGGCCGAGCTCACGCCGCACGGTTGCCTCGGCGAGGTGCGGGCTGTCGAGCAGTAGACGCTCGAGCGCCAGCTGTTCCGGCTCGGGGATCCAACCACGCAGGCCGAGCCGATGGGCAGTGCGTGTGGCGTCCACGAGATCGGCATAGGCCCCCGCGAGCGAACCAACGCCCTCGATCGCACGCGAGCCGACTGCCACCCACGCTCCGCGCTCGGTCTTGTCGTCTCCGCCGAGGACGGTGTCCAGGACGTTTGGCACGCGAGATAGCCCGGCCCAGCCTGCACCTGCAAGGACAGCGATGCACCCGGTGAGCGGCAGGACGGCTGGCAGTGGGATGCCGGCACGGGCGCCTTCCGCGTCGGGGGCCGTCGCCCCGAGCAGATGGCCGACCCGTCCCGCGAGCTCGCCGAGATCCTCCTCGCCGATGCCGGGCGGTTCAGGGATCGGATCGCGCTCTGCGCGCGGCGCGATCGCGACCACGCGGTACGTCCCGTCAGGGTTCAGGCCAAAACGGACCGCAACGCGACGTTTTCTGGCTTCGGTCGCAGCGTCGTCCGCGACCACGCCGAGGAGCTCCTGCAGCGCGTCGCGTCTGGCCTCCACGGTGTGGGCGAGGATCTCGCGCTCCGCGGTCCGGTAGCCGTCAGTGACGGCAAGCGCCGTGAGCTCGTTCCAGAGGAGGAGGAAGCGACCGAAAGCCGCGAGGTGGGCTGCGTCCAGCCGGCCCGCGTGCATTGCGGTGACGCCGTGCTCCCAGATCTGGCGCCGGGTGACCGCGTAGCGGTGGAGCAGACCATCAATCGGGCGGCCGGTGCGCGCGGCGATAGATCCCGAGGCACGCTGAATCGCCACGATGGTCCCGAGATCCAGCGAACCTGCGGCCTCGAGAGTTCGGGCATCGGCCAGCAGCTCGTCGAGCGAGTCGGCGCTGATGGCACGAACCGGCGGCCGGGTGCCTTTCACGCCCTGGAGGTGAGTCAGCTCCGCATCGATCGCTGCGACCGCCGCGGATTCAGGTCCCAACTGCCCCTTGAATGCGATGGTGCCGATGAGGACGCTCAACCGGACATCGTCGAGCGGCTCGTCGAGCTCGGCCGCCACGGCCGCCGCCAACTCTTCCGCATCTGGCAGCACTCGGAGGATCGCCGTCCAGAGGTCATCGGTCTTGTCCATGGGTGTCCTCGGTGGCCTTACCACTCATTGTGCCGCTGTTGCGCGGTTCTTGCAGCGGCTCGGGCGTCTGCAGCGCCGCGACCTAGCGCGTTGCGCGGTTCGTGCAATCACGATCTCGCCGATCTGCTCGGTCGAGCCAATGACTCCACGGGCTCCGAACCCGACGATTCTCTGAGCCGCCATGGATGGCATGTGGCGGGTCAGCTCAAGACGCGGCGAGAGCCGCGAGAAGGACTTTTACACCGATGACTCTTATCACCAAGCGCCGACTGGCCAGCCTGGCTTCGGCGTCCGTCATGATCGCCACGCTGGCCGTGGCAGCAGCCCCCGCAGCGACCTTCGCGGCGGCAGGCGACACGGTCGTCGTCAAGGGCGTGACCCTCACGGTCATGCACCTCAATCCCACGGCACCCGTCACCGGGACGATCAACGCGTCCGGCTTCGACATCGCCGTCTACTTCGGGCCTGGCCATTCCGGCACCGTGACCGCCGACATCTCCGGGGCGAAGTACTACGGCATCGTCGCCGATGGCGCCCAGGTCAACGTGACCGGCAGCAAGGTCCACCACATCGGTGATGACCCGTACGGCACAGAGGAGCGTTACGGCATGCAGCACGGCAACGCCATCTACTATTACAACGGCGCGAGCGGCACGATCAGCAGGAACCAGGTCTCCAAGTTCCAGAAGAACGGGATCACGGTAATCGGCAAGGCCGCCAACTACGTCGATCCCGCCACTCCCATGACCTCCGCCTCGGTCACGAACAACACCGTGACCGGCGAGGGTGCCATCGCCTACATCGCCCAGAACGGTATCCAGATCAGCTACGGCGCGACCGCCACCGTGAACAAGAACACCGTCAGCGGCTTCAGCTACACGCCGAAGGCCAGCGAGGCCACGGGCCTGCTGCTCTAGGACGCCGGCCGGGTCAGCGTCCAGAACAACAAGATCTCCCGGTCACCAACGAGGTGAACATCTACATCGAGGGCGAGACCGTCGGCCACGTCAAGCCATAGCTCTCCCGCTCTCGCAGCAACCCGACCGGGGCCTCCACATGGAGGCCCCGGTCTTTTTGTGCGGGGATATGGCGGCGTTAACGGCCCCCCGTCCCGCCGTTTCCCGCCACATACCGCGGGTGTGGTCCTCGCCGGATCAGCCCACGGCCGAACGGCTAACACGCGAGCTCGGCATGGCCGGCACCATCGCGGAGCTGGACGGGGCCACCGCTCGGTGCGTCCAACCCAGGATTCGGGTCACATCGTCGGCGGATCGTTTGCCTCGAACGCGGCCCTGATGTCTGCGGAACTCAGGTACCAGAGGATCAGGCCGGGCATGATCGCCATGGCGAATCCGAGGCCAGAACCTGGGAACTGGAAGAATGCGAGGACCGCCTCGAACAGGGCGAAGCCCGCGATGATCATCGTGAACGTGCGGGCCCACGACTGGAGCGCCCAGAGGCCCCCTGCTGCGAGTATCAGGACGATCCCGGTGCCGACGGCAAGCCAGCCCCAGAGGCCGACGCTCTCGTACTGAGGGAGGTCGCCGAGCACCCCCCACCAGTCGAAGCCGAGCAGCCGGAAGCCAAAGAAGAGGAAGCTAAATCCTGCGAGGGCCGCGAAAAAGCCGAGGACTGAGATGAGGATGGGCGGGTTCTTCACCGTTGTCTCCTAGTTGATGGGAGCTAGTAACCGCTGAATCGTGCACAACTGAGTGGCGTGCCCGAGAGGACTCGAACCTCCGACCTTCAGGTCCGCAACCTGATGCTCTATCCACTGAGCTACGGGCACAACGCCGAGGGGCTGGCGGAGAGGGAGGGATTCGAACCCTCGGAAGAGGAAACCCCCTTCAACGGTTTAGCAAACCGCCGCACTAGGCCACTATGCGACCTCTCCCAGGCCGCCGCCGATGATAGCATGGGGTCCCTGGAGCGACCGGCTTTCGGCCCTGCCAGTCCGCTTCGCCGACCTCACCCACCGACCAGTTTGAGCCTCCCGTGCAGCGCCTACCCGTCATCGGCCAGTCCTCCACGCAGACCGCCTTCGAGGCGGTGCAGCAGGCCGCCATCGCGGCGGCCGGACTGCCGCTGGCGATCGAACGCTGGGAGAAGCGACCGCACCTCCTGCCGGACGTCATCGCGCAGCTCCGACACGACGAGTTCGCCGGCGCGCTGGTCGAGGCGCCCCACAAGGAGAAGGTCGCCTCCCTGGTCGACGCCCTGTCCGATGACGCGCGAACGGCGGGTGCGGTCAACCTGGTCGTTCGCCACGGTGACCAGCTGCGTGGCCACAACACCGACGTCGACGGGGTGCGGGCCGGGCTGCGCGCCCTGATCGGCGCCGGGGAGGACAAGTGGCCGCAGGGCGCGCTGGTGCTCGGGGCCGGCGGTGGGGCCCGCGCCATCGTCACGGTGCTGATCGGGTCGGCGGTGCAGCACATCGCGGTCTTCAACCGGCATCTCCATCGGGCCGAAGCGGTGGTGGCCCAATTCGCCAGGACCGCCCGCTCGCTGGATCTCCGCGCCCGCCCCTGGCATGAGACCTTCATGGAGGCTGATCTGGCGAAGACGCAGCTGCTGGTGAACAGCAGCGGCATCGGCCTTGAGGAAGGCGCCAGCCCGATTCCCGCGGAGCTGTTGCCCGACGGCCTGTTCGTGCTCGACCTGGTCTTCAACCACGAGGTCACGCCGTTGATGCGCGCCGCTGGTGAGCGGGCCGGGACCGTGGCCAATGGCCAACTGTCGTTCCTGGCCTCGTCCGCCGCCACGTTCAAGCTCGTCACCGGCGAGGAGGCACCGGCCGAGGTGATGCGCGCCGCACTGGCGACCGAGCTGGGGGTCCCCGAGGAGCACGTCGCCGTGGTCGGCGACTGACCTCCGAAAGGGCCGATGTTCTACACCTCCGGGTGGGTGCACGTCATCTGCGGCTGCATGTTCTGCGGCAAGACCGACGAGATGCTGCGCCTGCTGCGGCGCTTCTCGATCGCCGGGCGTCGCGTGATCCTGATCAAGCCGCGCCTGGACACCAGGACCGATGCGCTGACCGTGGTCTCGCGCTCGGGCGCCCAGCACACGGCGCTCAGCGTGGAGGACTCCGGTGGGATCGAGAAGCTGGTCGGACGAGGCGGACATCGTTGCCATCGAGGAGGGGCAGTTCTTCGACGAGCGGCTGCCCGAGGTGGTCACCCGCCTGGCCAATGGTGGCAAGCAGGTCGTGGTCACCGGCCTCGACACCGACTTCCGCGGCGTCCCGTTCGGTCCGATGCCGCGCTTGATGGCGCTGGCCGACCAGGTCACCAAGCTGACGGCCATCTGCATGGTGTGCGGCGAGCAGGCGACCCGCACCCAGCGGCTGATCGACGGGCAGCCGGCGCCGGCTGACTCGCCCCTGATCGTGATCGGTGGGATGGGTGACGAGCGGTACGAGGCGCGTTGCCGCCTGCACCACGAGGTGCCCGACGCGAGCCTGGGCTGATCCCGCAGGCTCGTTCCCGAGGCACTTCGGCGGTGCGGATGTGGCCGGTGCGGTGCGGTTAGGTATTGCCGAATGGGGTTGCGAGGGCGCAACATCGTCCGCGACGGTGGCCCCGGAGGTGATCGGGCCGCCAAGTCGCATGGGGTGCACCCTTGTCCAGGAAGCTGCCCGCCTTCGTCGTCGCGCTTTCGCTGCTCGTATCTCTGCCGGGCGTGGTTCTGGCGCAGACGAATCGCGCCACGCTGATCGACGTCCATCGGACGCTATCAGCTATGCCAAGGCTGCCACCGCGAACTGCTCGAATCAGCCGGCCAGCCCCGGCAACGGCGGCTACGTGTTCACCAGCTGGAAGGTCAAGGGCAACAAGGTCGTGAGCCTGAACACGAACTCCATTCCGAGCAACCTCGGCGCAAACGCCGTCAGGACCCAGCTGTCCAACAGCTTTGCCGCCTGGAAGGGGGCGGAAAGCGCAGCGCCGACTATCGCGGTGACGGGCTCGACCACGATCACGAAGGCCACGGCCAACCATTCATATGACGTCCTGTTCGGTCGGATCAGCGCCTCGTCGATCGCGGTGACCACCACCTGGCGGTGGCCGAACGGCGATATCGAGAGCGACACCGTTTTCAACAACCGCCTGAAGTGGTTCATCGCGTCTGCCGAGGGCGACGGCTGCCTCGAATCCCAGGCGCGCTATGACCTGGCCAACATCGCCACCCACGAGTTCGGGCACACCTACGGGCTGGGTCACCCGGCCGGCGCCCGCTGGGAGACGATGTATGCCTTCGGGTTCAGGGGCGAGACGCTCAAGCGCTCGCTGGGCGCGGGCGACCGGGCCGGGATTCGCGCCCGCTACTGACCTCTTTTCGTGCGCCTTTCGGTGCGCCCTTCGCTCGTCCGACCAAGCCCCCGCTGCCAACGCGGGGGCGTTTCATACTCGTCGGATGCAGGAAGGCGGCTTCATCGGCTACCCCACCGGTTGGCTGTTGGCGGTGGCCGATGACGCGGACATGGCCACCGCCTGTCTCGAAGCCGTGAGACGGGCCGCCCCGGACGCGGAGGCGCTCGTTCTGGAAGGGACCGATGCGGCCGCCCGGTTCGACGGCCTGGGCCGCCGCAGCGGCCGGATGGCGTGGTGGCGGCGCGCCATGCAGCAGCTGGCGATGGACCAGATGCCCGACTTCCTGTGGTACGAGGAGGCGCTGCGCCAGGGCCGGCGGGTCGTGGCAGTCCGCGTCGCGAACTCAGACTTACGCAGTAAGGCTGTCGCCGCCCTCGAGCCGCCGGGGGCGCACTTCATCAACTACTTCGGTAGGTGGACGACCGAGGCCATCTCAGCCTTGGCGTGGCGAGGAACCAAACGTGCCGCAGATCATGCGGCGCTAGGGTGACCGAGGCCTCCTTGCGGGAGAGGATCAGGACGGTGCAATATCGGGCCGGAAGAGCCCGGCGAACGGCCGGGCCGCCATGTCACTTGGGGGTGCACCATTGTCCAGGAAGCTGCCCGCGTTCCTCGTCGCCCTTTCGCTCTTGGCCGCGCTGCCCGGCGTCGCCCTTGCGCAGACGAATCGGGCCACGCTGATCGACGTCCACCGCATCACGGTCAGCAAGGCCAAGCCGGGACCGAGCACCGCCAACTGCTCGAATAGCGGATCAAGCAACGGCCTGTACACGCTCACGGGCTGGGAGGTGCAGGGCCCGAAGACCGCCCGCCTCAATGTGGCAACCGTGCCCGGCGGTCTCACCAACGTCGCCGCGGCGCTGCAGGCAAGCTTCGACGCCTGGAAGGGCGCGGAGACGAATGCGCCGAAGATCACCGTCGCGACGAACGGGACCCTGACCAAGCAGGCTGCCAATCACCAATACGACCTGATGTGGGGTAGGGCCGGCGGCAACACCATCGCCGTCACCTATACGTGGCAATGGAGCAACGGGGAAATCGAAAGCGACACCGTTTTCAACAATCGCCTGACCTGGTTCACGGCAACGTCCGAGGGCGACGGTTGCTACGAGAGCCAGCCCTTCTACGATGTTCGCAACATCGCGACGCATGAGTTCGGCCACACCTATGGCCTCGGCCATCCCGGGGATGACCGCTTCGAAACGATGTATGCGTACGGCTACACGGGCGAAACCCTGAAGTGGTCGCCGGCCAACGGCGACGATGCCGGAGTGTCCGGCCTCTACTAGCCCTGCCGACCTGGTAAGCCATCCACGGAGCGCCCCCGACAGCGGGGGCGTTCCAGCTGCCGGCATGGCATACGCCTTGCGTTCCAGCACTCCTCGGGGAATCGAACCCATCCGTCCACGAGGGGAGACGCACCGTGAAATTCCTGGCCATCCTTGCCTTGGCGGGACTGCTCGCCGCCTGCGACGTCGGCGCGACGACACCTTCCGAGGCCTCGTTGCCGAGCGTTGGTGACTCGAGCACCGACGCATCCGCTTCGACTTCGGCGACTATGGAAGAGTCGCCAACCGCCATGTCATGCAGCGATGCCTTCGCCGACATCGACGCGGCAGCAATCATTGCCTTGGGACGCCTGGATGCCGTGTCCGATGAGCTGGACAGCACTCTCGCTGCTTGCGCCACGGGAGACGAGTGGGAGTCGGCCGTCGAGAGTGCGCTGCCGGGCTTGGACATCAGCGATCCGCAAGCGTTCATTGCCGCGCGCTGCGCGAACGTCACATCCCTCGCTGGCGCTGCCATCTGCTCGGAGATCGGATCCTAGGCCGCTGGGCATTGGCGGAGGGGGAGGGATTCGAACCCCCGGAGGCTTGCACCTCAGCGGTTTTCAAGACCGCCGCAATCGTCCACTCTGCCACCCCTCCAGCGGCCGATTCTAGCCGTGCCGGGTCAGCGAATGGCGTCCGATCCGAAGTGCGGCTGCAGGGCCGCCGGGATGCGGATGGATCCATCCGGTCTGGAGGTGGGTCTCCAGCAGCGCCGCGTAGGTGCGCGACATGCCCAGCGCCGAGCCGTTGAGCGTGTGGACCAGCTGGGTCGGTGCATCGGCTGACGGCTTGAAGCGCAGGTTCATGCGGCGCGCCTGGAAGTCGGTGTAGTTCGAGCAGGAGCTGACCTCCAGCCACTTCCCCACCCCCGGCGACCAGGCCTCCAGGTCGTAGCCCTTGGCCTGGGCGAAGCCCACGTCGCCGGTGCAGCGCTCGACGACGCGATACGGCAGCTCGAGCGCCTCCAGCACCTCCTCGGCGTCGCGCGTCAGCGTCTCGAGCTCATCGGCCGAGGTGTCGCGGGCGGACGAACTTGACCATCTCGACCTTGTCGAACTGGTGGACGCGCAGCAGGCCGCGCGTGTCCTTGCCGGCGGCTCCCGCCTCGCGCCGGAAGCAGGGCGTGTAGGCGGCGTGGTAGATCGGGCAGCTGGTCCGCCGACAGGATCTCGTCGCGGTACAGGTTGGTGACCGGCACCTCGGCGGTGGGAATCAGGTACAGGTCGTCGCGGTCGACGACGTACATCTGCCCCTCCTTGTCCGGCAGCTGGCCGGTGCCTCGCGCCGAGGCGGCGTTCACCAGCAGCGGCGGCCAGATCTCGGCGTAGCCGTGACGCTCGGCCAGCTCCAGCATCAGCCCGATCAGGGCGCGCTCCAGGCGTGCGCCCTGCGCCGGTGAACAGGATGAAGCCGGAGCCCGCGATCTTGGCGCCCCGCTCCAGGTCGAACAGTCCCAGCCGCTGCGCGATCTCCCAGTGCGGCGGCGACCGATCCCGCCTCGGCCGGCGTGCCCCAGGTCCGCAGCGACCGGGTTGTCCTCCGGCCCCGGCACCGTCCGGGACCGATGGATGCGGCAGGTTCGGGATCAGCAGCAGGTCCGCCTCGATCCGCTGCTCGCAGCTCGGCGAGCTCGGCGGCGTGCTGCGTCGATCTGGGCGGAGAGCTCCGCCATGCGCGCCTTCAGCTGCGTCGGCGGCCGCTCCCCCGCCGCCTCGCATCAGCTCGCCGAGCTGCTTGTTGCCGGCGTTGCGTTCGGCACGCAGCTCGTTGGTGCTCGCCTCCAGCTCGCGCCGCCGCGTGTCGGCGGCCAGGATGCGATCGATCGGCTCGGTCGGCTCGCCCTTGCGCGCCACGGCCGCCTTGACCGCGTCGGGGTCGTCGCGGATGAGCTGCAGCGAGATCATGCGGGGAGCGTATCGGCCGTGGCCGCCTCGCGGAGCCGCTCGATGACGAAGTCGCGATCCTGGGCCGCCAGCAGCGCCCCGGCGCGCGGCCCGCTGGGCTTGCCGAGGAAGGCGACGTAGAGCGCGGCGAACGCCTGGCCGGCCTTGAGGTCGCGCGCCTGCGCCACGTTGAAGATCTCGGCCTGCACGCGCGTCGCCGGTCCAGCCGGCAGTCGCCCAGCGCATCGGCCAGGGCGCCGAGGTAGGCGCGCTGCTCCGCCGACAGGTCGGCGACGGCCGGCGGAACCGCTCTCCTGGACCTCGATCCGGGCGCGAGTCGGGGGCGTAGTTCTCCAGCCAGGCGCGCGCGGCAGCGATCCGCTCCTCGAGGAGGGCGCTGCTCGTCAGCGCGTGAGCGGCGGCACCCTTCTCGGTCGCGAAGGCGGCCGCCGGATCCACGCCCGGCACCTGGAGCAGCAGGGCCAGGTGGGCGAAGGGCGGGCGGTAGGCAGCCGCTGCCGCGGCGACATCGGCCTGCGGGATCGACCAGGCTGGCGGCGAACAGCCGCTCCGGGTCGGCCGGCAGCTCGCCCTTCACCTCGCGCCCGGCCACCGCGGCGGCGATGCGGTCCGACTCGTCGAAGACGCGCGGGATGGCATCGGTCCCGTCCGGATCGAAGTCGATGGCCTGGTTGTAGCGCGGCCGCAGGAAGAGGAGGCGGAGCTGCTCCGGCGGCAGCACCTCGGCGATGTGATGCGCGGCCGCGCCCCGTCCCTTGGAGGTGGACATCTTGCGGCCGCCGATGTTCAGGAACTCGTAGACCACGTTCAGCGGCGGCTCGCGCTCGAACACCTCGCGGGCGATCGGCCTCCGATCGGTCGCGGGCGCCGCCCTTGGTGCCGAGGTCCTTGCCGTTCGGCTCGATCGTCACGCCGAACAGGCTCCACTTCGCCGCCCAGTCGACGTTGAACGGCAGCTTGGCGCGGCCGCCGAACGGCGACGACGTCGCCGGCATGGCCGCAGCCGGTGGCCCAGGCCACCAGGTCGGGACGGCACTCGTAGTGCACCCGCTCGCCGTCCCAGGCGGTGACGATGGTGGTCCCCACCCGACCGCAGTTCTCGCAGATCACCGACAGCGGGTGCCACTCGTCGGGATGGCGGACGTTGGCCACGCGCCGGTAGATCTCGCGCACGACGCCGGCGCGGTCGAGCGCCACGCGGATGTATCGGTCCATCTCGCCGGCGGCGTAGACCTCGCTCATCCAGTAGACGCGGTCCGGCTGGACGCCCAGGCGCTCGAAGGTGTCCAGGAAGAGCCCGGCGAAATGTCGCGCGTACGAGTCGTGGCCGTCGCCGGCCGGGTCCGGCACGTGGGCCAGGGGGCGGCCCATGGCCTGCTCCACCGCGTCGGGCGTCAGCAGGGCCTGGGCGTCCATCGGGTCCAGGTCGTCGACGCCGTACAGGTAGGTCGGCGTCCAGGCCGGCGGCGCGGATGGCGCGCACGATGACGTCGTTGATGACCGGGCCGCGCAGGCTGCCGACGTGGACGGTGCCGGACGGCGTCTTCGAGTCGTTGAGGACCTGGGGTCCGGAGAGGCGGGCCGCCAGCTCGTCGGCCCAGAACATGGGCGCTGGGCGGCTAGCTGACGCGGACGACGGTGTAGGTGACCGGACCGGCCGGGGCCTGGACGGTGACCTTGTCGCCCTTCTTGTGTCCCATCAGGGCGGCGCCGACCGGCGACTCGTTGCTGATCCGCCCGTCGCGCGGGGCGGCCTCGGCCGAGCCGACGATGGTGAAGGTCTCTTCCCCATCCGAGCCCTTGATCACGACCTTGGAGCCGATGCCGACCTTGTCGCCGTTGACCTTCTCGATGACCTCGGCGTTCTTCAGCTGCGCCTCGAGCGTGGCGATGCGGCCCTCCAGGAACGACTGCTCCTGCTTGGCGTCCTCGTACTCGGCGTTCTCGGTGATGTCGCCATCCAGCTTCGCGTCATGGATGCGCGCCGCCACACGCGGGCGCTCGGACGGTGATCAGGTGATTCAGCTCCGCCTTGAGCTTGGTGAGCCCTTCGGCGGTCAGGTAGACGGGCTTGTTGTTCATCCACACCACCCCTTCAAGGGTTCGTTGCGCTCGTCCATGCGGTGAGCGCGCCATCGTCCGCGTGGGGTACCGACGACGATGGACTCATCCTCCCTAACAAAAAACGCTCCA
The DNA here is from genome assembly GCA_963783495.1 of uncultured Chloroflexia bacterium. GTDB lineage: Bacteria > Chloroflexota > Limnocylindria > QHBO01 > QHBO01 > DASSCW01. The sequence continues at coordinate 65,131 of CAWANT010000005.1, forward strand.
GGCCGCGAGCCCGATGGGCTGCGTCCCTGAAGCTGGCCGTGGCCAGGTTGCTCGGCCGGCCGGACTGCCCTCCTCCGAGCGTCCGGCGCCGCGGCATTGTAGGCCGCGCCCCATGGGGTGTCAAAGCCGAATCGAAGGCCGGACGGTCCTCAGCGGCCGGCCATCACGAGCGCCACGACCAGCGCGGCCAGCGCCACCCGGTAGACGCCGAAGACCAGGAACGAGCGACGTCCGCAGCCAGGCCAGCAGGAAGCCGATCGCCAGCATGCCGGCGATCGGCGGCGGCGGCGAATCCGGCGCCGATGGCCAGCCATTCAGTGGCGGTGTGCGCCACGTCCAGCAGGTGCCGCGAGCCGTACAGGCCGGCGCCCACGGTGATGGGCGTGGCCAGCAGGAAGCTGAAGCGCGCGGCCGATTCGCGGGTCAGCCCCAGCGCCAGCCCGGCGCTGATGGTCGCGCCGGAGCGGCTGATGCCCGGCAGCAGGGCCAGCGCCTGGCTGAAGCCGATGGCCAGCGCCGTGCCGCGGGCCGACCTGCTCGATCTCGCGCCGCTTGGCGCCCAGCCGATCGGCGGCGACCAGGATGATCGCGCCCGACCACCAGCGCACCGGCGATGGCCAGCCGGACCTCGTCGCTGCCGCCGTGCAGGACCTGGTCGATGAAGTCCTCGCCGACGAAGCCGATGATGGCGGCCGGGATGGTGCCCAGGATCAGGAACCAGCCCAGCCGCCGGTCGGCATCCAGGCCGATGTGGCGGTCCCGGATGCTGGCCAGCACCGCCCCGACCAGCCGCACCCAGTCGCGCCAGAAGTAGACCAGCAGCGCGATCAGCGTTCCGAGGTGCAGGAAGACGTCGAAGGCCAGGCTGCCGATCAGCGGACTCGACTCCCAGCCGAAGATCCAGGGGGCCAGCTCCAGGTGCGCGCTGGAGCTGATCGGGATGAACTCGGTCACGCCCTGGATGATCCCGATCACGATCGCCTGGAAGACGAGGTTCATCGATCTGGGCCGATCGTCCGGCGCGGCGGGTGACGCCGCGCCGGCATCGGTCTCTGGCTCTAGCGGATGAAGAGCGGAGCGAGCACCAGGGTGATGGTGGCCAGCAGCTTCACCAGGACGTGCAGGGACGGACCGGCAGTGTCCTTGAAGGGATCGCCGACGGTGTCGCCGACGACCGCCGCGGCATGGGCCGGGGTGCCCTTGCCGAGCACGTTGCCGTCATCGTCCTTCAGGTTGCCGGACTCGATGTACTTCTTGGCGTTGTCCCACGCCCCGCCGCCGTTGTTCAGGACGGTCGCCAGCATGACGCCGGCGATGGTGCCGACCATCAGCAGGCCGGCCACGGCCTGGTAGCCGAGGATCACGCCGACCAGGATCGGCGTGGCGACCGCCACGAGGCCCGGGGCAATCATCTCGCGCAGCGCCGCCCGGGTGGTGATGTCGACGACGCGCGCGTAATCGGGACGCTGGGTGTAGTCCATGATGCCGGGCATCTCGCGGAACTGGCGCCGGACCTCGACGATGATCGTCTGCGCGGTCTTGCCGACCGCGCGGATCGCGAGGCTGCTGAAGAAGTAGACCAGCATCGCGCCGATGAGAGCGGCGACGAAGACGCTCGACGTTGGGCGAGGTTGACCGCCTCGAGGCGATCCCCGCCGCGGTTGGTCTGGATGAGGTTGACCTTGTCGATGTAGGCGCTGAACAGGAGGAAGGCGGCGAGGCTGGCGCTGGCGATCGCATAGCCCTTGGTCAGCGCCTTCGTCGTGTTCCCGACCGCGTCCAGGCGGTCGGTGATCTCGCGCGTGTGCGCCTCGGATCGGCTGAACTCGGCGACGCCGCCGGCGTTGTCGGTGATCGGTCCGAAGGTGTCCATGGCCAGGATGTAGGCCGTGGTCATCAGCATGCCCATCGTGGCGACGGCCGTGCCGAAGATGCCGCCGACGTTGACGCCCTCGGCATTGATCAGGTTCGCCTGGGAGCCGAGCCAATGGCTGGCGATGATCGCGATGCCGATGGCGATCGCGGTCACGAAGGTCGTCTCGTAGCCGACCGCGGTGCCGCTGATGATGTTCGTGGCAGGACCGGTCTTGGAGGCCTCGGCGATCTCGCGCACCGGCCGGAAGCTGCCGGCGGTGTAGTACTGCGTGATGTACACGAAGACGACGCTCGTCGCGAGCCCAACGACGCCGGCGAAGAAGAACCAGACCCAGGCCGGCAGTCCGTTCGCGATCGTCCCGTTGGTGTCCATCATCACGAATGTCACGAACGCGAGCCCGACCACGGACAGGATCGTGGTGACCCAGTAGCCGCGGTTGAGGATGTTCATCGGGTTCTCCGTCTCGCTGCCGCGGATGAAGAACATCGCCACGATCGTGGCGAACAGGCCGAAGGCGCGAACCACCAGCGGGAAGAAGATCCAGGCCTCGGGATTCGGCCAGCCGGCGCTCTCGGCGATGACGAAGGCGGCGACCCCCAGGATCATGGCGCCGATGTTCTCGGCGGCCGTCGACTCGAACAGGTCGGCGCCGCGGCCGGCGCAGTCGCCGACGTTGTCACCGACGAGGTCGGCAATGACGCCCGCGTTGCGCGGATCGTCCTCGGGAATCCCCGCCTCGACCTTTCCGACGAGGTCCGAGCCGACGTCGGCGGCCTTGGTGTAGATCCCGCCGCCGAGCTGGGCGAAGAGGGCGACGAAGCTGGCGCCGAAGCCGAACCCGACGATGAGGAACGGCGCCTCCTGGACCGTCACGTCGCCGATGAAGGTCTGGTAGGCCATGAAGATGGCCCAGACGCCGAGCAGCGAGAGCGCCACCACCAGGAAGCCGGACACGGCCCCGCCACGCATCGCGACCTGGACGGCGCCGACCAGGCTCGTGCGCGCCGCGGCGGCGGTGCGCACGTTCGACCGCACGCTGACGAACATGCCGATGATCCCCGACGCCATGGAGCAGGCCGCGCCGACGATGAAGGCGATCCCGGTCATGATCCCGATCGGAATGCCGGCGAGGTCAGGCACATCCGCGACGTCGGGCGTCTCGACGACGCCGATGACGATGCTGATGAGCACGGCTCCGACCAGGGCCAGCAGCCCGATGGTCGTGTACTGGCGGCGGACGAAGGCGTCCGCGCCCTTCGCGGATCGTGTCGCCGACGGCGACCATCTCGGCCGTGCCGGTGTCGCGCGACATCACGTCACGGGCGAGGTAGAGGGCGAAGAGGACGGCCGCGATACCGGCGACCGGGATCACCCAGGTGATGAGCTCCATGGAACCTCCGAAGCGGGTGGGCGCCCGACGGCGCGCCGATTCATGGGCGCGCCCCGCGCACGACGGTCTGACACACGGAAAACGCCGGCGGGGTCCGCTTTCGAGCGTCCGCCAGCGAGGCGTCGGTATGGTAATGCCCGCCCGCGCGAGCGGGTCAACCGCCGCGACGAAGGGCGGCGGCTCAGGGGATCCAGCGGGGCATCTGGCCATCGGCGGCAAGCTGCTCGCCACGGCCGCTGGTGGCGTCCACCAGCCACACCCCGCCGCTGATGCCCGACCCGCGCTCGGGCCGCCACGACGTCGTTCGGCTGCGGGCCGTAGCCGGCCGCGGTGACCGATGCGCCGCCGTCGGCCAGGACGTCGAAGGCGCTGCCGCCAACCGTCGTCAGCCACAGGGTGCCGCCCGCATCGGGGGTCTCGGCGCTGCACCTCGATGAAGAGGTAGCGCCCGTCCGGTCCCGCCTCCGGGCGGGAGGAGCCGGATGGCTGGTCCAGCAGCTGCACGATTGCCGCGCCGCGCTCCAGACCGGCGCAAGCCGCAGGGCGCCCAGCTCGAACGAGGTGAGGTCCAGGCCGCCGGGATCCATGGCCTTGACCGGCTGGCCCGGCTCCGCCGGCTCGAGCGACCCGCCGGGCGAGCCGGAGAGAAGCAGACCGCGTCGAATCGGGCAGCCAGACCGGTGGGCTCACCGCCGCGAAGCGGCGCGGTGGTGAGCCGGTCGCCCGGCAGCTCCAGCACGCCGACGCGGCCGCTCATGTCGACGTAGGCGAGGGCGGCGCCGTCCGGCGAGTAGCGCGGTGCGCGCAGGACCGGCGCCGGCTCGGGCACCGCGCCGACGGAGCCGGGCGTGGGCGTGGCAGGCGACAGCTCGCTCGGCAGCACGACCTGGCTGGCGTCGCCGCCCGCGACCGGCCTGGTCCAGAGCCCCAGCCCGCCGCCGGTCACCGGGTCGACGCGGCCGAACGCGATCTGCGCGCCGTCCGGCGAGAAGGCGGGATCGATCTCCAGCACGCCGTCCGGCGGTGAGCGTCTGGCGCGCGCCGCCATCGGCCTGCTGCATGACCAGACGAGCGCCGTCGCCCACGATGAGGCGGCGGCCGTCAGGCGCAACGGCGTACATGGTGATCGGCGAGAGCTCGGAGCTGAGCTGGCGCTGGCCGGTGCCATCGGGGTTCATGGCCCACAGGTTGTCGATGCCGCTGCGGTCGGAGAGGAACACGATCTGGTTGCTGAGCGAGGCCAGCGGCGCGCCGGTGGTGAAACGCCAGGTGATCGGTTCGGCCAGCGCGGCACCATCGGTCCCGACCAGGTCCGGTGGCCAAGGTGACAACGTAGGTCGTGTTCGCCTGCAGCGGGGCCGACGGCAGGAAGCGGAGCACCCGCAGGCCGGGCTCGGCCATGCCGGCCGCACCCGGCGCCTCGACCACCTCCAGCGAGCCGGCGACATCGGGCTGGATGGCGAACATCCCGTCGTCCAGCGTGTCCGGGTCGAGTGCCCGATCGAAGAGGACGGCGATCGGCGTGCGGATCGAGATCCCCTCAGACTCATCGGCCGGCATGAGGGTGCTGGCGGCCAGGCCGGAGCTGACAGCGCGGAACCCCAGCAGATAGCTGCGCTCCAGCGGGGTGCCGGCGCTGTCGCGCGCGTCGAGCGCCGATGCTGAGCGTGTAGCGCACGCCCTCGGTCAGCGGCTCGGCCGGCGTCAGGGTCAGCACCTCGCCGCCCCAGCTGGGCGTGAGCTCGATCTCGGGCGAGATGTGCAGCGCCTCCTCCACCGACGCCGTGTCCATCAGGGTCGAGAACTGCAGCACGATGCTGCTCGCCAGCGGCACGTCACCCTGGTTCGGCTCGGGCTGGCTGGCGACGATGGTGGGATTGCCGACCGTCACGAAGGCGAGGCTGGCCGTCCTGCTCCATGGCGTTGCCGGCCGCGTCCCGCACGCCGGGCTCGATGCTGGCGACGAAGTCGGTCTCCAGCGGCAGCCGCTCCTCCGGCGTGAAGACCAGGGTGTTGGCGTTCCAGCTGAACGCGCCCTCCACCTCCGGCTCGATCCGGAAGGCGGTCTCCGCGCTGGCGTGGTCGACGCCCTCCGAGAAGACGACCTGGATGCTGGTGGTGGTCAGGGCCACGTCGTCATCGGACGACAGGTGATGGGTCAGGCCGATGCTCTCGACCCCGGGGGCACGGCCATCCACCGTGGTGGCGACGAACAGGATGCCGCCCAGCACCAGGAAGCCGATGGCGAACGCGACGAGGCTCCGGAGGATCGAGCCGCGAGACACCGCGGCTTAGCGCCGGCGGAGGCGGGCGGGAAGAAGCTGGAGCTCGTCCCGGTACTTGGCGACCGTGCGCCGGGCGATGGCGACGCCGTCGTCCCCGAGACGGTCGGCGATCTCCTGGTCGGAGAGCGGATGGCCCGGCTCTTCGCCCTCGATCATCTTGCGGATCTGGTCCTTCACGCCCAGCGAGGCGGTGAAGAAGTGGCCGAACGGCACCACCTCGCCGGTCGGCAGCATCACGAACTTCTCCGCCGTCGCACGGCTGACGGTCGACTCGTGCATCCCGATCAGCGCGCCGACCTCGGCGCGGGTCAGCGGCACCAGGTGCTGGACGCCGTGCTGCAGGTAGTCGCGCTGGCGGTCGACCAGGCACTCGGCGATGCGCTGCAGCGTGGCGCGGCGGCGGTTGACGTTGTCGATGAAGAACCGCGCCCGGCCCACGTAGTCGCGCACGTGCTGGCGATCCGACTCTGTCGCCTCGCTCCGCCGCATGCCGGCCGACAGCCGGGCGTAGGTGGGGTCCACCCTCAGGGCGAAGCGGCGGGACTCGACCACTTCGACGATCAGCTCGCCGTCGATGTCCCTGATCAGGACGTCCGGACGAACGATGGTTCGCGTCGACCCACCGACCGCGGCCGAGAAGGCGGCGGTCGGGTACGGGTGCAGGTTGACCTTGACGAACTCCCAGGCCGCCAGCACCTCCGCGCTGGTGGTGTCCAGGGCGGCGGCGATCTGGGAGAAGCGCCGCGCGCCGAGGTCGGCCAGGTGGTCGCGAACGATGGCGGCCGCGATGGGCGGCACGTCCACCTCGCCCAGCTCCTCGAGGTAGGCGATCTGGGCCAGCAGGCTCTCCGCCACGTTCCGCGAGCCGACGCCGATGGGCTCGACCCCGCGCAGGGCATCCCGCACGGTCTCGACGTCGGCGGGGGTGACGCTGGTGGCCGCGGCGATCGCCTCATCCGACTCGGTCAGGAAGCCGTTTTCGTCCAGCGCACCGATCGACGTACTCGGCCACCTGATGCAGGCGGGCCGGCAGCAGGGTCCGCAGCGTCCAGTCGAGGTGCTCCTGCAGCGTGAATTCGGCCTCGGCCCGCGCGATCGGATCGAGGTCGTCGGACTCGTCCCGCAGGGACCACTCCCCGACCGTGCCGTCCGGCGCTTCCGGCGCAGCCCCGGCGGCATTGCCGGGCAGGCATTCGGTGCAATGCGTGCCCGCTGATGGTGCTGCCGCAGATGGGGCAGGTCGACTGCTCGAGCATCTCGAGCGCCGGGTTCTCGTCCAGCTCGGCCGCGATCGCCTCCGTCAGCTCGACGGAGCTCATGGCCAGGATCGCGTTGGCGGCGATCTGCTTGGGCGTGACGCGCGTCTGCAGCGTCGGCTGCAGCTGCTGATTCAGCTCGATCGACATGGAACCTCGGTGCTCGGCGACGCCTCGGAGTCCCGGCGTCTCGGCCGGACGGACTAAGCATTATAAGTGCCACCCTTTTCGGACCCCGATCGGCACATCTCGCGCCGGTGGGCTACGCCGGTCGGGCGGCAGCACCCCGATGCGGCGAACCGCGGTCCGGCCCGCGGCGAAGGTGATGATGCTGTACGAGCCCGGCTCGAGCACGAGTCGACGCCGGTAATCGGCCAGGGGAATGCCGAGCAGGGCCGCCAGGCGCAGGCGCAGACGTGGTTGTGCGAGACGACCACGGCCGCCCGGCGTCGCACCGTCGGCCAGCCAGCCTCGATCGCCCTCGAGCACCGGGAAGGCGCGCGCCGCGACGCGGCGCCGGACTCGCCGCCGGGGCGTGGTCGCGTACGGGTCGGCCTCCCAGGCGCGCGCGCAGCTCGGGATCGCGGCGGCGGCACTCTCCGCCGGAGAGCCCCTCCCAGGCGCCGTAGTCGAGCTCCCGCAGCCCGTCCTCGATCTCGACCTGCGAGGCGTCGCGGCGGCGCGAACGCGCCGAGGATGGCCGCGGCGTGGCGAGGCAGCGCCGCGCCGGGCTGCTGACCAGCCGCACTCGGCGTGGGGCAAGCGCCGCCAGCTCGAGGCGATGGCGCGGCCCACGCGCGCCGCCAGGCGCTCGACCATCGCCGGTCAGGGCAGCGTCACTCGGCCTGGCCAAGGTTGGTGCCCGGACGCGCTGGCGGGGTGGTCGCGTGGCGCACGAGGAACGATGCTGCCCATCGGGCCGAGCATACCGGCGCGGTCTGACAGCACCGCGCGGCGGTGCGCTATGCTACGCGCCGCCTGCCCGCCCCAATCCTGGAGCGCCGATGACCTATGCCCCCGACGCGACCTCCGACGATGGCCCGCGCCCCGAAGCGAGAGCACGCGCCGAAGCCTCGGATGCCTGCTCGAGATCGTCGAGACGCTGGTCCTGACGCTCGTCATCTACCTGTTGATCCACAACTTCATCGCCCAGCCGTTCGAGGTCGAGCAGGACTCGATGGTCCCCACCATCCTCGAGCACGAGTACATCCTGATCGACAAGCTCTCGCCGCGCTTCAGCGACTACGACCGCGGCGACATCGTCGTCTTCCAGCCCCCAGCGGGCTTCGAGCAGGGCGGCGTCCCGTTCATCAAGCGCGTCATCGGCCTGCCGGGCGACACCGTCTCGCTGGAGAACGGCCGCGTCTTCGTGACGCCTGCCGGGCGGGTCGCCGGTGCGGCTGGCTCGAGCCCTACGTGGTGGAGGTGGACGGGCGACACGGCGCCGACCCTGCCCCGCGACGCCGAGCGAACCAGCGAGTGGACCGTGCCGGAAGGCGAGTACTTCGTGATGGGCGACAACCGGCCGCAGAGCCAGGACTCGCGCTTCTTCGGGCCGATCGAGCGCGATCTCGATCATCGGCCGCGCGTGGTTGCGCTACTTCCCGCTGGATCGCATCGGCTTCATGGAGAAGCCGGTCTACGCCGGATTGGACGAGACCGATGAGGAGGCCGGCTGGCGAGGGTCTCCGGCCGGCATCGGCTACTGGCGCGGCGGCTCCACGGCCACGATCCAGGCATCAACCTCCCGCTCGTAGTCGAGCAGATCGCCCTCGCCGAACCACAGCGCCAGCTCGTCGCGCGGCGGTCTCGGCGGCGTCCGAGGCGTGGATCAGGTTGCGCAGGCCGCTGATGCCCAGGTCGCCGCGGATGGTGCCCGGATTCGCCTCGTTCGGCATGGTGGCGCCCACCAGGCGGCGGACCGTGGCGATCGCATCGGGCCCTTCCAGGGCGACCGCCGCCACGGGCCCCGAGGTGATGAACTCGACCAGCCCGTCGTAGAAGTGCTTGCCAGCGTGCACGGCGTAGTGGCGCTCGGCCATCTCGCGCGGGACGGTCAGCAGACGCAGGCCGACGACCTTCAGGCCCTTGCGCTCGAAGCGCGCCACGATCTCGCCGATGAGGCCGCGCTGCACGCCGTCGGGCTTGACCAGGACGAGGGTGCGTTCCATGGACCGATGCTGCTCCTGCTGCGTGGGTGGGCGGGCAGAGTCTAGGGAATCAGGCTCCGGCGCGGGCGGCGCGGTCGTACGCTTCCGACGCCTCCGGGCTGCGGCCGGCGGCCCGCAGCAGGTCGCCGTACAGCAGCAGGCGATCCGGTGGCGGCTGCGGCCCGAGCGTCGGTTCCGCCAGCGCCACGCCCTCGCCCGCGACGCGCGGGTCGAGCCGCAGGGCCAGCCCCAGCTCCCGATCCCCCTCGTCGTCGCGTCCGGCGTTGTAGGCGAGCGCGCGCCGCCTCCAATCGGGCGTGAGCGGCCGCCGTGCGCTCGGGCGACGGAGGGTTCGGTGCGGCCGTCGTGGTCGACCCGCCGAACGTGGGCGTCGAGGGACGCCGCGGGGTGGGACGCATGGAGGCGGGCATCGGCCACGGCAGGCGCGACGGGACGCCGCCCCGCAGGCGCCAGGCCTCGTCGACGCCGACGGACTTCGATGACGCGCTCCATCAGCGCGGTGGCGCGATCCGGGTCGCCGCCGGCGGCCATGGCCTCCGCCTCGACCAGGAGCACGATCGGCCGGCGCCGCTCCAGGCTGCCCGCCCGGATGGCGTCGATGACCGCGGCCCCGGCCAGTGGCCTCCCCTGTCGCCACAGCGCCTCGGCCAGCAGGGCGCGGGCCGCATCGAGCTCGTCCAGGCCACGCCCGTCGTCGGCTCGGCGTCCAGCCGCGCGATGTGCCGCCGCGAGGCTGCCCTCCGCCTGGCCGACCAGGCCGGCGGTGAGCTGGGCGCGGGCCAGCGACAGGTCGTCCGGGATCAGGTCGACGACGATCTCGTCCGACATCAGCCCATCCTCACCATCAGGAAGCGCCCGCGGCCAGCACCTTCTCGAAGCGGGACGCCGAACGGTACGGGCCAAGCAGGGCCAGGCGCGCCTGATCCGGGCGGGCGCAGCGCCGCGCCACCCGCAGCATGTCGTCCGGCGTGACCGCCTCCAGCCGTTCCACCACCTCTTCCACGGTCAGGATCCGCGGCAGCAGGCTCTCGCCGGTGCCCAGCCAGGCGGCGACCGCCGAGGTCTCCTCCATGCGCAGCTCCAGCCGGCCGCGGGTATAGGCCCGCGCGCGCTCGAGCTCGGTGGCGCTGACCGGCTCCTGGACGACCCGCTCCAGCTGCTCGCGGATGGCGCTGATCACCGCCCCGGCCTGGTCCGGGTCGAAGCCGGCGTGCACACCGAACGTGCCGCAGTCCGAGTAGGTGGCGGCGAAGGTGGCCACGTCATACGCCAGCGAGCGCCGCTCGCGCAGCTCCAGGAACAGGCGGCTGCTCATGCCGTCGCCCAGCACGGCGCCCAGCAGGTCCAACGCCCAGCGGTCCGGATCGTCACGCGCCACGCCCGGCATGCCGAGGCACAGGTTGCCCTGCGCCAACCGGCGATAGGCGACCCGCACGCTTCCGGCCTTTGCCGGCGATGGCGCAGCGACGGTCAGCTGCGGCACGCTCTGGCGCGCCTCATCGAGCCACGGCGTGGGCTGCTCGAACCAGGCCTCGGCAGTCTGCCGCACCGCGTCGTGGGTGAGAGCGCCGGCCGCCGCCAGCACCAGGTGGCGCGGCTGGTACCACCGACCCCAGTGACCGACCACGCCTTCGTGCGTGGCGCGGCGGACGGAGCGCGGCGTGCCGGCGATCTCCCGGCCGAGCGCGTGGTCGCCGAACAGCGTCTCATCGAAGAGGGTGAAGATGTGGTCGCCGGGCGAGTCCTCGTACATCCGGATCTCGTCCACGATCACCGGCTTCTCGGCCGACAGGTCGCGCTTGCGCAGCAGCGGGCGCAGCACCAGCTCCGACGACGACCTCCAGGCCGCGCTCGGCGGCGGCCGCCGGCACCTTGGCGCTGTAGACGGTCAGCTCGCGATCGGTGGAGGCGTTGACCGCCCCGCCGCAGCCTTCGACCGCCTCGGACAGCGCGCCGGGTTCCGGATAGCCGCCGGTGCCCTTGAAGACGAGGTGCTCCAGGAAGTGCGACAGGCCGGCATGCGGCCCGTCCTCGTGACGCGAGCCGACACCCACGAACAGGCCCACCGCCACCGACCGCGCCGGCAGGCATGCGGGTCGTGACGACCCTGAGCCCGTTGCGGAGGACGCTTCGCTCGATCGGCAGCGCGGAGCCTTTCCGCCTGGGCACGGCCAGGCCGGAGCTCACCTCACGCGTCCTCGTCCTCGTCCGTGGCATCCGACGACATCATCAGCTCCATCTGGATGAAGCGCAGGTCGCGTGCCAGCTCCTCCGCGTTGCGCGGCAGCGGCCGGCCGTTGCCGCTCTCCTGCTCGTCGTCCTGTCGCGAGCCGCCGGCGGCGAACTCGAGCACCACTCGCTCGGAGCCGATGACCAGCGTGTAGACCAGCAGCTGCTCCGAGGTGGTGTCGAACTGCAGGTAGTCGAACGAGTCCAGGTTCAGGCAGATCGACAGCGGGGTGAAGTAGCTGGCGATCTCCGGGTGGTCCACCACGATGCGCTCCACCCAGCCCGTCCCGCTGCTGGTCACCTGGTTGGCGCGGTAGTAGGTGTAGGTGACGGTCTGCTTCAGCAGCGGGCGCAGGATGTTGTAGACATCGGTCTTGTTGGTGACGACGCCGGTGTTGATGTAGAGCTTGGCACGCGCGTCGGTCATGGGTCGCGGCGGAGTCTACACCCGCACCGATGGCGCCGGGCGCGACGCCCGGCGCAGGCCAAATCGGCTGTTACGATGTCGCCCGTGACGCTCCTGGCGCTCGATATCGGCAATACCAGCCTGACGCTCGGCCTCTTCCGCGAGGCCGAGCTGATCGGTTCGTGGCGCGCCACCACCCGATCCGGCGCCACTCCGGACGAGGCCGCGGCGCTGGTGCGCGACATGCTCACCCTCGACGCGCACCGGCTGGACCAGCTGACCGCGGTCGGGATCGCCTCGGTGGTGCCGCCGCTGACCGAGCGATTCGTCGAGTTTGCGCATGACCGCCTCGGCCTGGAGCCCATGGTGGTCGACGCCGCCACGCTCAAGGGCATCCTGCCAATCGAGATCGACCGGCCGGCAGAGGCCGGCGCCGACCGGCTGTGCAACGCGCTGGCCGCCGGGATCGAGGTCGGCGGCCCGGCCATCGTCATCGACCTGGGCACCAGCACCAACTTCGACGTGATCGATGCCAATGGCGCCTACATCGGCGGCGCCATCGCTCCCGGCCTCGGCCTCTCGCTGGAGGCGCTGGTCGGGCGGGCCAGCAAGCTGCCGCGGATCGAGCTGCGCCGGCCGGAGCATGCCATCGGCGCCAACACCATCGCCGCCATGCAGTCCGGCGCCGTGCTGGGTCACATCGGCCTGGTGTCCGGCCTGCTGACCGCCCTGCGCGGCGAGCTGATCGAACGCTCCCCCGCCGGCCGGCGCATCACCGTCATCGCCACTGGCGGCTACACCCACGAGCCCTGGCTGGCGGACGTGCCGGGCATCGATCGGGTCGAGCCGGACCTGACCCTGCGCGGCATCCGCTACGCCTGGGAGCGCATCACCGCCGCCGATGCAGTCGCGGCGCCGCCGGCACGGAGCGTCCGGCATGAGCGAGACCCGCGGCGCCCTGGCCGGACGGCGGATCGTGGTCGGCGTGACCGGCAGCATCGCCGCCTACAAGGCGGTGAGCCTGGTCCGGCTGCTGGCCGAGCGCGGCGCCAACGTGGACGTGGCCATGACCCCGGCCGCCGCCCAGTTCGTGACGCCGCTCACCTTCGCCTCGCTGACCCACCGCCCGGTGGTCGACGATGTGATGGCGCTGGACGACGACCAGCAGATCGCGCACGTCGAGCTGGCCGAAGGCGCCGACGCGATCGTGATCGCGCCGGCCACCGCCAACGTGCTGGCGCAGCTGGCCGCCGGGCTGGTCAGCGACTCGGTCACCGCCATCGCCTGCGCCAGCCGGGCGCCGGTGGTGCTCGCCCCGGCCATGGACGCCGGCATGTGGACGCATCCCGCCACCCAGCGCAACGTCGAAACCCTGCGCGGCTTCGGGCACTACATCGTGGAGCCGGAGGTCGGTGCGCTGGCGTCCGGCCTGACCGGGGTAGGGCGCCTGGCCGAGCCGAGCAGCATCGTGGAGGCGGTCGAAGGCCTGTTCGTGCGCGCCGGTGACCTCGAGGGGCTGCACGTGGTGGTCAGCGCCGGCGGGACGCGCGAGCCGCTCGACCCGGTCCGTTTCATTGGCAACCGCAGCAGCGGCAAGATGGGCGTGGCCATCGCCGAGGCGGCCCGCGATCGCGGCGCCAGCGTGACGCTCATCGCCGGCACGATCAGCGCCTCGGCCCCGCGCGGCGTGACCGTGCAGGACGCGACCACCGCCGCCGCGATGCGCGAAGCGGTGATCCGCGCCGCTCCGGCCGCCGACATCCTGATCATGGCCGCCGCCGTGGCCGACTTCGCGCCCAAGCGCCCATCGGCCACCAAGATCAAGCGCGACGCCGGCCTGCAGGTCGAGCTGGTGCCGAACCCGGACATCGTGGCCGAGGTGGGCGAGATGCCCGACGACCTGCGCCCCTTCCTGGTGGGGTTCGCCGCCGAAAGCGACGACCTGGAGGCGAACGCGCGCAGCAAGCTGCGCGACAAGGGCCTGGACCTGATCGTGGGCAACACCGTGGGTGGGCCGTTCGACGCCATCGGCTCCGACGACAACAAGGTCACCGTCTTCGGCGCCGAAGGGCCGCTCACCGACTGGCCCATGCTCCCCAAGCGGCAGGTCGCCGAGCGGCTGTGGGACCTGATCGTCGACCGTTACCGCAAGGCTCGCCCGGATCCCAGCGCCGAGACCTCGACCCGGTCGCGGCAGCGCTGACGATCGGTGCGCGTCCTCGAGAGCGCTCCTGACCTTCGCGTTGCCATCCTCGAACGTCGCGTCGGCGGCGATTCGGTCGGCTTCGTGCCGACCATGGGCATGCTCCACGCGGGCCAGCTCTCGTTGATCAAGCGAGCCCGCGACGAGAACGGCTGCGTGGTGGTCAGCTGCTTCGCGAACCCGCACGAGTTCTCGTCGCTGGACGAGGGCGACCACGGACGCCAGGACGTCGAGCGCGACATGGCGCTGCTGGAGCGGGACATGGCCGACCTCGTCTTCCGCCCCGACGTTGGCGAGCTCTACCCCGCCGACGACCTGACCCGTGTCAGCGTCGAAGGCCTGACCAGGCAGCTGGAGGGCGCCTCGCGACCCGGCCACCTGGACGGGCTGACCACCGTGATGCTGAAGCTCATCAACCTGGTCGGCCCCGCACGCGTCTACCTTGGCCAGAAGCACGCCCAGCAGGTGGTGATCCTGCGCCGCATGCTGCGCGACCTGTTCATGAACGTGGAGATCGTCGTCTGCCCCACCGTGCGCGAGACCGATGGCCTGGCCATGTCCAGCGCCAACGCCCGCCTCTCGATCGAGGAGCGGGTCGCGGCCACCTGCCTGTTCAACGCCCTCACTGCGGCGCGCAAGGCGTATGACGGCGGGCGAACGTTCAGCCGAGGTGCTGCGGGCGCGCATGCAGGAGGTGATGGACGCGGAGCCGATGGCGCGGATCGACTACCTCAGCGTCGCCGATGCGCAATCACTGGCCGAGCTGCAGCGCGTCTCGGGACCGGCGCTGGCCCTGGTGGCGGGCTGGATCGGCCGCACCCGACTGGCCGACAACATGCCGCTCGCCTGGGACGTCGCCTGAGCCCTGGACCGCGGCGCGTTCATGGCGCCGATTTTGTCGTCCAAAGTACTAGTGACGCGGACCCGTTGGTCCGTATGATGCGCGCCAGCACCACGGCTTCCGGTACGCGACCGGATGCACGCTGTGGGGCATGGGAGGCCGGCGCGTGCCCACGTCCGGCCTCCCTTCATCCTGGGGGCCGGGGCGCGATCGGTGTCAGGGGCGGCGGCCGCCTCCATTGGCTGCCTCGGCGGCCCGCACCTCCGCCTTGTGGGCACGCTTCGCCGCCTGGTATTGCTCCAGCGCCTCCGGCGAGTCCACGTCGCCCAGGGTCGGATGCTTCGGCGCCACCTCGTCCAGGCCAGGCAGCTGCAGGGCGTAGCGCTTGGACAGGATGCCGAGCATGGAGCGCACCTTCATGTCGCCGAACGACGGCAGCGCGTTGAGCCGCTTCTGCAGGTCGCGACCGTCCGTGGCCTCGGTCCAGACGCGCTCCGCGTGGCCGTCGTACTCCCGCATCACGTAGGCGCACAGCGCCTGCACGCGACCCGCCATGGCCGCCGGGTAGCGATGCAGCGCCGGGCGCTCGCGGAAGACGTCCGCCAGCTGCTCGGGGTCCATCTCGGCGATGCGGCGCGGGTCGAGGTGGCCGATCCGGCGCTTCAGCTCCATCGGCCCGCTGAAGGCCTTCTGCACGGGCACCTGCTGGTCGAGCGCGAAGCCGATGAGGAGGGCCAGCGGGTCGCTGACCAGCAGCCGGTCGGCCTCGTCGTCGCCGGTGAAGTGGAGCTTGTCGGGAGCGGCGGCGGTGACGGTCATGCCGGCATGGTACGCCGGGCCTCAAACGCGGGCGAGCAGCGGCTCCGGATCCAGCGAGCGACCGACCAGGTCCTTGATGGTGGCGATCTTCTCCGTGTCGGTTGGATGGGTCTTGACCAGGATGTCCTGGACGTCCTGCGCGGTCCGATAGGTGTCGGTCTCGACCAGGAACGTGAAGAGGCCGGCCGCGCGCAGCTCGCCCAACCAGCGCTCCGACGGTCGGAACCCGCCGGTCAGGACCATGCCCGTCACTCGTGGCCGGCGGCCTGGCTCGATGCCGGCCCGATACGCCTCCAGCGCCACCTCCAGCATGTCCTCGCGGTCACCGGGCGTGATGAGCAGCGTCCGGTCGCGCAGGTAGGGCACGGCGTGGTCCGCGCGCATGGCGCCGATGGCCACCTGGCCGATGATCGCGCTTGCCGTCGCCTCTCCGGCCAGCAGATCGCCCACCAGGTGAGTGGTGATCAGCTCCAGCGATGGATTGGCCAGCAGCTCGCTGAACGGGATGCAGCCGATCAGCTCGATGCCGTGCTGCGCCAGGCCCTGCGTGAGCACCTCCGGCAGGTCGGGGTTGGCCTCGACGTTCACCTTGTTGACCACCGCCCCGAGCACCCGCACCCCATGCCGCTCGAACAGGGCGTGGTTGAGCACGATCTCGTCGATCGGCCGGCCGACGCCGCCCTCGCTGACGATCACCACCGGCGCCTCCAGCATCTCCGCCACCCGCGCGTTCGAAAGGCCGATGACGGCGCCGACGCCGGCGTGGCCCGTTCCCTCGATCAGCACCACGTCCTTGTCCTGCGACACCTTCGCGGCGGCCAGGGCCACGGCCGTGGCCAGGTCGTCGCTGACGCGGCCCATCACGTAATCGGTGGTGAAGTGGCGCGGCAGGGTCACCGGGCTCATGTCGTTCAGGGCATCGGGCAGGTCGAAGACCTCCTTCATGAGGACCGCATCCTCGTCGGCGCGCGTGCCGTCGATCACCAGGTAGCGCTGGCCGACCGGCTTGAGGAAGCCGAGCCGATGACCGTCGGCAGCAACCAGGGCGGCGAGCCCCAGCGAGACGGTGGTCTTTCCCCGGTTCTGGCCGGTGGCGGCCAGGAAGATGCGGCGCGCCCCGCTCACTCGCGGGCCTTCGACCGCCGTTCGATTCGCTCCAGGCCTTCCCGCAGCCGCTGCACCAGCTCCGGGTCGAGCTGCTCCGGGTCAATGTGCTCGCCCAGTCGATCCATCATGTCGGCCGCGATGGCCAGCAGGATCTCGGCATCGGCGATGAAGAACTGCGGCTCGTTGTTGTAGCGCACCAGCGTCAGCCGCCCCTGCAGCGTGGTGCCGCCCTCACCGTGCAGGACCTGCGTCCCGAAGTTGTGGCCCTGGATCCCGTCGGGGTTGTTCAGGAAGTTCAGCGCGTTGTCGATGGCCAGCCCGAAGCGCGCCCGCCAGCTGACGATCCGCTCGTGGACGTCGGGCGGCATGCCGATCTCGCCGACCTCCTCGAAGACCTCGCGGGTGACGGTGAGCAGGCCGACCATGGTCGAACCGGCCCGATTGCCCAGCATGACCTGCAGCGAGCGCTCCAGCGTGAAGACGTCCGAGTCGAAGCGCGGCGAGGTCGTCACCTCGGCCAGCAGGTCCTCGACGTTGTCCAGCGCCCCCGGTTCGGCGAGGGCGTTGGCCAGGTTGAGGATCTCCTCGCGAAAGAGGAAGCGTTCCTCGTGGTCGAGCACGGACGGGTCCTCAGTTACGGGTACAGCCCTCGCAGGGTGGTGGCCTCGGCCACCCGAGCCACCGCGACCATGTAGGCGGCGGTCCGCATGTCGACCTCGCGTTGCTCGCTCATGGCATGCACCGAGTCGAATGCTCGATCCATGATCTCCTTGAGGCTCTGGTTGATGCGCTTCTCGGTCCAGAAGAACGACTGCATGTCCTGGACCCACTCGAAGTAGCTGACGGTCACGCCGCCGGCATTGCACAGGATGTCCGGGATCAGGAACACGCCGTGGTCGTGCAGGATCTCATCGGCCTCCGGCGTGGTCGGCCCGTTGGCCGCCTCGGCCACGATCTTGGCCTTGATCCGATGCGCGTTGTGCCGCGTGATCTGGTTCTCCAGCGCGGCCGGCACCAGGATCTCGCAGTCGGTCTCGAGCAGGTCGGCGTTGCTGACCTCCTCGGAGCCCGGGAAGCCGACCACCGTGCCGTGCTCCTGCTTCCAGGCGCTCACCTTGGCGGGGTCGAGGCCCTTCGGGTTCGCGATGCCGCCGGACGAGTCGCTGACGGCGACGATGACCGATCCCTCGGCATCCAGCAGCGAGGCCGCGATCGAACCCGCGTTGCCGTAGCCCTGGACCGCGACGCGCGCGCCGGGCAGCGGCACCTTGAGGCGCGATCGAGCACTGCTGCAGGGTGAAGACGGTGCCCCGAGCCGTCGCCTCGTTGCGCCCGAGCGAGCCGCCGACGGCGATCGGCTTGCCGGTCACGACGCCGGGGATGGTGTAGCCCTGGTGCATGGAGTACGTATCCATGATCCAGGCCATGGTCTGGGCGTTGGTGTTCACGTCGGGCGCCGGGATGTCGCGGTCCGGACCGATGATGGGGCTCAGCTCGGTGGTGAAGCGTCGGGTCAGCCCCTCGACCTCGCTGAAGCGACAGCTTCTTGGGGTCGACGATCACGCCGCCCTTGCCGCCGCCGTACGGGATGTCGACCACGGCGCACTTCCAGGTCATCCACATGGCCAGCGCGCGGACCTCGTCCAGCGTCACGTCCTGGTGGTAGCGAATGCCGCCCTTGGCGGGGCCGCGACTGAGGTTGTGCTGGACGCGGTAGCCGGTGAAGACCTCCACCCGACCGTCGTCCATGGTGACCGGGAAGTTGACGGTGAGCTCCCGCTTGGGGACGCGCAGCACTTTGCGCAGTGCCGGGATCCAGGTCGAGCTGATCGGCCGCGTGATCGAACTGCTCCTGGGCGATGGCCCAGATGTTCGGAGCGTCGGCGACCGTTTGCTGGGTAGCCATCGGCTGGTGGATTGCCTCCAGAGCTGAGCGCGCGCCGGCGCCTCCGCGGCGTTGGTGCGGAAGCAGGCCCGCGCGCGAGCGGAGCCGATTATAGGGGGCGATCTCCTGCCGGCCCAACCCGGCCGACTGTCTAGACGGTCTCCACCGCCATGGCCACCGCTCCGCCGCCGCCGAGGCAGAGGGTGGCCAGGCCTCTCCGTCCCCCGCGCCGCCGCAGCTCGTACAGGAGCGTGGTGAGGACTCGCGCGCCCGATGCACCGATCGGATGGCCGAGCGCAATCGCGCCGCCATTGACGTTGACCCGATCCCAGTCGAAGCCCAGCGCGTTGCCATCGGCCAGCACCTGGGCGGCGAAGGCCTCGTTGATCTCGATCAGGTCGTAGTCGTCGAGCGAGCCGCCGACCCGCTCGATCAGGCGCTTCACGCCGTGGATCGGCGCCTCGAACAGCCATTCGGGGGCGACATCGGCCTGCGCGTAGCCGATGATCCGCGCCATCGGCTGCAGTCCATCGGCGTCGACGACCCGGTCCGACGCGATGACCAGCGCGGCCGCGCCATCGGTGATGCCGGGAGCGTTGCCGGCCGTGACCGTTCCCTTGTCGGGCTGGAAGGCGGGCTTCAGCTTGGCCAGCGCCTCCAGGGAGGTGTCCGGGCGCGGGTTCTCGTCGGTGTCGACGGTGATCGGACCCTTCTTGCCCTCCACCGTGACCGGCACGATCTCGTCGCGGAAGCGCCCCTCCTCCATGGCGGCCAGCGCCCGCTGGTGGGAGCGCAGCGCGAACTCGTCCTGGGCCTCGCCGCGAGACGTCGTGCTTCGTGGCCACGCGCTCGGCGTGCACGCCCATGTGCACGTCACAGGTCGCGCACCACAGGCCGTCGTGGACGGTGCTGTCCACCGCCGTCTGGTTTCCCAGCCGGTAGCCGGCGCGTGCGCCGGGCAGCAGGTACGGCCCCAGGTTCATGTTCTCCATGCCGCCGGCCACGATCACGTCGGCGTCGCCGGCGCGGATCGAGGCGGCACCCAGCATCACGGCCTTCATGCCGGAGCCGCAGACCTTGTTGATGGTGGTGGCGCTGACGCCCTCCGGCAGGCCGCCCTTGAGCGCCGCCTGGCGAGCCGGGGCCTGGCCGGCACCGGCCTGGATGACCTGGCCCATGATCGCCTCGTCGACCCTCTCGGGCGCGATGCCCGAGCGCTCGACCGCGGCGCGGATGGCGGTGGCGCCCAGATCGGTGGCAGGGACCGTGGAAAGGCCGCCACCGAACTTGCCAATCGGCGTCCGGGCGGCGGACAGGATGAAGACGTCGCTCACGTGGCCATCGTACTCCGGGATGAACACGCGGTCGCAGCGCGACTCAGCCCTCCGCCATGCGGTGCTGACACTGAGAATTGAACCGATCCCCGCCTGATGTCCGTCGTTCTGGTCAGCAGGTCACTGCATGACAGGATGGGATGGTGGAACGGAAGCTGGTTGAGCGGGCGCAGCAGGGCGACAGAGTCGCCTTTGGCGAGCTCGCCCTGACCCTGGGCGACCGACTCCACGCGGTGGCGCATCGGATCCTGCGCGACCGAGACCAGGCTGGTGATGTGACACAACAGGCGCTGGTGAAGATCTGGCAGGAACTTCCCCGGCTCCGTGATGTGGACCGGTTCGACGGTTGGGCCTATCGCGTGCTCGTCAACGCCTGCCGCGACGAGATGCGCAAGAGGCGTCGACCTCTCGCCGATCATGACCTGCTCGAGACCGACGGATGGCTGCCCGATGCCTCCGTCTCGGTCGCGAATCGCGACCAGCTGGATCGGGCATTCGTGCGCCTTACCGGGGACCAGCGGTCCGCGGTGATCCTGCACTACTACCTGGATTACTCGCTATCCGAGATCGCGACCATCGTGGACATCCCCGTGGGGACGGTGCGATCTCGGCTGCATTACGCGAAACGGGCACTCCGCGCCGCTCTCGACGCGGATCGGCGGCCTGCGCTGAATGGAGGGAGGTCGATATGACTCGTCTGGAGGACTTCGACCAGCAGCTGCGGGATTGGAGCGACATCGGCGACGAGCGCCTTCCGTCGCGCTACCTGGATGCCGCCCTCGCCCGGATCGATGTGACACCACAACGCGGCGCCGGCTGGTGGCCGCTGGAGGGACTACTCATGAAGCTCAAGCCTGCAGCGCCGATGCTCGGCATAGCGGCGGTTGTCCTCTTGGCCATCGCCGGATACCAGATTCTTCGGCCCGAGGGGTTGGGGACCAGTCACACCGACCGCCAACACCCCGAGTCATCGCGGCAACGGATCTACCCAACATCGTGCTGACCGATGCCAACGCCCCAGACGGATTCACGGTCGATGGCACCACCACCGGCAGCGACGCGCTGGTTGTTCCGCTGGAGCCCGGCGGCCCGTTCATCGACCAGAGCGCGTTCGTTGATGCGCTGATGACGAATCTCAATTCCACGGAGGCCGGCGGATACGTGTCCTACGGCGCCCTGTTCGAGACCGCCGCCGATGCCGAGGTCGCATATGACTACCTCGTCGCCGAGCACGGTGACGTGGGCTGGGGCATGACTCGCTCGAACGAGGACCCCGGATTAGGCGATGAGAGCGCGTCATTCACCGGCCCGGCGTACGATCTCTTCGCGACGAACATCGTCCACCTTTGGAGAGTCGACAATCTCGTGCTCGCCGCGGTTGCCGTCGGGGACGTCGCCATAGGTGAGGTCAACGCGGACCGCCTCCTTGAGTTTGCCGAACTCATGGACGATCACGCTCGCTGAGGCATCGCCTCGCGAAACCCCGACACGTGGCCGTCGGCTCTGCGTTGAGCCGGCGGCCGCGCGGGTCAGGCAGGCTTAGTCCCTCTCCTCGTCGAAGAGGTACGCGAGCTTGTCCGCCCACTTCTCCTTGACGACCCGCAGCTTCACCTTGAGTGACGGGGTCAGCTCCCCCTCCTCCTCGGTCAGCAGGCGCGGCAGCAGGGCGATCCGGCGCGGCCGCTCCCATGCCGCGAAGTCCTCCAGCTTCGATCGCACCTCGGTGTGGAAGAGCTTCTCCACGCCGGTCATCGGCGACCAGCTGCTCCGGCGGCGCCTCGGCCAGGCCGTTGGCGGCGGCCCAGGCTCCGAGCTCCTCGAAGTCCGGCGCGATCAGCACCCCGGTGTAGGGCTGCTGGTCGCCCAGGATCACCGCCTGGGCGATGTACTTGCTGGTGGCGAGCGCGATCTCCATCGGCGCCGGCGCCACGTTCTTGCCGTTGGCCAGCACGATGATGTTCTTCAGCCGGTCGGTGATGATCACCCGCCCGATCTCGTCCAGCTCGCCGATGTCGCCGGTGTGGAACCAGCCATCGGCGTCGATCACCTGCGCGGTCTCTTCAGCCTGGTTGTGATAGCCGACCATGATCTGCGGGCCGCGGGCCAGGATCTCGCCCGTGCCCGGGTCGATCTTGATCTGCGTCTCGGCCACCGGCTTGCCGACCGTGCCGAACTTGAAGTCTCCGGGCCGGTTGATGGTGAGCAGCGGGGCCGTCTCGGTCAGGCCATACCCCTCCAGGATGAGCATGCCCATCGCGTAGAAGAATTCGCCGATCTCGCGCGACAGCGGCGCGCCACCCGAGACGAAGTACCGGACGCGTCCGCCCGTGCGGGCGCGGATCTTCGAGAAGACGAGCCGATCGGCCAGCCGCATCTGCAAGCCCAGCCAGGCCGAATCGGCCTTGCCCTCCAGGTGGTTCTGGTAGTGCTGACGGCCAAGGCCGGCCGCCCACCAGAAGATGCGCTTGCGCAGGCCCGGGCCCGCCTCGACGGTCGAGACGACCCGCGCGTAGAGGCGCTCGTAGAGGCGCGGCACGGCGACCATGACGGTCGGCTTCGCTTCGACCATGTTCACGGGCAGGCGCTCGATGGCGGGCTCGGCATAGGCGATGGTGCAGCCGCGTCCCAGCGGCACGACCTGACCGGCGGCACGCTCGGTCATGTGCGACAGCGGCAGGAACGACAGGAACAGGTCGTCGCTCGTTGAAGTCGACCGCCTGGATGCCCGCCTCGAAGTTGTGCAGGATGTTCCCGTGGGTCAGCACCACGCCCTTGGGGTTGGCGGTGGTGCCGGAGGTGTGCACGATGGTCGCCACCTTGTCGCGGCCGAAACTGCGCCAGTACGCCTCCCACTCGCGGAGCTCGCCTGGCTCGCAGTCGGCGAGATCGAAGATGTCGTCGAAGCTGACGGCCATTGGCGGGAGCTTGCCGCGGTCCTCGATCACCACCACGTGCTCCAGGGTCGGGCAATCGGCGCGGACCTTCTCGATCTTGTTGTACTGCTGCAGGTTCTCCACGAAGATCAGCCGCGCCCCGACGTTGTTGATCACGAACGCTGCCTGGCCGGGCTCCGACGAGGGGTAGATCGGGCAGGTGACCGCGCCCAGCGAGAGGGCACCGATGTCAGCCGTCAGCCAGGCCGGCCGGGTGCGCGACATGATCGCGACCGAGTCGCCGTCCCGGATGCCGAGGTGCTTGAGACCCATCGCCACCTCGCTGATCCAGCGCCAGGTCTCGGTGTAGGTGGTGCTGTTCCAATGGACTTCGGCCTCGGCTTCGTCCTCCGGACCCGCCCATCTGCCGGCGGGTGCGCGGCAGCTTCCAGCGCAGCGCCTCCTTGTCGGGGTAGCGCTGGACGGTGCGATGCACCAGCTCGACCAGCGAGTTGGCGCGGAATTCGGCGGGAATGGAGAGGGGCTCGACGTCGGTGATCATGCGACGGCCGGCGCCGCTGCTCGCGGCCGCGGACTCGGCGGGTGCGGTGGTGGTCGACATCTCGGGTGGGCCTCCGTTCGTCGTGCCTGGGTCGTCAGCCGAGGCGGCGCGCCTCTTCGATCAGGTGCTGTGCCACGATCAGTCGCTGGATCTGGTTCGTCCCCTCGTAGATCTGGGCGCCCTTCGCATCGCGCATGAACCGCTCCACCGGATTGTCGCGGCTGTAGCCAGCGCCGCCATAGATCTGCACCGCATCGGTGGCCACGCGCATGGCGGTATCCGACGCGTACAGCTTGGCCATGGAGCTGGCCGCGTTGATCGGCTGTCCGGCGTCGCGCAGCCGCGCCGCGCGCCAGGTCAGCAGGCGGGCCGCGTCCACGGAGGTGGCGGCATCGGCCAGCATGGCCTGCACCATCTCCTGGTCGGCGATGCTGCGGCCGAACTGGCTGCGCTGGGTCGCATAGCGGGCGGCGTGCTCCAGCGCGGCACGCGCCAGCCCAACGCAGGCGGCCGCAATGCCAATCCGCCCGGCGCCCAGGCCGGAGAGCGCCAGCTTGAGGCCCGCCCCTTCCTCGCCCAGCCGATTGGCGGCGGGCACCCGCGCCCCGTCGAAGATGAGCTCGGCGGACACGGAGTCGCGGATCCCCATCTTCCGCTCGTGGCTGCCGACCCGGAAGCCGGGCGTATCGGACTCGACGGCAAAGGCGGTGATCCCGTCCCGGCCGAGCGAGCGGTCGACGGTGGCAAACACGATCACGACATCGGCATGCGCCCCATTCGTGATCCACACCTTGTTGCCGGTGAGCAGGTAGTCGTCGCCGTCCCGCTCGGCCCGGAGGCTGATGGCGGCGGCATCGGACCCGGCCTGCGGCTCGGTCAGGGCGAAGGCGCCCAGGCGAGCGCCGGCGGTCATCGGCGGGAGCAGGCGCTCCTTCTGCTCATCGGTCCCGGCCGACAGGATGCAGAGCTGCGCCAGGACGTGGACCGAGAGGCTGACGGCCATGCCCATGTCGGCCGCGGCGATCTCCTCGCAGGCGAGGACCCACGGGAAGGTGCCAAGGCCGGCGCCGCCGTAGCGCTCCGGGTACGGGAGACCCGTAAGCCCAAGCGCGCCCATCCGGTCGAACAGCGCGCGATCGTAGCGCTCCTCCTCGTCGCGCTGCGCGACCGTCGGCGCCAGCTCGCGCTGCGCGAACTGGGCGGCGGTGTCACGGACTGCGCGCTCCTCCTCCGTCAGGGCGAAGGGGTCAGGGCTGCGTGGCGGCGCGGCGTTGGCGACCATCAGTCGACCTTGTTGCCCGTTTCGTCGTAGCGGTAGAAGCCACGTCCCGCCTTCCGGCCCAGGTGCCCGGCGGCCACCATCTGGCGCAGGAGCGGCGCGGCTCGGAACTTCGGGTCGCCGATGCCGCGGTGCAGGACGTCCATCACGCCCAGCATCACGTCGTTGCCGATGAAGTCGGACAGCTCCAGCGGGCCCATCGGGTGGTTCAGGCCCAGCTTGGCGCCGGTATCGATGTCGGCGGCGGTGCCGGTGCCCTCCATCAGCGTGAAGATCGCCTCGTTGATGAACGGGCCGAGCATGCGGTTGACCAGGAAGCCCGGCATGTCCTTCGACTCGATCACGGTCTTGCCCAGTTCTCCGGCGAACGCTCGCGCCGCGTCGTGGGTGGCGTCGCTGGTCTCCAGGCCGCGGATGATCTCGATCAGGCCCATCACCGGCACCGGCGAAAAGAAATGCAGGCCGATGAAGCGGTCCGCCCGATCGGTGGCGGTGGCCAGCCCGGTGATGCTGATGCTGCTGGTGTTGCTGGCGAAGATGGTGTCGGCGTCCGCCTGCTGGCTGATGGCCGCCCACGTCTCGCGCTTGAGCGCCTCGTCCTCGAAGATCGCCTCGATCACGATGTCGTGGCCCGGCACCCCGTCCGCCCCGGTGGCGGTGGTGATGCGGGCCAGCGTTTCGTCGGCAGTCGACCGCTCGAGCTTGCCCTTCGCCACCTGCCGTTCCATGTTGCCCGCGATCCGCTGCTGGCCGCCTTCGGCGAGCTCGGCGGTGCGATCTGCCAGCGTCACGGCCTTGCCGGCCGCCGCACTGACCTGGGCAATGCCGTGCCCCATCAGGCCGGCGCCGATGACGTAGACCCGTTCGATCCCCATTGGCCGGCTAGCCTACCAGCCGCAGCAGCATGGTCGGGTCCTGGGCGATGAGCAGCGCGCCCATAATCGGGGTCATGACCAACGCGGCTCCCGCTGTTCGCCTGCGGCCGATGCGCCCCGACGAGCTGCCGGCCTTTCTCGAGCATTCGATCGTGAGCTATGCCCAGGGCATCGAGACCCAGGGGGGCCAGACGGCCGAGTTCGCGCGCAAGAAGTCCGAGGAGGACCACGCCGCGATCCTCCCCCAGGGGCTGGAGACGCCCGACCACTCGCTGTGGATCGTCGAGGCTGGCGGCGAGCGGGTCGGCCTGCTGTGGCTGGCCGAGCGCGACAGCGGCGGCCGCCGCGTGATCTTCATCTATGACGTCGAGATCGACGAGGCGCATCGCGGCAAGGGCTACGGTCGGGCTGCCATGCAGCTGGCCGAGGAGCAGGCTCATGCCCAGGGCGTCGGGCGTATCGAGCTCAACGTCTTCGGCGGCAACGAGGTGGCGCGGAAGCTGTACCTGTCCCTCGGCTACGTGGAGACATCGGTCCAGATGGGGAAGGACCTGGAGAAGCCCTAGTTCACGACGCGGTACTTGAGGTGCGCGACGCCGGGCGCCTCGATCGCACGGAGCTCCTCGAGCTTCAGATTCGGCCCCACGCCCTCGAAGAGGCGAGCACCTGCGCCCAGCAGGATCGGCGCAACGTGGAGCTCCAGCTCGTCGACCAGGCCGGCCGCCAGGTATTGGTTGATGACGTCGGCCCCGCCGCCGATGAAGACGTCCTTGTCGCCGGCGGCCTGCCGAGCCTGTTCCAGGGCGGATTCGATTCCGTCGGTGACGAACCTGAAGGTCGTATCCGACAGGGTCAGCGGCTCCCGCTCGTGGTGGGTGAGGACGAATACCGGCTTGTGGAAAGGTGGAGCCTCGCCCCACCAGCCCCGCCATGGATCGTCGCCCCAGGGGCCGCGGGTGGCGGGGCCGAACTTGCCGCGCCCCATGATCTCGGCGCCGACGTTCGCATATGCCTCCATGACGATGGGGCTGCTGGCGTTCTCTTCGCCGCCCTCCAGGCCGCTGGGCTCGCGCCAGACCTTCAGCGGAACCACCCAGTCATGCAGCCGTTCGCCGCCCTCGCCGAGAGGCTCCTCCTGGCTCTGGTTCGGGCCGGCGACGTAGCCATCCAGCGAAGTCGAGATGTGCACTCTGACCTTGCTCATGTCGCTAATGATCTCCCAGGAGTCGCTCGGCCGCCGTGATGGGGTCGAGCTCGCGATCAGCGACCGATTGCACCATGGCGTCCCAGTCCGGTCGCGCCTCGGCGCTCCGCCAGGCCGCATCCGAGAGGGCACGACGTACCTGATTCCGGGCGCGGGCTCGCGTTTGCTCGGGCGATCGCGCCTCGGACCGATGCGACTCGATCGCCTTGACCAGCCTGTCCACGCCATCGCCAGTGGTGGCGGTGGTGACCAGCACCGGAGGCGGCTTGCGTGTAACCCGGCCACCGGCGGTCGACAGCATGGCGCGCAGCTGCCGCGCGGCGCGATCGGCCCCGGGACGGTCGCCCTTGTTGACCACGATCACGTCGGCGACCTCCAGCAGGCCGGCCTTGATGGCCTGCACCTCGTCGCCCATGTCGGGGACCTCGACCACCACGGTCGTCTCGGCCAGCCGCGCCACCTCGACCTCGCTCTGCCCAGCCCCGACGGTCTCGATCACGATCGGGTCGTAGCCCGCCGCATCCAGCGCCGCGGCTGCCAGCCAGGTGGCTCCCGCCAGCCCGCCCAGCTCCCCGCGCGAGGCCATGGACCGCATGAAGACGTCGCGATCGGCGGCGTGCTCCATCATCCGGATCCGGTCGCCCATGATCGCGCCGCCGGTGTACGGCGAGCTCGGATCGACCGCCAGCACGCCCACTCGCTTGCCGGCGGCGCGCCACGCGGCGATCAGGGCGTTGACCAGCGTCGACTTGCCGCTGCCCGGCGGCCCGGTGATCCCCACCACGTGCGCGCCGTGACCGGCGGCGAAGAGCGCCGGCAGGCTCTCCCGGAGCGAGGGGTCATCTGCCTCGATGCGCGTCAGCAGGCGGGCCAGTGGCCGCCGCTCCCCGGATGCCAGCTCCTGCAGCAGGCCCTCGTCAGCCACCCGGCCGGCGCGCGTGCTCGCGGAAGTAGCGGGCGATCTGCCCGATGCTGGTCCCCGGACCGAAGATCTCGGCGATCCCGGCGTCCTTCAGCTTGGCGATGTCGGCATCGGGGATGATCCCGCCCGCCGCGATCAGCACGTCGTCCATGCCGCGCTCGCGCACGAGCGTGACGGTGCGCGGCAGCAGGGCCATGTGCGCGCCCGACAGGATCGACAGGCCGATGATGTCCACGTCCTCCTGCTCGGCGGCGTCGGCGATCATCTCCGGGGTCTGGCGCAGGCCGGTGTAGATGACCTCGAAGCCCTCGTCGCGCAGGCCGCGCGCCAGCACCTTGGCGCCGCGGTCGTGGCCGTCCAGGCCCGGGCTTGGCGATCAGGACGCGGATGGGGTCGGTGCGAGCCTGGGCGTCATCGGTCATGCGGGAGCCGATTCTACCGGCGCTCCCGCCGCTCGAGCGGCGGCGGCGGCTTGGGCCAGCTCGCTGACCGCGGCGGCGTTCCGCGGCCAGAGGTGGACGATCACCTGCTCGATGCCGTGCTGCGCGTAGCCGGCCATGGCGGCGCGCCACGTGCTCGACGTCGCCGCGGATGGCCTCGTCCGGCGGCTCCTCGCCGTCACCATCGGCCAGCAGGTGCGGGAAGGCGACGAAGATGCCCGCCGTCAGCTGCAGCGTCGCCGGATCGCGACCCTCGGCCTCGCAGGCGGCGCGCTGCCGCGCGATTCGCTCCGCCAGCTCGGTGGCTTCCTCCGGCATGCCATACCAGGCGGCATTCCACTGGTCGGCGTGGCGCGCGACCAGCTGCATCATGCGCGGCTGCTTGCCGGCGATCAGGATCGGCGGCCCGTTCGGGCGTGGGCCACGCGGGATCAGCTCCGCGTCGGCGCGGTGCCATTGGCCCTCGAAGCTGACCTTCCCCGTCCGAAGCAGCGGCACCAGCACCTGCAGCGCCTCGTCGAAGCGGCCGACCCGGTGGTCGAACGGGTAGTCGAAGGCGTCGAACTCCGGCTCGTGCCAGCCGCAGCCAACGCCCAGCACCAGCCGGCCGTCGCTGATCTCGTCCAGCGCCACGGCCATCTTGGCCAGCAGGGCGGGATTGCGGAACGGCAGCGCGAGCACCAGCGGGCCGATCTCGACGCGCCGCGTCACGCCGGCCACCGCGGTCAGGATCGTCCAGCACTCGTGGATGCCGGCCGTCTCCTCGTCCTCGCGGAAGATCAGGTGGTCGGCGCCCCACACCGAGTCCAGGCCGCCCGCGTCGGCGGCCTCGGCCATGGCCCGCAGCTCCGGCCAGGGGAGCGGTCGGCCCAGCGCGTCGTTGTGGCCCAGCGGCAGCATCAGGCCGACCTTCACTCAGTGGCCTCCCCGGCGCCAACGGCTAGCGCCTCGATCTGCGCCGCCATATCGAAGTCCTTGTGGCTCAGCCCGCCGGCGGCCTTGGTGGTCAGCTTGAACGTGACCCGGCGCCAGTTGATCTCGAAGTCGGGATGGTGATCGGCCTCCTCGGCGGCATCCGCCACGCGGTTGACCAGGTCGATGGCCTCCCGGAACGATGGGCAGCGCGACCGTGCGCGTGATCCAGTCGCCCTCGCGCCGCCATTCGGGCAGCTTGCTCAGCCTTTCGGCGATCTCCGACTCGGACAGGAGCGGGGCATACGGCATCGGGGTCGAGGGTCAGCCGCCGACGGGTGACGGGCGGCCGATGAGCGTCAGGAACTCGCCGCGCGTCTTCGGGTCGCGGCGGAACGTGCCCAGCATGGCGCTGGTCACCATGCTCGCCTCCTGCTTCCTGACGCCGCGCATCATGGTGCACAGATGCGTGGCCTCGACCACGCAGGCCACGCCCTTCGGCTCCAGCCGATCCATCAGGAAGCTGGCCACCTGCTGGGTCATCCGCTCCTGCACCTGCAGGCGGTGCGCGTACATGTCCACGATGCGCGGAATCTTCGACAGGCCGATGACCCGGCCGCGCGGCAGGTATCCAACGTTGCGCGCGGCCATAGAACGGCAACAGATGGTGCTCGCACAGCGAATAGAACTCGATGTCGCGAACGACCACCATCTCGTCGTAGTCGACTTCGAAGCAGGCGCGATTGATCAGCGCATCCGGATCGGTCCGATAGCCTTCGGTCAGCTCGGCATACATCCGTCGCACCCGCGAGGGCGTGCCAACCAGGCCGTCGCGATCCGCGTCCTCGCCGATCTCCTGCAGCAGGGTCCGCACGGCGCTTTCGAGGTCCGCGCCAGGCTCCAGCAGGCTCGCGCCGGCCCCGTTGACCTGTGCTTCATCCATGACTGGCATCCTATCAGCCGTTGCCCCGATTGGGCCCCTAGGCGGTCCCGTGGGCCCGCGCTAGAATTTCCGCTCTCACACGTTGCCCCGGTGCACCAGCGGCCATGATCCTGCACCCCGTCGCTCCTCGAAACAGCCGCTTCAGCCTTCGTTCGCTGCCGTCGCTCGGCAGCGATCGGCTGGCCACGATCTTCGGGCGCCGCCTGGACGACGGCTACCACTACTTCCACAAGGTCATGCCGGCCGGAACGGCCGAGATCGAGACGATCGTGGTCGGCCCCGGCGGCACCTGGACCATCACTGCGTGCCGGCCTGAACGGCCGCTTCCGGAAGCGCAACGGGCACTGGTATCGATGGAACCGGTCGACCGAGTCGTGGATCCCGTGGGACGCCAAGGCCGTGAACGAGGCGCGCCTGTCGGGCCACCGCCTGGAGCTGTACCTCGAGCGCGCCACCCAACCGTGCGTGGTCGAGGCGGTGCTGGTCCCGGAGGCCGGCATGGACGTCAGCTGGGAGCGGAACCAGGCGCCCGGCATCCATGTCGAGGCTGACCTCGAGCGCCTCGCGGCTCGCATCATCCGCGACGAGGTGCTGACGCCGGCCCAGGTCGACCGGATCGTGGCGTTGCTCGATCCCCGGCAGCCGCTCCCTCGGCTGGCGACCTCCAGCCCGCAGGGCTGACCCGCTGCATTCCGCTTGATCCCGGGCGGTCCATGCCCCAGGGCTGCCGTATGATCCGGCCCCGATGACGGCCACGGAGCGAGCACCCACCGTCGCCGGCCTGATCCTGCGCGGCAACGTTGCCGCGGCCGCGATCGCCGCCGGTGCCTGTGCGGTGGCCCTCCTCGCTGCCTGGTTCGTGCCGGCGCTGGCGACCGTCGTCATCTGGCCGCTGCTCTTCGTGGTGCCGGGCTGGGTCCTGGTGGCCTGGCTGAGGCCACGGATCGCTGCCACTGGCCGGCTGGGCCTGGCGATCGTCCTGTCGGTGGCCCTCTCCGCGCACCTGGTCTATTGGCTCGCGATCCTGCTGGGCGGCTACGGCCGCGAGACGATCTTCCTGGCCGCCGCCGTGCTGATGGCGCCGCTGGTGGTGGCAACCTGGCGGGCCGGACCGTCCGTGTTCGCGGCCCAGCTTCACGACGGAATGCGGGCGCTGCGACGCAACGGCGTCGCCTTCGCCGTCGCCGCCCTGTCGGCAGCGTTCGTGGGGCTCACCCTGGACAGCGGCCTGTGGCACCCAACGGACACCGGCGTGAGCGCCGGCGGCTCAAATTGGAGCGATCTGGGCGTGCACCTGTCGATCGCCCAGTCGTTGAACGCCGGCAACTTCCCGCCGCAGGTTCCCTATTTCGCCGGCGCGCCGCTGGTGTACCACTGGTTCGCCGACTTCCATGCGGCGATCGCCGCCAAGGCGGCCGGCCTGTTCGCGATCCCGGCCTTCGTGACCTCCTCCGCCATCCTGGCCGGGGCGCTGGCCTTGCTTGTCCACGGGCTGGCGCGGCGGCTGCTGCGCGGGCGTGGCGCGCGACGGGCGGCGGTGCTGGCGGCGGTGCTGGTCGTGTTCGGCGGCGGGCTGGCCTGGATGCGGCTGGTGAGCGACGTGGCCGCCGGCCATGGCGACCCGATCTCGTTGGTGACCGCGAACTCGTACGACAACAGCTGGTACGACTCCCAGGGCGATACGGCCTGGCCCTATTTCCGCATCCCGTCGGTCATGGCCACGGGGTTGCTGGTGCATCGGGCCACCACCCTGGGCTTGCCGATTCTGGTCGGCGCCATCCTGCTGCTCATCGCCGGGCTGCCGACTCGCGACGAGCGGAAACGTGGCGCCCGCGATCGACCGCTGCTGATCCTGGGGGCCGGCCTGCTGGGCGCCCTGCTGGCGCCGTTCCACTTCTTCTTCTTCCCGGCGTTCGGCGTGGTGGCGCTGCTGTACGTGGTCATCGGCCGCCGCGTGCTGGATGCCGATGCCCCGCGCAACGCCGCGCTGCTGCTGGCGCCGTTCATCCTGGCCGTCCCATTCGCCATCGCGCCACTGTTGAACGCGAGCGGGTCGGGAGCGCTGAAGTTCGCCCTCGGATGGGAGTCGGCCCCGCTGGCGGATGGCCCGGCGGCGGTCATCTTCTTCTACGTCACCAACCTGGGCCTGCCGTTCGTGCTGGCGATCTGCGCCCTGTTCGTGCGCGACCTCAAGGCGCGGGCCTTCCTGGGTGCCTGGGCGGTGGCGCTGTTCGCCATCCCCAACCTGCTGCAGGTCAGCGACGTCGCCTTCGACATGAACAAGTACTTCCAGGCGATGTGGATCGCGGTTGCCCTGATGGCGGCGTGGGTCATCCGCCGCTGGGCGTGGCCCGCGATCGCCCTGGTCCTCGTGCTCTCGGTTCCGTCGCCCCTGCTGGTGGCCGGCTGGACCGCCTTCAACCGCGAGCAGGTGCTGGACTGGAACGGCGTGGAGGCCGCCAGCTGGATCGCCGCCAACACGCCGGACAGGTCCGTCTTCGCGACCGACGGGTGGCTGAACTCCCCGACCGATGCCGCCGGGCGGCTGCGACTGATCACCTACACGCCGTACATCGCCAACCTGGGCTTCGACCCGGACGTGCGCGCGGAGGAGGTGCGCACCATCTACTGCACCGGCGACATGCGCGATACCGCAGCGATGATGCGACGGCTGGGCGCCACCTACCTGCTGGACAGCGGCCGACCGTCCGACTGCGCCACGCCCACCGAGTTCGCGGAAGGGCCGCAGCTGCACAAGGTCTTCGAGAACGCGGCGCTCCGCATCTGGCAGCTGAACGCTCCTGAACCGTGGCGCGGGCAATGCGCCACCGCGTCCGTATCATTTCGCGATGACCAGCACCACCGACGGCATGCCCGACTCGCCGATGCAGCCAACCGCATCAGCTGGGGGCGCGGTGGTCGCCCTTGAACACGTCACCAAGCGCTACGGTCGATGCGGCGCCGGCGGTCGACGACCTGTCGCTGACCATCAACGCCGGCGAGATCTGCGTCCTGGTCGGCCCGTCGGGCTGCGGCAAGACGACCACCATGAAGATGATCAACCGGCTGATCGAGCCGACCGGCGGACGGATCACGATCGACGGCGAGGACGTGGCAGGGCTCCCAGCGGTCGAGCTGCGGCGGCGCATCGGCTACGTGATCCAGCAGGTCGGGCTCTTCCCGCACATGACCGTGGCCGACAACGTGGCCATCGTGCCGCGCCTGCTGCGCTGGCCGGCGGCGCGCATCACGGCCCGCGTCGAGGAGCTGCTGGAGCTGGTCGGACTGGACCCTGGCCGCCTACGCCGGTCGTTATCCCGCCGCCCTGTCCGGCGGCGAGCGCCAGCGGATCGGGGTGGCGCGAGCGCTGGCGGCCGATCCGCCGGTGATGCTGATGGACGAGCCGTTCGGCGCGGTCGACCCGATCCGGCGCGAGCGGCTGCAGAACGAGTTCCTGCGGCTGCAGGCGCAGGTGCGCAAGACGGTCGTCTTCGTCACCCACGACGTGGACGAGGCGATCAAGATGGCCGACCGCATCGCCATCCTGCAGCGCGGCGGCATCCTGGCGCAGTACGACACGCCCGATGCCATCCTGGCCAACCCGGCCAGCGAGTTCGTCGAGCACTTCGTCGGATCCGATCGCGGCCTGAAGCGACTGTCGCTGGGACGCGTCCGCGACCTGGACCTCGAGCAGCCCATCATCGTCCGCCTCGGCGAGCCCGGCGCGGAGGCCATGGAGCGCATGGCGGGCAGCCGGGACGGGCACGGGCTGGTGGTGGACGACGCCGATCGGCCGATTGGGTGGATCGACCAGCAACGACGTCAAGCCCGACGCGCCGGTGACCGAGGAAATGGCCATCCCCGGCTCGCCGACCCTGCAGCCGGAGACGACCCTGCGCGACGCACTGAGCGCGATGCTGCTCTCCAGCGTGCAGCTGGGCGTCGTGGTCGATGGCCGGGAGAAGGTCCTGGGGGCGATCAGCGTGGATGCCATCAGCGACGCGCTGCGGGCGCCGGTCGCCGGTGCCACCGATGGCGCAGGCGATGGGGCGGCCGTCAGCCGCGCGGAGACATCGGCCCTGTGAGAGAGGGGCAGCCGTTCTTCCGCGTGGACTGGGTGGTCGAGAATGCCGACGTCCTGGCACGGCGGATCGGCGAGCAGCTGTTCATCACCGGCATCGCCATCGTGGTCGGCCTCGTGCTCTCTTTCGCGGTCGCACTGCTGGTGCGGCGCTATCCCCGCCTCTACGGGCCGGTGCTGGGCGTGACGGGACTCTTCTACTCGATCCCCAGCATCGCGCTGTTCGTGCTGCTGATCCCGATCACCGGCCTGTCGCTGCTGACCGCCGAGATCGCGCTGGTCGGCTACGCGATGGTGATCCTGGTGCGGAACATCGTCACCGCCCTGCGCTCGGTACCGCCGGAGGTGCTGGAGGCCGCCGACGGGATGGGCTACACGCCGTCGCAGCGGCTCTGGCGGGTGGAGGTGCCGATCGCGGTGCCGATCATCGTGGCCGGGCTGCGAATCGCGACGGTCACGATCATGGGCCTGGTCACGATAGCCACGCTTATCGGCATGGGCGGACTGGGCTACCTGATCGTCAATATCGGAATCAACCAGCGCTTCCCGACCGCGACGCTGGTCGGCGTGGCGCTGGTCGTCGTCCTGTCCGTGGTCATCGACGCGCTCCTGCTGTTCGGGCAGCGCCGGCTGACGCCGTGGTCGACAGCGCGCAGTGGCTGAGGCCGGCGGGCGATGATCGAGTTCCTGGGCGAGGTGCTGGCGTGGTACACCGACCCGGCGCAGTGGACCGGCCGCAACACGCCTGCCCGAATTGATCCTCGGCCAGATCCTGCTGGCCGCGACCTCGCTGGCCGTCGCCATGGCCATCGCCCTGCCGATCGGGCTGTACATCGGGCATACCGGTCGCGGCGCTGGGATCGCCGTGGCGATGAGCAACATCGGACGGGCGATCCCGTCGCTGGGCTGGCTGGGCATCGTCTACCCCCTCACCACCGCCCTCCTGCAGCGCAGCGGCCACGGCTTCCTGCCGGGCCTGATCGCCCTGGTGGCGCTGGGCATCCCGCCCATGGTGACCAACACCTACGCGGGACTGAGGAGCGTGGACCCGGACCTGCAGGAGGCCGGCCGCGGGGTGGGCATGAGCGAGGTCCAGCTGCTGACCAGGGTGGAGGTGCCGGTCGCGTTGCCGGTGGTGCTGGCCGGGATCCGATCATCGGCGGTGGCGATCATGGCCACCGCTCCGCTGATGAGCATCGTCGGCGCGGACACGCTGGGCACCTACATCCTGGCCGGGCTCGCCCTCAGCGACGAGGTCCAGGTCTTCGCCGCGGCGCTGCTGGTCGTCTTCCTGGCGCTGATGACGGAGCTCGGCTTCGCGCTGCTGGAGCGCCGCATCACGTCGCCCGGCCTCACCGGATCAGACGCCGGACCGACGCTCCCGCAACGCGTCTTCGGTGACGCGCCGGCCCGCGACGCGGCGACGTAATCGAGGCCGAAACCAGGCGGCCGCGGGCCGCGTGAACTGAACCCGGCGGCGGCCAAATGCGCTAGTCAGGGCATCAATCGTGCACTGCTAGACTGGCTCGCAGGTGCGTGCCCAGCGCGGCGCACGTGGACCCATTTCCCCCACAGGACAAGGAGGACCCAATGCGGAGGTACCGCACGCTCGCTCTCGGGGCGGCGATGCTGGCGCTCGTCATGAGCGCCTGCTCGCCGGGTGGGAGCGGCAGCTCATCGGAGCAGGCAAGCAGCAGTGAGACTGCCACCAAGCCCGACGTCAGTGTCGGCTCGGCCGCCTTCTACGAGGCAGCCGTGGTCGGCGAGATGTACGCCCAGGCCCTCGAGGCCAAGGGCTACACCGTGGAACGCCACCTGGAGATCGGTGAGCGCCCGGCGGTTCACTCCGCCATGGACGCGGGCGAGGTGAACCTGATCCCCGAGTACCTCGGCGGGTTGGGGGCTGAGCTATCGGATTCGGCCGAACAGCCGGCGGACCCACAGGAGGCCTGGGACGCGCTCCAGGAGCCGCTTGGCGCCAAGGGCTGGGTGGCGTTCGACTTCTCGCCCGGCACCGATGCCGACGGCTTCGCGGTTCGCCAGGAGACCGCCACGGATCTGGGTCTGGAGACGATGACCGACGTGGCCGCGGTTGCCGACCAGCTGGTCTGGGGCCTTGCGCCTGGCTGCCCGGATAATCCCGTCTGCGGACCCGGCCTCAACGACACCTACGGCATCGATATCGCCGCATTGGACGTCGAGTCGCTGGCTCCGTGCAGCACGGAGATGGCAACCGCCCTCGACAACGAGGTCGTCGACGTCGCGCAGGTCTGCACCACGCAGCCCGACATCGTCACCTTCAACTTCAAGCTGCTCGCCGATGACATGACCCTGCAGCCCGCCCAGAACATGGTGGGCGTCGCCACGCAGGAGCTGGCCGATGCCGCGCCGGCCGACTTCGCCGAGACGATCAACGCCATCAACGCGGCCCTGACGACCGAGGTGCTCACCCAGCTGGGCGTCGAGATCGTGGTCGACCAGACCGACATGGCCGATGTGGCGCAGAACTTCCTGGAGGACAACGGGCTGCTGTAGTCCGAGGCTCCTCCTGGACCGATGACGAGCGGGGCGCCCTGAGCGCCCCGCTCGTATCCTGTCCGGGCACCATGTCCGAACACCTCGACCTCGCCGACTGGCGACGGCGAGTGGCGGCGATGTACGCCGCGCTGCGCCAGGACCGCCGCGCCCCGCAGCTGCGGCTCGTCTCCTTCCGGGCCGGCAAGGACCGTCTCTTCGCCGAGCATCCCTCCTCACCGGTGCCAGAGGAGCGGCGGCCCACGTTCCAGGGCCTTGCCTATTGGCGCCATGACGCGGCGCTGCGTTTCAGCGCACGACTCGAGGCCGATCCGGACGCGGATGCACCGGACGTGCCACGGTCGGGCGAGGGGCCGGCCATGCCGTTCAGTCGAATCGGCTGGGTCGGCATTTGCCGTCGATGGCGTCGAGCAGCGACTGGCCGTCTACTGGCTGAACGAGTACGCGGGCGGCGTCTTCATCCCATTCCGCGATGCCACCTCCGGCGAGGAGACCTACGGCGGCGGCCGCTACCTGTGGGACTCGGCCAAGGGCGCCGACCTGGGCTCCGACGGCGACGAGCTTGTCCTCGACTTCAACTACGCCTACCACCCGTCCTGTGTGTACGACGCGCACTGGAGCTGCCCGCTGGCGCCGCAGGAGAACTGGTTGACCGTGCCCATCGCCGCCGGCGAACGGCTGGCTCCCGCACCGTGACGGAGGCCGAGGCGACCGACGCCCGTCCGCCGAGGCACTGCTACAAGTGCGGCCGCGAGATCGGTCCGGACGAGTCGATCTGCGAGGTCTGCAATCGGGCCGGCATGGCCACGCCATCGGCCAGCCAGTACCACGGCACCATGGTGGTGGCGATCATCGCGGGCGTGGTGGGCCTGGCGATCTGGGCCAGCCTGGCAATGCGCGGCGTCGGTCCGTATCAGGCCGAGGTGCTATCGGTGACCGCCGGACCGCCGAACGCGGCGGCCGGTGACGTTCACGGTCACGAACCAGGGCACCACGCGCGGCTCGGCCAGCTGCCGGCTGGAGGCGCGCGATGCGAACGGGTTTGCGGTGCGAGCCGCGAGCGTGACGACCGGCCAGATCGACGGCGGTCAGACCGATACCTTCACCGATCAGATCGAAGGCCTGTCGCAGCTGCCCGCGTCAGTCGTGGCGACCTGCAACTAGCCGTCGCGGGCGGCCGGGCGTGAGGCTGTCAGCACGGGATCGGCGAGGATGACGCGCACCCGGACCAGACCGGCCGATAGCGGCCGATCGGTCACCAGCGGCCAGGCCGCGTGCGACAGGTCGACCACGCGCTGCATCGGCGGAGCCCCAGAAGCACTGGCACCAGTCCACCACCGGCAGCCGGGCACAGCGATCGGCGCAAACCGTCACGTAACCCTCGACCGCGCCGGTGTAGCTGCCGCCCAGGGCACCCGGCAGTGCCACCGACGGCACGCCGACGTAACCGGCGGTGCCGGCGTAGGTGCTGGCCGTGCCGTCCACGACGGGGTCGTGCGCCTCCCGGCGCTCGTTTGCCAGCTTGTCTGCCCGCTCTCGCTTGGCCGATTGGTGGGTCGGCGCCGTGGCCGGGGACGTCAAGCCGCTCCAGCGGCTGGCCGCCCCAGCCTCGGCTGGCGGCGGGGTGGGCATCAGCGCCGCCACGGCCACGATGGCCATGGCGATCAGCGCGGCGCACTGCGCCGCGACGCGTCGCATCACGATGAGACTCCGTTGCGGGATTCTTCGCGAGGCCTCGGCCGCAGGTGCGGCCGCGGATGGGCTATAGGCGTTGGCTCGCGCGTTCAGGCGCGAGCTGACCTCACGTTCGCTTGCTTCCCAGGGAAGCAGGCTGCGTGCCAAGCCTAGCGGGAATCGACCTCGGGCGCGCTGCGGCGCGCTATGCTGCCGCACCATGTTGCGCCGCTTCTTCTGGCCGATCGTCGCCGTCGGGCTGCTGGCACTCTCCCAGTTCGGCCTGCCGTTCGCGATCGGCAACCTGGGCAGCAGCGGCCTGGCATTCCCCGATCCGGTCAACGACCAGGCGGTCTACGACCCGGCCAATGCCCTGGACCCGCAGACGGAGGCGATGCTCGAATCGCAGATCGATGCCATCGAGAGCCCGCAGCGGCGCCGAGGTCGTGATCTATACCCGGGTCGCGCAGACGATCAACAACGACACGAACCTTGCTGACGCACGGCGCCTGATGGACCAGTGGGGCATCGGGCGTGAGGGGTTCGACGATGGCTTCGTGATCCTGCTCAGCTTCTTCGACGGCACCTTCCAGCACGGCTCGCTGAGCACATATGCGGGCAGCGGCTTCAAGACCGCGTACCTGTCGGAGGACCCACAGGCGCGGCTTCGTAATGACGTGATCGTCCCGGCCATCCAACAGGGCGAGGTCGGGAATGGATTGATCGCGGCGCTCGACCGGGTGGATGCCGAGATCACCCCGGCCCGCCTGGCGGGGCTGGAGCTGTACCGTACGGCCAATGCGCGTGGTCGGCATTCCTGGCGGCCTGCTGGCGCTGATCGTGACGCTGGGCTTCGCCTTCGCGGCCTGGAGGCGCTACGGGGATGATCCGGAGCTGACCGACTCGCCCTCGATCCTGATGGCCGGACCGCCGGCCGAGATGACGCCGCCGCTGGCCACCGTCATTCGCACGGGGCATGCCTCGCAGCAGAGCATCAACACCACGCTGGTCGAGCTGGCCGGATCGGGTTACATCGCCTTCCGCAACCTGGACCAGGTGCGGCGCGTGAAGTCGGACGACGACCCGAATCCGCTGATCGATCCGGCCATCGACATCCTGAAGCTGCCGCACGACCGCAAGGAGCTCCCGAAGCCGGAGGCCGAGGCGTACGAGATCCTGCGCCGCGCCGGGCACGGCGACGGGATCGTGACCCGCAGCGCGCTGTGGCGGATCAACGACCAGCTCGACCCGGTCAAGGGGGAGCTCGAGGAGGAGGCGGTGCGCCTGGGCTGGCTGGCCCGCATGCCGTCGCCGCTGAGGAACCGGTGGTCCGGGATCGGCATCGCCGAGCTGGTGGTCGGCGGGGTGTCGGTCCTGCTGGGCTACATCATCCCGATGTCCGGGTTGACGCTGCTGGGCTTCGCCCTCGGCGTGGGCGGCATCGGCACCATCGCGTTCGGGCACGCCATGAGCCAACGCACCAAGACCGGTGCCTACGTGGACGCCATGCTGAAGGCCTATCGGCGGACGCTCCAGAAGACGCTCGAGCAGGCGCGCGACATGAACCAGGTGGTGCAGGACCCGCAGGTCCGGACCCTGGCCGACACGCCGGACAAGGCGGTGGTGTGGGGCATCGCGCTGGGGCTGCACCAGGAAGTGGGGCAGTGTGCTGGAACGCAGCCTCGCCGACCTGCGCGAGGGCGTGGCCGGCGCCTCCGGCTACTACCCGATCTGGCTGGGCAGCGGGGACTCGTCCAGCCTGTCGAGCAGCGGCGGATTCGGGTCGGGCGGCGGCGGCGGGCGGCCTGTTCTCCGCCTCCGGCACGCCGGACATCGGCGGCATGTTCGGATCGCTGGGCAGCATCGGCTCCAGCCCTGCCTCCAGCTCGTCGTCCTCCGGCGGTGGCGGCTTCGGCGGTGGCGGGGGTGGCGGCGGTGGCGGTGGCAGCAGCGGATTCTGATCTGGCGCACCGACGGATCGAACGGTCCGGCGCGTGGACGGACCGTCCGACTCTGGCGCACCGCAAGGCGAACGACTAAGGTTCGCCCGATGGCATACGACAGACGTCCCGATCGCCGCCCTGGCGGTCCGCGACCAGGTGGCGGCGGGTCCGGTGGCGGGCGGCCCGGCGGAGGGCGACCCGGCGGCGGCCGACCCGGCGGGCCACCACGCGATCGCGAGGGCTACTCCGGCTACGACCAGCGCCGACCGCCCCGCACCTACGACCGCGATCGACCGCCGCAGCGCCCGCCGGATCGCGGCGGGTACGCCCCCAGCGGCCGCGACGAGGGCGGCATGTCGATCCGGCTCGACCCGCGCCGCCTGGCGGCCCTGAAGCTGCTGGCCGCCGAGGCCGGCGTGCGGCCCGGCGAGCTGGTGACCCTGTGGGTTGAGGAGCGGCTCGACGCCGCACGACGCGGTGAGTCGCCGGCGGCTCCGGCCACCGATGGCAAGGCGATCGCCGCGCTGAGTGCGCGGGTCGACGATCTGGTGAAACGCCTGGACGCTCTCGCCGCCGCTGGCGCGCCGGCCACGCCCGCGCCAGCCGATGTGGCGGCACCCAGCGAACCCACCACCCCCGCCCCGAAGCGTCGCGGCCGACCGCCCAAGGCCGCGACCGGCGGGACGGCCTCCACCTCGGTCCGCAAGCCACGGTCGAAGTCGGGATCGGCAGCTCCCCGTATCCCGCTGCACGAGGAGATCGCCGCCATCATTGCCGAGCAGGGCCCGATGAGCGCCGTTCAGCTGGCGGCCGCCATCACCGAGCGCGGGCGCTACACCGCTCCGCGAACGACCAAGCCGCTGGATGCTGCCACCGTCAGCGCCCGGGTCTCGAACCCCGTCTACCGCTCGCGGTTCGTGCGCCGCCAGGGGCTCATCAGCCTGGCCAGCACGGAGTAGGTGCCGGCCCGCATCGGTCCAGCCGGCGTCTGGTCCAACTTCGACCGGCTGCCCGGCGGCGACGTCGTCGCCTTCGCTCGCTCAGCCGAAGCCGCCGGCTACGACACGTTGTGGACCCAGGAGACGGCCGGCCGCGACCCGTTCGCGCTGCTCGGTCACCTGGCGGCGCGCACCGAGCGGATCGGGCTGGCGGTGGGAGTCGCCGTCGTTTACGGGCGCGATCCGGTGGCCATGCGTGGCGGCGCGGCGACCGTCCATGAGCTGTCGGGCGGTCGCATGCTGCTTGGGCTGGGGAGCAGCCATCGCGACACGGTGAGCGAAGTGCGCGGCCACGAGTACGGCGGTCCGCTGACCGTGATGCGGGATTACCTTGCCGCCTACGAGGCCGCACCCTACCGCGGGCCGGAGCCCTACGGCCCGCCGCCGGTGGTGCTGGCCGCCCTTCGTGCTCGCATGCTGGCCCTGGCCGCCAGCGCCGCTGACGGAGCCTTTCCATACCTGGTGCCGGAGACGTACGTGCCGGGCGCCCGCGCCCGATTGGACGAGGCCGCCGAGGTGACCAGCAGGGCGCGTCCGCTGCTGATCGTCAGCCTGCCGTGCCTGCGTGAGACCGATGCGAACGCCGCGCGAGCCGCGGCACGCCGCTACCTGGACCGCTACCTGGGGCTGCCGAACTACCTCAACAGCCTGCGCGAATCGGGCTTCAGCGAGGAGGAGCTGGCAAGGCCCGGCAGCGATCGCCTGGTGGACGCCCTGGTGGCGTGGGGCGACGACGCGACGCTGCGTATGAGGCTGCGGGCGATGCTCGACGCCGGCGCCGACCAGGTGGCGATGATTCCGCTCACGCTGGAGGGCCTCCACGCGGACCGCGCCACGTTGGAAGCCCTCTCGCCACCCTGGTAGGTCAGTCCTCGAGGACGAAGGTCACCATGATGTTGGCCTGGAACTCGATGGCGCCATCACGCCCGATGTTCATGCGCTGCTCCTTGACCCAGGCGCTGCGGACCTGGCGCAGGGTGCGGTTGGCGCGCTCGATACCCTGACGAATCGCGTCCTCGAAGGAGTCGGTGGAGGTGCAGCTCAGCTCGGTCACGCGTGCAACGGACATGGTCGTATCTCCTCAATCGGTGGGCTCATCAGTATGGGCCGATGGGTGGGCTGGTCAGGCTTCGTGCGCGGCGGCCCACGCCAGCAGCGCATCGGCCTCCAGTGCGTTGACGATCGAGTCGGTCTGCACGCCGCATGCCGCCGCGCGATCGCACCCATACGGCTGCCAGGCCATCTGCCCCGGCGCATGGGCGTCCGAGTCGATGCTCACCTTGCAGTCCGCCTCGACCGCCAGGCGCAGCAGGCGCTTCGGCGGATCGAGCCGCTCCGGCCGCGAGTTGACCTCGACCGCCTTGTCGAAGCGAGCCGCGGCGGCGAACACGATCTCGGGATCGAACTCGGACGGCGGCCGGTTGCGGCGTCCCGCCTTCATGCGGCCGGTGCAGTGGCCCAGGATGTCCAGGTGCGGATCGGCCAGGGCGGTCACCATGCGCCGGGTCATCGGGCCCGAAGCCATGCGCAGCTCCGAATGGACGCTGCCGACCACGATGTCCAGGCGGGCGAGCAGCTCCGGCGTCTGGTCGAGCGACCCGTCGGACAGGATGTCGACCTCGATGCCGGTCAGGATGCGGAAAGGCGCCAGCTCCGCGTTCACCGCCGCCACCTCCTCGAGCTGACGCTCCAGCCGGTCCGCTGAGAGACCGTTGGCGACCGTCAGCGTCGGCGAGTGGTCGGTCAGCACCATGTACTCGTGGCCGAGCTCGATCGCGGTTTCGGCCATCTCCCGGATCGGCGACCCACCATCGCTCCAGTCCGAGTGGACGTGGCAATCGCCGCGCAGCGCCGCGCACAGCTCGGCGCCGATCTCCGCCACCATCCGGCCGCCGGTGGCCTCCAGCCGACGGAGGTAGACCGGCTCCTCACCGCGCAGGCTCTCGGTGATCGTCCGCTCCGTCACTTCCCCGATGCCGTTCAGGTTGCGGAGCGTCCCCTGCCTGACGTGTTCCTCGACCGCGCCCGGCGCCATGGCGCGGACCGTCGCCGCGGCATTGCGAAAGGCACGCACGCGGTACGACGGCTCGTTCGCGAACTCCAGCAGCAGGGCGATGCGCCGCAGGTCGACGACCGGGTCGCGCGGCTCAGCCATGGCCTGTCAGGGCAGCGTCAGGATGCGGCGCGGGTTGTCGACCGTCAGCTGCTGGATCTCGCCCTCGCCGACCGCCGCGGTGCGCAGCGTCGGCAGGAAGTGCTGCTGCAGGTACGTGTAGCCGAAGCCGCCGCGCGCCTTCAGCTGGCTGTTGTGGCACACGTCCTGGCTGAGCAGCAGCTGCCCGCCCCAGCCGCGTTCCAGCAGCTCCACGATGTGCTCGACCAGGCGCGGCTCCTCGGCCTCCTCGGTCTGGAACCGATGGCCCAGGAAGTCGAACTGCAGGTTGGCGCCGCGCTCCAGGACGGCCAGGTAGTGGTCGAGCACCGGATACGAATCGGCATGCCCGATGACGACGCGCGCCGGATCCACGCCCTCCTCCTCGAAGATGCGCAGCTGCGCCAGCCCCACCGGCGATCGCACGCCATGCGTGGTGATCGCCATGCCCGTCTCGCGCGCGGCGCGAGCGGCGGCCCGATGCACGCGCTCCTCCTGGCCGCTGACCCACGGCTTGTCCGTGCCGATCTCGCCGATGATCCCCGGTCGCACGCCCGTGCCCGCGACGCCGTCGCGCAGCTCACGAATCAGCTCATCGGCCAGGTCGTCGACGCTGCGCCGGTCGATCCGCGCCTCGGGCGGGTAGTAGGCCTCGCGGTACCAGCCACAGCCCATCACGATCTGCACGCCGGTCCGGCTGGCAAGGCGCCGCAGGCGCTCCGGGTCGCGGCCGACGCCCGGCGGCGTGAGCTCCACCAACGTCGAGCCGCCGCGGCGCCGGTAGTCGCGCAGCTCGTCGGCGATGAGGTCCTCGTCGGGGGTGAGCTCCCAGTAGTCCCATCGGTTCTGGATGTGCCAGAGGTAGATACCGGTGTGCTCGTGAGGAAGGGTGAAGCCGATGCGCTCGGGTGGGATCGGCCCGCTGACGGTCATGACTCGAGGAGCCATCGCCTGCCTCCGGTCTTCGATTGGGCGCCGGTCGGCGTAGCGGGTGCCGCCGGAGCCCGGGTTGGGATGGACCGGCCAAGTGTGCCACCGCCCGCGCCAATGGGGAACGGTTGTCGCCGCTCGCCAGGCGACGGTATGCTCACCGCCCGTGCCGCGCCAGCGGCCCCAGACGGAGGGATCCAGCCCTTGAGCAAGACCGCCGTGACCGCCACCATCCGCTGCCGGATCGGCTCGTGACGGCTACCACGGATGTGGAGCACCGGCACGGCGACGCCGCGCCGGAGGACGTCTGGGGAGCAGCCCAGCGGGCCCTGGACGTGGCAGCCGAGCGACTCGAGCTCGACCCGGGCATGCACGGCGTCCTCCGCGACCCGAAGCGCGAGCTGACCGTCCACTTCCCGGTCCACATGGACGATGGCAGCGTCCGCAGCTTCACCGGCTACCGCGTGCATCACAACCTGAATCGCGGGCCCGCCACCGGCGGGGTCCGCTTCACCGACGACCTGACGCTGGACCTGGTGCGCGCCAACGCCATGCTCAACACCTGGAAGGCGGCGCTGGTCCAGATCCCCTACGGCGGCGCGATGGGCGGGGTGGTGGTCAATCCCCGCCAGCTGTCGACGGCCGAGCGCAAGGCGCTGACGCGTCGCTACACGACCGA
The DNA here is from genome assembly GCA_963783495.1 of uncultured Chloroflexia bacterium. Lineage (GTDB taxonomy): Bacteria > Chloroflexota > Limnocylindria > QHBO01 > QHBO01 > DASSCW01. The sequence goes on from CAWANT010000005.1 coordinate 109,935, forward strand.
GATCGGCGTGCTGATCGGCCCGGACCGCGACATCCCGACCCCGGATGTCAACACCGGCTCGCAGACCATGGCCTGGATCATGGACACCTACAGCATGCAGCACGGCCACACCATCCCGGCAATCGTGACCGGGAAGCCGCAGGCCATCGGCGGCACACGAGGTCGCCGCGAGGCCATCAGCCGCGGCGCCTTCCGCTGCATCCTGGCCGCGGCGCGCTGCCGCAACCTGGAACTCAGCGGGGCGCGCGTCGCACTGCAGGGCTTCGGTCGGGTGGGCACGGTGCTGGCCGAGATGCTGGCCGAGGCCGGCGCGACGCTGGTTGCGCTGGCCGACGACCGCCAGGCGGTCGCCAATCCCGCCGGCATCGACGCGGCCGCCGCCATCGCGCACATGCGCAAGCACGACACCGTGCGCGACCTCCCCGGTGCCGAGCCGATCGACCGGTCCACCATCTTCGCCGTCGACTGCGACCTGTTCATCACGGCGGGGATCCAGTACCAGATCGACGAGGCGGCCGCCGAGCAGCTGCAGGCCGGCATCCTGATCGAGGCCAGCAACGCGCCGACCACGCCCGAGGCGGACCGCATCCTGCGCGACCGGGACGTGCTGGTCGTGCCAGACCTCCTGTGCGCGGCGGGCGGCATGGTGCTCGCCTACTTCGAGTGGGTCCAGGACATGCAGTCGTTCTTCTGGACCGAGGAAGCGATCACCGCGGACCTGGAGAGGATCATGGATGGAGCCTTCAGCGACGTGCTGGCCATGAGCGAGGCGAAGGCAGTCGACCTGCGCGGGGCGGCCATGATGGTGGCCGTCGACCGCGTGGCCGGCGCCACCACCCTGCGTGGCCTCTATCCATGAGCGACCGGCAGCGCTGGCGGCAGCACCAGGAGCGCTGGGAGGCTGGGCGACTGAAGCCCGCCCTGGAGCGAGGACCGGAGCGCCGGCCCCGCTTCATCACCCAGTCGGGCGTCGAGATCGATCGGGTCTACACCTCCGACGACCTGCACGATCCCGCCAACGATCCTGATCGCGACCGTCCGCGCTACGCCTTCAGCCCACCCGATAGGGGCGCGCAGCCCGGCTGGGACGAGATCGACGACCTGGCGCTGCCGGGCGAGCCGCCATTCACGCGCGGCATCCACCCCACCGGCCATCGCGGCCGGCTGTGGACGATGCGCATGTTCGCCGGCTTCGGCACGGCGGAGGATACGAATCAACGTTTCAAGGCGCTCATCGCCGGCGGCGGGACGGGCCTGTCGATCGCCTACGACATGCCCACCCTGTACGGCTACGACCATGACGAGCCGCTGGCGGAGGGAGAGTTCGGCACCTGCGGGGTGGCCGTCTCGAGCCTGGCCGACATGGAGATCCTGCTGGACGGGCTGCCGGTCGGCGAGATCAGCACCTCCATGACCATCAATTCCCCGGCGCCGATGATCTGGGCCATGTACATCGCCGCGGCCGAGAAGATGGGCGTGCCACGCGCGCAGCTGACCGGCACGCTGCAGAACGACATCCTCAAGGAGTTCATCGCCCAGAAGGAGTACATCTTCCCGCCCGCCCCGTCGCTGAAGCTGGTGACCGACACGGTCGAGTGGGGCACCGCCGAGCTGCCGCGCTGGAACACGATCAGCATCTCCGGCTACCACATCCGCGAGGCCGGCTCGACCGCGGTGCAGGAGCTGGCCTTCACCATCGCCGATGGGATCGCGTACGTGGAGGATGCGCTGGCCCGCGGGCCTGCGCTTCGACGACTTCGCCCCGCGACTGTCGTTCTTCTTCAACAGCCACAACGACTTCTTCGAGGAGATCGCCAAGTTCCGGGCTGCGCGGCGCATCTGGTACAAGCTCGCCCGCGAGCGGTTCGGGGCGGAGAACGAGCGGTCGACCTGGATGCGCTTCCACACCCAGACCGCCGGCGTATCGCTGACCGCGCAGCAGCCGCTGAACAACCTGACGCGGGTCGCCATCCAGGCGCTGGCCGGCGTGCTGGGCGGGACCCAGAGCCTCCATACCGATGCGTACGACGAGGCGTGGGCGGTTCCCTCGCAGGAGGCCGCGCTGGTTGCCCTGCGGCAGCAGCAGGTCCTGGCGGAGGAGTCGGGCGTGGCCAACACAGTCGACCCGCTCGCCGGGTCCTACTTCGTCGAGACGCTCACCAATCGCACCGAGCAGGCGGCATGGGCCTACATCGCCCGGATCGACGAGCTCGGCGGCATGGTGCGGGCCATCGAGGCCGGCTTCCCGCAGGCAGAGATCGCCGACGCCGCCTACGAGCAGGCGCGCGAGCTGGAGGCCCACGAGCGCGAGCTGGTCGGGGTCACCCGCTACGCCGATCCCGACGAGGAGCTGCGCATTCCACTGCTCGAGATCAGCCGGGAGCAGGAGCGACGCCACCTGGACCGCCTGGCACGCGTGCGCGCCGAGCGTGACGCCGATGCCCACGCTCGCGCCATGACCCGCTTGCGGGACGAGGCCGCGCGGGGCGACGTCAACCTGATGCCCGCCATCATGGCCGCGGTCAGCGCCTACGCCACCATTGGCGAGATGTGCAACGCGCTCCGCGCGGTGTACGGGGAGTACCGGGAGCCGCTCGCCGTCTGACGTGCGGTCGCTGCAACCGGCGACCGCATCTGCCGCCGCGGCGGTCCGAATTAGAGCGGCGTCACCTCGAACGACCGCCAGATCACCTGGAACTCGGGCGAGGGACCCCGCGACGTCGCGATGATGCCGACCGCCATCTGCGACGCATCCAGCCACTCGGCCGGCACGCTCCGCCGCGACGAGTCGCCGCCAAAGCCCATGCGATGAGCCCCGCCGTCCGTCGAATAGGAGGGCGCGAACTTTCGCGTATTGGTATTCACGTTCAGGTACAGGTCCACGCACTCGGCGCCCGCGATGGCGGCATCGGCCCTTCGGGCGATGCCCGACGCGTGCCCATTCACCTCTCGGAAGTCCTGCACCTGGTTCATGTCGCGACTGGGGTTCCAGCCAATCACCGCCTTGATGTAGTTGTCCTGGTCGCCGCGGCCGAAGTACATGCCAACGGTCGCGCCACCCGCGGTCGGGTACGTGCCGCACACCCTGCCATGGATGAGGAAGTTGCCCGACGGCGTATCGATGTTCGCCTGGAGAGCGTTCCGCTGGGTGTCCCGATCTCGCGCGGCGTCGCCCGCGTCGACAGATGGGTTCACGAGGCTGCCGCTGCCTGTCAGGCCGACATCGCCGTCAAGCAGGCTCAGCGAGGAGACGCGCGAGTTCGTCATGACGCCGACAAAGCCCGTGTCTGCCAGGCCACCATCGCCGCCGTTGAAGGCCAGCAGGAGCGGCAGGCTGGCGCCGCTCCCGTTCGAGGGATCGGCGGCATACGCATCGCATGCGTCTGGGAATCCGTCACTGTCGGCATCAGAGCCTCCGACCACGTTGACGCTGATCTGGCCCTGGTCACTGGCCCCGCGGGGGTCGGTCACCGTGTAGGTGATGGAGTCGGCCCCGGTGAAGCCGGGATCCGAGGTATACCGCACGGCCCGCGGCGCACTGTTGCCACCTTGCTGGATGTTCAGAATCGTGGCGGTCCCGTGGGCCGGATCGCTCACCGCGGAGATCTCGAGCCGGTTGCGCGGGTCTGTGGCGTCGCTATCGTTGCTGAGGGCCTGTATCTGCCACCCACAACCCGAGACCAGCGTCCCGAGGTCGTCGTCGACCGCCACGGGCGGGGTGTTCGGCGCGGTGATGTATTGCTCCAGCGCGACCATGACGTGGTTCGAGACAAGAGCCGAGCTACCGACCACGAAGATCCTGACCGGATCCAGTCGCTCGAGCTCGTTCGCCACGCTCGATGGAATGGTGTCCCGCGTCACGAACAGCAATGGCCCGCCGACCTTGGCTGCGGCCGGGCCACCGATCATGGCGTAGGCCATGCCCCGGTCGCCGTTGGCGATGTAGAGGGCTGGAACACCGGGGGAGTAGTGGCGCCGGCTGATCTTGGCGCTGGTCTGGTAGTTGCTGCTGCCCGCCTCACGCCGAACCGACCCGTTGGTGAAATTGTTGAGCCGGGTGACGATGCGATTGGAGACGTAGGCGGCGCTGCCGACCACGATGATCCTGTCTGGATCCAGGCGCGCCAGCTCGCTGCGCACCGGGTCCGGGATTGAGGTGCGCTTGACGAGCAGGATCGGCCCGCCGACCTTCGCCGCCGTTGGAGCGGCGGCCATGGCGTGCGCCACGCCGGACGACCCGTTCACGATGTACGCAACCGATGCGCCAGGATTGAAGTGGCGCTTGCTGATGATTGCGCTGGTGTGGAACTTGGTCCTGCCCGCCTCGCGCCGGACCGATCCGGTGGTGAAGTTGCCAAGGCGGTTGAAGACGCGCCGCGACACGTAGGCCGCGCTGCCAGCCACGATGATCTTGGCGGGATTCAGGCGGGCCAGCTCGGTGCGGACCTTGCTGGGGATTCGGGTCCGCGTGACGAGGAGCACCTCCCCGTCCAAATGACCAGCCGCTGCGCCAGCGGTCATGGCCTGGGCCACCCCGCTCCCGCCATTCACGATGTAGACCACCGGCACGCCCGGGCTGAAGTGGCGCCGGCTGACGACGGCACTTGTGTTGTAGCGGCCGCTCGAGGTTTCCCGCCGGACCCCGTTCGCGGACAGAGCCACGGCCGGAAGCAGGGCCGCCAACATCGATATGGCGAGGATGGCAGTCAAGACTCGCGGACCGCGAGGCAGGTGGTGATAGCGATGAGGCGGCAACGGTTGAACCCCCGGGGATGTGGGAAGAGACGATGAGGACTGCGGCAGGGTACTAGGCCCGATAGGCCCCGTCCAGTACGAACGGCGCGGCGACGGTGATCCGCCGCACCGCATACCGCCCTGCCGCAGCCGGGCTGGCCGGCGGAGCGGAGGGCGGCGAGGATTTCCCGGTGGCCGTGGCGCCGGAGCCGCCGCTATCCTCGACCGACGATGAAGGTGCACCTGGTCGACGCCACGTTCGAGCTCTTCCGCGCGTACTACTCGCCCGGACGCTCGCTCGCCCGCGCCCCCGATGGCAGGCCGGTGAACGCAGTCCGGGGCCTGATCGACAGCATGCTGTCGCTGCTCCGTGAGCCGGACGTGACGCACATTGCGGCGGCGACCGACTACGTGATCGAGAGCTGGCGCAACGACCTGTTCCCGACCTATAAGAGCAGCGCCGGCATGGACCCGGACCTGCTTGGCACAGTTCCGGGACGCCGAACGCGCGCTGCGCGCGTTGGGCATGGTGACGTGGCCGATGGTCGAGGATGAGGCCGATGACGGCATCGCCACCGGGACGGCCCGTTTCATACGCGACCCACGGGTCGAGCAGGTCGTGATCTGCAGCGTGGACAAGGATCTGGGGCAGTGCGTGGATGGGCAACGCGTCGTCCTGCGCGACCGGATGCGGCGGGTCACCTACGACGAGGACGGCATTCGCGGCAAGTTCGGCGTCGCCCCGGAGAGCATTCCCGACTACCTGGCGCTGGTCGGTGACTCGTCCGACGGCTATCCCGGTCTGCCGGGCTGGGGCGCCAAGAGCGCCGCGGCCGTGCTCGACCGCTGGCAGCGACTGGAGGCGATCCCTGACTCGCCGCTCGACTGGGAGGTGCCTGTGCGGGGGGCGGTGGCGCTGGCCGCCACGCTCCGCGACCATCGGTCCGAAGCCGCGCTCTACAAGCGCCTGGCCACGCTGAACCGCGACGCCGCCGTGCGATGAAAGCCTCGACGACCTGGAGTGGCACGGCGTGCCGCGCGCCGAATTCGTCGCACTGTGCGACGAGATGGGGTTCGACACCGTCGGCTCGCGGGTGCATCGCTGGCGCGACGAGGGCTGACTCCCGACAACCATCACGGGGACCAGGACCATTGGTGGGTTCTGGTGCGGTGCGGTGCACAGTACGGTCGCTGCCCGATGTCCCGACGTGCGTGCGCGGTGGCCCTGCTGGCCGCCTTCGTGACCCTGACCAGCGCGGTGCCCGGCCTGCCCGGGCGCACCGCGGCTGCCTCGTGCTCGGGCTGGTCCTCATCGGTCAATCCACCGTCCAGCATTCGCGTGTTCCGGCATGCCACGGGCGCGGTCGAGACGGTCAACTTCAGGGCCTACACCAGGAACGTGCTGTCGCGGGAATGGATCGGTTCATGGACTGCCGCGTCGCTGCGAGCCGGCGCGCTGGCGGTCAAGCACTACGCCTGGTACCAGGTGCTGCACTGGCGTGGCGGCACCAACGGCGACGGCCAGTGCTTCGACCTCCGCGACGACACCGTCGACCAGGTCTATGACCCGTCCAAGCCGACCTGGACCACCGCCGCTGCTGCCGTCGACGCCACCTGGTCGATGCGGGTGCTGAAGAACGGGAAGATCTTCCCGACCTACTACAACGCCGGGAGTGCCGGCGAAGCGTGCGGAGCCAATGCCAACGGCTGGCGCATGTACCAGTGGGGCACGCAGACCTGCGGCCTGGCCGGCAGGACGGCCACCCAGATCGTCCTCGCCTACTACTACCCCGGCGTCACCGTCTCCGGTGGAACCGATCCGGATCCGTCGCCGACCCCATCCCCCACTCCCCAGCCGACGCAGCGGCCGTCGCCGACGCCACGGCCCAGTGCGACACCGACGCTCGCGCCAACCGCGGCTCCGTCCTCGAGCTCCAGGCCGACCCCGTCCGCCACTGCCACCCCCAAGCCCACGCCCAGCCACACGACGCCGACGCCCGCCCCCACGCCGAACCCGGATCCCGCCTTGGCCACCCCACCACCATCTCAGCAGCTGCCGGGTGGTGGTCAGTCCGGGGTCGTTGGTGCCATCGCGCCACCACCTGCGCCGCCGGACGACCCGGAGCCGATCGTGAACCAGCCCGCGTCCGCGCTTCACGAGCGAGCGGAACCGACCAGGCTCCAGGGGCCGATGAGCCTGCCACGCGTGCTCGTCTGGGCCGATCCGGGTGCGAGATCAGCCGCTGTGCTATGGCCCGCCTATCGCCTCTTCGACATGCGCGCGCCCGACGGGTCCGCCGCGGATCCGCAACTGGCCGCCTTCGGCGCGCTCTGGCGTTCGACTGTCAACGATCTGGTGGAGCGGCTGCTGCAGCAGTTCGCCTGGGGACGAACCGGCTTCGTCGGTGTCGACCCGCCCTGGCGCGCGACGCTAGCCGCCGAGGCTCAGCCGCCGGGTGGGGGCATCGACTCGCGATCGTCGACTGCCGACAATGCGTGCGCCGGTCCCCTGATGATCGGGCGCGCCAGGCTCACCCAACCCAACGCAGCGATCGCGGACAGACCGACCATGATCCAGGTCGTGAGGGCGGGAGGGAGCACCTCCGCCAGGTAGCCGGCGATGAAGAGCGAGATGGCGATCGTCACCGTGACCAGGCCGTAGTCGAAGCTGAACACCCGTCCGCGGATCTCGTCCGGACTGGCCCGCTGCAGCCCGTAGGACGAGAGCATCCACTGCGACCCGCCGCCGAGGTGCGCCACGAAGACGCAGAGCGCGGCGACCCAGAGCAGCGGCGCCAGTGGCAGCAGCAGGTAGCCCACTGCCCAGGCCACGAACGAGCCGGCGATTCCCAGCAGGAGGCCGCGATCCGTCAGCCCCACCAGGGATCGGGCCAGGAACGGCCCGATCAGCGCACCCATCCCCCGCGCCGCAAATAGCAGCCCGATTCCCGCGTCGCCGGCGTCGAACACGTCGCGGCCGAAGATCGCCAGCATCACGATCACGCCGGTGCCGACGCCGAAGGTCGTCTTCGACAGCAGCAGCGCCGCCAGCGTGCGGTTGCCGCCCGCAAAGCGCACGACCACCCCCAGCGAGTCGCGCACCCCGCGCAGGCCGCCGCGCGGGCGCTCGTGATGCGCTGCGTCGTGGCCCGCCTTGCTGAAGGACCGATGGATGCCCACCACCAGCAGAGCCGAGAGGCCGAATGAGGCCGCGTTGATCACGAACGCCGCGTCCCGCCCGAACGTGACGGCCACCAAGCCGCCGAGCGCCGCCCCGACCGCCAGCATCGTTCCCCACGCCGACCCGATCAGCACGTTCGCCTCGCCCAGCTCGTCGTCGTCGACCAGGTTCGGCAGCGCGGCCGATGAGGTCGGCTCGAAGACGGCAGCTCCGAACGAGAGCAGCGCCGCCGCCACGAAGGCAATCCACAGCGTGCCCGGATCGCGCGCCAGCAGGAATGCCAGCGCCACCGGAACCCGCGCGAGGTCGGCAATCACCATCAGCCGCCGGCGGTCGAATCGATCCGACAGGACGCCGGCGATCGGCGACGCGATGGCGAAGGCGCCGGTCTGCACCACGAGCAGCAGGGAGGCGACCGCCGGCGAGCCGGTCAGCTCCAGTGCCAGGCCAAGGATCGCAACAGTCGCGAACCAGTCGCCGGCAAAGCTGATCAGCTGCGCCGAGTAGAGGCGCGCGAAGGCCGGATTGTGGCGAAGCAGGTCGAGGTAGGGACGGACGCGCATCGGCGAGCGCATGATGCCACGAGCAGCAGCGCATCCCGGCACGCGGCTTGCGGATCTTGCGGATGAGGAGGAACCGATGAACACATTGCGCCGCGAGATGGGAGCCCTTGGCTGGATCCTGCGCACGGTCACCTTCGGCCTGGTCGCGGCCGCGGTCTACAAGGAGCTGCAGTTGCCGGCCGACAAGCGCACGTGGCACGGCCGCCTGTTCGAGTTCGTCCCCTACGACTTCAGGATCCCGACCCCGAGGAAGCTGATGCATGCCTGGTGGAACCCCGACTCGAACAGCGTCTTTACCGAGCAGCCATTCGGCGTGGGCTGGACGATCAACCTCGGCGCGCTGGTGCCCATGCTCCGCGGCCTGATCGCATCCGGGGAGACGCAGGCCTCCGGGACGCGGCGGCGCTCACCCCGCGCCAAGGCTGCCTGAGGAGCGCCATCCCGCCCTCATGGGGCACCTGCGCTAGCATCGGGCAACCGTGAACTGGTTCCCCATCCTGCTGGTCACCCACATCCTGCTGGCCATCTCCCTGCTGGCGCCCAGCCTGGTGCTGCCCTTCCTGCTGCGCCGCGCGGATGCGGCCGGCGCAGCCGACTACGGCCCCATCACCCGCGGCCTGCTGATCATGCAGGGCACCGGCTCGGCGGTGATCGGAGTCGGCCTGGGGCTGACCGGTATCGGCCTACTGGTGGTGCTTGGAGCGGAGCTGCTGAGCGAGCCATGGCTGCTGCTCGCGCTCACCATCTACGCCATCAACCTGTTGGTCGCAATCTTCATCGCTCGGCCGAACCTGCGACGCCTGCTGCGACTCGACTCTGGCGATCCTGCCGCCTGGGAGCGGCGCGCGCGGCGCCAACGCTATGTGGCGTATGCCATGGCCGCGGCCACGGGCGTCATCGGCTTCCTGATGAGCACCAAGCCCGCCTTGTGGTGAGCGCTCAGCACATCAGAACGGCAGGAAGGGGACGTCGCGGCCCATCAGCCAGAAGAGGCCGGCCACGATGAGCAGCATCGCGATCACGAAGACCGCGAACCACTTCAGGACTTCCCACACAGTGCTCTCCTCGGCGTTCGGTCGGCAGCTGACCGTCCCCCCGCGGCGCGGCGATTCTACCCGCCCGGTCCCGCCCCGAACAGGCCAATCGGGCGCCGCCTAGAATCGCGAGCGATGTCCCTCCGCCTCTTCGACACGCGTCGCGGTGAGAAGGTGCCCTTCGCGCCCATCGGCGACGGACCCGTCGGCCTCTACGTGTGTGGCGTGACTCCGTACGACACCGGCCACCTGGGCCACGCCTTCACCTATCTGAGCTTCGACGTCCTGCATCGGTACCTGGAGTACCTCGGCCATCGGGTGGTGTACGTCCAGAACCTGACCGATGTCGATGACGACATGCTGAAGCGTGCCCGCCAGCTGGGGGTCGACTACCTGGAGCTCGGCAACCGCCACGTCACGACCTTCCTGACCGAGATGGCCGCCCTCAACTGGCTGCCGCCGGACCACTATCCGCGTGCCACTCAACACATCGACCAGATGCAGGAGCTGATCACCAGGCTGCTGCGATCGCGGCCACGCCTACCAGGCCGAAGGCCACGTCTACTACGCCGTCGACTCCTGGCCCGATTACGGCGCGCTCTCGGCGCTGCCGCGCGAGGCGATGCTGCCGATCGCCAACGAGCGCGGCAACGTGCCAGACCTGCCCGGCAAGCGGAACCCGCTCGATTTCGTGCTGTGGCAGCCATCGGCGCCGGACGAGCCATCGTGGCCGTCGCCGTGGGGCGCCGGCCGGCCCGGCTGGCACATCGAGTGCTCCGCCATGAGCATGCAGTATCTGGGGTCTCGCGTTCGAGATCCACGGCGGTGGCGGTGATCTCGTCTTCCCGCACCACGAGTCGGAGATCGCCCAGTCGGAGGGGGCGACCGGCGAGCAGCCCTTCGTTGCCTGGTGGATGCACGCCGGCATGCTGCGCTTCGCCGACGAGAAGATGAGCAAGTCGCTCGGCAACCTGGTGCTGGTGCGCGACCTGCTGGCCTCATACCCCGGTGATGCGATCCGCCACTACCTCATCTCGCACCACTACCGCCACGAGGTCGCGTACGACGAGAGCGGCGTCGAAGCGTCCGCCGTCATGGCGGCGCGGCTGCGGCGGGCCTGCCGCGTGGCCGAGGAGATCGAGCCCTTCGCGCCGGCCCTGGCCGACCCAGCGACGCTCGACCCGGAGGTGGCGGAGCACCGCGAGCGGTTCCTGGCGGCCATGGACGACGACCTGGACACGCCATCCGCCATGCCGGAGCTGCACGCGCTGGCGGCGATCGCACTCAGCCGAAGCCGATCCACGGCTCCGCGCCCAGGCGGGCTGGATGGTGCGCGAGCTCGGCGCGCGGATCCTTGGCCTGAGACTGGCGACAGTGCCCAGCGTGGCGGAGACGAGCAGAATCGACCAGGCCGTTCCGGCGTGACGCCGCCGGCTGAGCCGCAGGCCACTCGAAACGCCGACGCCGACGATGAACTCGTTCCCGTCAGCGTCCGGCTGGGCAACGTCGTCCCGCCGGAGGACCCCGAAGACTGGACCGCCCCGCTGACCTGGGTCGCGGCCGCCGGCATGCTGGCCGCCCCGGTGGTCACGCTGCTTTGGTTCTGGCTCTTCCCGCCGGCCGAGTTCTATGGGGGCGCGAGATTGCCAGGCACCATCCTCGTCGCCGCCGCGGTGGCGCTCGGCGGCGTGCTGACCGGCGCCACGCAGCAGGGCGGATTGCGCGCCTCGACCGCCACGATCGCGGCGGGATTGTTCGCTGGATTGGCGAGCGTGATCGTCGGGCTGTTGATGGCTGGCGAGCGTCAGACCGGCGTTGCCTCGCCAACGGTGGCGCAGGCATTCGGCGCCTCCCTGGCCGGGCTGGCGGGGACCATCGCCGCCGCGCCGCTCGCCGCACGCTTCGCATCGACTCGCCGATGGCTGCCGCGACTGCTGGGACCGGGCGCGGTGGCCCTGGGGGTCAGCTGGCTGGTTGTCGGATTGCTCTTCGGCGCTACGCCGGTGGCGGCCCGCTAGGCACTGGCTTCGGGCGTTGGCGGCCTGCCCGCCGCGCCGTCCTCGACCAGCAGGCATGCGGCCTGGTGCCCGCCGCCCAGGTCGAACAACGGCGGGTCCTCCAGCGGGCATCGGGCGAAGGCGACCGGGCAGCGTGGGTGGAAGCGGCAGCCGGACGGGATGCGCGATGGATCGGGCGTCTCGCCCACCAGGATCACGGGTCGCCGACGCGCGGACGGGTCGGGGACCGGCACCACCGAGCGCAGTGCCCGGGTGTAGGGGTGCTCTGGATGGGAAAGGACGGTACGGGCGTCGCCGATCTCCACGATTCGGCCCAGGTACATGACCGCGATCCGATCGGCGTAGGCGGCGACGGTGGAAAGGTCGTGCGTGATCATCAGCACCGCGATGCCGTGCTCGTCCGCCAGCTTGCGCAGCAAGTTCAGGATTTCGGCGCGGATGCTGACGTCGAGCATGCTGACCGGCTCATCGGCCACCAGCAGCTTCGGCTTCAATGCCAGCGCCGCGGCGATGACGACGCGCTGGCGCTGGCCGCCCGACAGCTCGAACGGCAGTCGGTGCAGGTAGGCCTCCGGTGGCGTCATGCCGGCCTGGGTGAGGGCCTCCTGCACCCGCGCATCCGTTTCGGCGGCGGTGCCGGCCACCCCGTGGACGCGCAGCGGCTCGGCCACGATGTCCCGCACCTGCATCCGCGGGTTCAGCGACTCATAGGGATCCTGGAAGATCATTTGCACCCCGCGCCGTAACCGGAGCAGCGCCCGGTGCGAAAGGCCGCCGACGAGCTGACCGTCGAGAGTCACGCTCCCGGCGGTCGGCGGCATCAGACCCATCAACAGATTGCCGGTGGTGGTCTTGCCGCAGCCCGACTCGCCAACCAGCGCCAGCACCTCACCGGGCATGACCGTGAAGCTGACGCCGTCGACCGCGGTCACGTCTCGTGTGGGCCGCCGCGTCAGCATGTCGGTCAGCGATCGCTGGCCCGGGAACTCCTTGCGCAGCCCGTCGACCGTCAGGATCGGCTCAGGCATCGGCCACCGCCTGACGCTCATGGCCGGGCTCCTCCAGGAAGCAGGCCACGCGCCGACCGTGAATCAGCTCGTAGGCGGGCGGGCGCTCCACCTGGCACCGGTCGAAGACCATGGGGCAGCGCGGCGCGAACGGGCAGCCCGGCGGCATGGCGTCCAGCCGTGGAGGCGTGCCGGCGATGGAGACGAGCTCGCGGTCGGGATGCGCGAGGTCGGGGAACGAGGCGAGCAGCGCCTGCGTGTACGGGTGCCGCGGCCTGGCGTACAGGCGCGCCGCCTCCGCCTCCTCCGCGATGGTGCCGCCGTACATGACCAGCACTCGGTCGCAGCGCTGGCCCACCACGCCCAGGTCGTGTGTGACCATGATGGTGGCCATTCCCAGCTCGCTCGACAGGCCCGCCAGCAGCTCCAGGATCTGCGCCTGGATCATCACGTCCAGGGCGGTGGTCGGCTCGTCGGCCACGATCAGGTCGGGGCTGCAGGCGAGGGCCAGCGCAATCATGGCGCGCTGGCGCATCCCGCCGGAATAGGTATGCGGGTAGTCGCGCGCCCGATGCCGTGTGATGCCCACTCGCTCGAGCAGCTCCTCGGCGCGTTGCGTCGCGCCGCGCCGGCCGACTGATGGCTCGTGGATCCGTACCGCCTCGGCCACCTGGTCGCCCACCCGGCGCACGGGATTGAGCGAGTTCATGGCGCCCTGGAAGACGATCGCCAGCCGCGCCCAGCGGACTGCTCGCATCTCCCGGGCGTCGAGCGTCATGAGGTCCTCGCCGTCGAACAGGACCTGGCCGGCGACCACCTGGCCGCCCGGCGGCAGCAGGCGCAGCATGGCCAGCGCGGTCGTGGTCTTGCCCGAGCCGGACTCCCCCACCAGGCCGATCGTCTCGCCGCGCCGGAGGTCGAACGAGACGTCGTTCACCGCCCGTAACGGCCCGGTCGGCGAGTCGAACTCGACCGTCAGGTTGCGCACGCTGAGCAGCGGCGACATCGCGGTCACCGGGCGGGCGGGCAGCTCCAGCAGGGGCGCCGGCGCATCCGGCGGGCGACGGCGCTTGCGCTCGCGCTCGAGGTGGTGGCGCTTGAGACGCGGGTTGAGCACGTCCTCCAGCGCGGTGCCCAGCAACGTCGTGGCCAGGACGACCCACACGATGGCCAGGCCCGGCGGGATGAGGGCCCACCAGGCTCCAGCCGAGATCGCTCCCCGGTTGAAGGCGAAGTTCAGCATCTGCCCCCAGCTGATGAGGGTCGGGTCGCCAAGGCCGATGAAGGCCAGCGTCGACTCGGACAGGATGGCCAGGCTGATGACCAGCACCGTGTTGGCGATCATCAGCGGCAGCAGGGCGGGCAGCACGTGCCTGCGCAGGATGTGGCCGTCGCCGGCGCCGATGGCCTTGGCGCGCAGCACGAACTTGCGCTCGCGCACGGACAGCGTCTGCGACCGCACCAGCCGGGCGGTGGTCGACCAGCCGAGCAGGCCGATGACCAGGATGATGTTGATCAGGGACTGGCCGGCAATCGCCACGATCACGATCTGCAGCGCGATTTCGGGGATGACCAGGAAGAAGTCGGTGAAGCTCATCAGCACCGTCCCGACGCGACCCGCCCGGTAGCCGGCCACGATCCCGATCAGACCGCCAATCACGGCGGTGATGGCCGCCGCTGTGAAGCCGACCACCAGCGACACGCGCGCGCCGTAGATGAGCGAGGACAGGACGTCCTTACCGCCGTCGTCAGTGCCCAGTGGATGGGCCGGCGATGGCGGCTGGTAGATGTCGAAGATCGTGACCCGCACGTTGGCGTACGGGTCATACGGCGCGAGCAGCGGAGCGAAGATGGCGACCAGCACGGCCACGGTCAGCATGCTCAGGCCAAGGGCGCCCATCGGGCGACGGATGAGCTTCGAGAAGGTGCGCCGCTGCGGTGCGATGGCGGCCGTCTGCGGCGCAGTCACCTCAACGAGGACGCTCATGCGCTGGTCACCCGCGGGTCCAGCCAGCCAAGAACCATGTCCGCCACCAGGTTGGCAATCACCACCGCCACCGCGATGAGCAGGAATGCACCCTGCAGCACGGGGTAGTCGCGCTCGCTGATGGCCTCAACGGTGAGATTGCCGAGCCCCGGCCAGCTGAACACCTCCTCGACCTGGATGGCGCCCGACACGGTGAAGGCCAGGTTGATGGCGATGAGCGTGACCATGGGCAGCATGGCGTTGCGCAGGGCGTGATCCTTGATGATCTGGAAGGTCGAGAGGCCTTTGGCCTTGGCGGTGAGGATGTAGTCCTCGCTGAAGACATCCAGGACGCTGCTGCGCATGATCAGCATGTACTCGCCAAGGAGCACCAGCGTGAAGGCCAGGGTCGGCATCGCCAGGTGGCGGAGGATGTCGGCCAGCTCCTCCCACCACGAGTCGTACGTCACGCCGATGGTCTGCTTGCCCGCCGTCGGCAGGTCGAGGTAGTTGGCCCCGAAGACAAGCAGCAGGATCGCCAGGAAAAAGGTCGGCAGCGACCACATGAACAGGCTGAAGGTCAGCGATCCGACATCCAGCGCCGTGCCGCGGCGCCAGGCGGCCAGCACGCCGAGGGCGATGCCAAAGAAGATGGCGAGGAACTGGGCGGGCAGGATCAGCCACAGCGTGTTGACGAGCGCCTCCCCCAGCATGCCGGCGACCGCCTCGTCGCGGAAGGCGTAGCTCAAGCCCAGGTCGCCGCGGGTGAGGGCGCCCAGGTAGGCGAAGTACTGCGAATCAAGCGGATTGGCGCCCGCTTCCAGGTTGATGAAGACCGGCTTGTCGAGGCCGAAGCGCTCCGTCAGCGCGACGATCGACGCCGGGCTGAGCCGGGGGTCGTGGGATCCGGCCTTGGCAGGATCGCCGGGCAGGACGCGGAACAGGAAGAAGTTGAAGGTGATGACGACGAAGATGATCACCGCCGCCCACAGGATCCGGCCCAGCAGGTAGCGTCCGCGGCCGCTCATGTCGAGGGCGAGCGCTGCCGACCGGTGGCCGCCGTATGGCGAGCCACGGGTCGGTCAGCCAGGGTCGCCAGGGCTTACTCCACCGGACGCAGGACGCTCAGCGTCTCCGGCGCTTCCAGGCTGAAGGTTGGGTCATCCTCCAGCCAGCCGGTGAAGCCGTCGGTCCGCCATGCCTCGCGCACCTGTGCGTAGTACGGAACGATGTACGGCACATCGTCGAGCAGCTGCTGCTGCATCTGATGGACGATGTCGATCCGCGCGTCGCGATCCTGCTCGACGCCCTGATCGGCATACAGCTGGTCGTAGCCGTCATCGCAGTACCCCGTCTCGCTGTAGCCGGTCGGGATCTCGGCGCAGGTTGTCACGCCCAGCAGGAAGCCTGGATCGGGATCCGATCCCCAGCCCCACAGGATCACGTCGTAGTCGAAGGCCGGGCAGCAGATGCTGGTCAGCGTGTCGGAGTCGAGCGCCCCGATCTCGATCTTGACGCCGACGGCTTCCCACATGTCACCGATGAGCTCGGCCTCGCGCGGGGCCGTGTCGATGTCATCGGGGTAGTTGAAGCGGAAGGTCAGGTCGCCCGTTGGGCAGTTCTGGCCGGATTTGCACTCGCGGATGCCGTCACCGTCCGTATCGGTGTAGCCGGCCTGGTCGAGCAGAGCATTCGCCGCAGCGGTGTCGAAGGCAGGGCTCGCATCCGTGCCGATGAAATACTCACCGAGGCCTGGAGGCACGAAGCCAACGCCGACACTGCCCAGGCCCAGCAGCGCCACATCGATGACGTTCTGCTTGTCGATGGCCATGGCCAGGGCTTGACGAACCTCCACGTCCTGGAGCGCGGGGTGGCCGGTGCACTTGCCTCCGTCATCGGTGGGGCAGTCCTCCGGGCTGATCATGTTGAACAGGACATCGCGGATGTCACCGCCGGCCGCGACATCGGCAATGTGCACCGTCACCCCCTCGGCGTTGTCCAGCGCCGCGAAGGCGGTGGGCGGGAATTCGCTGATGGCGTCGAGTTCCCCGTTGGTCAGCGCCTGGACGCGTGCGTCGGCGTTGCGATAGGTCTGGAAGATGACCTCGTCGATATAGGGAGCACCCTTCCAGTAGTCCGCGTTCGAAGCAAGGCGCGTGAACTCGCGGCGCTTGTACTCGGCCATCTGGAACGGACCAGAGCCGATCATCTCCACGTTCTTGAACTCGAGCGGGTCTTCGACCGCCTCCCAGATGTGCTTGGGGAGGACGTACATGAAGACGATGTTGGCCTCGAAGTTGCCGAGCGGCTCGGCTGTGGTCAGGGTCACCGTCGTCGCATCGGTGGCCTCGATCGTCTCGAAGTAGATTGCATACGAGGGCAGGTAGGGGAAGTCAGGCGTGTCCTTGTACAGCTGCATCGAGTAGGCGACGTCCTCGGCGGTCAACGGTGTGCCGTCGTGGAACACAGCGTCATCGCGGATGGTCATGGTCCAGGTCAGGCCGTCATCGGACACCGACCAGTCGGTCGCCAGCTCCGGTACGAATTCGCCGGCCTGATTGATGGCGATCGGCGTGTCGTAGACGAGCTCGTACAGGACATAGGCCTCAGAAAGCAGTCCGTTCCCTGGATTGAGACTGTCGGGTGAGCCTCCGACGCCGATACGCACGGTGCCGCCGGTTGCGTTGCTGCTCGGCGCGGCGGACGCGCCACTCGACCCTGAGGGCGACTGCTGCTGCGATCCGCAAGCGGCGAGCACCAGTCCCAGGGCAATGACCATTACGAAGAGCCGGGCCGACGATGAGCTGCGCATCGAATCTCCCTTCATGGACCGATGGCGGCGGCGGACAGCGAGTCGTCGCCGAGGGGTTTGCCCACCGTCGGGGCGCCGATTGGCGGAGCATGGCACAGGCTGCGGAAACGGGTCAATGATTCGGGGCCCCGCCGCGGAATCCGCCATGCCCGTGGTGTCGTGAGGCGGAATCCTCCATGCGGGGTGCGGCATACTCCGCCCGCATGCCAACCACCGGCCGCGCCCTGGTCAACGCCCAGGCCGTGATCGAGTCGTTCAGCCTGTCCGCCGACGGCGAACGGCTCGTCTATGGCCTGCGGCAGGTCCGCGGTGGGCGCTACGTCTCGCACCTGTGGTCGGTGCCATGGTCGGGCGGCCGCGCTCGCCGACTGACGTCGGGGAAGGTGCGGGACGTGGCACCGGCAATCTCGCCCGACGGGCGGATGGTGGCCTTCGCCCGTACGGCGGTGGGCCCAGACCCGGGCGAGGCGCAGATCTGGATCCTGCCGCTGGACGGCGGCGAGGCCTGGCAGCTGACCAGGCAGCGTCACGGCGCAGGGACGCCCGTGTGGAGCCCGGATGGCACGCGGCTGCTGTTCCTGGGCCAGGCTGGGGAGGATCGGTTCATCGTCGGGCGGGTGCGGCCCAAGCAGGCCCCGGTCGCGCGTCGCATCACCCGGACCGACTTCCGCGATGACGAGAGCGGGCTGCTGGGTCGCCGCACGCATCTGTGGACGATTGCCGCGCGAGCCGGCGCGCGCCCGCGCCGCCTGACTCATGGTGACTTCGACGTGGAGGAGCCGGCCTGGGCGCCGGACGGCTCGTGGATCGCCTTCACCGCCGACATGGGCGATGACTGGAACGTGATGCCTCGCAACGCCCTGTACCGGGTGCCGAGCCGCGGCGGCGCCGCGTCGCTCCTGGCGGAGCTGCCCGGTGATGCCTGGAGTGCGGCCGTCTCACCGGACGGCCAGGCCGTCGCCTTCCTGGGCACCGATGTCCCGGACCCGCCCGAGTACGCCCGAGCCCGCGCCTGGCTGGTTGCCGCGGACGGCGGGACGCCGCGCTGCCTCACCCCGACGCTCGATCGATCGGTCGGGAACGGGGCGTGGGCAGACCTGGTGATGGCGGACGATCATCCCGGCCCCGCCTGGCTGGATTCCGAGACCCTGATCGTGATCGTGGGCGATCGAGGTCGGAACGTGCCGTACCGGCTCAGCCTGGATGGCGAGCTCGCTCCGCTGGTTGCGCCAGGACGCGTGGTGGGCTGCGCCATCGCCACCGCCGCCGGACGGGTGGCGCTCAGCGCCGGCGTGGACCGCCATGCCGCCGAGCTCTACGCGCTGGACGAAGGTCGCCGCGGGTCCGCGCGGATGCGGCGCCTGACGACGAACGGCTCACGCTGGCAGGACCGATTCCCGTTGCCCGCCTGGGAGGAGGCCTGGATCGACGGACCCGGTGGCTCCATCCAGACCTGGATCGTATCGCCGGCGCGTGCCGGCAAGCGGGCACTCCCCACCGTCGTGATCATCCACGGCGGCCCGACCGGGAGCCATGCGCCGGGCGGGACCATGGACACCACCATGCTGGCCGCGCATGGCTACCGCCTGGTGCTCGCCAACATTCGGGGCTCGGATACCCATGGACCGGCCTGGATCAAGGGCCTGAACGGGCGCTGGGGCCAGGTCGACGCCGCCGACATCCATGCTGTGCTCGACGGCGTCATCGAGCGCGGGCTGGCCGATCCGCAGCGGCTCGGGGTCATGGGCCTGTCCTACGGGGGCTACCTGGCCCAGTGGCTGGTGGGGCACAGCGATCGCTTCGGGGCGGCGGTGGCGGAGAACGGTGTGGCAAACCAGGTCTCGGCCTGGGGCAACTCGTACTTCGGCGTGCACTACAACCGCCGCCACAACATCGGCGACCCGTTGACCGAACGCGGCATGCGCCAGCTGTGGCGCTCCTCGCCGCTCAGCGCAGCCGCCGAGATCCGCACCCCGCTGCTGATGCTCCAGGCTGAGGAGGACCGCATCTGCCCGGCGGCCGACAATGAGCAGCTGTTCACGGCGCTCAAGGTGCTTGGTCGCGAGGTCGAATACGTCCTCTACCCGGAGGAGCACCACGAGCTGAAGAACTACGGGCGGCCGGATCGGCGGATCGACCGCATGGAACGCGTGCTGGCCTGGTTCGACCGCTACCTCGGCGCGGAGACCTCAGGCGGCCGGTGACTTCCGGCTCAGCCGCTCTGCCAGGCCACCCATCGTCAGCGCCAGGCCGAGGCCGATGATGCCGATCGCCGCCACGAGGCGGAAGGCCTCGCCGCCGAAGGCGGTGGCGAAGGCCAGGTAGGCCAGCACGCCGCCCAGCGCCACGCCGCTGCCGATCCACTTGAAGGCCGGCGCATCGGCGATCCAGCCGGCGGCGTACATGCCGAGGCCGAGGCTGAAGGGGAGCACGCTCCACAGGTAGGTCCAGGCCGTCCATCGGTCCGTCAGGCTGGTGTACAGCAGCGCCGCGCCGACGCCCGCCAGGACGGCGCCCGGAATGACCATGCCGGCGCGCAACCGCCGATGCTGCCCCCCGAAGAAGGCCGGCACCAGGAAGAACAGGCTCAGCACGATGAGCAGCAGCGGCCACCAGGCCCACAGGTCGGGGCTGACGCCGAGGTCGACCAGGACGCTGCGGATCCACTCCCCGCCGAGGATCGCGATGCCGACCACGACCAACGTCAGGCCGGCGAACAGCTCGATGGCGCGGCTCACCGGACCGAGTATACCGACGCGCCTCGGGCATCCCCGACCCCCGCGCTTGACGCCGTCGCCTGCCCGATGCGACCGTGCGGACCATGCGCGCGCTGGTGCGGCTGCTCGGCCGTCGACTGCCCCGAACTTCCGGAACCCTGCGGGTCACCGGCATCACTGACACCTTGCGCATCCGCCGCGACGGCTGGGGCATCCCGCACGTCGACGCCTCGTCCGAGGCCGACGCGTGGTTCGGGCTCGGCTTCTGCCATGCCCAGGACCGGGCCTTCCAGCTCGAGACGCTGCTGCGGGTCGGTCGCGGGACGCTGTCCGAGCTGGTCGGAGCCGGTGGTCTGGCGGCCGACCGCATGTCGCGTCGTCTCGGCTTCGCCCGGGTGGCGGCCGCCCAGCTCGATCTGGTCGACGACGACATGAGGACTGCGGCCGATGCCTACGCGCGGGGCATCAACCAGGGCCTGGAAGCGGCCCTCTGCACGCCGTCCCCACGAGTTCGTCCTGCTGCGCGCGCATCCCACGCCATGGCAGGTCACCGATGTGCTGGCCTTCGCCGGGCTGCAGTCATTCGCCCTGGGCGCGAACTGGGACATGGAGCTGGCCCGGCTCAAGATCCTGGCCGAGGACGGCCCGGACGCGCTGCGGGCGCTGGACCACGCGTACCCCGCCGATCACCCGCTGAGCGTGCCAGTGGCGACCGCCGCCGGACCGGCCATGGACCGGCTGGCCGATGACCTGGCGGCCTTCGCCTCCGCCGCGCCCTCGCCGGGCGGCTCCAACAACTGGGCGATCGCCGGCGCGCGGACCGCCAGCGGCGTGCCGCTGCTGGCCAACGATCCGCACCTCGCCGCGCGGCTGCCGGCGCCGTGGTACCTCGTCCACCTGCGCTGCCCGGAATGGGAGGTGGCCGGCGCGTCGTTCGTCGGCGGGCCAGTGCTGCCGATCGCGCACAACGGCCACGCCGCCTGGGGCATCACCGCCGGCATGACCGACCAGGCCGACCTGTTCATCGAGGAGGTCGGTGACGACGGCGCCTCCGTGCGCGAAGGCGCGGAGATGGTGTCCTGCCAGGTGATCGACGAGCCGATCGAGGTGCGCGGCGGCGAGACGGTCACCGAGCGCGTGCTGGTGACGCGCCGCGGGCCGATCATCTCCCCGTTCCTGGACGGTGCGCCCGCGGCCCTGTCGCTGTCGGCGATCTGGCTCCGGCCGATGCCGATCCGTGGCTTCCTGGCCTGCCTGCGAGCCCGCGACTTCGAGACGTTCCGGCGCGGCTTCGCGGCCTGGCCGGGGCCGGCGCTGAACGTGGTGTACGCGGATGCTGGCGGCCACGTCGGCTACCAGCTGGTCGGGCAGCTGCCGCGGCGCCGAAGCGGCCACGGGACGCTGCCGCTGCCTGGATGGCTGGAGGGTGTCGGCTGGGAGGACGAGCTTGTGCCGTTCGACGAGATGCCGCACGTTGCCGATCCCGAGATCGGCTTCGTGGCGAGTGCCAATAACCGCCCCGCCGCCGATGGCGACGGACCGTACCTGGGCGTGGATTGGATGGACGGCTACCGCATGGCCCGCATCGTCGAGGAGCTGGCCGGGCGCCACGATTGGGACGTCGCGGGCTGTGCGGCGCTGCAGCTGGACGTCGCCAGCGGACCGTGGCGGCGGGTGCGCGCCATGGCATTGGAGCTGCCCGTCGGCGATGCGGACGGCCGCATGGCGGTCGCCATCCTGCGTGGCTGGGACGGGCGGGTGAGCGTCGACTCGGCGGCGGCATCGGTCTTCGCGCTCTGGCTGGCCGAGATGGCGCACCGCATCGCCAAGGCCAAGGCGCCGGCCAGCTGGCGCTATGCGCTCGGCTTCGGCTTCGGCGACATCGTGCCGCTGACGACCTTCCACTCCGGATCGGCGGCGCAGACGGTGGAGCGCCTGTGCGCTCAGCCGGAAGGCTGGTTCGCGCGCGGCTGGCCAGCGGAGGCGGCCGATGCGCTCTCATCGGCCATGCGCCAGCTGCGGACTCAGCACGGCGACGACCCGGCGGGATGGGCATGGGGTCGCCTGCGAACCTTGACGCTGCGCCATCCCGCGGGCGATCGGGCAGTGGTCGCCGACGCCTTCAACCTTGGCCCTGTGCCCATGCCCGGCGACGGAACCACCCCGCTGCAGGCCGCCAACGGACCGCTTGCCCCCTTCGACAACCCCGGCTACGTGCCGAACACCCGCGCGGTCATGGACCTGGCCGATCCGGAGGCTTCGCGCTGGGTGCTGGCGGGCGGGCAATCGGGTAACCCGATGTCTCCGCACTACGGCGACCTGTTTGCCCTCTGGGTGCGCGGCGAATCGGTCCCGATTGCCTGGTCGGAAGAGAAGGTCGCTGCGGCGACTGCGGAGACGCTCCTGCTCGAGCCGGCCTACATCTCCCCTTCGTAGGCCGGCTGCGGCATCCGCAGCTCGCGATCCTTGCGGTAGCCCAGCAGGTAGTCGGCCTGCATCAGGGTGTGGATCTGCGACGTGCCCTCGTAGATCACGGAGCCCTTCGAGTTCCGCAGGTAGCGCTCCACCGGGTACTCGTTCGAGTAGCCGTAGGCGCCGTGGATCTGGATGGCATCCAGGGCCGATGCCACCGCGTGGTCGGTCGCGAACCACTTGGCCAGGCCCGTCTCGCGCGTGTTGCGCTCGCCGCGGTTCTTCTTCCAGCCCGCCTTCCAGACCAGCAGGCGGCCCGCCTCGATCCCGGCGTACATCTTGGCGATCATCTGCTTGACCAGCTGGTGCTCGCCGATCTCCGAGCCGAAGGTCTTGCGCTCGTGCGCGTACTTGACCGATGCGTCCAGGCAGGCCTGCGCCAGCCCCACTGACCCGGCCGCCACCGTATAGCGCCCCTGGTCGATGGCGCTCATGGCGATGGTGAAGCCCTCGCCCTCCTCGCCAACCCGGTTGGCTGCCGGCACCTCGCAGTCGTTGAAGTACAGGATCCCGGTGTTGCCGGCGCGGACGCCCAGCTTGCCGTGCAGGGAATCGGAGCTGAAGCCGGCGAACGACCGCTCGACGATGAAGGCGGTGATGCCCTTGTGGCCCTGGGCGCGATCGACGGTGGCGAAGACCAGGAAGTGATCGGCCGTATCGGCCAGGCTGATCCAGATCTTGCTGCCGTTCAGGATGTAGCGATCGCCGTCGCGGCGGGCGGTGGTCGCCAGGTTGGCCGCATCCGAGCCGACGCCCGGCTCGGTCAGGCCGAAGGTGGCCAGCTTCTCGCCGCGGGCCTGGGGGACGAGGTACTGCTGCTTCTGCTCCTCGCTCCCCCACTGCAGCAGCGTCAGCGAGTTGAGCCCGGTGTGGACCGACAGGATGACCCGGAACGCGGTGTCGGCCCGCTCCATCTCCTCGCACAGCAGGGCGAAGGCGATGTAGTCGAAGCCGGCGCCGCCGTACTTCTCGGGGATCGGAAGGCCCAGGAACCCCTCGGCGCCCATCTTCTCGTACAGGCTGCGGTCATAGGTCGACGTCGAGTCGAGCTCATGGATGCGGGGCAGGATGTCGCGTTCGGCGAAGGCTCGGGCGGTGCGCTGCAGTTCGCGCTGCGCATCGGTCAGGGTGAAATCGATCATGCAGGCTCCGGGAGGGAAGACTCGGGAACGGCGACGATTCTATCGAGCGGCTCGGACCCGGCATTCGCGGTGGCCCGAATATCCGACCTGATCATCGGTAGTTCGTGTTGACGAACCTCGGGGGTAAGGCTAGCCTAACTCCCGGCACGAAAAGACCGGCGCCGCGCCGCGGCGACCGCCCATACACCATCAGGAGATTGCATCCGTTGGACGCTGGATTCTTCACGACCGGCCTGCTCACCGGCCTTCGCGAGGGTGTCGAGGCCGCCCTGATCGTGAGCATCGTGCTCGCCTATCTAGCCAAGACCGGCAACCAACGGTACTTCGGCCGGATCTGGGCCGGCGTCATCGCGGCAGTTGGACTCAGCGTCGGCCTCGGCCTGGTGCTGTGGGTGACCATCGGCGGGCTGGAGGAGCCGGCTGAGCAGGTGTTCGAGGGCGTGGCCATGCTGGTGGCCGCCGCCGTCGTCACCTGGATGCTGTTCTGGATGCGGCGCACCTCGGCCAACATCAAGGGCGAGCTGCAGGCCGGCGTCGACCGCGCGCTGACAGAGGGCGGCGTCTGGGCCCTGTCCATCGTCGCCTTCACCGCCGTCATCCGCGAGGGCGTGGAGACGGCCCTCTTCCTGTTCGGCCAGGTCACCGCCGCGGGGGATGCCGAGGTGGGCGCGCTCAGCACCCTGGTCGGCGCGCTGGTCGGCCTGTTCATCGCCATCGGCATCGGCTACGCCTTCTACCGCGGTGCGCAGGTCATCAACCTGCGCACCTTCTTCCGCTGGACCGGCATCGCCCTGATCTTCATCGCCGCCGGGCTCCTGAGCCATGCGGTCCACGAGTTCGTGGAGATCGGGGTCATCACGGTTCGGCACATCCACCGCCTTCGACATCAGCTCGGTGCTGCCGCACGAGGGTGACGGCTTCCTGCGCGACCGTTGGCCAGCTGCTGCGCGCGATGTTCGGCTACACCAGCAGCCCGGAGTGGATCACGCTGATCACGTGGCTCGTCTACGTGGTGGTGGTGATGTTCCTGTACCTGCGGCCGGTCAAGCCGGCCGCAGCGAAGACGGTCCGGGAGAACCAGCCGGCAGTCGGCTCCTAGGAGCGGACGGGCCTAGCGGCCGGTGCCGACGAAGTCGAGCATCTGCCGCCAGGCATCCTCCGACTCATTGGCGTACTCGGCCGCGGTACGGTCGAAGAATGAGTGGGGCGCATCGGGGTAGGTGATGCTGCGTGTGCTCCACGTCCGCGGCCTGGAGTGCGCGCTCGAACTCGGCCACGACCTCCGGACCAATGCCCCGGTCGGCACCGCCCCACAGGGCCAGCACCGGGCAATCCATGCGATCGGCCAGCTCAGCCGGCGAGGGCAGGCCGCTGCGGTGCTCGCCGATGGGCCAGCCGTAGAAGCCGATGACGCCCGCCAGGCCATCCTGGGTGGCGGCCTGCACGAAGCTGATCCGGCCGCCGATGCAGAAGCCCACGGTATAGACGCGCTCCGCTGAGCCGCCATCCGCGGAGCGCAGGAACGCGGCCGCCGCGGCGATGTCGGCATTGATGCCGTCCGCCTGCATCTGCTTCACGTGTGCCTCGTACTCGAATCCGTCCGGACGCCGACCGGTGCCCGCGGTCCGGCTGTAGTAGTCGATCGCCACCGCGTGGACACCGGCCTCCGCGAAGCGCAGGGCCAGCTCCTCGAAGAAGGGATGGAGGCCGCGCACGTCGGGCAGGACGACGATTCCCGGGCCGCCCGGCTGTTCGCGCGCGCGCGGCGTAGGCGGCGACCGCGGTCCCATCACCGGCGGTCAGGGTGACCGGGCCGGCGTCCCCGGCTGCGCCGCGAATCGGAGGGAGGGGCGGTCGGGCGTCGTCGTCGTAGCACATCGGCTCAGCCCACCTGGTTGACGGCGTAGAAGGCGCCGGCCGCCAGGATCCCCGCCACCAGCAGATAGGCGCCGGCTCGCACCGCCGCCGGCGTCGTGCTCTTGGCCTGGCTGCCGTCAGGTGCCCGCCAGACCCCGCCCATGGTCGGGACGTTGGTGGGCGCCAGCAGCAGGCCGATCAGCCCGCCGATCAGCAGGCCGCCGATGTGCCCCGTCCAGCTGATGCCCGGGATGGCGAAGGTGAAGACCAGGTTGACGACCAGCAGGGCGCCGACCTGCGACAGGATGGCGCGCGCCTGCGGACCCAGCAGCAGGTGCCGGCGCCGGGAGACCATGAAGGCCACGCCGAAGAGGCCGAAGATCGCGCCGGATGCGCCGGCAGCAGCGGAATCCGGGGCAAACAGGATGGTCATCACGCTGCCGCCAATGCCGCACAGGAAGTAGATGATCAGGTAGTCGACGTGCCCGTACAGCTGCTCCAGCAGCGGCCCGAACAGGTAGAGGGCGTACATGTTGAAGGCCAGGTGCAGGATGCCGAAGTGCAGGAACATGCTGGTCACCAGCCGGTACCACTCGCCCTCGGCCACGGATGGCGCGTAGAGCCAGCCTGCCGGCATCAGCTCGCCGTAGCCGCCCATGATGCTGAACGCGCCGCCCTGGGAAGCGAGGTCGACCACGAAGACGATGACGTTGGCGAGGATCAGGCCCCACGTCACGTAGGCCGGGTAGCTGGCATAGGCGCCCCGAGCCCGATTGAACTGGCGTCGGGCGGCGAAGTCGTGCCCCGTCTCCTTGAGCAGCCAGGCGATGCGGTTGGCGATGGCGCCGCGCTCCTCCTGCGGTGCCCGCCGATCGGCCTCGCGGTAGGCGCCGATCGCCTCCTCCAGGTCGCCGTTGCGCACATGCTGCTCGGCCGACCGAACGCCAGGCATACCAGGCCAGCGGCCCGTCGAGGGCGGCGGCATGCTGCCACGAGACGAGTGCGCCGGCCTCATCGTCCATCCGGTACTGGGCGGTGCCTTTGCCGATCAGGGCGGCACCGCGGAGCTCCGGATCGGGATTGGTGGTGAGCGCGTCGAACACGGGCAGCGCGGCTTCGGGCTCGGCCTGGTCGAGCAGACGCTGGCCGTCGGCCAGCCGCGCCCGGGGATCGTCGGTCATCGGCCGCGCATTATCCCAGACAACGGTCGACCGCCGGGAGATGGCACCTCGGCGGTCGAACGCACGCCCCCCTGACAGGGACGCGGCCGCTCCGGCGTGGGCGCCGGAACGGGTATGAAATTGGACTGTGCTACTTGTCTCGGCGGAGGAACTCCAGCACGTCGTCGTACCGGAAGCGCCGGTCGCCGCGCCGCGTCACCCGAAAGAACGGGAGCTCGCCGCGATCGCCGAGGCGCTTCACGGTGTTGACGTGCAGGTGCAGCATCTCGGCGACTTCCGACGCCGTGAGCAGCTTCCCTACCTCATTCGTCATCATCGTGTGGAATCCTTCCGCCACCTTGTGATAAGTCCGTGCCACGCTCGCTGTGCGCTTGGGTGCGGACGGCGCGGCTTCTGGCCGGATAGTAAGGTTGAGGTGCCGTCCGACAGCCCGGTACTTTCGGTCTCCCACCCGCAGTACTTCGGACTGCACCAGTCCACTCCGCACAGGTCACACGCACCCATGCCGGTCTACGACAAGCACGTCTTCGTCTGCACCCGCGGCGAGTGGTGCCCGTTCGATCGACGGCGACGGCATCGGCGTCCACGCCGCGCTGAAGGAGGCCGTTCGCGAGGCCGGGCCTGTCCGATCGATCCGGATCAACCACGCCGGCTGCTTCTCGCAGTGCGGCAACGGACCGATGGCGGTGGTCTACCCGGAGGGCACCTGGTACGCGGCGCTCACGCCGGACGACGTCCCGGAGATCGTGGAGCGCAGCACCTGGTCGGGCGGCGAGCCGGTCGAGCGGCTGCGCTACGACCCGGAGACCATGGGCGCCCATCAGCTGCCAGCGCGACGCAGGACGGGCGGCCCGATCGGCCGCCGCGCACCGTGGCCGGCCGGCGGGGCGCGGTGAGCGAACCGTGGCCGGACGGAGGTCGCCGGCGCTCCTCCGTGAACGGGCCGCGGCGCGCGATGCGCAGCGACTGGTCGCGCGCGGACGCCCTGCGTGATCGGATGCGCGAGCTGGGCTGGGAGCCGGTCGACTCGCCCAGCCGGCTCGACCGCACGGCCCTGTCCCGCAGCGCACGCAGGAGCAGGCGTCGGCTCGCTGGACCAGCCGGCCGAGCTTGCCTGCGTCGATCGTGGTCGTCGTCGGACGACCATCCCGAGCCGACCTGGCCCGCCTGCTGGCCGGGCTGGACGCGCACCCGCCGGCCATCGACCACGAGCTGGTGCTGGTCGCCAACGCGCCAGCCGCAGGAGCCGATGGCCTGCCGCAGCCGGCAGCGGGCCTCCAGGTGATCGAGTCGGCGCAGCGGCTGGGCTGGGCCGATGCCGTCAACCTCGGGCTGCGCCGGGCCGGCGGCGAGGTGGTGGTGCTGCTCGACACCTCGCTCGAGCCGACCGGCGACTTCCTCGGCGCCGCTGCTCGCCGCGTTCGAGGATCGCAGCCGTCGGGGTCGCCGGGCCGTGGGGCGTGACCAGCGCGCGACGGCCGCCAGTTCGACGAGGCGCCGCCGGGCGAGGTCGACGCCATCGAGGGCTACTGCCTGGCCATCCGCCGCGAGGCGCTGCACGCAGGTCGGCGGCTTCGACCACCGCTTCCGCTTCTACCGCAACGCGGACCTGGACCTGTCTTTTGCCGTGCGCGCCAACGGCTGGAAGGCGGTGCGCACCGGAGCCCGTTGCCGCTGGACGCGCCACGAGCATCGCGGCTGGCTCGCATACCCGGAGGGCGGAGCGCGATCGGCTCAGCAGCCGCAACTTCTACCGCTTCCTGAAGCATTGGGGCGACCGCCGCGACCTGCTGCTGCAGCCGGCGCCACGCAACGAGAGCGGCGTGCAACGCTGACGGCAGCGTGACGCAGATCAAGCACCGCGTGCACGTCGTGCCGTGGCTGCGCCGCCCCGGCAGCCTGCTGCTGAACGAGCTGGCTGGCGATCACCATCGGGCGCGACATCTTCGCCTGGCGGGCGCTCGATGCCCGCCGAGCTGAACCACGAGCTCGCCCACGTCCGTCAGTGGCGGAGGCACGGCGCCGCCTTCCCGCTGCGTCTACCTGGGCGCCTCGGTGCGGTCGGCGATCAGCGGGCAAGGCTGGTACCGCGGCAACCGCTTCGAGGTCGAGGCCCGGCGCGCCGGCGGCAGGACTGACTCGGATGCCCTAGCGGAGCACCAGCCCGTAGCGAGTGACCAGCGCGCCGTTCTCGACCCGGGTGACGCCGGCCAGCAAGTCGAGCGGCTCCAGGTAGGGCTGGGTGTCGGTCGCGTACTCGGGCAGGCAGCATGTCGCCCGCCTCGGCTTCGACCGTCTCGCGCAGCGCGGCCAGGTCCAGGAAGAAGGCGCCGGCGTTGTCGTCGCCGCCGAACCGATCGATCGCGGCGCGTATAGCGCGCGTCATCGGCCAGCGACTCGCCGGACGCCAGCTGCAGCGCGCGGCCGACGAATGTGGTCCCCGAAGCCGATGAGCGCCGTGCTCGCCATCCATCGCGTACTGGATCGACAGCTTCCGTCTCGACCGTGCGGTCGCCGCTCATGTCGGGCGTCGCGGTGGTGAAGCGAGATGCTGCGTCACCTCGACGCCGGCCACCGTCTCGGTGCGTGACCTTCACCTCGGCCGACGGATCCATGGTGGCCAGGCTCGAGCAGGTTCTGCAGCTGGCGCAGCCGCTCGGCTGGCGGCATCAGTGTCGGTGACCTCCAGGACGATGCCCAACTACGGCTGCTCGCCGTCCCAGCCGGCCGCCATGGCGCCGCCGCCGATCCAGGTGACGAAGTCCGTCCAGCCGTCCGCCCAGCGCCGCCTCGACCTGCTGCGAGCTGGTCGCAGCTCGCCGGCGGCCCCGCCGCTCTCCAGCTGCTCCCGCAGGCCGAGCGAGCTGCGACGACGCGCTCGCTCCGACGTTCGGCGCGTCGGCGAAGAAGATCGCGTCAGCCGGGACCGAGGCCGCCAGTGATCGACGCTCGCTGTTGCCCGGCGCGGGATCGCCGCCGGCATGCTCATGGCGCCGTCGACGCGGATCGGCGTCGTCCTCGAATCGAGAGTGACGAGACCACGAAGGCCGGCAGCGACATCCAGGTGCACGTCCAGCAGGTCGCGCAGCTCCGGGCGGGTCGCCTCAGCTGGGCGCGCATCGCCTGCCATGCATCGCTGCGAGGTCGACCGTCATCACGCCTGCCCGCTCGGCCGGCAGCTGATCGACCAGGTCGCCGACGCTCGCTTCGCTCGGCCAGGCTGTCGCCGCTGCCGCGATGGACGCCAGCAGGCGTCTCGACCGTCGCGCGAGCCGTTCGCCAGCAGCAGCTGGTCATCGGTCAGCGCATAGGCGAAGCCGGCTTCCATGTCGGAGCCATCGCCGTCGGCGTAGCGACGTCCAGGGTCCAGACCGTCGACGCCGCCGGGGTCGGACGAGCTGAAGGCTCGCGCCATCGGCCTCGATCGCATCGGAGCGCATGCTTCGGCGAATCGAGGAGCTGCCGCCGCGTCGC
Organism: uncultured Chloroflexia bacterium; assembly: GCA_963783495.1. Lineage (GTDB taxonomy): Bacteria > Chloroflexota > Limnocylindria > QHBO01 > QHBO01 > DASSCW01. The sequence goes on from CAWANT010000005.1 coordinate 140,093, forward strand.
TGACGCCCAGCAGCATGCCGGTGGCCGATGGTCGAGCGCATCGACATCGGGTCGCATTGGCTGGAAGTCGAGCACGGTCACGCGCCACGGTCCCCTCGAACCACGGCGCGATGTCGTTGGAGTAGTCGAACGGCGCCGTCGCCCTGCGCCAGCGCTTCGTCAAGCGTGTTGGCCAGCCCGTCGCTCGTCGACGGCGTCGGCATCGGTTGCCGGGAAGCGCTCCAGGATGGCGCGCAGGGCGTCCTGCTGGCTGGCCGGGAGCGACAGGTCGGGCCTCCATGTACATCAGCGGAGCCGGAGGGAACGTAGTCGCGGCCGGGGCCAGTGACGCACTCGCCGCGCCCGGCATGCACGGACAGCCCCAGCACCAGGCCGATGGCGGCGGCCAGCACGGCGACCGCCGCGATGACGGCGACCTGCCGGCGGCTGACGGTCGAAGTTGTCCGGGGCGAGCCTGGGCTCGGGGGCGACCGGCACGGTGGTCATGGGACTGCCTCCGATACCGTCCCGGGACTGTCGGCGGAGGGCGCGGCTGTTGCGCAGCATAGGCAGTCGCCGACGAGCGCTGCCAGCGGCCAAGGGTCCTGCCCGGCCGTCAGCCCTCCGGCCGGTGGCCCTCCAGGCAGGTGCAGCCTCCGGGGCCCACCACCGCCGCGTGCGGCGTGCCGGCCGGCAGGACGAATCCCTCGCCGGGCGCTGAGCTCGACCGGCGTTGCGTCCGGCCCGACCAGGAAGGTGATCGATCCCGCCGCGCACATCAGCAGCTTGGTGTAGCCGTGCTGGTGCACGGCGTAGCGGTCGCCAGGGCCGTTCGACCAGGCGTACGGCTCAACGCCCTCCCGCCGCAGCCGGGCGTCACGCTGGCGACGTGGATGGCGCATCCGGCCGATCCCACGCCAGGCGTGCGAGGCGGCCGGCGTCGCGTGGCGTCATCGGGCGATGGTGGCCGCCTCCGCGCCGGCCAGCCGCTGGGCGAAGTAGACCGGGATGACCGAGGCCAGCACCAGCACGAGCGCCACCACGTTGACGACGGGTAGCTCGGCCGGGCGCTGCATGGCGGCCAGGACGAAGATCGGGATCGTCTGGGTCCCGGCGCCGGCGGTGAACAGGGTGACGATGACCTCGTCGAATGAGAGGGCAAAGGCCAGCAGCGCGCCGGACAGCAGCGCGGTGCGCATGCCGGGCATCGTGATCCGGCGGAAGGTGATCCACGTATCGGCTCCCAGGTCGGCGGAGGCCTCCTCCGGGCGAGCGCGGCAGCCGCCGCAGGCGCGCGACGACGTTGTTGTAGGCGATGACCACGCAGAACGTCGCGTGGCCGACGATGATCGTGAACAGGCCGAACTCGACGCCGAGCGTCTGGAATGTCGTGCTCAGGGCGATGCCGGTCACCACGCCGGGCAGCGCGATGGGCAGGACCAGCAGGAAGTTGATCGAGTCGCGGCCGAAGAACGAGTAGCGCTGCACGGCCATGGCCGCCAGCGGTGCCCAGCACCAGGGCGATGGCCACGGCTCCCAGGGCCGCCAGGATCGAGTTGATGAGGGCGCGCGGAATGGCCGGGTTGGCGAGCGCCTCGCCGAACCAGCGCAGGCTGAACCCGGGCGGTGGCCAGGCCATGAAGCTGCTCTCGTTGAAGGCGTTGATCGCCACGAGCAGCAGCGGGCAGGTACAGGAAGCCAAGCGCGACCCAGGTCATGACCCGCAGGCCGATGCGGACCCAGCCGGACTCAACCACGGCGCCGATCCTCAGCCTCTCACAGCGACTCGAAGGCGCCCAAGGCGCCGCGCGACGAGCAGGTAGCACGAGCATGATCACGATCGGCACCATCGAGTACGCCGCAGCAACCGGGAAGTTGCCCAGCGCCGAGTTGTCGTAGATCACGTTGCCGATGAACTTCGCGTCGCTGACCAGGTCCGGGACGATGTAGTCGCCCAGCGTCAGCGAGAAGGTGAAGATCGACCCCGCCACCAGCGCCGGGAGACACGAGCGGCAGGACCACGCGCCGGAAGGTGGTGCCGGCTCGCGCCCCGAGGTCGGCGGACGCCTCCAGCAGCGAGTTGGGGACGCGCTCCAGGCCAGCGTAGATGGGCAGGATCATGTACGGCAGCCACATGTAGCTGAGCACGATCCAGGAGTTGGTGATCTCGTCGTTGCCGGGGCCGGCAATGCCGAACGGCGCGAGCACCCAGGACAGCAGCCCGTTGCCGAGGAAGATCGACCGCCACGCGAAGACCTTGACCAGGTACGACGCCCACAGCGGCATGAGGATCGCCACGACCAGCAGACGCGCGAACGCGACGGGCTGGCAATGCGGGCCATGTAGTAGGCGATCGGGAAGGCCAGGATGGCATCGGTCAGGGTCACCAGCGACGGCCATGCCGATGGTGCGGAACGGCGATCGTGCGATAGACCTCGTTGCTGAAGATCTGTGCGAACGCGTCGAGCGACCAGTCGAACGGGTTCACCTTGCCGGTGAAGGGATCGCTCGTCCAGAACGCGTTCAGCAGCAGGATCGCCAGCGAGCCGAGGTACACCACCACCAGCCACGGCAAGCGGCGCGGCCAGCAACAGGTAGCAGCTGCAGTCGCGGCCGGCCGTGCAGCCAGGCCGCCAGCCGTCTGGCGCGGCCGGCCGGGCGACGAGGCCACGGTGCTGGCCAGCGTCAGTGATCATCGGTGCGAGAATGATGCTCCCCGGAGGCGGACCTCCGGGGAGCATCGGATCAAACCGTCGCACTCAGCAGGCTCGGTCAGCCGCCCCGGAGCGTGGTCCAGGCCTCGACCCAGGCGTCGTAGTCGACGCAGGTCGTCGCCGAGTCCTCGTCGGCGCAGTCCTCGCGCGCGGTGCTCCAGTACCAGATGTCCTCCCAGTACGCCTCGTCGGTCGCGTGGGTCTGCTCGCAGTGTCCCGCGTACAGGCCGCCCTCGAAGGTCTCGGCGTAGTCGCAGGCCTGCTGGCTGGTTGACGCCTCGCCGAAGTAGACGGTGGCCATGGGCGTTCGGCCTCGGCCGACATCATGTGGTCCATCCACATGTACATGCAGTTCGGATGCGCCGCATCCTTGGCGATCATCCACGTGTCCGACCAGCCGGTCGCCCCCTCGGCCGGCTTGATGGCCTCGACCGGCGCCTCCTCCAGCGACGAGGCTGTTGACCTGGTACTGCCAGGTCGTGCCGATCACGATGTCGCCGGCCGGGAAAGCGGTGATCTGGTCGCCGAACGTGAGGCCGTTCCAGAACAGCGGATCGTGGTGAACTGCTCCTCGAGCAGCGCGATGGCGGCGTCGAACTGCTCCTGCGTCAGCTGGTACGGGTTCGTGATGCCCAGGTCGGGCTGCGTGGCCATCAGGTGCAGCGCAGGCATCGGCGATGAAGTCGGGCGAGTCGAAGATGCTGAGCTTGCCCGCGTAGTTGGCCGCGTCCTCCCAGAGGCCGTCCAGCGTCGTCTGGTCCTCGACTTCCTCGGTGTTCCACATCAGCAGGTTCGGGCCGCGACCGTGCGGCACCCCGTACGGGAACGCCGTCCAGCGAGTTGTGGGGCTGGTTCTTGAGCCCTTCGAAGACGTTCGTCGTAGTTCTCCAGCAGCTCGACGTTGACCGGCTGCACGTCGCCGCCGGCCATCAGCCGATCAGTGGCGTTGCCGGAGAACGAGCCGCCGTCGTACTCGCCCGACCGCAGCAAGCTGGACTCCGTGTGCCGAGTCGGCCTGGACGGTCGTTTCGACCTGGCAGCCGGTCTCCTCTTCGAACGGCGTCACCCAGTCGAACTCAGGGAACGCTCGAGCCTTCCTCGGCATATCCCGCCCAGATGATGAGGTTCAGCTCACCTTCGCCCTCGCCGAGCTCCTGCAGCATGGTCGGGCCGGCCGTGCCCGCCGGTACACGCAGCAGCCAGCAGAGCCGATGCCGGCGATCAGGGACGTGGAATTCGCAGTTGCCTCACTCGCCTGCCTCTCCCTCTTCTCCCCGTCAATTCCTGGCTGGTCGCCAGGCTCAGTACGTGGCGCCGCTTCCAGATCAGCCGGACCGGCCGGCCGTGGGCGGTCAGCGCCTCCATCGACGATGTCTCCAGGTTCTGCTGGGTGACGACCAGCTCGCCGCCCAATTCGAGCTCCACGATGTAGCGCGTATCGGGCCCGATGTAAACGACCTCGCGCACGGTGCCGCGGACCGATGCCTCGTCGTGCCGCGAGCTGTGACGTCCGGATCGGCGAGCCGGATCTTCTCGGGACGCACCGTGAAGACGCCGTCCTCGCCGATGACGGCGCGCGCGGCCTCTCCGGTGAGCAGGTTGCTGGTGCCCACGAAGCCCGCGACGAATGTCGTGGCCGGATGCTCGTAGACGTCGGCCGGCGTGCCGACCTGCTCGATCACGCCCGCGGTTGAACACGGCCAGGCGGTTGCTCATGGTGAGCGCCTCTTCCTGGTCGTGGGTCACGTAGATGAACGTGATGCCGACCTCGCCCTGGATTGCCTTCAGCTCGATCTGCATCTCCTCGCGGAGCTTCAGGTCCAGGGCGCCCAGCGGCTCGTCCAGCAGCAGCACGCGCGGCCGGTTGACCAGCGCTCGCGCGAGGGCGACCCGCTGGCGCTGGCCGCCGGACAGCTGGCCCGGCTCGCGGCCCTCGTATCCCTCGAGCCGGACCATGCGCAGCGCCTCGCGCACGCGCTCGCTGGCGGTCGCGTCGCGGCACCGTCGCACGAGCAGCCCGTAGCCGACGTTGTCGCCGACCGACATGTGCGGGAAGAGGGCGTAGTCCTGGAAGACGGTGTTGACGTCGCGGTCGAACGGCGGCACGCCGGTCACGTCGCGACCGTGCAGCAGGACCCGGCCCTCGGTCGGCAGCTCGAAGCCGGCGATCATGCGCAGGGTCGTCGTCTTGCCCGATCCGGAAGGGCCGAGCATCGAGAAGAACTCGCCGTCGGCGATGTCGAGGTCGATGCCGGCCACCGCCTCCACGTCGCCGTAGCGCTTGACAGGCGTTCGAGCCGGACAGCCGAGCCGGCTGGGTGCGTGTCGCGATCGGCGGTCGCCGGATGGCCATAGGCGGAAGGGTCATCGGTTCGACGGCCACGTGCTCCTCGCCGGCTGCTCGGCACCACGCCTCGCCGGTGGTGCCCGGCCTGCTCGGGAGGCGTCCGAGGATTGGCGCACTGTGCCGGTGCGCCGCGGCGGTGTCAAGCCGATTCCCGCATCGAGCTCGACCACTGGAGCGCGGCAATCCGCAAGGCTGGCCGGCGCATGGCCGCGGAAACCGCCGAAACGCGGCTGGTAGAGTGCCGCGAAGGCCGCAGGGAGAGACGGAGTGGAGCTGGGCGTGCTCTTCGGGCTCGGAGCTCGGCCGTGGCCTTCGGCGCCGGCGACTTCAGCGGCGGCTGCGCCTCGCGCCGGGTCAGCGGGCTGACCGTTGCCGGCCTGGCCCAGGCGATTGGCCTGGTGCGCGCTGCTGGTGCTGCTGGCCGTCCTGCGCCCTGCGCTGCCCAGCACCGGCGCGCTCGCCGTCGCGCGCTGTCGCCGGCGCCTGCGGCGGCATCGGGCCTGGTGGCGCTGTACGCCGGCCTGTCGCTGGGCAGCATGGGCATCGTCACCGCACTCTCCGGCGTGGGGTCGGTGGCGCTGCCGCTGCTCGTCGGCTACGCTGCTGGGGCGCGCGCCCGTCTCCCCGGGCCAGTGGCTCGGCGTGGTGCTGGCCATGGCGCCATGGGCGCGGCCAGCGGCGCCACGCGACAGGGCGTGCAGGCGCGCAGCCGTGGCACTGGGCATCGCGGCGGCTCGTCTTCTTCGGCCTCTGGTTCCTGCTCCTCGACATCGCCGCCGAGGAGTCGGGATCCGAGGCGTGGGCCCTGGTCAGCCAGCCGCGCGGCGGCGACCGTGCTGATCGGCGGGCGCGGCACTGGTGCGGGGTCGCTATCGCGGCCTGCGCGCGGCCTGGCCGATCGTCCTGGCGGCGGGCACCATGGACGTGACCGGCAACGCGGCTTTCGTGCTGGCGCGCAGCAGTCTGCCGGTGGGCGTGGCGGCGGCCCTGGCCGGCATCTATCCCGATCGTGACCATGCTGCTGGCGTGGGCTGGTGCTGCGCGAATCACTGCCGCGGCTGGGCATCGCCGCCGTGCTGCTGGCGGTGCTGGGGATCGCCATCATCTCGCTGGGCTGAGCGTCGCCGTCAGGGGCCATCCGCCACCGGTGGAATGGATGCCGCGGCGTGGGACGCGCGAGGCCCGCATCGGTTCATCTCCTGTCTGCATTGCGCCGGTTGACGCGTCGACGCAGGAGAGCGCCGCGGGCCTTACCGTCCGATTACCAGCCGCTTACCGGGTGCCGATAGGAGCCGCGTATCATTGGCCCCTCCACATGGACGTCACCCCTGACTGCGCATGACCTTCGACCGTGTCGCCGATCGTCGAGCAGGCCCTCGACGACTTACCTCGCCGCGAGCCGCCGATGCGGCCGAGCGCCTCGAGCCCGACGCCCCGATCCGGGAGGGCAGCGGCCTGACCGCGCGGCAAGGCGATCGAGCTGTTCGAGGACCAGGTCACGTCGCGCGCGCTCGACGTCGCCGGCCGCGAGCTGAAGAAGACGGAGCGGTCGCTTCTACACGATCAGCTCGCGCCGGCCACGAGAACAACGCCGTGCTGGGCGCGACTCCTGCGCATCACCGATCCCGCCTTCCTGCACTACCGCTCCGGGGCGCTGATGATGGCCCGCGCCCGGCAGCTGCCGGGCATGACGCCGGCCTTCGACGCGCTGCTCGGCATCGTGGCCAGCAGCGACGAGCCCATCGCGCAGGGCCGGCACAAGGTGTGGGGCAGCCGCCCGCTGTGGGTCCCGCCCCAGACCTCCACCATCGCCAGCCACCTGCCGAAGGCGATGGGCCTGGCCTTCAGCCTGGCACGGGCGCGGCGGCTGGGCGTGGACGGCGAGCTCCCGGCCGACGCGATCGTGCTGTGCTCGTTCGGCGACGCATCGGCCAACCACGCCACCGCGCTGGCGGCCATCAACACGGCGCGCTACGCCGTCGCGCGTCGGCCTGCCCATGCCGATCCTGTTCGTCTGCGAGGACAACGGCATCGGCATCAGCGTGCCGACCCCCGATGACTGGATCCGCGACACCTTCTCCGCGCAGCCGCACCTGCGCTACGTGCTGGCCGCCGGCGAGCTGGACGAGGTCTGGGACGCCGCCGCCGAGGCGGTGCGCTACGTGCGCAGCGCGCGCCAGCCGGCCTTCCTGCACCTGCCGACGGTGCGGCTGTGGGGCCATGCCGGCAGCGACGTCGAGCACGGCTATCGCAGCCCGGCGCAGATCGAGGCCAACGAGGCCGGCGACCCGCTGCTGCGCAACGCGCGCCGGCTGATCGAGACCGGCGCCGCGCTCGCCGTCCGAGCTGCGCGACCTGGTGGCGCGAGACGCGCGACCGGGTGATGGCCGCGGCCGAGGAGGCCGCCCGCCGGCCGCGGCTGGACACGACCGAGGCGGTGGTCGGCGCCGATGGCGCCGTATCACCCGACGCGCGTCGCCGAGCGCGCCGCCCGCCCGCTGCTCACCGACGACGAGCGCCGCGAGGCCGTTCGGCCGACCCGCTCCCGGAGGCCGCCAGCAACCCGAACGCGCGCACGCTGGCCGGCAACCTGAACGCCGCGCTGGCCGACGAGCTGGCGCGACGACCCGAGCTGGTCCTCTTCGGCGAGGACGTCGGGCGCAAGGGCGGCGTCTACAACGTCACCAACGGCCTGCAGCAGCGATTCGGCGCGGGACGCGTGTTCGACACGCTGCTCGACGAGACGTCGATCCTGGGCATCGCGCAGGGCGCGGCGCACATCGGCCTGCTGCCGGTGCCGGAGATCCAGTACCTGGCCTACATCCACAACGCGCTCGACCAGATTCGCGGCGAGGCCGCCATCCTGCAGTTCTTCAGCTCCGGCCAGTTCCGCAATCCCGATGGTCGTGCGCCTGCCGGGCCTCGCCTACCAGAAGGGCTTCGGCGGCCACTTCCACAACGACAACAGCGTCGGTGCGCTGCGCGACATTCCCGGCGCTGGTGCTCGCGGTGCCGTCGCGCGGCGACGACGCGGCCCGGATGCTGCGCGGCGCGATCGCGATGGCCCTGGAGGACGGGCGGGTGGTGGTCTTCCTCGAGCCGATCGCGCTGTACCACGAGAAGGACCTGCACGAGCCGCGGCGACGGGGGCTGGCTGACCGACTACCCGGCACCGCCCGCGCACCTGCTGCCGGGCGAGCCGGCGGCTACGAGCCCGATGGGGCCGATGCATCGGGCCGGCCCGACCTGCTGATCGTCTCCTACGCCAACGGCCTGCGCCTGTCGCTGCAGGCCCAGCGTCGCCTGGCCGCAGAGCACGGAATCCGCGCGCGGGTGCTCGATCTGCGCTGGCTCAACCCGCTGCCGACCGATGCGCTGCGGCGGCACGCCGCCGAGGCCGGGGCGGTGCTGGTGGTGGACGAGTGCCGCCGCACCGGTGGCGGCGTGGCCGACGCGATCATCGCCGACCTGGCCGAGTCCGGGGCAACCCCGGCGCGCGGCCTGGCATCGGTCCGCGCGGTCGACAGCTTCGTGCCGCTCGGGCCCGTCGACCGCCACGGTGCTGGTCGGCCTTGACCAGGTCCTGAGCGCGTCGCTGGCCGCCGTCGGCGCAACGAGCGTGGCCGGGTGATGGATCGGCCGCGAGCCGTGATCGCCTGCGCCGGCCGCGGCGCATATGGCGCCGGCAGCCTGGGATCGCTGCCGCCGGATCATCCGGCCGTGGAACGCGCCGAGACCCTGCGCCACGCGTACGGCCTCGAGCCGCTGCTCGAGCTGGACGGTGCCGCGACCTTCGAGCCGCTGCGTCATCTGCGCCCGGCCAACGCATCGGCCCTGATCTTCATGGTCACCCTGCTTGATGCCGAGCGGGCAGCCGAGGACCACGACGTGGAGGTCGTGATCGGCAACTCGCTGGGCTGGTACTCCGCCCTGGCCATCGCCGGCGCCCTGTCCTTCGACGACGCCTTCCGGCTCGTCCAGGAGATTGCCCTCCTCCAGGAGGAGCCGCTTCCCGGCGGCGGCTCCGGCGGCCAGGTCATCTACCCCTTGACCGATGCCGAATGGTTGCCTGCCCCTGATCTGCGCAGCGCGGTGGCGGGCGTGGTGGACGGGCACGACGACGGCAACGGCACCGGCCGCGATCTACGAGAGCGTCGACCTGGGCGCGTACACCGTCCTGGCCGGCGACGACGCCGGAGTGGCCACCCTGATCGACCGCCTGCCGCCGGTCAAGATCGGCGAGCGGCTCTTCCCGCTGCGACTGGCGATGCACGGTCCGTATCACACGCCGCTGGTCGAGCACGTGGCCGCCGGCGCGGCCGAGCGCCTCTCCGGGCTGGGCTGGCGGCCCCCGTCGCTGCCCCTCGTCGACGGCCGCGGCGCGCGATGGTCGCCCTGGTCGACCGACCCGCTCGCGCTGCGCGACTACACCCTGGGCGAGCAGCTGACCACCCCGTTCCGCTTCGCCACCAGCCTGCGCGTCGCGCTGCGCGAGTACGGGCCCGACGTGGTGGTGCTGCCCGGCCCGGGCAATTCGCTGGGTGGCATCTGCGGCCAGCTGATCGTGGGCGAGGGCTTCCATGGCCTTCGCAGCCGATCCGACTTCGAGGCGCGCGCAGCAGTCCGGCGCCCCAGTCGTGCTGTCGATGCGGCGCCAGTGACGCCGGCCGTGCCGGCGGCCCGCACCCTGGACTCCGTCGCGACACCCGACGCGCAGGTGGTCGTCGAAGCGACCTCGCCCATCGACCTGCCGATCAGCCTGGCGCCGCTGGCCCACGGTCGTGGCGACCCGACCATCCGCCTCGAGCCGTGGGGTGCCTGGCGCGCAACCCGGACGCCGGACGGCCCGGCCACCATGCGGCTGGTGGCCCGTGGCCCCGCCATCACGGTGTCGGCGTGGGGACCCGGCGCTGGCTGGGTGACGAGCCACGCCGCGGACCTGACCGGCGCCAACGACCGGCCCGAGGCGCTCACCCCGCAGCACCCGGTCATCGCCGAGCTGGTCCACCGCCTGCCGGGTCTGCGCCTGCCGGCCAGCCTGCGCCCCTTCGACGCCCTGCTGCCAGCGATCTGCGAGCAGAAGATCACCGGCGTCGAGGCGCGCGCCGTGTTCCGCGCGATCGTGCGGGCCCACGGTGAGCCGGCGCCAGGACCGGGCCGGCTGCGCCTCGCGCCGGATCCCGCCGTGCTGGCGGAGCTGCCCTACTACGCCTTTCATCGGCTCGGCCTCGAGCGACGCCGCGCGGAGCTGATCCGCCACTGCGCCGCGCTGGCGCCACGCCTCGACGGGATGACCGCGCAGCAGACGGCGATCCTGCTGGCGCGCGTGCGAGGCATCGGTCCCTGGACGGTGGCCGAGGTGACCCGGGTGGCGTATGGCGACCCCGACGCGCTCAGCGTTGGCGACTATCACATCCCCAGCGTGGTGGCGTGGGCCCTGGTCCGCGAGGCGAAGGCCGATGATGCCCGCATGCTCGAGCTGCTGGAGCCCTACCGCGGCCAGCGTGGCCGCATCCAGCGGCTGCTGGAGGTGTCAGGCATCTACCCGCCGAAGCGCGGCCCGCGAATGGCCTCGCGCAACATCGCCGGCATCTGAGACGGATGTGAGGATCGCGCTGGCGACCGTCGGCACGACCGGCGATGTCGTGCCGTTCGTGGCGCTGGCACGTGGCCTGACCGCCGTCGGGCACGACGTCACCGCCGTTTCGTGGGAGCTCCACCGCGACGCCTTCGAGGGCGCGGCGACCGCGTTCTTCGCGGCAGGACCGCTTGTCACTCGGCAGGAGATCGCCGACACCGCCTCCCGCGCCGCCGCGGCCGGATCGCCGTTGGCCCAGGTGGCGGTGCTTCGCGACTTCCATCTGCGCTACGCCGCCGACCACTTCCAGCAGCTCCGAGAGCTCCTGCCCGGCCACGACCTCGTCGTGCTGCATGGCATCCACACCCTCGCGCAGGCTGCGGCCCTCGATGCCCGGCTGGCCTGGGCCAGCGCCGTGTTCGATCCGGTCCTGCTGCCGACTGCGACGGCGCCACCGGCCGGCATGCCCTCGCTCGGCCCGCTGAACCGGCTGGAGTGGTGGGTGCTGGATCGGATGCTGCGTCGCCAGGACAAGCCACTGCGCGCCGCGCTGGAGACGGCCGGCAGCGCGTCGGCAGACCAGGTCACGATGTTCCGGGCGCGTTCACCGCGGCTCCACCTGGTTGGCTGCTCACCGCGGATCGCACCGCCGCCGAGCGACCTTGCGTCTAGCACCCACTTCACGGGCGCCTGGGTCGATCCGACCCCACCCGCTCCCCTGCCAGCGGTGGTCGAGGCGTTCCTGGCCGCTGGACCGCCGCCGGTGGTCGTCACCTTCGGCTCCATGGCCGCCCCGGATCCTGCCGCTCTGGCCTCCGCGGTCGTCTCCGGCATCCACGACGCCGGCAATCGAGCCGTGCTGCAGGGCGGCCCAGCGATGGTGGAGGGCGACGATGTGCTGAGCGTCGCGTCAGTCGATCATCGTGCCCTCTTCCCCCGATCGGCGGCGGTCGTCCATCACGGGGGTGCTGGGACGACGCATGCCGCCGTGGCCGCGGGCACGCCATCGGTCGTCATTCCGCATGTCGGCGATCAGCCTTACTGGGCCAGGCGCCTGCACCGGCTCGGCGTGGCGCCGGCGCCGCTCGAGGTCGCGGCCGTCAACTCGGACGCCGTGCGGGAGCGGGTCGCGCAGGCCGCCGCGGAGCCAATTCGAGCGGCAGCCCAGCGCCTGGGACAGGTCGTGGCGGCCGAGGACGGGGTACGGGCCGCCATCGGGCTCATCGAACGCGCCATGGGGGCGCGGACAGCCTAGCCGCTCAACAATCGAAGGCGAACCAGCACAGGTCGTTGCGCCGCCGCTGGTCGTCGAGCACGAGCTCTCGTATCTCGCCGGGAAGCTGGGCACGCTGCCACTGGCATTCCAGGCGACCAGCGTCGCCACGTTCTGGGTTTGCCGCGCGGGCGGCCCTGACCGCGTAGGCCGCCGCGCCCAGCTCGTGCGCCGCCACATGCGCCACCGCCGCAGCCTGGCCAGCAGCGTATGCGGCGTGCCGCGCTGCCCCGGTCAAGTCTCTGGCCGCGGCGTTTGCATGGCCCGCCGCGTTGCGGGCCTCCGTCATCCTGATCTCGCCACGCGCCCAGGTGCGTCCCAGCTCGATCGCCTGCCGCGGACGGTCGTCGCGCGGCCGCGCCTCCTCGAAGTGGTGCAGCACATGCTGCGCGCAGTCGGCCGCCCATATCGCCAGCAGGCGGTGATCGTCGTCACTGAGGCTGCCACCGCGGCGCACGGTGATGAACCTGGGGTCCCGGACCTTGGGAAGGATCACGGTCCGCATCCTAGGGCGATTGCCGAGCCGAGAGCTGGCGCCCACGGCCAGGAGTCGCATGCGCGGAGCCGGAGCTGCGGCCAAACCAGGGCCGTAAGGAATCCCCCGGCCGATGCATCCCTAATGTATGACCGGAGGCATTGACCTCGGCCGCCGGAGAAGCGAATCGATGGCCTTCCGTCGCGAGCTCACGGATTTCGGCGCCTTCTACGAACGTACGTACGGCGTCGCCTTTCGCACCGCGCTGGGCATCACCCGCGACGCAGCCCTGGCGGCGGACGTGACCCAGGAGGCGTACGTCGCCGCATACCGCCGTCGGGACCGATTTCGGGGGGACGCGCCGGCTGAGGCTTGGCTGCATCGGATCCTCGTCAACCAGGCGCTGCGTGCGCTCCGACAACGGCGACCCGTATCCCGAGAGGTGGATATGACGGACTTCATGGCACCCGACCATGCAACTGGCACGGCGGGCCGTCTGGCGTTGTTCGAGGCGATGGAGGTGCTGCCCCCGCAGCAGCGGGCCGCCGTCGTCCTGCGCTACTACCACGACTACGACTACGCCACGATCGCGCAGGTTCTGGGCACGACGCCAACAAACGTGGGGGCAATGCTCAGTCGCGCCCTCGATCGGCTCAAGGTGGAGCTCGAGCCGCGGCGGGTCGAAGTCGCGGGAGTGGGGCGGTGACTGATGCGTTCTGAACACGACTTGGATCGGCAGCTGCGGTCCGTCCTCCGCGAGGTTCTCGATCATGAATGGGGGCCCGATCCGGTGTGGGCCGAGTCGCCAGCCGCGCGGCGCATCAGCGAAGGCGAAGGCCTGAGGCGTCGTCTCCGTTGGCCGCTTCGGACACTCGGGGTGGCAGCCCTCCTCGTCGTCGGCGGCGGGGCGCTCATACTCGGCGGAGCGCTCGATCGCCCTCGCCCCCCTGATCCATCGGTCGACCTCCAGGGATGGCTCGATGCGCTGGCGCCCGGGCCCGGCATCGGAGCCGTCGCGCTGGTGGAGTCCGGCGGCGACGAGTGGCGCGGCGTTTCGGGCACTGCCGGCGATGGGCGGCCGCCCGCTCCGGACGACTCCTTCCTGATCATCGGCACCACCGAGACCTTCACCGCGACGGTCGTGCTGCAGCTGGTGGGTGAAGGCCGCGTCGCCCTTGACAACAACGTCGAGCGCTGGCTGCCGGGTCAGGTCGAGAACGGCGAAGGGGTCACCATTCGGCAGCTGCTGAACCACACCAGCGGCCTCGGCGGCCCGCAAGGCCAGCACCATTACTCGCATGACAACTACTTCTTCCTCGCTCGCCTCGTCGAGGTCCTGACGGGCGAACCCCTGGATGTGGTGCTGCGCGATCGGATCTTCCTGCCCCTGCAGCTCGAGCACACGACCATGACCACGCTGCTGACCCAGCCGCAGATTGATGCGACCAACTGGCTTGGCGCGCCCGCGGACGTCACCAGCCCACCTGTGTCAGGCGCCGGTGGCATCGTCTCCACCACAGCCGATTTGGCCACTTTCTTCGGGGCGCTGCTCGGCGGTGACCTGCTCGGCGAGCGTGAGTTAGCCGAGATGCTGACCACGGTCGACGCGATGACGGATGTGGCTTCGGCGCACGGAGCCGGGACGATGGCCCGCGCGGGATTGGGCATCTTCAGCTTCGGACTGCCCTGCGGCGTGGCCTGGGGCCACGGGGGTTACCACCAGCCGTACTCGAACTGGGTGCTCGCCTCGGAGGATGGGTCGAGGATCGTCGCCGTGGCCCAGAACAGGATGGGGTTTGAGCTGGCGCATGCGACGGCCGTTCAGATGTTCTGCCACAGCGGCTCGTAAGGAATGGGGCCGCTGACGCATCCCATATGCATGACCGATGTGTCGCCGTGGCGCGGTGCGGCGGATGGGCCGGCGGGTATGGAGGAGAACATGGACGATCGCGAACGGATCCCCACAGGGACGAGAGCCGGCGTCCTGATCATCCTCATGGCCACCCTGGTGGCTGGCTGCAGCGTCTCCGAGCGCGCGTCCCCCAACGGGAGCCCATCGGGCCCACCCGGCAGCGAGGCGACCAAGACCGCCGGTGCCAGTCCAGAGGAGCCGGGGGACCCCCAGGCCTGGCTCGATGAACTGGCACTGGGAACCGGCGTCGGGGCCGTCGCGCTGGTGGAGTCCCCCGGCAAGGTCTGGCGCGGGGCGTCGGGCACCGCCGGCGACGGTCGGCCGCCCGATCCGAGCGACGCCTTCCCGATCATCAGCACCACCAAGACCTTCACCGCCGCGGTCGTGCTGCAGCTGGTGGGGGAAGGCCGCGTCGCCCTCGACGACAGCGTCGAGCGCTGGCTGCCGGGCCAAGTCGAGACCGGCGAGCAGGTCACCATTCGGCAGCTGCTGAACCACACCAGCGGCCTCGGCGGCCAGCCAAACCAACACCATTACGCGAATGAGAATTACGACATCCTCGCTCGCCTGGTCGAGGTCGTGACCGGCGATTCATTCGATGCGGTGCTCCGCGATCGGATCTTCCTGCCCCTGGGGCTCGAGCACACGACGGTGACCACGCTGCTCACCCACCCGGAGATAGAGGCGACCACCTGGCTTGGTGAGCCAGCGCATGTCACGAGCCCACCCACGTCGGGCGCCATGGGAATCGTCTCCACCACCGCCGATGTGGCTACCTTCTTCGGGGCGCTGCTCGGCGGTGAAGTGCTTGCCGATCGTGAGCTGTCCGAGATGCTGACCACGGTCGACGCGATGACGGATGTGGATTCGGCGCTCGGAGCCGGGACGAACGCCGGCGCGGGATTAGGCATCTTCAGCGTCGAGCTGCCCTGCGGCGTGGCCTGGGGCCACGGCGGTGAGGGCAACACGTACTCGAACTACGTGTTCGCGTCGGAAGATGGGTCGCGGATTGTCATCGTGGCCCAGAACCGGAGGGGATGGCCGTTGGCGAACGCGACAGCCGCGGAGATGTTCTGCCACAACGGCGACATAGCCGAGATTCCAGAGCGACGCCGTGGGGCGGTTGCGCTGGTGACGCCGCAACGCTCGCGATGGTCCCGCTGAGCACGTTTCTGATGTGGCGTCCCCGGCAGGATTCGAACCTGCGACCGGCCGCTTAGAAGGCGGCTGCTCTGGTCCACTGAGCTACGGGGACACGAGGCGGGCCGATCCTAGCACCAGCACTGCCAATGCTCGCCCGTGCGCCTGAAACCGCAGGCGTAGGAACTGGCGACACCCGAGCTGCGTCCCCGCTGGAGGATCGAAACCGATGACTCGCAGACGAACCACGTTTCTGGCCGCCCTGCTTGCCGCCCTGGTGGCGCTGGCCGGCATCCAGGCCGGCACCGCCCTGGCCCAACCTGGCGGCGGCGGCCCGAAGATCTTGGAATTCGACACGATGGTCGGCTTGCCGGCCACGCTGACCGGCGCAGCCGGGCTGATTCGCGACGTCAATGCGGCCGGCGCGCCCTGGACATTGACGGCAGCTAAGGGCGAGCTGAGCAGCACCGGGCACCTCGAGATCGAGGTCGACGGGCTCGTCCTGACGAACACTGGCTCGAACCCGCAGGCCAACTTCGGCGCCACCGTCAGCTGCCTCACCAATACCGGCGCTGCGGTGAAGGTCACGACCGGCAACTTCCCGGCGACGACCGGCCTGGCCAGCGCGGGCGGCGGTGACGCAAAGGTCGAGATCGACCTGAGCCTGCCGCATCCCTGCATTGCGCCGATCGTGTTCGTGACCAGCGCGGGCGGCAACTGGTTCGCCGTCACTGGCGGCTGATCGAGCTTCCTCGAACCGGAACCGACGACGGCCGGGCCTTCGGGCCCGGCCGTCGGCCTGCGTAGGTCGCATCGGTCCTGCGCTAGACTCAGCCCATCCATGGCCGATGACGACCGCATCATCACGCCCACCCAGCTGCAGCCGACCCAGATCGACGTCGACCAGCAGCTGCTCCGCGACGAGGATCTGCTGAACGAGGAGCACCTGCGCCGCATGGACCAGGTGCTGCTGCGCCGCAACCTCGATCACGCCCGCATGTTCAGCCGCAAGCTCAGCCTGGAGCTGCAGCAGTACGTGCACCTCTACACGCCCGAGGCCAACGAGCTTCGCCGCCGGATCGAAAAGTACATGGTCATGGAGCGCATGATCGAGCGCGAGATGGCCCGCCGGCACACGTACTAGGCCATCGGTCACACGTCGGTCACGGGCGGAGTTGTGGATAGTCTCGCGCCCGCCGCGGGCGTGTGTGGATAACTCCCGACCCTGTGATTCGCCCCCGTTCAGTCGCTCGTGACCGGCTGCCTGCGATGGTCCGGGGTGGGTCCTACCCACCCCGCGCGCACTGAGGTCAGGCGGGTCCCGGGGCCGGTTGGACGGTGGCCCGATGGTCCGCGTCAGGCGCGGCTGCCTGCGGTCCGAGGATCAGCCGAACCCATCCGGCCAGGCGCGGCATCTCGTACAGCGAGAAGGTGAGCCCGTGATCGGCGAGCTGGTCAAGGCCCCAGCCATTGAACTCGCGGCGTGCGGCAACTGCGCACATCTCGTCGTAGAGCTCGGGCCAGCCGACATGGCGCCGACGATGGCAGAACCGGATGAACTCGACCACGTCGGGGGGTGGCGTTTGCCGAGCCGGATCGGCTGCTGACGGGCGCACGGAGGGTGCGGGCGACCGTTCGGACATGGGCGTGAATGCCTCCGACTTGCTGTTGCGATGACGTCGACTCGGGTCGCAAACGCAGATGAGTCCCAATAAGCCGAGTCGCGTCGGCGGCGAATACTACGCGCCTTCTGACCGCTTGCGAAGGGGGTCTGTCCACCAAGTTATCCACAACAATTTCCACAGCGGTCCGCGATTCGCTGCAGGCAGGCTCGCCCGCACACGAGGCCCGTCGGGGCTGTCCCGACGGGCTTTCGTGTCGCGATGATGGGAGGGCTAGCCGCGCCGGACATCCTCTTCCAGGCGGTCCCAGCTCTCGATGGCGCCACCGACCATGCCCGTCACCAGCGCGCCCTCGAGCGCCTCGGCCGATGGGAAGCGCGATCGGCTGGTCAGCTTCGTCTTGCCGTCGATCTCCTCCAGCGTCTGGGTCACGATCGCCGGCTCGCCCTCGTTGTAGGGCGGCGCGTCGAACATCTCGGTGTTCACCAGCCTTCCGGGAGGCTCGATCTCCAGGTACTCGCCGCTGAACGGCGCATCACCGTCGGGTGTGTGGGCGACCCAGCGCCACTTGCCGCCGACACGGACGTCCATCTCCTCGACCGTCATGGTCGTGTGTCGCTTGCCCCACCAGTGCGGGATCCGCTCCGGATCGGTCAACGCCTGCCAGACAAGCTCGCGCGGCGCGTCGAATGTGCGCTCCATGGTGAACTCCGCCCCGTCGGCAAAGACGGTGGTGGTCTCGTTGCCCAGCTGGTTCACGGTCATCGGTGCTTCGTCCTTCCTCGTTCGTCGGTGGTGCCGGCACCACCCTGCAGCTCGCGGAGGTACTCGTCCAGCCGGTCGTAGCGCTCCCCGAGAATTGCCTGGTACCGCTCCAGCCACTCGGTCACGTCGCGCAGCGGCTCGGCCCGTAAGCGGCAGGGTCGCCACTGCGCCTGGCGTCCCTGCTCCACCAACCCCGCTCGCTGCAGCACCCGCAGGTGCTTGCTCACGGCGGGCAGGCTCAGGTCGAACGGAGCCGCCAGCTCGGTGACCGTTCCAGGGCCCTCCGCCAGGCGGGCGACGATGGCCCGCCGGGTCGGGTCCGCCAGAGCGGAAAAGATTGCGCTGAGGTGATCGGTCTGCTGTGCCATTTATCCCATCGGTTAATTAACCAATGGGAATAGTACATCACCGGACGGGGCTGTCAAGCCCCCTTTGCAGCGGCACCGTTCCGCGCCGCTGGAGAACTGGCAGAGACGCCATGGCGGCTCGCCACAAGCCACGCAGGTCGCCATACCTGCCGAGCAGGTCCACCAGGACGAGGCCTACGATCGCGACCTCGATCGCCTTTGTGATCCAGCCCAGGTCGAAGTAGGGACCGACGATCAGGTACGCGCCGATCGTGACCAGGGCGTACCCGGCCAGGCCGATCCGGGGCAACCAGCCATACCGCCGAAGGGTCGGGACGGCGGCGGTGGCGCCATTGGCAATCGCCAGGCCGAGGTAGCCGATGGCGTTGAGCGTGAAGAGCAGCCCGCCCAGTCCCACATGGATGTAGGCCGTGGCGAGCGTCAGCTCGAGGATGACAAGCAGCAGCACGGTGCCGCCCAAACGGCTCACCTGACCCGAGCCAGTCCATGAGTGGTTCGGGCGGATGCCTTGGGTTCGGAGTTGATTCATGCGAGGTCCGTCACATTCCTTGGTGTGGTCGTGTCATGTACATGACCCACAACACTCAGTTCGTGTGACCGGCGAAAGCGATGTGATCCGATGACCGAAACCGATATCAACCCGTACTCGATCCTGGGCATTCCGCGCGGGGCCAGCGATGAGCAGGTACGCAGCGCGTACCGCCGGATTGCCAAGCGATACCATCCGGACCTGCATTCGGACCTCGGGGCGAGTGAGCACATGCAGCGGGTCAATCAGGCGTGGGAGATCCTTTCGACTCCTGCCCGCCGAGCCGAATACGACGCGGCTTTGACGTCCGTCCGAACGCCGAGCTACGGCCATTGGGCGGCGTCGCGCCGGTCGGCGCCGATGGCGGCCCCATCGACCACGTGGGACGGGCGATGGGCGTCCCCGTCACCAGCGGCGGCGGCCTACTCGGGGGCGAGCCATCGGCCATCCGAGGTCGATGACGGTCCTTCGTGGCCAGGGATCGTGCTCAGCATCGTCGTGGGGGCGCTGGTGATCGTCGCCCTCTTCGCGGGTGTCCTGCCGTTCCCCCTCTTCGGGATCGCCCTGCTCGTCATCGTGCGCGGCATTTTCAGCCGGTTCGAATAGGGCGCAGGATGTTCCCGATGGACGATCGGGACGGGCTCGCGCAGCGATTTGAGTCACACCGCCCGCATCTGCGGGGCGTGGCGTATCGGATGCTCGGTTCGGTCTCTGAGGCAGACGACGCGGTTCAGGAGGCGTGGATCCGGCTCAGCCGCTCCGATGCCAGCGAGGTCGAAAACCTGCGTGGATGGCTGACGACGGTCGTCGCCCGCATCTCTCTCAACATGCTGCGCGCCCGCAAGGCGCGGCGAGAGGCGCCGCTGGATGTCTACGTACCGGATCCGCTGGTGAGCCGGGAGGACGGGCTCGACCCTGAGCAGGAGGCGCTGATCGGCGACTCGGTCGGACTGGCCATGCTGGTCGTCCTCGACACGCTCTCCCCCGCCGAGCGGGTGGCGTTCGTGCTGCACGATGTCTTCGGCCTGCCCTTCGACCAGATCGGCCCGATCGTGGGCCGATCGTCGACGGCAGCTCGACAGCTGGCGAGCCGCGCGCGCCGGCGCGTCCGCGGCGTGCCCGTCCCGGATCCCGACCTCGACCGCCAGCGTGAGGTCGTCAATGCGTTCCTGGCGGCGGCGCGCAGGGGCGACTTCGAGGCCCTGGTGGCCCTGCTCGATCCTGACGTGGTGCTCCGCGTCGATGGCGGCAGAGCGCGCCCGGGGCTCACGCGGGTGGTGCACGGCGCGGAGGCCGTCGTCGCGGGAGCGACGGGCTTCTCGCGGCTCGCGGCGACGGCGCGCGTGGCCCTCGTCAACGGCGCAGTTGGTGGCGTGGCGTACGCCCCGAACGGCAAGCCGTTCGCGGTGATGGGCTGCACCGTGCGCGACGGCAGGATCGTAGCCATGGACGCCGTGGCCGACCCCGATCGGCTTCGCGAGATCGACTTCAGCGCCCTCGGCGACTGACCTCCCGGGGAGCTACTCCAGCAGGCGCTCGGCGCCGACCTCGAGCGGCCGCTCGGCCCACTCTCGCAGCTCGGCGGGCACCGGTGGCACGGGCTCGGTCCACGGGTCCATCCGCGCGTCGATCTGGATATTCAGCGTGAGCGCCGGGTCCTGGTCCGGGAAGTCGGCACGGATCTGGGCGCCGCGCGTCTCTCGCCGCGCAAGCGCGGAGCGCAGGGTCGCCTCGGCCGCCGTCAGCCCCGCGCGAAGGTCGAGGGCGTGGGCAAGGTCCGTCCACCCTTCCGCGCCCGGCCGGACGTCGACGTCGCGCGAGGCCTCCCCCAGCTCGGCGACCACGCGCAGCCCTTCCCGCAGTCCCGATTCGGTGCGCACGACCCCGCACGTCTCCCACATCGAGTCGCGCAGCCGGCGCTGAAGCGGTCGCGCCAGCTCGCTGCCCGGCCGAGTCAGCGCATCGAGATCGGCCAGCCCGTCAGCGACGGCTCCCCGCGACCGCGCGAACACCTCCGTCTCCATCGCGAACGCCGCGGCCGCCTCGCCCGCGCGCCGGCCGGCGATCAGTGCCTCGCCAAGCGAATTGCCGCCCAGGCGATTGGCGCCATGCAAGCCGCCGACACACTCGCCGGCCGCGTACAGCCCGCGGACCTCGGTGGCGTGCGACTCCGGTTCGACCACGATCCCCCCCATGCTGTAGTGGGCGGTCGGCGCGACCTCCATCGGCTCACGACTGATGTCCAGCATCTGCCACTCGATGAACTGGCGATACATCCGCGGCAGCTTGTCGGTGATGTGCGCCTTGCCACGGTGGCTGATGTCGAGGAACACGCCGCCGTGCGGCCCGCCACGACCTTCGGCGATCTCCGTGTAATTCGCCAGCGCCACGCGGTCCCGTGAGCTGAGCTCCATCCGGTCCGGGTCGTAGCGCTCCATGAAGCGCTCGCCCAGCGCATTGGTGAGGCGGCCCCCCTCACCGCGCACCGCCTCGGTGACGAGCGTCCCGGCCGCTTCCTCAGGGAAGACCATGCCGGTGGGGTGGAACTGCACGAGCTCCATGTCCATCAGGCGGCATCCAGCCTGGAGCGCCAGCGTCAGCCCATCGCCGTAGTTCTCGTCGCGCCGGGAAGAGCTGCGTCGCCAGATGCGGGTATGGCCCCCGGTGGCGAGGATCACCGCATCGGCAAGCAGCACCGTTCGCTCGCCGGTCTGCAGGTCGAAGGCGAGCGCGCCGAAGCAGGTCCCATCGGCGACCAGCAGGCGCGAGACGTAATGCCCGTCCTCTACCAGGATCCCAAGCTCCGTGCCCTTGGCGACCAGGGTGCGCTGGATGGCGCGGCCGGTGAAGTCGCCTGCGTAGCACGTGCGCCGCCAGCGGTGGGCGCCGAAGTAGCGCTGGTCGAGCCGACCGTCGTCGGTCCGGGCGAACTCGCAGCCCCAGTCCGCCAGCTCGAGCACTGCGGCCGGGGACTCGCGTGCCAGGATCTCCACCATGCGCGGGTGCCCGAGAAAGTAGCCCTCGCGCAGCGTGTCGGCGAAGTGCTGTTCCCACGAATCATCGGGGTCACGCGTACCGAGCACCGCGTTGATCCCACCAGAGGCCAGGGCGGTGTGCGCGTCGAACTGCGGGCGCTTGGCAATCACGCGGGCCTCGACGCCGGCCTGCGTCGCGGCGATCGCGGCTCGCCACCCGGCGGCGCCGGCTCCGATCACGAGGACGTTGGCCGTCTCCGTTCGATGCATGCCGACAGGCTACGCCGCGGCGTACGAGCTTGAGTCTTGGCGGACTGATTCCTAAGCGGGAACGTCCGTGCAGGGCGCGGCTCGGACTGGCCCTCGCGTGGAGTGGGCCGATGCGGAAGCTGTCCTCTGGTCTCCCACCGCCCGGTTCACCCGACCGAGCATGCGCGCCAGCAGCCCGTCCACACGTGGCGTCCGCACCGACCTCGCGATGCTCGCGCGTCGACGGCGCGAAGCGTCGTCGAGAAGGTCACGCTGATGCAATTCGGCGAGCAGCTCAACCTGGTTGGTGGCTCGGAAGCTGAGGCGCTCCATCAGTGACTCCCTTTGGTGTCGTTTGGGTAACGCGTGTCCGCGCCGAACCTGACCGAGGCCAGGACGAAGATCACGACGGATAGGACGATCAGAAGCTCGATCACGTCCGCTCCCTCCACTGGAATGGGTTTGCTGAGAGCATGGTGACAAAGGACCGGTATCCTGATAAGGTCCAGTATCGTGACGAGATTGAGGACCAGTTCGGACCTGGAGGTCCTGGTCCAACTGCGCCGCGAGGCACCTGAGCCGCTCCACCAGCAGCTCGAGGCGGAGATCCGGGAAGCGATCCGCAGCGGGCGCCTGGAGGCTGGCGCAGTCGTTCCGTCGTCGAGGGCGCTGGCGAACGATCTTGGCCTTTCGCGAGGGGTCGTGATCGAGGCATACGAGCAGCTGGGAGCCGAGGGATACCTGGACACCCGTCCCGGCGGCGCGACACGCGTTGCGGAGGCGGCCGCGCGCCGGCAACCCGCGGCTGCTGAGCCGGCGGCCGCGCCGAGCCTACCGCGTCGACTTTCGGAGCGGGCGGCCCGACGTCTCCCAGTTTCCGCGCTCCGTATGGCTGCGCTCGTTGCGGCGGGTCCTCAACGAGGCCCCCAGCGACCGCTTCAGCTACCTCGGCGGTCACGGAGCTCCCGAACTCAGGGTCGCGCTGGCGGCCTATCTCGACCGTGTCCGGGGTACCTGCGCCCACCCGGACAGCTTCGTGATCACGACCGGCTATGCCCAGGCCTTCGGGTTGACGGTCCGCGTCCTGCAGGCGAGTGGCGCCAGGCGCCTCGCGATGGAGGATCCGTCCCTGGAGGAAAGCCGCGCCATTGCGCGGGCAGCCGGCCTCGAGGTCATCGGCATCCCGGTGGACGAGGTTGGTATCCGGGTCGACGAGCTCGAGCGCTCCACGGCCGATGCAGTGCTCGTAACGCCCGCCCACCAGATGCCCACCGGGGCTGTGCTGCCGCCGGAGCGCCGGGCCGCGCTGGTTGCCTGGGCGAAGGCACGCAACGGGCTCATCATCGAGGATGACTACGACGCGGAATACCGATACGACCGAACGCCCATTGGCGCGATCCAGGGCCTGGCGCCCGACCGGGTGATCTACGCCGGTTCCAGCAGCAAGACGCTCGCGCCCGGCCTGCGGCTTGGCTGGCTGCTGGCACCTCACGCCCTGATCCCGGCATTGGCCGATGCCAAGGAGGCGGCTGATCGCGGGTCGCCGATCCTTGAGCAGCTCGCGTTCGCGGACTTCCTGGATCGCGGTGAGTTCGATCGCCACCTGCGCCGCATGCGACCGATCTACCGTCGCCGCCGGGATGCGCTGCTGTCCGCGCTGAGTCGCAGGGTGCCCGCCCTTCGGCCGGTCGGCGCATCGGCCGGGCTCCACGTCCTCGCCTGGCTGCCGGCGGGGATGAGCGAGACCGCGATCATCGAGGCCGCCGCCAGGAGGGGGTTGGGTGTCTACGGGCTCGAGAAGCACTGGATTCGGGATGGCCCGCCGGGGCTGCTGTTCGGCTACGCGGCCTTGAGCGAGGCCTTGATCGACGAGGGTGTCGAACTCCTGGCCGCGACGCTCGAAGATCTCCGCTGATTGCCGCCAAGGACCTCGACGCGAGCTACCACGTGTTGGGACTGCTGATTGCCGCGGTCATCGTTGCGCTCTGGCGCTGAGCCGGCGTCAACCGCGCAGGTCGAGGAGCTTGGCGATCAGCCGTCGCAACGTTTGACCTTCCCGCGGAGTCAGCCGCTGCAGGTTCGCGGCGTTGACAGCAGCAGCCTTCGGAACAAGCTCGTCCCGCAGTGATCGACCGCGATCGGTCAACAGGATGCGGCTGATGCGCGCGTCGCGCGGGTCGCGCTCTCGCGTCACCAGGCCGTCGCGGACCATCCGGTCGATCGTCCGCACCATGGTCGGTGGCTCAATGGCGACCACGCGTGACAGCTCTGCCTGGGTCAGGCCGTCGCGCTCCCAGAGAAAGATCAGAACCGCCCACTGACCGATGCCGATGCCGGCTGGTCGCAGCTCGTCGGCGAGCTGCTGCGCCATCAACCGAGCCAGTCGGTTGACCAGGTAGCCGAGGCTCTCCTCGATGACGAAGTCGCCGGAATCGGTGGCTGCCTGCGGTGCTTTGCTCACGCCGTGCGGGAGCCGGAGTCTGCGACCCGGATATAGCCGTCGACCCCGCCGATCCGGAGGAAGGCGCGCTGCACACCGTTGAACGCAACGATGGCGGAATCCGCGTCGATGCGTTCCGGCCGGGAGACCGGATAGGCCTCGCCGCGCCAGCGAATGGTGCCGGAGCCCGCGGACAGCAGGTTGAGGTACCAGTCCACCTGCGAACCAAAGGCGAGCGAGATGACGAAGCCGCCCGCGACGCGCCGGGCGGCAACGGGCGTGGCGTAGGAGCGGCCGGTCCGCCGCCCGCGATGCTCGACCACGGCGAAGATCGGGTTCCAGCGCTTGCCGGCGAGCGGCAAGGTCAGCGGGCTCGTGAATCGGGCTGCGCGCCACAGCAGACCGCCGAAACGCGGCCCTGACGCGGGGTTCTCCGAGTGGACTGTTGCGGTCATCAGCGCTCCGTACATTCATTAGCATACTACCGAATCTCGCATGACGTTAGCATGCTAACGAATAAGTGTCAACGCTTCTCCGAGTGTCAGCTGCCGCGCGGCGCGCCGCCAAAGACACCGTCAGGGTCGAAGCGAGCCTTCACGCTGCGCAGTCGGTTGGCATTCGCGCCGAAGTACGCCGAATCCCACCGCGCCAGGTCGGCGTCCGCGAAGTTCGGGAACACGCCTCCCGTGCCCCACTCGTGGGCGAGCTCCCACGATCTGCGAGTCCAAGCCCGTGCTGCGCGGCGTTCCTCGCTCGATGCGCGGGCGTCGTTGGATGCCGCGTGCTTGAGCAGGAACCGGGCACGCCGATGCACGAAGGCTGCGGCGTCCCCTCTGGGCCGAACGTAGGCACCACCCCAGGCGGTGAAGTCGAGCTCTCGCGCCTGTCCTGGCACCCGCTCACCTGCCAGGTGGGTAACAAGGTCGTCGAGCGCCGGTCGCGGCAGCGGTCGCGCAAAGAACTCGGATTTGATCTCGTGGTGCCCCCGGACCGGCGGCGGCAGGTCGTCGACGATCGACTCTCTGGCGCGATGTGCCCAGTGCTCGAGGGCGTCCAGGTAGGGGCCCGCCAACACGTCGGTGAAGGTCGGCTTCGCTGTTATCCGCGCCAGGAACCCGTCGATCAGGTCCTCTGTGTCAGCACGCCCACCGACGACTGTCCCGAACACCTCGACCGTGCCCGGTTCATCAGGGTCGACCGGCGTGCCGAGCACAACGCTTGGAGCGACTTCATCAGGAGTGTCCGGCGCCCAATGCTGCCAGGCATCGATAACTTCCGCCGCCCCGTCGGCCGGCCAGCGCAGCTCGAAGATCGCGACGTCGGGCGCCGCAATCGGCTCGAAGCGGAGCTCGGTGACGACCCCGAGACCGATGATGCCGCCACCCCGCAACGCCCAGAACAGGTCCGGTTCCAGAGCCTCGGCACAGTCGACGACTCGGCCGTCGGCCAGCACAACCCGAGCGCCGACCAGCCGATCAGAGGCCAGACCGTATTTCCGGCCGAGAATCCCGATCCCGCCTCCCAGCGTGAAGCCCGCGATGCCCACCGACGGGCACGAGCCGCCCGGGATCGTCAGGCCATGTGACAAAAGGGCGCGGTAGACCATCTGGAGCGTCGCGCCAGCGCCGACGATCGCAAGCTCGTCGGACATCCGGACGGAGTTCATCGGGCCGACATCAATGACGATGCCATCTGTGGACGAGTGCGCGGCGAAACTGTGGCCACCGCACCGGACCGCGACATCGACGCCCAGCCCTCGGACGGCTGAAAGGGTCTCAACGACGTCACCGCTCGTGCGACAGCGCACGAGCGCCTGCGGGCGGAGTCCGTCGAACTTCGCGTTCCACGGAGCGGCAAGCTCGTTGTACATCGGCGAGTCGGGTCGGACGACCTCGCCGTCGATGGCGACCGCCAACGCGTCGAGGTGACCTAGCACGCCCGGAAGGGAACTAGCCGCCGCCCGCGCTCGTAAGCGGCTCGGCCGCGTGCGTTGATGCCATGCCCAACCGCACGGAGTGGATGACGATGCCGGTCAGAATCGAGATGCCCAGGATGGGCGTGACGACCGGCAGGAACTGCTCCTGATCCGAGAGCAGGGTCAGGGTCAAGGCCAGAGCACCCCCCGACACACCCCAGAACACCACATGGTCGGCCCATGGCCAGAAGGTTCGGTGCTGGCGATTCAGCTCGAACAGCATGCCGAAGAGGATGTTGGTCACCATCCCCACGAACAACGGATGCTCGCTGGCCGGGATGAGGTTGTCGGGGACCTCGCTGAAGTCCTTCCAGATCTGGAGCACGGCGAACCCGACGATCAGGTAGATGAAGATGCCCAGGAACAGGAATGCGAAGGGGACGGCCACGGCGAAGTGCCGCTTCGAATCGGCCACGAACCAGCCCGGGCGCGAGCACTTGGCGCCAGGCCAGAGTCAGGAAGATCACAAACGCCGCGAGATCGAGCGGGATGTAGGCCGCCGCGCCCTGGACCTGGTTGGCGAGCAGGGCGACGGCGATGATGGCGCCGCCACCGAACAGCAGCCACACCATCCACGTCCCGCGCCGCGTGCGATCGTCGCCATGGAGCTGCCAGTAGACCAGCGACATGGCCACCAGGACCAGGTAGGCGCTGATCTGCGTCTCGGCGTGCGCGGCAACGGCGCCCTCTGGAAGGACAGCAGCCATTCGACGCGAACTGGATCTGGAGCAGAACGCCAAGGGTCGACCCGACCACCAGCGTCACCAGGCCAACGACAGATCCAAGTCGAGGCGTGGTCAGCCGGCGATAGCCGATGCGGAGAGCTTCGCGGACGATCCATCCCACCAGCAAGATGATTCCCAGCAGCACCGCGGTGCCAGTCGCGGCCCGGAAGGGAAGGTTTCCGGTCCACCACGCGAGCAGGTAGAGCGGTACGCCGATTATGAGGAGCAGCGTGGTGCCGTGACGAAGTCATCGCCGGAGCGACGCGGCTCCCGCCCTCCGTACAGCCACAGAACTGCTGCCAGGATCCCCAGCGTGATCCAGCCGATCGTGCCGGAATGCAGGTGCGTCAGCGATCTGGTTCCGGCTTTCGAAGTCGATGAGGCCGATGCCGCGTGCCATCCCGAGACTGATGGTGACGAGAAACATCAGCAGGGCGGTCTGAAAGAGCCACCTCACCTCGCGCCCGAAACGGATGCCGTTCATGGTCAGACCTCCTGTGCGGCAGGAAGCTCCTCGGCAGCGGCAGGCTCTCGCGCGAGTGCCGTCGCCCGGCGGGCGATGGTCAGGGACACCCAGAAGATGGCCAGGGCGTTGACCGGATGCAGGGCAGCCAGCGCCGGCGCAACCGTGCGCAGCTGCGGGAGCGTCGTCTGGATGAAGGTGATCACGAGAAGCAGGATCGTGAGGCGGAACGTCCGCCGATCAGGGTGCGCGGCAGCGCCCGCCGCCAACAGCGGGATGGTGAGGAGCGGGATCAGAGTCAGCCAAACCCTATGTGCGCTCCCATATCGCCGCCACCTAGCAGACCGATCCCGGCCAGGAACACCTGGCAGACGACAGCGGCAAAGAAGAGCCATGCCAAGACGGCGTAGACGGCGCGGGCTCCGCTGTACATTCGCTAGACCTCCAGAGATGTGTCAGCTGCGGCATCGCGCGCCTTGCGTGCGAGCACCATCGCCAACCAGAAGATCAAGAGCGCGTTGAGGGCATGGGCCGCCGCCAGCAGCGGCAGCACATCGCGGAAGGTCGGCAGCAGTACCTGGACCACGAACAGGAGGAGCAGGGCCAACGTGCCGAGCCGAATCGCGCGCGGCAGCCGGCCCACCGCCGCCAGGAAGACCAGGACTGGCGTCAGCCAGCCGTAGATGTACGCCCAATTCCGGTGCGTCGTCGGGTCTAGGGCTTCGCCGAAGATGTCGAGCCCGACCAGGAAGGCCTGGACGACCAGGCAGGCCACGAAGACCCAGATGATGGCGAGGTACAGCGCGCGCGCATTGTGCACGGACATCCGGCGCTCACAATGGCCTACCCGATGTCCCGGCCGCACGAGGCTCGCGTCCCGGTGACCCGGGAACCTCGTGCGGCGCGAAGTCGATCGTCTACTCGGCCGGCTGCCGTCCGGCCGTGAAGAACGGGGCCACGGAGGAGTACGCCGTGCGGATGAATCCGCGACCGCCGCCGTAGACGCGGACGACATCCAGGGCCAGCAGCGCGAGGATCGTGACCTCGATGCCCTTGGTGATGAAGCCGAGCGCGAAGTACGGACCGATGATCAGATACCCGACGATCGTGGTCAGCGTGTATCCAGCCAACCCGAGACGAGGCAGCCAGCTGAACCGAGCAATCAGCGGATGGGGAGCCGCAGCACCGATGGCGATCGCGGCCGCCAGCGCAGCGTAGCCGAGGCCATTCAGCGTGAAGAGCAGGCCCCCAAGGTTCAGATGAATGTAGGAGGTGGTCAGCGTGAGTCCGACGATGGCCACCGTCAGCACGACCCCGGCCGCCCGCGTGTGCAGGATGCGAATCATTGTTTCTCTCTCCCTTCGCGTGCACGAGCACCGCTGCCGGCGCCTCCGGCGGCCGGGTGCCGTCTGGGTCGAGCGTCGCCTTCAGGCGCGCCCGAGCGCACGAGTCAGGAGTCCCTGTCGGCCGGGAGGGCGGCCGGGAAGTTCGGTACGCGGAGAAGCTGGGTTAGTCCTCGCGCGGCCGATCGCTGGCGCGTTCTCCGCCCATGCCGGCTTCGCGCGCGCGAACGATGGCCTGCGACCGGTCGACCACCTGCAGCTTGTTGAAGACGATGCTCACGTGGTTTCGAACTGTCTTCTCGGCGATCCCCAGCCGGCGTGCGATCACCGGGTTGGCGTGGCCCTGGGCGATCAGTTCGAGGACGTCGCGTTCGCGATCGGTGAGGTCCGGAAACGGTTGCGAGTCCCTGGTCCGCGTTGGTGAGGCGAAGAACGCCATGACGCGTCGAGCCACGCCCGGCCCGAAGATGGCCTGCCCGTGGGCCACTGCCTCAATCGCCCGGACCAGCTCTTCCTGGTCGGCGCCCTTGAGCAGATAGCCACGGGCACCTGCCCGCATCGCTGCGAACACCGAGTCGTCATCCTCGAACATGGTCAGCACGAGTACGGCGACGTCCGGTGCATCGTCCACGATCGCGCGGGTCGCTTCGATCCCATTGCGCCCGGGCAGCTGGACATCCATCAGGACCACGTTTGGACGGAGAGCGAGAGCGAGCTCGACCGCCTCGTCACCGGTGCTGGCCTCACCCACCAGCTCGGCCTCGGGCATCGTGCCGATCAGGGTCCGCAGGCCGTCACGGAAAAGGGGGTGATCGTCGGCGACCACGATTCGCAATGCCATCACGCCTCGCCAACGAGTGGCAGCATCGCGTGAACTCGGGTCCCCCCGACGGCCCGGGGCTGACATCCAGCGTTCCGCCCAGCTCCGCAGCTCGCTCACTCATGGAGGTCATGCCCACTCCGCGATGGACATTCGGGCCGATCCCCGTGCCGTCGTCGATGATGTCGAGCTCGAGCGTTCCATCGGCCAGGGCAATCTCGATCCGGCAATGACGCGCACCACTGTGCCGAGCGGCGTTGGTCATTGCCTCGAGCAGGATGCGGTACGTCGCCACCTCCACGGCGGCGGCGAGCGCAGGCAGCTGGTCGGGAACCACGATCGAAACGTCGAGCCCATCGGACGAGAAATAGCGGGCCTGCTCCCGCACCGCAGACAGAAGTCCCAGCTCGTCGAGCGCGGGCGGGCGGAGATCCCGGGCGAGTCTGCGCACTTCCTCGATAGCGGATCGGGTTTCCAGCTCCACGTCATTCAGGAGCTTGCCCGTAGCCTCCGGATCAGCCGGCAGCTTCGTGCGCGCCGCTGAGACCTTCAACAGCGCGCCCGCCAGCGCCGGCCCGAGTCCATCGTGCAGCTCACGGCGTAGTCGCCTCCGCTCCTCCTCACGGGTGGCGACCAGACGCTCCCGCGAGCGCTGCAGCTCCGAGGTGAGACGCACACTCTCCGCTGCCGCTCCGGCTTGGCGGGCGAGGTCGGTGAGGAGCCTTCGGTCGGCGCTGCTGAATGGATCGGCCGACGATCGCTGGGCCAGGACGAGATCGCCGACGCGCTGTGCGCGGTAGACGATGGGAACACGAAGCAGCTTCCCGCGGGCCGTACCGGTGGCCGCCGCGACCAGGGGCTGACCCTCTTGCTCCAGCTCGATCGCCACGTACGGCAGGCGCAATGCCCCCGCGACCGTTTCCACGATCGTCGGCAGCACAGCCTGGGTTGGGACGGAGTGCTCCAGGCGCTCGCCCAGTCGGGCGATGGCGCGGTACGGAGAGTCACGATCACCGTAGAGCATCCGATTCACCGCGCCTTGCAGCTCGTCGCGAAGAGGCAGGGCGACGATCGCTGCCAGGCCGGTGGCCAGCAGCGAGATACCAAACACGCCAGCCCCACCCAGGAGCGATCCGAGCCCCGCTACGGATATCCCGTACACGACCAGGACGGCGGCGGTCAGCCCAACGTATACGACCGTCCGGCTCAGCACGAGGCTGGTCGCGCGCCTGCGGCGCGTCGCGGGCGACTCAATCACGTCGTACGCGGACGGTGCGGCCGAGCTGGCCAGCGCAGGTGCTGAGGAGACCGCTGCATGCCTGCCTGGCGCGGCAGGAGCGGTGGCCGGCCAGACGCGAGCCGTCACGCTCGATAGCCAGCGATAGAGCGGAATCATTGCGAATGCGCCGATCCCTGTGGCCAGCAGCGGAATGGCGAACTCCCCTCCCTCCTGCATGACACCTTCGAGGATGGCCACGACGCCGCCATAGATGGCCGCCACCGCCACCGTGAGACCGCCATAGAGAACGGAGCGGCTGATGAGGACGTCGATATCGAACAGCTGATGGCGCAGGATGGCGATCGCGATCGCAACCGGGAATCCCAGGCCGGCAATCCCAATGGCGTTCCACGGGAGGAGCGGGCTGCCAAGCACGACCTGAGGA
This sequence comes from uncultured Chloroflexia bacterium, assembly GCA_963783495.1. Classification (GTDB taxonomy): domain Bacteria; phylum Chloroflexota; class Limnocylindria; order QHBO01; family QHBO01; genus DASSCW01. The sequence goes on from CAWANT010000005.1 coordinate 171,449, forward strand.
GCGATCCACACGGCGAGCGTCGCGATCGCGGCGAAACCAGCGGCAAGAGCAACCCACCGCACCCTGCGTCGGTCGGCATCGCCCGAACGCCAGAAATACGTGGTGACAACCAACGCAAACGCCGCGACGCTCACGGCTCCGGCGACGACGAGCTGGACCGACGTCCAACCGCGGATCCATTCGAGCACCGAACCGGAAGCGGGAATCGTCATTGCCGCCAAAGCGGGCCACGCGACGAACGGCACGGCGTAGAGCCCTGCTATGAGCCAGGGGCGCCGCCGCACGACCGAGGACGGGCGCGGGAACACCAGGGCGAAGTGGAGGACCGCCATCCAGAAGATGCCATACACGACGAAGGTCGCTGACGCCCATAACCAGAAGCCCCACCCGCCGACGAGGTCGAGCGCCTGGAATCCGAGCAGCCAGGGCACGGAGCTGGCCAGCAGCGCGCTCCCCATGATGAGCAGGGCATCGGCCGCCTCGTCGCGCGGTCGTCTGATAAAGACGTATGCCGCGACCAGCAGCATCGTCGTTGCGAAGAGGATGGTCGCCCAGTAGTCCGCTAAGGCCGGCGCGAGGGGAAACGCGGCCAACGCCACGGTCAGCGATCTCGACTCTCCATTGCGCTCGATGTCGTAGGCGACGAATCCCTCACGCGCTGTCGTCGCCGTCGATTGACCCGGTTGCACGCCGAAGAGGCTGCGAGCCCATGACTCGAGGGTGACTCCGTGCACCGCCTGCACCACGTCGCCGTCAGCCAGCGATGTCGTGGCACCGGGGATTGGTGCCACGACGAGGCCTTCGGCGCTCAGGCTGGAGGTGACATAGCCGCCACGCGTCCCATCAGACGGCGTGCTTGCGCGGTGGATGACATACGTGGCCGCCACCACGAGCATCGACACTGCGAGGACGGCGCTGATGGCGGGTGCGACCACGCCCGTGCGAGGCCCCGCGGCGGCAATCCCATCGCTTTCGGACACCTCACCCTCCTGCCCGATTGGATGCTGCCCTACACGCCGCGGGGGCGCAATCCTTGAGGCACGTCAACGAACGCTAACGGGCGTCCTTGAGTGGAAAGCCGTCCATGAGCAGAACGTCCGGATCGAGGTCGAGCGCCAGACGACCGCCTCAACCCAGGCTGGACAGGAAGTCGAGGACGCGGCTTTTCAGCAGCTCGGTCGCCGCCTGGTCATGCGACGGCAGAGAAGAGTCGGCGAAGAGGTGGACCTTGCCCGGATAGAGGTAGAGTTCCGCCGAATCCGTTGACTCCACGAGGGCCCGCGCCGCATCCAGGTCACCCTCATCGGCGAAGAGCGGGTCGTGGTCCATGCCATGCACCTGCACCGGCACGCCGTCAGGCCAGCGATCGGCGAACTCATTGACCGGGATGCAGGCGTCGATCAGCACTGCCCCGCGGGCGCCGGCGCGGGTCTGCGCCAGCTTCTGTGCGGGCATGACGCCCATCGAGAAGCCGATGTACACCAGGTCCGGTGCCAGCGCATCGGCCTCCGCGACGCCCCTGTCGAGCATGGCGCCGAACCCGACCGATCGGGCGTAGTCCATCCCCTCTTCCAGCGTCGGAAAGGTGCGGCCGTCGAACAGGTCGGGGGTGTGGACGGTGTGCTTCGCCGCGCGCAACCCATCGGCGAACTCAACCAGCCCCGCGGTGAGCCCCTGGACGTGGTGGTACAGCGCGATCTCAGCCATGCGAACCTCCTCGGTGCGGGTATGATCCATATTTCTGGAACAATCGAGGATGTTAGTCTAATCTGCGATGACCAGCAAGTCGCCCATCCCCGACTACGACCTCGAAGAGAGGTTGGAGCTCACCTCCGCCGAGCAGGTTCGCGCGATCGGGCATCCGTTGCGGACGACGATCCTGGGCCTGCTGCACGAGCGAGCAGCCAGCGTGACCGAGCTGGCCGCGGCCGTCGGAAGGCCGAAGAGCACGGTCGCGCACCACGTCAATGTTCTCCGGCGCGCCGGCCTGGTCCAGGTGATTCGGACCCGCCGGGTGCGGGCCATCGACGAGCGCTACTACGGCCGAACGGCGCGGATGTTCTACGTTGGTTTCGGAAAGAAGTCGGGTGACGGGACGCTTCCGCTCGATTTCAACGACTTCGATGTTGCTGCTCAGGAGTCCCAAGCGGCGTACCAGTCCCACAAGCTGTGGTCCTTCATCCGGCACGCCCGGATCCCTCCCGAACAAGCAGCCGAGTTCTGGCGGCGGGGCATGGACCTGGTCCAGGAGTTCGAGCGCATCCCACGGTCCGGGGACATCACCTACGGCTTCGTCGCCGGCGTGTATCCGATCCCCGACTATCCGGCCCTGCCGGAGCCTGTTGACGAGCCCTGACTTTCGACGAATTTCAGGAGCATCGGCCAAAAGATATCCGGAGCATCCTTCCACAGCCAATGGCCCGCTTGCGGAATGACCTCCAGCTGGCCGATGTCTTCAGGCAGCGCCTCCACGATCTCCCGGGCCGCACCGACCGGCGTAACGGGGTCGAGCTCGCCAACGCAGACGAGGGTTGGCGATTGGATGCGATGCAGTTGGTCCGCGAACTCGCCGGCGCGGACAAGGGCCAAGCCGGGCTCGCCCAGCTCGCGGTGGCTCAGCGCCCGTGACTCCTGATCATCGTCCGGGACGTGTGGACCGAAGGCAGCGGAAACCTGTGCCTCCTCGGCGGCTGTGGTCGGCTCGCCGCGGAAGCTGCGCCCGGCGTACTCCGCCACCTCGTCGCCCCCGATGCGCCGGAATCCCTCGATCAAGCGCGGAATGTCGAAGCGCGCGAATCCCGAGAGCACGATCAGGCCGCCCGCGTGACCGGGGTGCCGTGCGCCGTAGAGCAGCGTGATTGGCGCCCCCATCGAGTGCCCGAGCACAATCGGGCTCGCGATACCGAGCGTGTCGCAGAACTGGCGCAGGTCATCAGCGCAGGCCTCCAACGTCCACGCGGAGGGGTCGCCCCACTCCGACCGCCCGTGGCCGCGCAGGTCGAGGTAAATGACCTGGGCGTGCTCGACTAGCGGGGCGAAGTCGGGCTTGAAGTACGAGTGGTCCCATCCGCCGGGTCCTCCGTGGACGAGGATGACCGTCGGCCGCGCCCGCATGGCCGGGCCAGCCGGCACGAGCGCGGAGCCGTCGACGTCGAACCACAGCCGAATCCCGTTCGCCTCGATCTGCATTGCCCGATCCTACGACCGCACGTCGCTGGTGACCCGCGGGAGTCCCCAGAGCATGAGGTACAGGACGCCCGGCCGGCCGCTCGCATCGAACTCGCCAAAGGTCACCGTGGGGTTATCAGGATCTGCCGCGTCGACCACGAATGTCCGCTCGTCGAGCGCGAGGGCCTCGAGCTGCCGCTGCTCCGTCGTGATCAGCAGGCCGTCGGAGGTGGTCGCCACGGTGACCCGGCGATCGGGCCAGGCGTACTCGCCGACAAAACTGGAAAGGTCGCCGGCGCCAGCAGGTGGTGGGTCGAGGTTCAGGGGCGGGAGATCGATCCCGAACGGGACGAGCAGCTCTGGTACGAGGGAGCGGTACATGGCGCGTCCGGTGTCCCCGTTCGTCATCAATGCGATCGCGGCGCGGTGCTCGGGCAGGATCCGCAGGAAGGACCGTTCCCCGCCGATGAGGCCGTCCCAGCCCCAGATCGGGCCTTGCGCCGTGTCGAAGCGCGCCCATCCCAGGCACCAGGCATCGAACCAGCCGCGGATCCCGAGGTCGGCTTGCACGGCGCGTAGCTCGGCGAGCGACGGATCATCCAGATGAAGGCTCGCAAACCGAAGGAGGTCCTCGACGGTCGAGACGACGCTCGTCCCAGCTGGTCCGTAGGCCCGCGCGACCGGCGGCTCCAGCCTCTGCGCACCAGCCGCGGTGATCCGATGGCCAACGACGCGCGGCGCGCGATCGGACTCGCTCACGAATCCGGTCATGTCCATTTCAGCGTCCTCGAAGAGGAACTGCCGCATGGCGAGCTCCCAGGGAGCGCCGGTCACGGTCTCGATCACACGGCCGAGCACGCACCAGCCGACGTTCGTGTAGGACCAGAAGCCCCCTGCGAAGCTGGCGGGGCCGGTGTCGACCTCGGCGACGAGCCGCGCCAGCGCCTGATCGTCCGTGCCCGAGTGAGCGGAAAAGCCGAACTCCGTGGCGGAGCGCAGTGGAAGCCGTGTGCGGTTGGCGAGCAGGTCCCGCACCGTCGCACTCTGAGCCCAGGAAGCGCGTCGCAGCTCAGGGACGTGGGCCGCTACGGAATCCGCCAGAGACAGCCGCCCCGTTGCGGCGAGGCGCGCGATCACCGTCGCCACCAGCGGCTTTGTCAGGGATCCGAGGGTGAAGCGGGTTTCTGGCGTGACCGGTTCGCCCGAAGATGAATCCGCGACGCCGTGATAGGCCGTCATCACGGCGCCGTCCCGAAGGAGACCCAGCGCTGATCCCGGCACGCCATACCGGTCCGCGTGTTGACGAAGCAGGGCATCGATGTCGCTGTCGTTCACGCGGCTCCTGCCCTCCACGAAGGCCGACTATGCCGGACCTGGATAGTGTCAGCCATGCGGGATGGTTGTTGCGCTCGTACGTGTAGTCGAACGACCCCCCGGCCTGGAGGAACATGATGGGTCCGACCGCGATCGGCGTATTACCGGCTGGAGGGTGGCCATGACCGAGCATGCGGTGGTGATCGCCGGTGGAGGGCCGACCGGGCTGATGCTGGCGGGCGAGTTAGCGTTGGCGCGCGTGGAGGTCGCGATTGTCGAGCGGCGTCCAAACCAGGACCTCCTCGGCTCGCGCGCAGGCGGCCTGCAATCACGCACCATCGAGGTGCTTGATCAGCGTGGAATCGCCGATCGGTTCCTGTCCGAGGGGCAGGTGGCGCAGGTCGCGGGGTTCGCAGGGACGCCTTTGGACATCAGCGACTTTCCCACCCGGCATCCCTACGGGCTCGGGCTGTGGCAGAAGCACATCGAGCGCATCCTGGCCGGCTGGGTCGGCGAGCTGCCGGTCACAACCTATCGACGACGTGAGGTGACAGGTTTCGCGCAGGACGACACCGGCGTCGACGTCGCGCTGTCCGACGGCGCCGTGCTCCGGGCGGAATATCTCGTCGGGTGCGACGGAGGACGCAGTCTGGTCCGGAAGATAGCCGGTATCGGGTTCCCCGGATGGGATCCGACAACCAGCAGCCTGATCGCCGAAGTCGAAATGGCCGAAGAACCTGAACTGGGCGTCCACCGTGACGCTCGCGGCGTCCATGCACTCGGCAGGGCGGAGTACGAGATCCGCGAAGGCGAGGTGGTCTACGCAGATGAAGGGCCGGTTGGAGTCATGGTGACCGAACAGAACCCTGGAGCCACGACCGAACCCACCCTGCGCGATCTCAGCAAGGCGCTCATCGCCGTTTACGGGACCGATTACGGGATCCACAGCCCTACCTTCATCTCCAGGTTCACAGACATGACGAGGCAGGCCGCGGCCTACCGCGAGGGACGAGTCCTGCTGGCTGGCGACGCGGCGCATGTGCATTCCCCGTCGGTGGACAGGGCCTCAACACCGGTGTCCAGGATGCAGTGAATCTGGGATGGAAGCTGGCCCAGGTGGTTCAAGGACAGCGCCGGAAAGCCTGTTGGATACCTACCATGCCGAGCGCCACCCGGTCGCTGCCCGCGTGTTGCGCGACACGATGGCGCAAGTCGCGCTCATGCGTGTCGACGATCGTATCGAGGCGCTGCGCGACGCCGTTTCCGAGCTGCTGAGCATGGACGAGCCGCGCAAACGATTCGCCGCGAGAATGTCCGGCCTCGACATCCAATACGACCTCGGCGAGGGGCATCCTCTGCTCGGACGCCGCATGCCGGATCTCGACCTGGTCACCACTGACGGACCGCTCAGGGTATTCACTCTGCTGCACCGTGCCCGGCCGGTGCTGCTCAACCTCGGTGAGCCTGGCGGCTTCGACATCGCTCCTTGGGGCGATCGCATTCAGTCGATCGACGCCAATTACGCCGGTCCCTGGCAGCTTCCCGTGATCGGGGCGGTCGCCGCGCCCACCGCCGTGTTGATTCGGCCCGACGGCTATGTAGCTTGGGTGGGAGACCGAACCCAGAACGGGCTGCCTGATGCGCTCACCACTTGGTTCGGACCGCCTACTGCGGCGTAACGCGGCTCTTTGGGGCGCCGGATATGCATGAACCCCGTGTCCATGCATCGAACGGTGTGATAGGCAAACAGTTGGAGGGAGCCCCATGAAGGTTCACGGTCTCGTCTGGGTCGGCGTGCGCACGCCAGAGTTTGATCGCACGCTCGAGTTCTTCCGGGACGTCCTCGGTGTGCCGCTCACGGAGGCGAGTGAGGGCTTCGGGTGGAGCCAGATGCCAAACACCAGTCGGCTCGAGATCTTCGGCGCGGAGGATCGCGACCACGCCCACTTCACGACCGGTCCGGTCCCGGAGTTTCTCGTCGATGACCTCGTCGCCGCCGCTGCCGAGCTTCGGGCCGGGGGCGCCGAGCTGTTGGGTGAAGTCGGTGGAACGGCCGAGGAAGGATGGCTCCACTTCCGCGCGCCCGACGGCAACGTCTACGGCCTCACGTCGGGCGCTGGGTACCGGCGGTAGCTTCAGTCGGAGCGGCGTGAATGACGCGCACCAGGGTTACGCTCCTAACGGTCGGTGATCCGCATCGCGTGACGGGCGGATATTTGTTTCATCGGCGGCTCGCAGACCGCGCGCCGGACCATGGAGCCGATATCCGGTTCGTCTCGATTCCCGACCTGCCGCTGCCATGGGCCACGATGGCCGGACCGGTGTGGCTCCTCGCTCCTGGGATCCGGAACGCCGACGTGCTGGTCCTCGACAGCATCGCCGCGAGCGCCGCCGCGCTCTGGCTCGGGCTGGTCCGGGCGCCGATCGTCGGCATGCTGCACCAGCCGCCAGGTGGGATTGACGCGCCCCAGGTTCAGCGTCGTTTCCGGATCCCCTTCGACCGGCGGGCGTATCGCGCCTGCGAGATCCTCATGGTGGCCAGCGACTGGCTCGCGAGCGAGCTCGAAGCCGGGGGTCTGCCGGCCGATCGAATCCGAGTCGTCGCGCCCGGCAAGGATCTGGACGTCGCGGCCGGCGGTTCGACCCGCTTGGAAGGCATCGGCGGCATCGATCGAGCGAGTCTCCGACACGATCGCCTCATGGCCGTTGTCTGCGTCGCGAACTGGCTGCCACGGAAAGGGATCCTCGAGCTCCTCGAGGCCATCGCGGGCATGCCGGATGTCGTGGTGATGCTGCACCTCATCGGTGACACCGCGACGCCGGGCGGGTACGCAGGACGGGTTCGCGAGCGGATCGGCCGCGCTGACCTCCGTGACCGGGTCGTCGTTCACGGCCTCGTCGGGCCCGCGGCCGTGCACCGGATGTACCTGACCGCGGACGCCTTCGTGCTGCCGAGCTTCGAGGAGCCGTACGGAACCGTCTGGGGAGAGGCGATGGCGGCGGGGCTCCCGGTGGTGGGCTGGCGGGCCGGGAACCTGCCATTCCTGGCCGATCACGACAGGGACGGACTGCTCGTGCCGGTGGGGGACGTCCAGGCGCTACGTGCTGCTATCGAACGGCTGGCACGCGACGCTTCGCTTCGGGAACGGCTCGGACACGCCGCCCGGGTCCGCGCAGCGACGCGTCCGACGTGGGACCAGACGGCTGCACGTTTCTTCGCGATCATTCACGAGGTGTTGTCTGCCCAGCGAAGACGTGGTCGGGGAGCTCGGCCAGGTCCCTGACAACCGCGGCGGCGTCGCCGGCTTCGGCTGAGCCCGTAGCGTCGCGACGAATCAGGATCGCGCTCATGCCCATTCGCGTCGCGGCGGCGACCTGTGACGGCTCGTCGTCGACGAGGACGGCCTCCTCGCGGGTGACGCCGAGATCACGAATGGCGAGGAGCAGCAGGTCCGGCTTGACCGTCCGTGCGTCGCAGGAGGCGAGAACGGCGTCAACGAGTCCGTCGAGCCCCAGCCCCGCGATCACGCCTGCTGCCTCTGCGGAGGCATTCGTGACGACCGCAAGCCGCGCTCCCGCGCGCCGTAGCCATCCGAGCATGGGAACGACCTCGGGATACAGGCGCACGCCACTTCGCCAGTTGGCCCGCTCAGACTCGGCGAGCTCCGCCAGCAGCTCGTGGGTGACCAGGTCCGACGCGACGCCGCCCGCTGTTGCCAGGACAGCCGCGAGGTCTCCCTCGAGCGATCCATGCTCGCCGCGCATGCGGGCGTTGTGTGTCGCTTCCCACGCCGAGTGCGCCGATGCCCGCGGCAGTCCGACGCGGTCGGCAATGGCGTCACGTCCGGCGCAGAGGATGCCCCAGTCCGGCTCGACGAGGGTTCCGTAGAGGTCGAGGAGCACCGCGCGCGTCATGAGCCATCCACGACGGGCCGGTCGACGGACGCCCAGGCGTCAGCCGACTCGTAGACCGTGACGCGGAGTTCGGCGAGCGTCGTCGCGCGAGCCAGACCATCCCGGACATGCGTCCATATGTGCTCGGCGACGGTCTCGACCGTCGTATTACGGCCTGCGAACGCAGCCATGCTTCCGAGGTCAACGGAGTCGAGCTCCGCCAGGCACTCCGACAGTGCCGCCCCGAGGAGGTCGAGGTCGACCAGCATGGCGTTCTCGTCCAGGCGTTCGCCTCGCGCGACCACCTCGGCGCGGTAGTCGTGGCTGTGCTCGTGGCTCGCAGCAGCATCGTCGCCTTCCAGCTGATGCAGCGCGTGGAATGATCGGGCGACGCCAACCTCAAACATAATCCAGCACGACCTGCAGGCACTCTCCGGCGCGACGGTCAAGCAGCTCGTACGCCGCGCCAGCCTGGCCAAACGGGACCCGGTGTGTGACCAGCTCGTTCAGCGGCAGCTCCTCGAGCAAGGCTGATACGAGAGCGGCACGTCGGGCGCGATCCCAGCGCGGCGCGAGGGCCGGATCAAGTGTCGATACCTGCGAGCTGACCATACGCAGGCGCCGACGATGGAAGCGCTGGCCGAGGCTCAGGTTGACGCCGCGCGTCCCGTACCACGACGCGACGACGATGGTTCCGGCAAACGCCGCCGCGTCAATGCACGCTTGGAGCGCGGCCGGGTTCCCGCTCGCTTCGACGGCGACGTCCACCCCTCGCCGGTCGGTCAGGTCGAGCACGGCGTCGACCAGGTCGACGTCCGCGCGCAGCACGTGGTCCGCGCCCGCCGAAGCCGATGCGGCCCGACGTCGGTCGTGGAGGTCAGCGGTAACGATTGGGGCTGCTCCGACCCTATGGAGGAGCATCGTGATCAGCAGCCCAACGACGCCCTGGCCGGCAACGAGGACCGCTTCGCCGATCCGGGGATGGGCATCGAGCACCACCGTGACCGCCGTTTCGAGGTTCGCGGCGAACACGCCCACGTCCGGGGGGAGTCCTGCGGGAAGCCGAATCGGAGCGTCGGCCGGCACGACGTAATCGGTCTGATGCGGGTGGTGCACGAAGACCAGATCGTCCACCGCCAGCTGAGCCACATGCGAGCCAACCTCGGTTACGCGGCCGACGCTCGCATACCCGAACTTGATCGGAAAGCCAAAGTCGCCGCCGACCGTCGGGAGATCGGGCTGCATGTCGCTTGGGGCCTCGCCGCGATAGACGAGCAGCTCGCTTCCGGCACTCACCCCGGACACGAGCGAACGGACCCGGACGTCGTCGGGGCCAACGAGCGCGACCGGCTCCTGCCGGACCTCCACTCGCTGGGGGCCGCTGAACCAGACCGCTTCAGGCATCACCATCACTCCGGGGCTCCAGCTCGCCCTCGAAGATCACATCCGGGCCGAGCTGCGAAAACGAAGCGCGGCGGAAGGACAGGGCGTCGCGCAGCCGCATGATGTCGAGGTCGCCGATGGCCTCGATCCCCGCGCCCAGGACCAGCGGGGCGATCGACACGACCAGCCGACTAACCCGACGCTCGCGGAGCATCGCAGTGATCACGCCCGCACCCCCTTCCACCAGCAGGGAGGCCATGCCTCGTGCCCCCAGCTCATCCAAGAGCGACCCGAGGTCGACACGACCGTCCGCGGTGGAGGGCAGAACGAGGACCTCAACCGTGCGGCGTGCGAATTCGCGGCGCCGGTCCACGGGGGCCCGATCCGTCGTTGCCAGGATCGTCGGCGCGGTGTCGTCGGTGACGACGCTTGCCCGTGGCGACAGCCGCAACGTGCTGTCGAGGACGATGCGGATCGGCGAAGGACCTTCGACCAGCCGCGCCGTCAGCCGCGGATCGTCGGCCGCGACGGTCCCGGCGCCGACGAGCACCGCCGCGTGCGACGCGCGAAGCGTGTGCGCCAACAACATGGATTCTTCCCCACTGATCCACTGCGAATTGCCGGTTCGCGTCGCGAGACGTCCGTCGATCGTCTGGGCGTAGTGGACCGTGACCGATGGCCGAGCCCCGTTACGCGGCAGAAGGTGACCGAGGCGGGCAACTTTCGTCTGAAGGTACGGCAGGTTGACCGGGTTCGGGAGCGCCGGGAGCGGGACCCGCTCGAGGACACGAATACCGTGCGCTTCCAACCCGGCTGACTTGGCGGGATTGTTTGTCATCAGCCGGACCTGCCGCATCCCAAGGTCTGCGAGCATTGCTGCGGCGGCGCCGTACTCGCGGGCGTCGACTGGCAGGCCGAGTGCAGCATTCGCGGCGACGGTATCGAGCCCGCCGTCCTGGAGCGCGTACGCCCGCAGCTTGTTCGCCAGCCCGATCCCGCGACCCTCCTGCCTGAGATAGAGGAGCACACCCGCGCCCTCGGCGACGATGGCGGTGAGCGCGCGACCGAGCTGAGCGCCGCAATCGCATCGCAGCGAGCCCAGCACGTCGCCCGTCAAGCACTCGGAGTGGATCCTGACCAGCGGCGCGTCCCACCGTCCGACGTCGCCGTGGACGAAGGCGATCGGCTCGGTCCCGTCGCGCGAATCCGAAAAGACGGTGGCGTCAAACGTCCCGATGCGGGTAGGAAGGCGGGCGTTGCTGAGACGGCGGACTCGACCGTTCGTGGCGGGCTCGCTCTCTATTGGCATACGGGACGGCGACCAGAACTAGCGTGCTTGCACATTTTTCGCCATCGCAGGATGTGAGCGCGCGAGATCACTGACGCTTCGGGGGCTGAGATGCGGCAAACGCTGCGCCAGCGAGGACCCAGCCAGCGAGATCGGTGTCGGCGGCGACGCCGGCCGGTGCGACATACACCATGCCGCGCGAGGGGCGCCCGGAGAAGTCCATCGGTCGAGCGTGCGGCCGTGCCAGGGCTTCGTGGTGGGCGTCCGGCCCGACCCGGACCATGAGGTCGTCCTGAACGACTCCAACGGCCATGTGGTCGCGAACCATGAATGCGATGCCTCCAAACATCTTCCGCTCAGTCACATCGTCCCTGTTCGCCAGCACGGCGCGGATGCGATCGGCCAGTACTTCGTTATAAGCCACGGGTCGCTCCTTCTCCCGGCTTCGTCGCTACCTCGCCACCTCCCGGCGAACGGCGCGCGGGTCCTTGCCATGGTCGATGCCCTTGTAGGCTGCCTGACGGACGAGACCATCGCCGGTCCAACCGGCGAACTCGGCCCGGATGACAAGTTCGGGGCGCAGCCAGCGCGCGTTGCGCGAGGCGGCGCGCGGTGGCGGCGGTGAGAATGGTGGCTCGTCGGCCGCGAGCGCCGGGAGCAGCGGCAACAGCTCGGCGCGCTTGTCGCCCGTGAAGCCCGTTCCTACTTTGCCGGCGTATTGGAGCAGGTCGTCCTGGTAGACCCCGACGAGGAGGGCGCCAAGTCCGATCGCCGAACCGATGCCGGTCGTCCAGCCGCCAACGACGAGTTCCTGCTCCGGCCGGATCTTGATCTTCTGCCAGGTCAGCGTCCGCATGCCGGGTTGGTACGGCGAGCGGCGCTCCTTGGCCATGATCCCCTCGAGGCCGCGCGCCCTGGCAGCAGTGAAGAAAGCCAGACCGTCGCGCTCGACGTGCTCGCTGAGTCTCACACGAGGATCGGGCCGCAGCACCTCGGTGAGAAGTCGTCGCCGCTCCTCGAGCGGCTCGGCGATGAGCGACCGCCCGTCGAGGTAAAGCAGGTCGAAGACTTCGTAGAGAAACGGCTTCGAGTCAGCCCGTAGCGCGGCTCGGTCCTTGATGCCAGCCTGGAGCCGCGCGAAGTCGGGCTCCCCGGCATCGTCGAGAGCGATGACTTCGCCGTCGACGATCGCCTGCCTGGCTTTGATCCAGGTGACCGGCTCGAGGAATGACCCGAAGTAGCGACCCGCATCAAGGCCGCCTCGCGTCCAGATTGTCACCGCGCCCGCGTCGACGACCGCCTCGACCCGGAAGCCATCCCACTTGACCTCGAACAGCCAGTTCGGGTCGTCGAACGCAGCGGCCACGAGTGTCGCGTTCATCGGCGGGATGAACGTCGGCATGGTCGTGCTGTCTTCGGGCGTCGGTTGCTTTCCCGACCTACTGGGCATCTCGTCGTCAAGGGTAGCGATGCACCTCACATCCGGTCGGAGCCAGTGCCCCGCCGGCGTAGACCGCCCGGCGCCCCGCGTGATCGGTCTTGGCGTAGGAAGGACAAGCGCACGAACGCGGACACGAAAATGCCCCGATTTACGCTCAGAATCGGGGCTCGACGGAGAATTGGTACCGCATACCGGATTCGAACCGGTGATCTCCGCCTTGAGAGGGCGGTGTCCTAGGCCTCTAGACGAATGCGGCCCGTCGTCCGCGGTGTCCGGGACGGCAGCGAGTATAGCAATGGGTCCCCGGCGGTCTCAAACCGAAGCCGATTCCGACGATGGCAGCAGCAAGTGTGGATCCGGCAGGCGCACTAGGTCGCGCTGCGACTGGCACGGCCGGCCTGGCGCCTGGCGTACTGGGCTGCCGTGCGGGCGTGCGCCTCCTCGAGCAGCGGCTTGATCACCTCATCAAAGGTCTCCGCGCTGGGATTCAGGATCGAGACATACAGCTGCTTGGCGTAGATCGGGTGCGGTATGAGCTGGTTGAGCGCCGTGTAGTCGGGTTCCTCCTGGTCCCCGACCAGCCGCTGGAATGTGTCTCGGCTCAGGCCGATGTTCAGGCGAAACGCATCGGGCCGGCTCAGGTTCGAGGCGTCGTCGAAGGCGTCACTGGTCACCACGGTGGCGAAGTTCGGGAAGTTGGCCGGGTCGCAGGAGTAGAAGGTGCCCCCCTCGATGGCAGCCACCACCGTGTCGGGATAGGTCGTCAGGATGTAGCGATGAATGTCGTCAGGCGTCGGATCTGAGTTCGGATCGGTCATGAACCGATCGTAAGAGATGCATGTCAACCCTCTGCGACGGTCCCAAAGTTGCTGGGGCTGCGGAGACGAGGAGGAGCACCAGTGGACGCAGATCCGAGCGAGTCGCTACGAACCCTGGACGTTCTCGTGGGCGAGTGGAGGACGAGTGCGCCCGCCATGGAGGCGGAGGGCCTGACGACATTCGCCTGGCTCGAGGGAGGCGGCTTCCTGATCGAACGATCGACGGTCAGCCGCCCCGAGTTCCCGAACTCCGTCTGCGTCATCGGCGCCACGGGTCCGGGTGGCGCGCTCCAACAGCACTACTTCGACTCGCGCGGCGTGGCGCGGCTTTACGAGATGACCCTCGAAAACGGCGCCTGGACGCTATTCCGTGCGGGACCGGACTGGCCGCAGCGCTACATCGGCGAGATCAGCGACGACGGCAACACGATCACGGGGCGTTGGGAGCGCGGAGACGAGCCCGGAGCGCCGCTGCAACACGACTTCGACTTGAACTTCAGCCGCGTGCGCTGACCCTCGCGACCTGCCTCAGCGTCCTGCGCCGACCGCGGCCAGCTGCGCAGTCATCGCGTGGCGCCGCTCCTCCAGCCAGCCCAGCACTGAACCCGCGACCTGCGGCCAGGTCTCTTCCCCCATCACCAGCCCGAAGTGCGATGCTGACGGGAAGTACTCGTAGGCGGCGCCCAGCAGGTCGGCCGTGCGCCGAGCCTCCGTGGGATGGATGACGTCGTCGCGCCCTGCGGCGATGACCAGCGAGGGCACCTCGATCCGCGCCGTGTCGACCGCCACCCCGCGCATCCGCTCGCGCCGGGCACTGCCCGACTCGCGCGCGCCGTCCATCATCTCCTGCATCTTCTCCAGGGCCTCATCGGTCATGTCCGGCATCACCTCATGGAGCTTGTCCCAGTCGGTGATCCAGCCCCACCAGCGCGCGTCGTAGACCGGCGGCACGTCTTTCAGCTCGTGGTCGCTGGGCCGCCGTGGCAGAGCGCCGGCGGGCGGCGACGGCGCCAGCAGGACCAGCCCCAGCACCGAATGCTGCTCGGCATAGAGCATCGCCGCCAGGGCCCCGATCCCCCAGCCGATGACCACCGGCGGCCGGCCCAGCTGGCGAACGGCCACGCCGACGTCGTTGGCGTAATCGCGCATCGACAGCGAGCCGAGATCGGCGATGTCCGAGGTGTAGTGGCCGCGGAGATTCATGGCGTGCGCTTCCCATCCGCGTTCGGCGAAGAAGGCGCCGAAGCTCGACCACAGCCACGAACCGGTGAGCGCGCCGTGGACCAGCAGCAGCGGGGGCTTGCGGCTGCGCCGCTCCGGCTGCTGGGTCTCGACGTAGATCCCCTCGGGCTCGATGTAGACCTCGTCGCGCTTGATCGCCTGCACCACGGGGCGTCAGTCCTCCAGCGGGTTGAAGACCATGCCGGTCAGCAGCTTGGGATAGAAGTAGGTCGATTTCTGCGGCATCACGTCGCCGGCCATGGCGACCGCCGCGAGCTGTTCGAGCCGGGTGGGACGGACCAGGATGGCGGCCTGCGCCTCGCCGGCGTCGACCGCGCGCCGGGCGTCAGCCTCGTCCCTAGTGTAGGCGAGCCGATCCCCGGCCGCGACGGCCTCGGCATCGATCCCCAGCCGGTCCGTGAGCAGGGCCGCGTGGAGGATGGCCAGGTCGAGGCGTCCCGACCGCAGTGCTCACCCGCTCGCGTTGGATCCGCTCCGCGGCTTCGTCCGGGTCGACCCGCAGCAGGTAGCCCCGCCCGTGCGGCAGCAGCAGGCCGAATGTGGCGTCGGTCGGCGTCGCGCGCCGAATCCAGCCGGTCGGCGACCTCCCCGGCCGCCATCGGCTCCACCCGGAAGACCGGTGCCGGGCTCGGCCAGGAAGTCCTCCAGGGCATCGGTGTTGCCATCACGCAGGAGCCGATGGGTGGGCCGGATGTCGACCTCCTCCATCTCGGCGTTCACCAGCACCGCCATGACCCAGTCGGCTGCCAGCTCCCCCGGCGCGAGGTCGGCCAACGCCGGATCCGAGCGGACCTCGGCCTGGTAGGCCAGCGCGGTCTCGTATCGATGGTGCCCATCGGCGATGTACAGCCGCTGGCGCGACAGGTAGGACAGCAGCCGGTCGTCGGGTTCGACCTCTGCCACGGTGTGCAGCAGGCCGTCGATGTCGCGGGCGCGCCACTCGTCGCTCCAGGCTCGGCTCATGACGTGGCGGTAGCGCTCGCTGCGGTCGAAGTACACGGCCAGGATCGGCGAGAACTGGGTATGGGTGGCGCGCAGCAGGGCCAGCCGATCGGCCTTGGGGCCGGGCATGGTGTGCTCGTGCCGTCGCACATCGGCCCCGTATGGCTCGAGCAGCACCCGCGCCAGCACGCCCTGCACGGTCGGGTCGTCGGGCATGGCGGTCGAGGCGTGCGCGTAGTAGTAGACCGAGGCCTCCCGACGGCGAGCCAGGGTGCCATCCGCGATCCACGAGGCCAGCGTGATCGCCGCCGAGGCGTGCGCATCCTCGCCCGGCGGCAGCTCGAGGCGAACGGCGTTGCGCTCGTCACGCGCCAGGAGCGCGGACTGGAGCATCGGGGCCGATCACGTCGTATGGCGGGCAGGCGAGATCCGTGAGGTCGGTCACCTGGCGGCCGGCCGGAACCGCGTCCGGCTCATCGGGCAGGCGAACGCGGTCGGCTGTGACTGCCTGCGCGAAGCGCTCCGGGGCGTAGGCGATCGCCCGGAACGGGCGCACTTCGGGCATGCGCCCGAGTCTAGCCGCGACGCGTGACGAACGGCGGCGGGGCGTCGGTGATGCGGAATGCCTCGGGCACTCGGGCGGTCATGGGCAGCGTGAAGCGGAAGATGGTTCCGCGGCCGGCTTCGGCATTCGGCTGCGCCCTGATCTCGCCTCCGTGGGTCTGGACGATGGCACGCGTGATGTAGAGCCCCAGCCCCAGCCCGCCGAAGCGGCGGCCGCCGCGATCTTCGTCCGCCTGGAAGAAGCGCTCGAAGACGGCGTCAGCCTGGTCGGCGCTGATGCCGACCCCCTCATCGAGAACCGACACCTCGACGTCGGAAGACGAGGCAGTGGCCCGCACGGTGACGTCGCCGCCGTCGGGCGAGTACTTGATGGCGTTGTCCAGCAGGTTGGTCAGCACCTGGCCGATCCGGTCGCGGTCGGCCACGATCGGCAGAGCCTCGGGGGCCTCGACCGTGATCGTGCGGCTGGGATGGTCGCGATGGGTTCGCGCGGCAGCCTCGCGGATCTCCTCGGCCATGTCCATCGGCTCCGGCTCCACGCTGACCCCGCCGCGCCGATCGATCCGGCTGACGTCCAGCAGGTCGTCCACCAGCCGCCGCATGCGCATCACCTGCGACCGGATGACGCGCATCTGGGACAGCTCCTTCGCGCCGGCCGAGTCGCGCATGCGCGCCTCCAGCAGCTGGGCATAGCCCTGGATGCTGGTCAGCGGCGTCCGCAGCTCATGGCTGACGATCGACAGGAAGTCGTCCTTGATCCGTTGCGCGCGCTGTTCGCGCCGCACCTGCTCCTGCAGGTCGGCCCAGAGCGAGGCGTTGTCCAGGGCCGGCGCGGCGCGCTCGGCAATGGCCACGGCCAGGCGCAGCTCACCGTCGCTCAGCCGCGGGCCGGTCGTGCTGCCGGAGGCCAGCACACCACGCAGCGTGCCGCGCCACAGGATCGGCACGGCCAGCAGCGAGGTCAGACCCAGCGCCGTCACCCCGTCGGGGTCGCCCGCGTCGGCGTCCAGCGGGGCCTCGGCGCGCATCGGCGTGGCTGTCCCGGCGGCGGCGCCCACGACGCCCTCTCCGATGCGCAGGCTGCGCTCACCGAGGTGAGCGCGCATCCTCTCGACCAGGGCCTCATCAGTGCCACCGACCTCGGCCGGCACCAGGCGCACGGAGCCAGGATCGGCTGGGTCGGCGCGCTCGGCCAGGAGCAGCCAGGTGACATCGCCGAGCAACGGCGCCGTGGCCCGCGCGATCGCCTGGGTGGTCTCCTTGCGCTCCAGGGAGGTGCCGAATTCCCGGGCCAGCTGGCTCAGCAGCTCTGTCTCGCGGCTGCGCAGCCCCTCGCGCTCCTCCTCGACCAGGCGCTGCTGCAGCTCCGCGTTCTCCGTGGCGCGGTCGATGGCCACCCGGGCGAACAGGCCCGCCGCGGCACCCAGACCGATCAGATAGCCGATCCGGATCGGCAGCAGCTCGCGCGCGGGATCGCCATCGGTGGTCGCCAGGAAGACGACCGAGGCATACATGAAGGCCATGACCAGCGAGGCCCAGATCGACGCCGCCAGCCCGTAGCGCAGGGCGACGCCCAGCATGACCGGAACGTAGAACAGGTAGGCATCGAGGGCCTGCGGCTCGATGTAGATGGCCACCGTGACGACGACCATGTCGAGGGCGGTGGCCACGATCCCGACCTCTCGTGCCGGGAAATCGGTCGACCAGCAGCAGGATGCCACCGGTATAGACCAGGACGAAGATCGCCAGCCCGGCGAGCCCTTCG
Source organism: uncultured Chloroflexia bacterium (assembly GCA_963783495.1). Taxonomy (GTDB): domain Bacteria; phylum Chloroflexota; class Limnocylindria; order QHBO01; family QHBO01; genus DASSCW01. The sequence goes on from CAWANT010000005.1 coordinate 189,268, forward strand.
AACGACGACAGCTGATCACGGAACAGGACGATGGCGACCAGCGCGGCGCCCGCGATGGTGGCGCGCACCACGGCCAGCTGCCGCTCCTGCGCGCGCATCTGGCGCTCAAGGTGGACGTCCATCTCGGGGAGGAGGGGGCCTCCCGTCGGTTCCATCGGCAGCGGGTCCTCAACGGGCGGGTGGCCGGCCGACTATAGCATCGGCCTAGTCGAGGTCCTCCAGGGTGGCGTCCGTCATCGAGCCCGATGTGGTGGCCGGCTTGGCATGCGGCACCCGCAGGTAGAGGGCCATGCCGGCCAGGATGGTGAGCAGCGCCACGATCGGGATCCACGGCAGCTGGCGATAGTCCACCAGGCCCACCACGCTGATGGTGGTCGAATTTCGATTCCCGAGCGGGTCAGTGGCCTCGATCTGGACGTCGCGCGGCCAGAGTCCGGCGCCAACAGCGACGCCGAATCGCCCGTCGGCCGCCACCGGCACCGGCATCCCATCGACCACCAGGCTCGCGTCGGGCGACGTTCGACCCGACACGCCGACGTCGAAGCTGAGCGGGGCGAATGGCGTGCTGGCGCTCAAGGCGGGCGGCTGGGTATGGATCGAGACTGTCCAGCGGCTGCCATACCCTTGCCCGGTCGGCGTGATGGCCAGCAGCGTGGCGCGCACCTCGTCGCCGTCCTCGAGGTCGTCGGTGCCGACACGCAGCTGGGCCACTCCGTCCTGCGGCACCGGCGTGTCCGTCACGACCTCACCCACCCGCAGCTGCAGCTGGGTCCCCGGCGGAGCCACGACCGGCAGGGCGAATGAACCGCCGGCCAGCACCAACGGCTCGTTGGGTCCGGGCTCGACGCGCACCGGCCCCTCCGGATCCGGCTGAAGCAGGCCATCATCCGCCTCCGGCGATAACGCGGCAGCCGCATCCGCCACCACCACGGTTGCCGTTCGCAACCCTCCGGCCGGCTGCGCGAGCTGGCCACCTTCGCGCGTCGCATCGAACCCGAACCCGGGGTTCGGCACGGCCGAGCGGGCCATGGCCAACAGCTCGGAGCCTGCTCCGAACAGCCCGATCGGCTCGGATCCCGGCATGGCGCTGACATCTGTCACGACGACGCCGCCCTCACGACGGCGTGGATCGACGCTGACCAGGCGGCCGTGGTAGATGAAGGCCTGACCGCCAGACATGCCGCCGGGCAGCGGTCCGACGTAAGGCACCATCTCGGCGAGGTGGAACCTGCCGGCCGCGGGACTGTCGGCGAGGCCGGTGCGAATGGTTCCGAGCCGCGGGCCGAAGAGGTCGAGCAGGCGCTCATCCCGCAGCTGGAGCACGGCCGCCCCTGCGCCCTCGCCAACAGTCGCCAACGGTGAGCCGACCCAGGCGGAGTCATCTGCCACGCTCAATCGACCCTCAGCGGGCCAGCGAAGCGCGACTGTTCCATCGGCGGCGCCGCCCAGCACCAGGCGGCCACCATCAGGCCCCTCCATGGCCACCAGGCTGCCGGCAAACGGCAGCCTGACGATCTCGGTGCGTAGCTCGCCGCCCTGCTCCAGGGCAATCCGGTGCAGCGTCGCACTGCTTCTGGTCGCGCGGACAAGTCCAAGCTCGTCGCCCGGCAACCCGTCGCTGTCGCCGAGCGGGATGAGCGGTCCGCCGCCGGGCACTCCCAACTGCGCCGTCTGGCTCGTGAACCGCGCACCGTTCCACATCAGGACGGCAAGGGGCAGGACGTCGGGATTGGCATCCTGGCGCGGGGCGGTCACGACCAGCTCGTCGGTGCCATCCGCGTCCATGTCCACTGCCCGGATCTGGTCGGCGCTGCGCATGGTGTCGGTCATGAGCCGCAACCGGATCCCATCGCCACCGCGCTCGACCGCCCAGATGCTCAGGCAGCAGGCGCGGGCGTTCCGCAGCGTGCCGATGGCGAGCGCCAGCACGTGCTCACGGCCCCGATGGTGCCAGGCGATCAGTCGTGCCGGCTCGTCAATGCGGGCCTGGAGCAGGTTGTCCTCGTCCGGCCGTGGCAGCCCGCTGAGCTGCTCGGTGACGCTGGCCATCCGCTCCAAGGGTGCGCTGCCGGCGGAGACCACCCCGCCGTCAGGGGCCCCGTCCAGCACCTCGACCGCCAGGTGCACCGGATCGTCCTCGCGCGGGCCGAGGCGGATGAGCTCGCGCACGCCGTCCCCGTCGATGTCGCCGACGATGGCGGTGATCGGCTGGCCGGCCAGCACCTGCCCGGTCTGCTCGGGCGGGATGGCTGTTGCGCCGAGCGCGTGGGCAGGCATCCAGCTGACGGCGAAGGCCACGGCGAGTCCCAGGACGGCGGCGGCGCGAACGGAAACCACGCGCGTGGCAGGCATCGGTCCGGGCAGGATAGCGGCCCGTGGCATGATCGGCCCATGGCCGACCCGCCAATCCTGTGGTCTCCGCCGCCCGACGTCCGCGCCACGTCGCGCGTGGGCCACTACCTGGGCTGGCTGGAACGCGAGCGCGGGCTGAGCTTCAACTCGTACGAGGAGCTCTGGCGATGGTCGACCACTGACCTGGCCGCCTTCTGGCAATCGGTCTGGGATCACCTCGGCGTCAGCTCGTCCACGCCGGTCGAGACGGCTGTCGCGGACGAGCGGATGCCCGGTGCCAGATGGTTCCCCGGCGCCAGCCTCAACTGGGCAGAGCACGCCCTGCGGCTCGCGAATCGCGATCCCGCGGACACGGTGGTCATCGCCCGCTCGCAGACCCGCGAGCGACAGACGCTCACCGCGGCCGAGCTGCGCGACCAGGTCGCTCGTGCGCGGACGGGCCTTGCCCGCCTTGGCGTCGGTCGCGGCGACCGCGTGGCGGGCTACCTGCCGAACGTGCCGGAGGCGCTGGTCGCGCTGCTGGCGACGGCCAGCCTGGGCGCCATCTGGACGTCGTGCGCCCCCGAGTTCGGCGTGCGCAGCGTGGTGGACCGCTTCAGCCAGGTCGAACCCAGGGTCCTGCTCACCGTGGATGGCTATCGCTACGGATCACGCGCCGTCGAGCGCGCCGATGAGGTGGCCGCCATCCGCGCGGCGCTCCCCGGCCTGCAGGCCACCGTGGCGATCCCCTACCTCCACCCGGGCGAATCGACCATTGCCGGTGCGGTCGGCTGGGACGCGCTCCTGGCCGAGCCCGGACCGCTGGCCTTCGAGCAGGTCCCCTTCGACCACCCGCTCTACATCCTCTACAGCTCGGGCACCACCGGCCTGCCCAAGCCGATCGTCCACGGCCACGGCGGGATCCTGCTCGAGCACCTGAAGATCCACGCCCTGCACCACGACCTGGGCCCGGCCGATCGGTTCTTCTGGTTCACGACCACCGGCTGGATGATGTGGAACTACCTGGCCTCCGGGCTGCTGGTCGATGCGGCGGTCGTGCTCTACGACGGCTCGCCGGCCGACCCCGACCTGGGGAGCCTGTGGCGGATGGCCGGCGAGGAGGGCGTGACCTACTTCGGGACGAGTGCCCCGTTCCTGATGGCCTGCCGCAAGGATGGGCTGGCGCCGGGCGAGCTTGCCAACCTGTCGACGCTGCGCGGGCTGGGCTCCACCGGCGCCCCGCTGCCGGCCGAGGGATTCCGCTACGTCTACGAATCGGTCAGCCCATCGGTCCACCTCCAGTCCGTGTCGGGGGGAACCGATGTCTGCACGGCCTTCGTCGGTGCCTCGCCGCTGGTCCCGGTCTGGGAGGGCGAGATCAGCTGCCGTCACCTGGGCTGCGCCGTCGAGGCGTTCTCGCCGGACGGGCGGCCGCTCATCGGTGAGCAGGGGGAGCTGGTCATCACCCGGCCCATGCCCTCGATGCCCGTCGCCTTCTGGAACGACCCGGATGGAGACCGATACCGCGACGCCTACTTCGCCGAGTTCCCGGGCGTCTGGCGCCACGGCGACTGGATCACCTTTACCGAGCGCGGATCCTGCGTGATCACCGGCCGCTCGGACGCCACTCTCAACCGCGGTGGGGTGCGGGTCGGCACGTCGGAGCTCTACGCGGTGGTGGAAAGCCTGCCGGAGGTGGCCGATTCGGTGGTCGTCCACCTGGACGAGAGCGACCAGCTGATCCTGTTCGTGGCGCTCCGTCCGGGGGCGGACCTGGACTCGGCGCTCGAGGACCGCATCCGCGCCGCCCTGCGCACCAGCCTCTCTCCGCGCCACGTACCGGACCGGATCGTGGCCGTGCCCGGCGTGCCGCGCACCCTGTCGAACAAGAAGCTGGAGGTGCCGATCAAGCGGATCCTGACCGGGACGCCGCCCGAGATCGCTGCCTCGCGTGGCTCGCTGGCCAACCCGGAGTCGCTGGACGCGTTCGTGGACCTCGCGGCGACCTGGCGGGCGTCCTAGGTCCGGCAGGCGGACTCCACCGACCCGCTACATCGCCCGGATGCCGAGCAGGTTGCGGGCGATCACCATGCGCTGGATCTCGCTGGTTCCCTCCCCGATCTCGGTCAGCTTCGCGTCACGCAGGTAGCGCTCGACTCGGTACTCCGTGATGTAGCCGTACCCGCCGTGCACCTGGATCGCGTCGTTGGTCACCTGTCGAGCAACCTCGGACGCGTGCAGCTTGGCCATGGCGGATTCCGTGCTGTACGAGCGGCCCTGGTCCTTCAACCAGGCCGCGCGGTAGACCATCAGACGGGCGGCATCGATCTGGGTCGCCATGTCGGCGATCTTGAAGGCCACGCCCTGGAACGAGGCGATGGGCCGGTCGAACTGCTTTCGATCCTTCGCATAGGCCGATGCCGCCTCGTAGGCGGCCTGCGCCAGCCCCAGCGCCATGGCACCGATCCCGATCCGCCCGCCATCGAGCGTCTTGAGGAAGAGCTTGTCGCCCTCGCCCTCCGCGCCCAGCAGGTTTTCGGCGGGGATCCGGCAGTCGTCGAACAGGAGCTCGCCCGTGTTCGAGGCGTGGAGCCCCATCTTCTCCTCCATCCGGCCGATGGAGAAGCCGGGCGTATCGGCCTCGACGATGAATGCGCTGATGCGACCCGAGTCCGTCTCGCGATCGGTGACCGCGGTGACGATGTAGGTGCCGGCCACGCCCGCGTTGGTGATGAAGCGCTTGCTCCCATTCAGCACCCAGCAGTCATCGACCAGCCGGGCGCGCGTGCGGGTGCCGCGCGAGTCGGACCCGGCGCCCGGTTCGGTCAGGCCGTACGCCCCCAGCACCTCGCCGCTGGCCATGGGGCGCAGGTAGCGCTCCTTCTGGGCATCGGTCCCGGCCAGGTAGACCGGGTTGCAGCCAAGGCTGGTGTGGGCCGAGACGATGATCCCGATGCTGCCGCTGGCCCGGGACAGCTCCTCGACGGTGATGGCGTAGGCGAGGGAATCAAGGCCAGTGCCGCCGAGCTCCTCCGGATACGGGACGCCCAGCAGGCCCAACGCGGCCGCCTTCCGGATGAGCTCGTGCGGGAACTCGCCCTTGCGCTCCAGCTCATCGGCAACCGGGACGATCTCCCGCTCCGCAAAGTCGCGCACGGTGCGTCGGATCTCTTCGTGCTGTGGGCTGAGGGCGAAGTCCATGCGGCACCCGCTTGCGGATTCCGTGGGGCGTGGAGCCGGTGACGCGGCCCGGCGGCGAGTCTACCAGCGCCGCCCGGGCACGGAAAACGGCGGCCCGTGGGACCGCCGTCACCCGCGCGAGGAAGGAAGGACCACGGCTCAGCCGCGACGCCAGCGCTCGATCGCCTTGCGAGCTCGCTGCTCGGCCGACCGCTGCTGCACAACCCGATGGCGTCGGGTCGACAGGGATCTCGGCCGAGAGCGTTTGGCGTGATTCGGCTTCGCCATGGTGCTCATCAGACGTACGGGACTGGCCAACGGTTGCATCACCCCGCCGAGCGTTGACATGCCGCCGCGAGCGAGACCTATACTGCGGCCCTGCCGCGGGCCTGCTGCCGTCTGCCGCGGCGCTTTCGAGTTGCACGAGGACCCCGTGTCGGCTCAGATTGACGTCCGGCTCGATCGCATCACGAAGCGTTTTCACGAGGTCGTCGCGGTCGACGACCTCTCGCTGGACATCGAGCGCGGCGAGTTCTTCTCCATGCTCGGCCCGTCGGGCTGCGGCAAGACCACCACCCTGCGCATGATCGGTGGCTTCGAGGAGGCGTCGGCGGGCACGGTCTACCTGGGGGACGCGGATGTCACCGACCTGCCTCCCTTCAAGCGCGACGTGAACACCGTGTTCCAGAGCTACGCCCTCTTCCCGCACCTCAGCGTGTTCGAGAACGTCGCCTTCGGCCTACGACGCAAGCGCACCACCGATGCCGACATTCGATCGCGCGTGGACCAGATGCTGGAGCTGGTGGAACTGCCCGGCTACGGGCGGCGAAAGCCGGCCCAGCTGTCCGGCGGCCAGCAGCAGCGGGTGGCCCTGGCCCGGGCCCTCATCAATCAGCCTCGCGTGCTTCTCCTGGACGAGCCGCTCGGAGCGCTGGATCTGAAGTTGCGCAAGCAGATGCAGATCGAGCTGAAGCGGATCCAGACCGAGGTCGGCATCACGTTCATCTACGTTACGCACGACCAGGAAGAGGCGATGACGATGTCCGACCGAATCGCCGTCATGCGCCACGGCAAGATCGAACAGCTCGGGCGGCCGGAGGAGCTGTACGAGCGGCCGACGACCGCGTTCGTCGCCGGGTTTCTGGGGGTCAGCAACCTGCTCGATGGCGTTGTCGTCGAACGCAATGGGACGCTCACCAGCGTTCGCGTCGGGGATGGCACCATCCTGCACGCCCCATCGAGCCAGGCAAACGGCGCCGAGAGCGTACGCGTCGGGGTGCGCCCCGAGAAACTGCGCGTGACTGCGGTCGACGAGAACGTGGCCACGGCCGAGGATGCCAATCTGAATCAACTGCACGGCACGGTCCTTGATGCGAGCTACATTGGCGTCAGCACCCAATACATCGTTCAGACAGCCGACGGCCACGTGCTGACGGTCTACGCGCAGAACCTCGAAACGAGCGGCGCCGCGGAGGCGCTGGCTGATGGGCAGCGGGTCATGCTCAGCTGGAAGCCGCAACACTCGTTTGTCATCGCGACCGCCGAGCATGTCCATGGAGATCCACACGTGCCGGAAGGAGACGAGGAGACCGATGAATCCTGACGAAAAGCGGACACAGTTCGACCTGGCGATGGCACGCGCCTTCCGCGGGCGGATGTCGCGCCGGAGGTTCCTCCGCCAGGCCGGGCGGGGCGGGCTCTACGCCGGTGGAGCGCTTTCGCTGCCAGCCATCCTGGCCGCATGTGGCATTGGTCCCTCCGCCTCTCCCTCCGCAGGCTCCGCCTCGCAGGCCGCCCCGAGCCCGGTCGGTGGAGGCGACCCGTCAGGCACGCTGATCTTCGCGAACTGGGAGCTCTACATCGATCCGGGCCCAGGCGACGACCCTCAGCTGTCGCCGACGCTGGAGGCCTTCAAGCAGGAGACCGGCATCGAAACGACCTACACCGAGAACATCCTCGACAACCAGAGCTTCTTCGCCACCATCCAGCCTGATCTCGAAGCCGGCAACCCAACGGGCTACGACATCATCGTCATCACCGACTGGATGGTCGGAAACATGATCCGCCTCGGGTACCTCGAGGCGATCGATGTCGCTCGCGACGTTCCGAACTTCGCGGCCAATGCCGAGGACAAGTACAAGGACCCGAGCTACGACCCGGGCAACCTGCACAGCGTGCCGTGGCAGTCGGGGATCACCGGCATCGCCTACAACCCGGCACTGGTCGACGAGGAAATCACGTCGATGGCGCAGCTGCTGGATCCGGCGCTGATCGAGAAGTACTCGGGCCAGATCGGCATGTTCACCGACACGCGCGACTGCATCTCGTTCGCGCTGCTGCTCAATGGCGTAGTACCCGCCGAGGCCACCGATGCCGACGTGCAGACGGCCCGCGATGTGCTGCTGGCCCAGGCTCCACACGTGCGCAAGTACTACGGCAACGAGTACACGGATCCGTTCAGCAACGGCAACCTGGCGATCACCATGGCATGGTCGGGCGACGTGTTCCAGCTCAAGTTCGACAATCCCGACCTGCAGTTCGTGGTCCCGGATGAGGGCGCGATCCTCTGGGTGGACAACATGACGATCCCCAAAGGGGCCGAGCATCCGAACGACGCCCTGGCAATGATGGACTACGTCTATCGGCCGGAGGTCGCGGCGCAGATGACTGAATGGATCAATTACATCTGCCCGGTCCCGGGTGCGCAGGATGTCATCCGTCAGCACGCCGAAGCGGCGGGGGCGGGCGAAGACCGCGACTACCTCCTGGCGGTCGCTGATTCAGAGCTGGTCTTCCCGACCGCTGACATGCTCTCTCGCCTCTACTCCTACAAGGTGCTCGACGAGGCCGAAGAGCTGCAGTGGAACGAGTACTTCCAGGAGGTCACCCAGGGCTAGGCGGCCGAGGAGCGACCCGACCGCCGGTCGAACGACATGCCGAGCTGGCTCCGCCGCCGTCGGGGGATCATCCCCTACCTGTTCCTGCTGCCCGGCGGGCTATGGCTGATCGCCTTCTTCCTCGTGCCGGTCCTGATCATGGCATCGGTGGCCCTCCAGGAAGGAAGCCTGGGCGAGGGCTATCGACTCACCTTCAACTTCGGGATCTTTCCCGAAGCCGTGCTCCGATGGGATACGCAGCTGCTTCGATCGCTCCTGTACGGGCTGATCGTCACGGTGCTGAGCATGCTCATCGGGTATCCCATGGCCTACACCATCGCCTTCCGCGGCGGCCGCTACAAGTCGATCCTGCTGCTGCTGGTGATCCTGCCGTTCTTCACCAGCTTCATCATTCGGACCATCAGCTGGCGGTTCATCCTGGCAGACAACGGGATTCGTGCTCGGCACGCTGAAGGACCTCGGCTGGCTCGACCAGAGCTTTCGCCTGCTGGCGACGCCGGATCGCCGTCATCAGCGGCATCACGTACAACTTCCTGCCGTTCGTGGTGCTGCCGCTGTACGTCGCGATGGAGAAGATCGACCCGCGGCTGATCGAAGCGGCAACGGACCTCTATGCCAGCCGCACGCAGGCCTTCCTGCCGGGTGACCTTCTACTGTCGCTGCCAGGCGTCTTGGCCGCGTCACTGCTCAGCTTCATTCCGGCGGTCGGTGACTTACATCAACGCCGAGGTGATGGGGAGCCGGCAACCCGGAGATGTCATGATCGGCAACATGATCCAGCGACTGTTCCTCGTGACAGCCTTGACTACCCGGCGGCCAGCGCGCTGGGCTTGTGCTGATGGATTGGCCTGCTGGTGCAGCGTGCTCGTCTACACGCGGCTGTCTGCGAGGACAGGAGCTCACCGCCTGATGGACGTCGCGGTCAGCACCGGCATCCCGCGAGCCGGGAGGCGCCACCGCCCGAGCGCCGGCTCCCTGTCGGGACGCGCCTTCGGCCGGGCTGATCCTGCCGGTCTTCACCGGCCTCGTCGTGCTGTATCCTGTTCCTGCCGATCGGCGTGATGATCGCGTTCGGCTTCAACGACCCCGAGGGGCGGCATCAACATCGCCTGGCAGGGGTTCACGCTCGAGCACTGCGCTGAACATCTGTCGGCCGGCTCCCGGCGCTCACCGAGGCGATCTGGTCAGCGTCGCGATCGCGGCCATCTCGACAATCGTGGCCACCATCCTGGGCACGCTGATCGGGCTGGCCCTGACCCGCTACGAGTTCCGCGGTCGTCGGTCCATGAACCTGCTGATCTTCATGCCGATGACCGCGCCGGAGATCATCCTTGGCGCCTCGCTGCTGGCGTTGTGGGTCAGCGCTGGGCGTGGAGCGCGGATTCTTGACCATCCTGTCGCCCACATCATGTTCAACATCAGCTTCGTGGTCGTCACCATCCGGGCCCGCTTGGCCGGCATGACAGATCACCTGGAGGAGGCCGGCATGGACCTGTAGCCGATGGCCGGACGACCTTCTGGAAGGTCACCTTCCCGATCATCTTTCCCGGCATCCTGTCGGCCGCGCTGCTGGCCTTCGCGCTGTCGATCGACGACTATCGTCATCACGCTGTTCTCCGCCGGGCAGACCCAGACGTTCCCGCTGTGGGTCTTCGGCGCTCAGCCGTCTGGGCATCCCGCCGCAGGTCAACGTGCTCGGCAGCCTGATCTTCCTGATGGCGTTCGCTTCATCGGCGTCCAGCTCTGGGCCGCGGCGGCAGGGCTCGCCGCGAGACGGGAACCGGCACCATGGTCGGGAGGCGCGCTGATGGACAGGTGGACGACGGTACGCCGACCGGCGAACGGTCAGGCCGGTGACGTCGCCGCGCTGGCTGGCGCGGCGCGACCGCGTGCCGCCGGTCTGGACGCGCTACACCGACCTGGTGGTCGAGCGCGGCGAGGGCTCCTGGATCGAGACGATCGAGGGCGAGCGCTACCTCGACTACACCTGCGGCATCGCGGTCACCAACACCGGCCACGCCCATCCCCGGGTCTCGGCCGCGATCGCCGAGCAGGCGGGCAAGATCATCCACGCCCAGCAGAACATCCTCTACCACCAGCCCGGGCTGGAGCTGCACGAGCGGCTGCCGCGCACCTTCCCGGGCCTGGCGCACGGCGACGAGGCCGGGCCTCTTCCTCTCGAACTCGGGGGCGGAGGCGATCGAGGCGGCGGTCAAGCTCGCCAAGTACGCCACGCGGCGACCGGGGATCATCGCCTTCCGCGGTGGCTTCCACGGCCGCACCCACGGCGGCCATGTCGCTCACCAGCTCGGGCGTGAAGTACCGCGGCCACTACGAGCCGCTGCTGGCCGGCGTGCACTTCGCGCCGTTCCCGTACCCGCTGCGCAACCCGACCGGGCGCACCGAGGAGGCGGCCACCGCCTAGAGCCTGGCCACGCTGGAGGAGCTGTTCGCGACGGTCATCTATCCGGAGGACGTGGCCGCGCTCATCGTGGAGCCGATCCTGGGCGAGGGCGGCTACGTGGTGCCGCCGGACGACTTCCTGCCCGCGCTGCGCGAGATCGCCGACCGCCACGGCATCCTGCTCATCGCGGACGAGGTGCAGACCGGCGTCGGCCGCACCGGCCACATGTGGGCCAGCGAGTGGAGCGGCGCTGCGGCCGGACATCCTGGTGATGGCCAAGGGCATCGCGTCGGGCATGCCGCTGTCCGGGATCATGGCCCGCCGCGACCTGCTGGACCGATTCAGCCCGGGCTCCCACGGCGGCACGTATGGCGGCAACGCGGTCGCCTGCGCCGCGGCGCTGGCCACGCTGGACGTGATCGCCGCCGAGGGCCTGCTGGAGAACGCGCGGCGCCAGGGCGAGCGGCTGCTCTCGAACCTGCGACGGCTGGCCGGCGAGCACGCGACCGTGGCCGAGGTGCGTGGCCGGGGCCTGATGGTCGGCATCGAGTTCGCGGAGGGCGAGTCGCTCACGCCGCGCCCCGACCTGGCCAAGGGCCTGATCCAGGCGGCATTCGAGCGCAAGCTGCTGCTGCTCTCGTGCGGCACCTACGGGCAGGTGGTGCGCATCATCCCGCCGCTGGTCACGACCGACACGGAGGTCGACTCGGCCATCAGCACCATCGCGGAGTCGCTGGCGGCCATCGGCGCCTGAGCCTTCGTCAGCCCTCCGGCGCCGGGTCGGTCGCCAGCCGGCGGTAGCCCGAGCCGTACCAGATCAGCGGCTCGGCCTGCCTCCTCGAACCCGGCCGCCACGATCTCGCCCACGAACATGGTGTGGTCGCCGCCGGGGTGCTGCGCCACCAGGCGGCAGTCGAAGTAGGCGATCGCGCCGTCCAGGATCGGCGAGCCGGTCTCGGCGTCGTGCCACGGGGCGTCGCAGAAGCGCTGCAGCTTGGCGGCCGTGGTCGGCTGCGCGAAGCAGTCGGCCAGGGCCTGCTGCCCATCGGCCAGCACGCTGGCCGCGAACGAGTGGCTGCCCAGGATGGCGCCGTGCGTCTCCGACTTGCGGTTGATGCTGGCCATCAGCAGCGGCGGGTCGATGCTGATGCTGGCAATGGCATTGGCGGTCATCCCGGCCAGGAGCGGCCCGTGGCGCGCGGCGACCACCGTCACGCCGGTGGCGAAGCGGGCCATCATCTGGCGCAGCCAGCGCTGCTGGTCCGCGTCCATCGGCGCCACCGCCGCGCCGGCGGGCGCGCGCTCGATGCGCGTCAGGCGATCGGTCACCGGTAGCGCTCGAGCTTCTCCAGGATCACGTTGGCGGCCGCCCATTGCTCCGGGCTCGGCTGCTGGCCGCGATGCAGGTGCACCAGCGGCACGGTGTTCCATGACGGTCCGTCCTCGCGCGGGATGTGGATCGCCAGGTCGCCGCGGTCGAGCAGCGCCACGACCGTCGCGCCGCGGTCCCCGCCGCGCGCCAGCGCGCGGTCCAGGGTGCTGGCGAACTCCTCCGGCGAGCCGAACTCCAGGCCGATGCGCATCGCGATCAGGCCGGAGCTGGGCGGCAGGACGTCGCGCGCCGCATCGGTCATGTGAACAGGCCCGCCAGCCAGCCGAAGACGACCACGCTGCCGATCACCGCGAAGGCGAGCACCAGCAGCACCAGCGCGAGGCCGATCACGTTGGCCCAGGCCGGCACCGACTGCGGCTGCGGGCCAACCGATCCGTGGGCCAGCCACACCGCCAGCGCGTCGCCGTCCATGCGCATCTCGACGTCGTCGTCGAGTGGCACCACGACCACCCGCTCGCGGTCGGCGCCGCGCTCGCCGGTGAGCAGCGCGCGGGACGCCTCTCCCTGGCGGACGAGGAGGGCGTGGTCGCCGGCGGCGTTCGTCATCGGCACGGCCTCGAGGCGGCCGGTGGCGCCGAGCGGCAGCGCGCCCGATTCGTCCATGGCGGCGAGGATAGCAGCGGTCAGGCGTCGAGCAGGGCGAGCACGGGCTCGAGGCGGGCGATCGACTCGGCGGTGATCGGGTCGAGCACCAGCTGCACGTGGCCCACGCCCTCGGCGGCGAACTCGCGCAGCGCGGCGGCCAGCGCCTGCGGGCTCGCTGGGCAGCGGCCGCGTGTCGGGTGCGGTGCGGTCCCCCATCGAGCGGCCCACGGCATCGGGAAAGGCGACGAACAGCGCGGCGGTGCGCTCCACCTCGGCCGGATCGCGACCGGCCGCGCGGCAGGCGGCGTCAATGCGGCCACGCAGCTCCCGGTAGCGGTCGACGCGGTTGTCGAACCAGGCGAACCAGGCGTTCCAGGCCTGGACGTGCGGCAGGGTGATGCCCAGCATCCGCTCGCCCGTCCGAGCCGACCATCAGCGGCGGGCCGTCCGGCCGCGGCCCGCGCGGCAGCAGCTCGCAGTCCCGCAGCTGGTAGTAGGTGCCGTCGAAGTCGCAGCGGCCGTCGCGCAGCAGCGTGCGGATGATGGTGAACGCCTCCTCGAAGCGGCTGACCCGATGGTCGTACGGGAAGCCGAAGGCGCGAGTACTCGGTCTCGTTCCAGCCGGCGCCCAGGCCCAGGACCAGGCGGCCACCGCTGATCTCGTCCAGCGTCGCCGCCTTCTTGGCGAGCATGGCGGGGTTGTGGAAGCTGGTGCAGGCCACCAGCGGACCGATCTGCACGCGCTCGGTCACCGCCGCGATGGCGGTCAGGGAGGTCCACGCCTCCCACGGCCCGCGCGACGGCGCGTCCTCCCAGCGGTAGAGCAGGTGGTCGCCGAGCCAGACCGAGTCGAGCCCGATCGCCTCGGCGGTGCGCGCCATCTCGCGCAGCTGCGGCCAGGAGGCCACGTACTCGACCTCGGGCAGCTGGACGCCGACCTTCAGCGGCCTCGTCATGCGTTAGGCGACGCGCTTGGTCTTGCGGCTGACGTAGTCGACCAGCACGTACTCGCCCAGGTGCTCCGGCTCGACGTAGAAGGCGCGGCCGCGATTGATGCGGCTCATCAGGTCGACGAACTCGGAGAGGTAGCGGGATCGTTCCAGCATGAAGGTGTTGATCACGATCCCCTCCTTCGTCGCCCGGCCGACCTCGCGCAGGGTGGATTGCATGGTGCGGATGGTGGGCGGGTAGGCGAACTCGACCTGCCCGTTGGCGATGTGGGCGGTCGGCTCGCCGTCGGTGATGACCACGATCTCCTTGTTGCCGCCGCTGCGCCGTCCCAGCAGCTGCCTGGCGATCATCAGCGCGTGCTGCAGGTTGGTGCCGTACTCGAACTCGTACGGTGACAGGGTGGCGATCGCCTCCGGCTTGATCTGGCGGGCGTAGTAGGCGAAGCCCACCACGTACAGCCGGTCCCGCGGGTACTTGGTGTGGATCAGGGTGTGCAGCGCCATCGCCACGCGCTTGGCGGCGGTCGAGCAGCCGCGCAGCAGCATCGAGCGGCTCATGTCGAGCAGCAGCACGGTCGAGCTGACCGTGGTCTCCTCGGTTCGGCGCACCTCGAAGTCGTCCGGCGCCAGCCGGACCGGCGTCCCGGGCCCGCCGCGCGCCATGGCGTTGAAGAGCGTCCGGTTCAGGTCCACCGCGAAGGCGTCGCCGTGCTCGAAGCGCTTCGTCTCGTCGGTCGGCTCGCCGCCGCCGCCCGCGCTCGGCAGCGGGTGGCCGCCCAGCGACTCGCGGCGCAGCCGGCTGAAGATGTCGGCCAGCGCGCGCATGCCGAGCTTGCGGGCGGCGCGCGGGGTCAGCTCCAGCCGCCCGCCGTCCCGCTCCAGGTACCCGGCCTCCTCCAGGGCGCGCGTCAGCTCCCGCAGCCGCTCCAGGTCGTCCTGCGCCTCCTCGCCGGCCAGCTGGCGCAGCAGGTCGGCGTCCAGCCGCTCCAGCGCGTCGGGGTCGCGCGCGCCGAGCAGCTCCTGCTCCAGCGCGTCGTACTGCTGCTGCCGGTCGATGGCGGCCAGGGCGTCCACCAGGCCCATCGGCTCGTCGCCCGAGAACGGGTATGGCTCGCCGAAGGGCTGGTCGGGGCGCAGCGCCTGCAAGCGTGCCGGCCAGGCGCGCCATGTCCCAGCGCAGGCGGTCGTCGCGCAGCAGGTCGTCCATCATCTGCTGCAGCTCGGATCGCATCTGCGGGCTCATGCTGGCCAGCAGCGAGGCCATCTGCGAGGCCTGCCGGTGCAGGTGGTCGATCAGCTCGTCGACGTTGCTGATGCCCGGCGGGAAGTACTGCCCGTGGCGCGCCATGAACGCGTCGAACTCGGCGCGCGTATCGGCGCCGGAGGCGTGCTTCTCGAGGAGCGAGTTGAGGTCGCGCACCATCTCGCGCACGCCGTCCAGGTCCTCCGGCGAGAGGCCGGCCACGCCCTCCTTCAGCCCCTGGAAGAAGGTCTCCAGCAGCTGCTGCCGCAGCTCGTCGGTGAGCTGGTTGAAGGCGTCGCGCGCGCCGGGATCCATGAACTCGTAGTCGCGCAGCGCGTGCAGCTGCCCGGCGAGGTCGGGCGGCAGCGCGTCCAGCCGGTCCCGTCGCTGCTGCGCGGCCCGCTGCAGGACGCTGCTCGGCCATCCGCGCCTGGTCCTGTGCCTCGCCGGGCGCCGCGTCCAGCGCGTCCCGCTCCGCGTCGGCCACGCGACGGTCGATCCCCTCGCGCTCCTGCTCCACGATCCCCTGCACCCGCTCGGCCAGCTCGTCCAGCACGCCCTCCAGGTGGCTCTGCTCCAGCTCGGCCTGCCGGCGCTCGCGCAGCCGATCCACGATCCGCCGCAGGCCGGGCAGGTCGCCGCCGCGCGTGCCGCGCAGGCCGCGCTGCATCAGCCGCTGCAGGGCGCGCCGCACGTCGCCCTCGGCCAGCACGTCCTCCGCCAGCGCGTCCAGCACGTCATCGGCGTCGAACGGCGGCAGCTGCTGGCTGCCGTCCCAGCGGGAGTAGCGATACATGCTCACGCGTGAGCAGCCCGTCATGAGGCTCGGCGGCCGAACGGTCAGCGGGCGTAGCGGACACCGCCACCACGCCGCTCCTTGTTGAGCCGACGGTTGAGGTGCAGGCCCTCCAGCACGAACTCGACCCCGCTGGCCACGCCCGCGGGCGACTCGCCCACGTCCAGGCGTCCGACCGCGCGGCGCAGCTCCGGAATCTCGCTGACCAGGAGCTCGTGGGAGGAGGACGGCACGGTTTCTCCCACCTCCGCCTGCGCCCCGGCCTCGAAGCGCTCGATCAGCGGCACCAGCTCGGAGAGGGCGAAGTGGCGGTTGAAGACGTTGGCCACCGAGCGCTGCACCAGCTTCTCGATGACCTTCTCCTCGCGCGTCTCGTCGCCGAGCGTCTCCAGCTCGATCTTGCCCGCCGTGGACGCCACCACCGCCGCCAGGTCGCTGATGCGCGGCGCCGCCACCGGCTCGCCCAGTCGCACCGCCCGCTTCAGCGCGGCGGCCATCAGCGTCTCGTGGTTGGCGATCGTCACCCGCACGCTGACCCCGGAGCGCTGGCTGACCTCCGACGAGCGACGCGCCAGCTGCGACAGCTCGGCCACCACCTCGCGCATGAAGCCGGGCACCTGCACCGGGACCGATGTCGCCGCCGCGTCGTCGAACGACGTCTGCTCAGCCTCGACGATCGCGATCTCGACCTCCGGATCCTCCGGGTAATGGGTGCGGATCTGCGCGCCAAAGCGGTCCTTCAGCGGCGTGATGATGCGGCCGCGCGAGGTGTAGTCCTCCGGGTTGGCCGAGGCGATGACGAACAGGTCCAGCTCCAGGCGCACCTTGTAGCCGCGAATCTGGACGTCGCGCTCCTCCATCAGGTTGAGCAGGCCCACCTGGATGCGCTCGGCCAGGTCGGGCAGCTCGTTCAGGGTGAAGATGCCGCGGTTGGTGCGCGGCAGCAGGCCGTAGTGGATGGTCAGCTCGTCGGACAGGTAGCGGCCCTCGGCCACCTTGACCGGATCGACCTCGCCGACCAGGTCGGCGATGGTGATGTCCGGGCGTGGCGAGCTTCTCGCCATACCGGTCGTCGCGATGCAGCCAGGCCACGGGCGTCGCCGTCGCCCTCCTCGGCCACCACGGCCCGGGCGTAGGCGCTGACCGGTCGCAGCGGATCGTCGTGCAGCTCCGCCCCGGCCACCTCCGGCACCCATTCGTCCAGCAGCGCCACCAGCGAGCGGGCGATGCGGCTCTTGGCCTGTCCGCGCTCGCCCAGCAGGATGATGTCCTGGCCGGCCAGCACCGCGTTCTCGATCTGCGGCAGGACCGTGTCCTCGTAGCCCAGGATGCCGGGCAGGAACGGCACGCCGTCGCGCAGCCGACCCAGCAGGTTGGCGCGCATCTCCTCCTTGACGCTGCGCGGCCGGTAGCCCTCGGCACGCAGCTCGCCCAGCGTGGTCTGGCTCGGTCGGTCGGTCATGCGCGTGGCTCCTTCGGACGCGGTGGCGGGCAGGACTGGGATACGCGGTCAGGGCCTGCGCGACGTCCGGCGGCGCGCAGATGCCGCGGTCGGCAAGGGCGGTGAGGAACGCGGCGCGCTCGGCCAGCTCGGCCTCCAGCTCGGAGGCGGCAAGGCCCAGCGACCCGGCCAGCACGGCGTACGCATCCGGGTCGTGGACCAGCGGGCGGCCTCGACGGCCACCATCGCCGGCAAGCGTCGGCGGGACGGGCAGTCGCTGCGCCCCGGTCAGTCGGGGCGATCGTCCGCCTTCGATAGCCGCCAGCCGGACGGGAGCCAGCGCGCCGGTGCCATCGGTCCGCAGGTGCCATGCCTCCTCCACCCGGCGGTACATGCCGGCCGGCGTGCGGTAGGCGGAGTACTGCAGGTAGACGGTCAGGCCGGCCAGGTCCGGATCGGTGGCGCCCAGCTCGCCTCGCAGGCAGTCCAGCGCCTCTTCCAGCGAGTCGGCATGCATGGTGCCGCCGAAGCCGTAGCCGGAGCCGGCCAGGCGCAACGCCGCGCGCGCGTTCGGGCCCCAGACGTAGATCGGCAGGTGGTCGCTCATCTCGTTGATCAGCAGGAAGCCGCGATCGGGCCCGATCTCATCGGTCCAGTCCATGTCCTGCGCGCCAGCCGCGGAGGAAGACGCCGACCGTGTGATCGGGCAGGAAGTCGACCAGGGCGGAGAGGGTCGTGGTCTTGCCGGCCTGCGGCGCCTCGCTTGCCAGCATCACGCCGCGGCGGCGCGACCATGAGCGCCCAGAGGGTGGCCATCAGGCGCGCATCCAGGCTGCCGGAGCCGATGATCTCGACCGCGCTCATCGGCTGGGGCATTGACCAGTGGTATCCCCACCAGCCCTCCGGGAAGCGCCGATACCAGTCGATCAGGGCCCGATCCATCGTGATCGCACGGTACGCGCGGGCGGGCCGGCACGCAACCGCCCGCTCGGATCGCGCTGGCTATCATCGGGTCATGCCGGACGCGCAGCCCACCAATCCCCATGCGCCCATGCTTCGCGGCGAGCGCGTCTGGCTGCGGGCCATCACCAAGGCTGACTTCATCGAGGACGCGGCCGCGGTCAGCGACCGTGACACCGGCCACTTCCTTGGGCTGAAGACGCCCATCAGCGCGGAGGGCGCCGCCGAATTCGCGCAGCAGCTCATTTCGCAGCAGGGCAAGACCGCGGCTGTCGTTCGCCATCTGCCTGCTGGCCGATGATCGCCGGGTCGGGAACGATCACGCTGCGCGACATCGACCGCGAGAACGGCAGCGCCGAGATGGCGATCACCATCACCGAGAAGGCCGACCAGGGCAAGGGCCTGGGCACCGATGGCGCTCAATTGCCTGGTCGACTTCGGCTTCGGCGAGCTCCGCCTGGAGCGCATCTACCTGCACGTCTTCGACTACAACGCGCGCGCCCAGCGGTCCTACGAGAAGGCCGGCTTCCGGACCGATGCGGTCCTGCGGCGCCACCGATTCCATCGCGGCGAACACCATGACGTGCACCTGATGTCGATCCTGCGCGGCGACTGGCTGGCCATGGACCGCCGCCGAGCCTGGGACCCGCCCAGCTCCTGATCCTCAGCCCTCGAAGGCCACCATGAGTGCATCCGCCACCGGCTGGTAGCCGATGGCCTGGTAGATCCGATTGCTGATCGGGTTGGCCAGGTCCGTGTAGAGGAAGCAGAACCGACGGCCCTCGTCCAGCACGGTGCGACTGACCGAGGCGGTCAGGTTGCTGGCAAAGCCGCGGCCCCGTTCCTCGGGCGGGGTGTAAACGGGACCGATCCGGATGCCGTTGGGCGTCTCACCCCCGGCGCCGACCAGCGACACCGGCCGACCGTCGAGCTCCCACAGCCAGTACCGCCGCCGTCCCCGCTCGCCAGTCGTCCAGTCCCGCGGCGGATCAGGCCGCTCGTCTGCATCCTCGAGCGCCTCGCGATGCCGAAGGCCAGCAGCCAGTCCAGCACCAGGGGTTCGTCGGAAGGCAGCGCCAGTCGTGCGTCGCCGGCCGCCGCTCGCGGCAGGTCGAGACGCGAAAGCCGGTAGATGCGCTCGGCGCGCAACTCGCGCCAGCTGCCACCGTGTCGCGCGCTCCATGCATCGGCGAAGGTCGTGATGGCTTGCGGTGGACCAACCACGCCGGGGAGCTCCCCGTGCGCCAGGTCCTCGACGAGCAGGCGCGGAACATCCGGGTCGTCGACCTCGGACAGGATCAGGTTGTGCGGCGGCGTCCGCACCGCGGCCCCCAGCAACCGGTCGCCATCACTGACCGCCACCAGGTAGGGTTCCGGCTCATCCCCGTCGGGGTCGTTCGCGAGGCTGGAGCTGATGCCCAGGATCAGGTTGTGCTCCGCCTCCCGCGCGGCCAGGAAGTCGCCGGCGGCGGCGAGGAAATCGGCGACGCGGGTGTATCGGTCCAGGCGCATCGGCTTCTGAGGGTACGCTGTGCGCATGACGAAGATCGGCTACGCCTGCATGCTCGAGCAGTTCCATCCGACCGACCTCCTCGACTGGGCGGAGCAGGCGGAGGCGGCAGGCTTCAGCGCCGGCTTCCAGGTCAGCGAGCACTTCCATCCGTGGACCCCGCAGCAGGGGCAGGCGGCCTTCGCCTGGAGCTTCATGGGCGCGCTGGGGCAGCGGACCTCGCTGCCCTTCGGGACGGCGGTGACCTGCCCCGGCTTCCGCTACCACCCCGCCGTGATCGCCCACGCCGCGGCCACGCTGGGCGCCATGTACCCCGGACGGGTGTGGCTGGGGCTGGGCGCCGGGGAGGCGCTGAACGAGCACGTCATCGGCGGCGAGTGGCCGGAGGTCGGCATCCGCAGCGCCATGATGTTCGAGGCGATCGAGGTCATCACCAAGCTCTTCAGCGGAAAGGTGGTGAAGCATGACGGCGAGTACTTCACGCTCGAGTCAGCGCGCCTCTACACCATCCCGGAGCAGCCGGTGCCCATCCTGGTGGCGACCGCAGGTCCGGTGAACGCGAAGCGCACCGGCAAGTACGCCGACGGGATCATCACCGTCGGGGCCGCCGACGAGAAGATCGCCATGCTGTGGGACCGCTTCCGCGAGGGCGCCACCGAGGCCGGCAAGGATTCCGAGGCCATGACCACTCAGCTGCAGGTGCACGTCTCCTGGGCGCCGACCCAGCAGGAGGCGGAGGACAACGCGCTGCGCGAGTGGCCGAACGGCGGCATGCCGTTCCCGAAGCAGGACATCAAGAATCCCGAGGACTTCGCGAATATGGCCAAGCTGGTCCGGATCGAGAACTTCGCCAACCGGATGCTGATCAGCGCCGATCTCGACGAGCACCTCGAGGCACTGCAGGCCTACGTCGACATGGGCTTCGACTCGATCTTCCTCCACAACGTGGGACGCGACCAGGCCGACTTCATCGCCACCTTCGGCGAGAAGGTGCTCCCCCGGCTCCGCCTCTCCTAGGGACCGATGCCTCCGCTCCCGCCAGACGAGGCGCGGCGCCGCCTGGCGGCGGCTCGCATCGCGCGGCTGGCCACCGTTCGCGCCGATGGGCGCCCGCATATCGTGCCGATCGTGTTCGCCTTCGATGGCGAGGTGGTGCGGGCGATCGCCGATCCCAAGCCGAAGCGCGGCCTGGACCTGCTGCGTCATCGGAACATCGCCGCCAATCCCGCGGTGTCTCTCCTGGTCGATGCGTACGAGGAGTCGTGGGAGCAGATCTGGTGGGTGCGCGCGGACGGCGAGGGTCGCGTGGTGGAGGACGGGGCCGAGCGCGAGGAGGCGATGCTGCAGCTACGCGCCAAGTACCCGCAATACGCCGAGTGGACCGAGCCGTTCGGTGCGGCGACCATCATCCAGGTCGCGCGGATCATCTCCTGGACGCTGACTCCGGTCGACTAGCCGAGGGCGAACCAGACCCTGACGGACGCCGAGATCTCGATCTCGCCCGCAGCCACCTCGGTCGGCGCCGACTCGTCAGCCGCCATACGCATCATGGCGCCGCGCGGGAAGGGCACGGCGCCATTCTCGCCGCCCTCCTCGATCCGGATCGGCTCGCCGAGGGCCAGTCCGGCGGCCTTCGCGAGCGCTCCGGCCCGCGCGCGCGCCACCGCGACCGCATCGGCCAGCGCCTCGTGCGCCGCAGCCTCCGGTTCGGCGAGCTCCATCGAGGTGCCATGCACCTGGGTGGCGCCATCATCGGCCAGGCCGTCCAGGATCGGGCCGAGCAGGCTGATCTCCTTGATGCGCAATGTCATCGGGCGGGCAGCCTCGTAGCCGGTGATCTTCGGCTTGCCCCGGCTGTAGTCGTAGGTCGGATGCACCATCAGCGAGGTTGCCTGGACGTCGCCGTCCGGCAGTCCGTGCCCGCGCAGGCGCTCCAGGATGGCCGATGCCCGCCGGTTGGCTTCGTCCCGCGCCCGACCGGCGTCCTTGTCCATCACGCTCACCGCCAGCGACACGACGGCGAGGTCCGGGACCCGACGCACGGTCGCCTCGCCGCGCACCACGATCCCGCGCTCGGTGGCCTCCGCCACTACTCGACCGCCTCCCAGACGCTGGCGATCCCCTGCCCCACGCCGATGCACATGGTCGCCAGGCCGTGGCGCGCACCGCGGCGCCGCATCTCGTGCGCGAGGGTGGCGACCAGCCGTGCGCCTGATGCGCCCAGCGGATGGCCGATGGCGATGGCCCCGCCGTTGACATTGGTCTTCTCCGGGTCCAGGCCGAGGTCGCGGATCACAGGGATGGCCTGCGCGGCGAACGCCTCGTTCAGCTCCACCAGGTCCAGCTCGTCGACGCTCATACCGGCACGTTCCAGCGCCAGGCGTGACGCGGGAATCGGCCCCAGGCCCATGGTCGCCGGGTCCACGCCGGCCACCGCGGAGGAGACCATGCGCACGATCGGTCGCAGGCCGAGCTCCGCTGCGCGCGACTCGGACGTGACCAGCACCGCCGCGGCGCCATCGTTGATGCCCGACGAGTTGCCCGCTGTCACGGATCCGGAGGCATCGCGCTTGAAGGCGGGTTTGAGGGCGGCCAGCTGCTCGGGTGTGGTGTCCGGCCGCGGGTGCTCGTCGCGGGCGACTTCAGCCTGCTCGCCCTTCCGGCCGGCGGGAGCGGTGATCGGGACCACCTCATCCGCGAAGCGGCCGGCCTCGTGGGCGGCCGCCCAGCGGTGGTGCGACTCCAGCGCGAAAGCGTCCTGGTCTTCGCGGCTCACGCCGCAGCGCTCGACCACGTTCTCCGCGGTCTCGCCCATGGAGTAGGGGTAGTAGGCGTCGGCCAGGCGCGGGTTGGTGAAGCGCCAGCCCAGGGTCGTGTCGTACAGGGTCTGCTCACCGCGCGGGAAGGCGGCGGACGGCTTGGCCATCACGAACGGCGCCCGGGTCATGGACTCGACGCCACCGGCCACGAAGACCGATCCGTCGCCCGCGACCACGGCGTGGGCGGCGTTGATGACGGCGTTCATGCCCGATCCACAGAGGCGGTTGACGGTGGCCCCGGGGACCTCGACCGGCATGCCGGCCAGGAGCGCGGCCATGCGGCCGACGTTGCGGTTGTCCTCCCCCGCCTGGTTGGCTGCACCCAGGATGACATCGTCGACCGTCGCGGGGTCGATGCCGGTCCGATCGAGCAGAGCGCTGATGACGTGCGCGGCCATGTCATCCGGCCGGACCTCGCGCAGGGCGCCCCCGTAGCGGCCGAAGGGCGTGCGCAGGCCGTCGACGACGACGGGGGTACGGGCTGGATCGGTCCTCACCGGGCCGATCGTAGCACCGCCCGGCCGATGCCCTAGAACGAGGGAGGGGTCAGGACGAAGACGACCCGGGCGACGCCCGGACCGGGGTTCTGGTTGCGGTGGGCGACGCGGCTCGAGTAGCGGATGGCGTCGCCAGCGTCGAGCCGATAGTGCTCGTCGCCTACCCACAGCTCCAGGCAGCCCTCGAGCACGATCAGGCACTCCTCGTCCGACTCGTGGGCGTACGCGTCGGGGCCGGTGCCGCCGCCCGGGTCGATGAACGACTCGATCACCTGCAACCGGGCGTTCGCCCCGTCGGTCAGGAACTCGTCTCGCGCGCCAAGGCCCGCGTAGCCGATGACCCGTCGCTCGCCCTTTCGCACCAGGCGGCCGTGCGGGCCGGCGCTGTCCAGCAAGGTGCCGATGGTGGTGCCCAGCGCAACGGCGATGCGCCGCAGGGTGGCGATCGATGGGCTGGCGATGTCGCGCTCGACCTGCGACAGGAAGCTCTCGGTGACGGCTGCCTCCTGTGCGACCGCCTTCAACGTCAGGCCACGGCGGCGGCGCGCGTCGCGCAGGCTGCGGCCGATCTGGATCTCTTCGGCGGCCATGGGCCGATTCTAAGCGGCCGGCGCACAGCCATTGACCCCGCGGACGCCGGGCACGTAGCATCGGCCGGACTTAAGCAGTACTTCAGCGAGGGCCCAGGTGGCGGAGGCACCGCGCGCAGTCGGCTGGTGGTTACAGGAGGCCCTCGCCAACGAGGATGCGCCCGAGACGCCGAGCCGCGGACGACCTGGGGCGGCCGTTCGACGTCGCGATCGTTGGCGGCGGCTACACCGGCCTATGGACAGCCTGGTGGCTGGCCGAACGCCAGCCCGATGCCCGAATTGCACTCATCGAGCAGGGCATCTGCGGCGGTGGACCCAGCGGACGCAACGGCGGCTTCGTCCACGGCTGGTGGGATCAGTTGCCTTACCTGCTCGATCGCTTCGGTCCGGACGCACGCCCTCCACCTGGCGCACATGGTGGACGACGCGGTCGGCACCATCGCTGACTGGTGCCGGACGAACGATGTCGACGCCTGGTACCGGCGCGCGGGCTACCTGCGGGTCAGCGCCTCGGCTGCCCAGGACGGCGAATGGCGTTCGGCAGTCGCGGCGTGCGCCGGATTGGGCGTGGCGGAGGAGTACGTGGAGCTCACGCCGGCCGAGATCCAGGCGCGGTGCGCCTCGCCGGCGATGCGCGGCGGAGCGCTCATGCCGAATGCGGCGACGATCCAGCCAGCTCGGCTGGCGCGGGGCCTGCGGCGCGCACTGGCGGCTCGCGGCGTGACCTTCCTGGAAGGGACACGGGTGACGCGTCTCCGCCCGGGTGCGCCTGTCCAACTCGAGACGGACCGCGGCCGGGTGGCAGCCGAGCAGGTGATACTGGCCCTGAACGCGTGGGCGGCAGGCTGGCGCGACTTCGCCACCTCGCTGCTCGCGTGGGGCAGCCATATCGTGCTGACCGAGCCCATCCCGGGACGGCTCGCCGAGCTGGGCTGGACCGGCGGCGAGGCGATCGCCGACGCCCGTTTCACCGTCCACTATTTCCGCACCACGCCCGACGGGCGCCTGGCCTTTGGCGCCGGCGTGGGAGCAGCCGGCTTCGGGGGCCGCGTCGACCGTCGCTACGACTCCGATCCACGTGCCGAGGAGCGGGCTCGAGCATCGTTGCGCCGCTTCTTCCCCATCCTGGCCGACGTCCCCATCGAGGACGCGTGGGGCGGACCGATCGACATCAGCCCGGACCGGCTGCCGATGATCGGGTCACGCCATGGCGGGCGCGTTCACTTCGCGCATGGCTACTCCGGCAACGGCGTGGCTCCGGCCGTCTTCGCCGGCCGCGTGCTGGCAGGGCTCGTCGACGAGCCCCAGGGGGAGCTTGCCCGGCTGCCGATCGTGGACCGCCGCAGTGCGCGGCTTCCCGCCGGAGCCCGTGCGCTTCGCCGGCGTGCGCGTGGTGCGCGAGGCACTGATCCGTCGTGACGAGGCGGAGGACGCCGGCCGACGCCCATCGGCCCCGGTGCGGTTCTTCGCGAGCCTGCCGCGTCTGCTCGGTTACCGGTTCGGCGCTGGGAAGCCGGTTTCGGGCCAGCCCGTCGGCCAGGTGCCAATTGATTGACCCGCGGTGCGACGCGGGCCTACCATCCCGCCTGCAGTATTGCTTCAGGCGGGATCCGTCAGGACAGGAAGGTGGAGGTTCGACCCGAGCATGAACATCCAGTACCGAACCACGCGCCGCGGGCTGGCCGCACTGGCCGGCCTGGCGCTGGTCCTTGCCGCCTGCGGCGGCGGTGCCTCGCCAAGCGCCAGCGCTAGGGGATCTGCCGAGGCGCCAGAGCCAGGCTGAACCGGAGCCGAACGAGCTGCTGGTCCTGGAGTGGGCCGGCTACGAGGCTCCGGACTTCTGGATCGACTTCGCCGACGCCAACCCCGACACCGACGTCGACGTTCGAGTTCGGCATCAACGACGCGGACATCCTGAGCCTGATGGAGGCCGGCAGCGAAGCCGACGTCTTCCACTTCTACACCGGCTGGCAGCAGTTCTACGTCGACGAGGGCCTCGTCCAGGAGATCGACACCAGCAAGCTGACGAACTGGGACAAGGTGCCGGACGAGATGAAGGCGCTGGGCCAGATCGACGGGAAGCAGTACTACCTCCCGTGGGACTGGGGCTTCACCTCGATCCTGTACAACACCGACCAGGTCGCCGGAGGTCACCAGCTGGGACGTCCTCTTCGATGCCGATTACGACCAGCACATCGCGATGTGGGATGACGGTCCCGCCGCGGTGACGGTGTCCAGCCTACATCAATGGCTGGGACGAGACTGCCATCACCGACGAGCAGCTGGCCGCAGATCGAGCAGGACTGGAAGGACCAGAAGCCGCTGAACCTGCACTACTGGGATTCGCGAGTACGAGAACCTGTGCCCGGAGGTCATCAGCGGTGACATCTGGGTCGCCTACGCCTGGCAGGGCTGCTACGCGGCAGCCCTCTACGAGGGCGCGCCCGTTGCCTATGCCAACCCGGAGGAAGGGCGCAACTCGTGGGTGGGGCTGTACGGCATCAGCGCTACCAGCGACAGCCCTGAGCTGGCGCTCCAGTTCCTGGACGCCAAGCTGGCCGAGCTGACCTGCAGCAACGCCGTGACGGAGTTCTACTACGGCTGCGCGAACAGCGACGTTATGGCAGCCATCGAGGATGCGGTCCTGATCGAGGCCTTCGGCATCGACGATCCGTCGATCCTGGAGTCAACCAACTTCACGCCCCCGGTCACCGCTGAGCAGCGCGACGCGTGGACGGCAATGTGGACCAGGGTGAAGGCCGAATAGTCCTTCGCTGACGCGACGCCGCGGCGCACGGTTCGGACGGATGCTGGGCCGCCGCGGCGTCCTCCGATTCCTGGCGCTGCCACCGTACGTCTGGCTGGCGCTCTTCCTCGTGATTCCGGTCGGGCTGATCGCCATGATCAGCCTGCGCCCCGAACCGGGCCCGCTCAGCTTCGACGATCCCTGGACGCCATCGCTGGTGCAGTACCAGCGCATCTTCGAGACGCCCGCCTATCTGCGCCAGCTGGGCATATCAGCTCTCATGGCGCTGATCGTTGCGTTGACGGCGGTCGTGCTCGCCTATCCGGTCGCCTACTTCCTGACCTTCCGCGCCGGGCCGGCGGGCACCGCTGTACCTGACCCTGCTGCTGGTGCCGTTCGCGGTCAGCTTCCTGCTGCGCGTGATGGCCTGGCGCCTGATGCTGGGGCAGCACGGAGCGATCAATTCGTTCCTGGAATGGCTGGGGCTCACGGAGGAGCCGCTGGACCTGCTCATCTACTCGCGTGCCGCGGTGGTGGTGACACTCACGTACGCCTGGATCCCGTTCGCGGCCCTGCCGATCTACGCCGCCATGAGCCGGATCGACATCCGCCAGCTCGAGGCGGCCGCTGACCTGGGCGCCGGTCCGTGGACGCGGTTCGCTCGCGTCACGCTGCCACTCAGCCTGCCCGGCGCGGTGGCTTCGTTCTTCCTCGTCTTCATCCCCAGCGTCGGAGAGTACGTCACGCCGCGGCTGGTCGGCGGCAGCGAGACCTACATGTACGGCCAGCTCATCCAGGACTTCTTCGGTCGCGCCGCCAGTTGGGCATCGGGGTCGGCCGCGGCGGTGATCATGCTGGTGCTGACCATGGTGCTGGTGGCGATCGCCGTGCGCCTGATCGACCTGCGGAGGCTGGCATGAGCGGTCAACCGCGCCATCGGCGTGGGGCGAACGCCGGTGCCGTTGGGCACGGCCTACGTCCTGATGCTGGTCCTCCTCTACTTCCCGATCGGCCTCCTCTTCCTCTTCTCGTTCAATGGCAACACGATCCTGACTTTCCCCCTGGAGGAGCTGACGCTCGACTGGTACGGCGAGGCCTTCGCCGATGCCGCCCTGCTGGAGGCGGCGCGCAACAGCCTGGTGGTCGCTGTCGGCTCGGCCACGGTGGCAACGGCGCTCGGCCTGGCAGTCAGCATCGCCTTCATCCGGTTCCGGTTCCGCGGCCGCACGCCGCTGCTGGCCCTGGCGGTGCTGCCGCTGGTGGTCCCGTTCATCGTGCTGGGCGTGTCGCTGTTCCTGCTCTTCTCGTTCGTGGACCTGCCGCGTTCGCTGCTCACCATCGGCGCGGGGCACGTGGTCATTGCGCTGCCATTCGCCACGCTGATCCTGCTGGCTCGGATGTCGGGCATGGATCCGGCGCTGGAGGACGCGGCCATGGACCTGGGCGCCAGCTACCTCACGACGCTGCGGACGGTGGTGCTGCCGTTGATCGGGACGGCGCTGTTGTCCGCCTGGCTCACCTGCTTCATCGTCTCATTCGACGAGGTCGCGATTGCCCTCTTCCTGGCCGGCGGCGATCCGACGTTCCCCGTCTTCCTCTACGGGCAGCTGCGGTTCGCGCAGCGGCTGCCCGTGTTGATCGCGATGGCCGTGATCCTGATGGCCGGCACCGTCACGCTGACGCTGATCGCCTTCCGGTTGGGGCGGCGTCAGGCATGAGCGACGCAGAGGGTCAGCCCGAAATCGTCGATAGCTGGCGCGGGCCGACGGCTTCGCAGGCGGCGGGCCTCACGCTGGCCGCGGCGCGCCGGATGATCGCGGCAGTCGAAGCGGAAGCCGCCGCCATGCAGGTGGCGATGTCCGTGGCGGTCGTCGATGCCGGCGACCAGCTGGTGGCCTTCGCCCGGATGGACGGCGCCGACCTGGTGGGCGTGCGGCTGGCCCCGGACAAGGCCTACACGGCGCTCGTCAATCGCATGCCGACGCGCGACCTGGCACCGCTGGTCCAGCCGGGCGCCGAGTTCTACGGCTACGACTCGCTGGCCGGTGGCCGCATGATCGTCTTCGCCGGCGGCATGCCGCTGGAGCGGAACGGCGTCCTGGTCGGCGCGATCGGGGTCAGCGGCGGTTCCGCGGAAGAGGACCAGCGTGCCGTCGAGGCGGCGGTGGAGGCGTTCGCGGCGGGCTGAACGCGTCCTAGACTTGGCCGGATGGCCACCCGGGAGCTGCAGCGTATTGAGCCGCGCCGAGATCGGTTCGCTCGCCAACTCGTTCGCAGGGCGAGCTGGTGCTGCCCGGCGAGGCGGGCTATGAGGAGCGGCGCAGCATCTGGAACCGGATGATCGACCGCCGCCCGGCGCTGTTCGCGCGCTGCGCCAGCACCGAGGATGCGCGTCGCGCCCTGGCCTTCGCCCGCGAGCGCGACCTGCCGATCTCGATCATGGGCGGCGGCCACAACGTATCGGGCAGCGCGCTGGTGGACGACGGCGTGGTGATCGACCACGGGCTGCGGCGCGGCGTCCATCTGAGCGCCGACCGCAGCCGCGTCAGCGTCGAGCCGGGCGCGCTGCTCGGCGACCTGGACGCCGCCACCGTGCCTCAACGCGTGGCGGTGCCCATCGGCATCAACACCACCACCGGCCTGGCAGGCCTGACGCTGGGCGGCGGCATCGGCTGGCTGATGCGTGCCCACGGTCTCACCTGCGACCGCCTGGTCGGCGCGGAGGCCATCCTGGCCGATGGCAGCCTGGCAGAGGTCGACGAGGCGACCGACCCGGACCTGCTGTGGGCGCTCCGCGGCGGGGGTGGCAACTTCGGCATCGTGACCCGCTTCGAGTTCGCCACCGTGCCGGTGCCCGAGGCTGTCCTGGCCGGCATGCTGGCCTTCCCGATGGAGGACGCCGTGCGCATCCTGCGCGCCTACCGCGACTGGGCGGCCGAGTCGCCGGAGAACTCACCACCATCGTCGCGCTGCGCACGGTCCTGCCGCTGCCGGTCCTGCCGGCCGAGGCGCACGGGCGCCGCATGGTGGGCATCGGCGTCTGCTTCGTCGGCGATCCGGTCGATGATGACGCGCTGCTGGCGCCGCTGCGCGCCCTTGGCACGCCGCTGTACGACTCCATCGCGCGCAAGCCCTTCACCGTGCACCAGTCGATGTTCGACGCCAGCGTCCCGCCGCGGAACGGCTACTACTGGAAGTCGCACTACCTGGCCGGGCTGACCGACGACGACCATCGAGGCCGCGGTCGATCACCACCTGCGTGCTCCCCAACCGTGGTCCTACTCGCTGATGCGGGCAGCTGGGCGGCGCGATCGGGCAGGTCGCCAACGACGCGACCGCTTATCCGCACCGGGAGGCGCCGTTCATCATCAACATCAATGGCGTTGACGACGACCCCGCGCCGACGACGAGGTCATCGCCTGGGCTCGCGGGACCTTCGATGCCCTGGCGCCGTTCTCGACCGGCGGCGTCTACGTGAACTTCGTTGGCAACGAGGGCGACGAGCGAGTGCGCGCAGCCTACGGGCCAGCCTATGAGCGGCTGGCGCGCATCAAGGCCCGCTACGACCCGGACAACGTCTTCAGCACGAACCAGAACGTCCGTCCGGCGGACCATCCCGCCGGTTGAGCGCTAGCTCGCGCGGCGAGCCGGGTGCGTGGCGGTGACGGCCTCCAGCAGATGACGGGACGCGTGGGCGATCTCGTCCACGGCCAGTTCGAAGGCGGCCTCGTTGGCGGGTGATGGCTTGCGGTAGCCGCTCACCTTGCGCACGTACTGCAGCGCGGCGGCCCGCACCTCGTCCTCGTCGGCTGGCACGTCCAGCGTGCGCAGCGTCTTGATCGATCGACACATGCCCAGAGTCTAGGTCTCCGCCAGCAGTTCCTCCAGCGAGTCGATGACACGATCGGCGGCGGAGACATCGGTCTCGGCGAACTGCGGGACTGCGATGCAGGTCAGACCCGCCGCCTTGGCGGCGGCGACGCCGGAGGCCGAGTCCTCGAGCGCCAGCGCATCGGCCGGCTCGACGCCCAGCTGCTCGCAGGCCAGGAGGTAGATGTCGGGAGCCGGCTTGGACTCGACCACGTCGTCGGAAGTGACGATCGCGTCGAACGCATCGGTAATGCGGGCGGTGGCCAGTGCGGCGTCCACCAGGTGGCGCGGCGAGTTCGAGGCCAGGCCCAGCCGCGTCCGGCCGCGCAGCCGCTCGACGAGCTCAACCGCGCCGGGGCGACTGTCCACCTGCTCGCGCAGCTCGGCCTCCATCAGGCTCACCATCTCGTCGACCAGCGCCGGACCCTGCTCCTTCGGGAGTCCCAGGCGATCCGCGAAGTAGTCGGCGGTGAAGCTGAAGCTGGAGCCGATGACCGCCATCTTGTCGTCCCAGCTGAACTCGGCGCCGTGGCGCGCGAAGAGCGTCCGTCTCGGCCCGATGCCAGAGCAGCTCCGTGTCCAGCAGCAGGCCATCCATGTCGAAGACGACTGCCCGATACCGATCGGGCAGGAGCACCTCCATCACGCGGTGCCGAGGAAGCTGCCGCCGCGCTCCGCCAGCTGCCGCAGCAGCGGCACGGCGCGGTAGCGCCCGTCCGGCACGGCCGCATGGAGCGCATCCAGGGTGTGCAGCACGTGATCCAGCCCGATCCGCTCGCCCCACTCCAGCGGCCCCGAGGGATAGTTGGTGCCGAGGCGCATGGCGGTGTCCACCGCTGCGGGCGTGGCCACCCCATCGGCCACGGCTGAGGCGGCCTCGTTGACGATGGTGGCGAGGACGCGCGCCGCGATCTGCTCCTCGCTCAGGTGGTCAACTCGTGGCCCATCCGGGCGCTGCACGACGCCCGACCACACGCCCGCGCGAGCCCCGTCGGGCCCGTAGTCGTAGAAACCGCCACGGCTCTTGCGGCCGAGCCGACCGGCATCGACCAGCGTGCGCTGCATTGGGTGGGGCCGGTACCGTGGCTCGAAGAAGGCCTGCTCGTAGACGCTCTGGCTTACCGCGAAGTTGATGTCCAGGCCGATGGCATCGACGAGCTCGAACGGCCCCATCCGGAAGCCGATGCGTCGCATCGCCTCGTCCACCTCATCCACGCGTGCGGCACCCTCGCCGACGATCCGCATCGCCTCCAGGTAGAAGGGCCGCGCCACGCGGTTGACGATGAAGCCCGGCGTATCGGCGGCCACGACCGGCTCCTTGCCGAGCTGACGCGCGATGGCCGCCACTCGCTCGACCGCAGCGCCGTCGGTCATGCGGTCCGGGGATCACTTCGACCAGGGCCATCAGCGGCACCGGATTGAAGAAGTGCATGCCCAGCACGCGCTCCGGCTTGGTGGCGGCGGACGCGATGCGCGCCACCGACAGGCTGCTGGTGTTGGTGGCGAGCAGCGTCTTCGGGCGGGGCGGCGGCGTCCAGCAGCCGAAAGGCCTGCCGCTTGAGCTCGAGGTCCTCGGGGATCGCCTCCACCACCAGCTCGGCGTCGGCCAGCGCTCCATGGATCGCCACCCGCGCGCGGATGCGCACCAGCGCGGCGTCGCGCTCAGCGGGCGACAGCTCCTGCTTCTCGACGCGCCGGGCCAGGAAGCCAGCGATCCTCTGCCGCGCCCGCTCCACTGCGCCGGGCAGCGGGTCGTGCAGCAGAACCTCGACGCCCGCGTGGCCGCAACCTGGGCGATGCCGGCCCCCATCGTGCCGGCGCCCAGCACGCCAAGGCGCGTGATCCTGCTGCCGCCCTCAGCGGCCAACGAAGCGCGGCTCCCGCTTCTCCGCGAAGGCGGCCACGCCCTCGGCGTGGTCGTCGGTGCGGCCGGCCAGGTCCTGCAGCTGCGGCCTCCAGCGCAAGGCTGTCGTCGAGGGTGGCGTCCTCGGCCGAGTTGATCAGTCGCTTGGCGTATCCGATGGCCCTGGTTGGCGCCCGGGCCAGGCGGGCTGCGGCTTCGCCGGGCTGCATCCATCATCTCGGCGCCGGGCAGCATCACGTTGACCAGACCGGCGGCGTGCGCCTCGGCGGCGGTCAGCGGATCACCGCTGAAGATGAGCTGCGCGGCGCGGTGGCGGCCCAGCGTCCGGACCAGCGTCCGCGTGGATCCGGAGTCCGGGACCAGGCCGATGCGGATGAAGGCCTGGATGAAGCGTCGCCTCTTCGGCGGCGTAGACGAGGTCGCAGGCCAGCGCCAGGCTCACGCCGGCACCGGCGGCCACGCCATTGACGGCGGCGATGACGGGCTTGGGAAGCTCGCGGATGGCCCGGATCAGCGGGTTGTACTCGCGCTCCAGCACCTGGCGGAAGTCGCGTTCGCCGCTGCCGCCTCGCAGGTCGGCGCCTGAGCAGAAGCCGCGCCCCTCGCCGGTCAGGATCACGGCGCGCACCCCGTCGTCGCGCGCGATCCCCTTCAGCGCGGCCAGCAGCTCGCGGCGCATCTGGCTGTTCAATGCGTTCAGCGACTCAGGCCGGTTGAGGGTCAGGGTGGCAACGCCCTCCGACACCTCGTTGCGGATCGTGGGAGGCGTTTCCTCGGCCATGGGCCGATTCTAGCGACGGAGGACATCGTCACCCTGTCGTGTCGGTGCCCGTCACCATCGAATACGCCTTGACTGGTGATGTCCAAACGCTCTACGATCGGTCGGCCAACCGCTTTGAGGGATGTCATGGACCGGGCAGGGGTCGAGCGCTGGATCGATCAGTACCGCAAGGCATGGGCGAGCGACGCCTCTGCGGACATCGAGGCTCTCTTCACCGAGGACGCCACCTATTCGCCGTTCCCGTGGCCGCGTGATCGCGAGCCGTGGCGGGGGCGCGACACGGTCGTACGCAACTGGATCGAACGCGGCGACTCCGGATCCGGTTGGCGCTTCGAACACAAGGTGCTCGCCGTGGATGGCGACACGGCCGTGATCGAAGGCTGGACCTACTACGATCCGAACGAGGATGATCCGCTGCCGGACGCCTACGCCAACATCTGGCTGGTCCGCTTCGCCGACGAAGGTCGCGCTCGCGAGTTCGTCGAGTGGTGGGTGCAGCGCCCGCGCGAGGGCGGCGGGGGCTAGGCCAGCAGCAGCTCACCGCCGTCCGCCGCCAATGCGCTCGGCCACCGCACGGCGGTTGCGATCCCACTCCGTCCTGCGGCACCTTGGGCAGGAGGTCGTCCCAGGCCGCGAGCAGCGCGCCGCGCAGCTGCCACATGCCCTTCGGGCGCGCCAGGAACCAGACGTGGAAGTGCTCGCTGCCGTCGCCCCAGCGGTTGACGTGAACGCGGCCGACGTCCTCGAGCGAGCCGATGGCCCGTGCGACGCGCTGGATCATCGGTCCCAGCTCGGCCGCCAGCTCGGCCGGCAGGTCCTCGAGGTCATGGTGCGCCCGCGAGATGAGGACGGCCAGGATCGGCAGGCCGGAAGGCTGGTTCGGGATGCCCACCGCCCACCGTTCGTCCTGCCAGACGTCGAAGCCGGGCGTCCGCCGGCAACTCGAGCATTCGACGCCGCCCTCGCCGGCACGCGCAGGCTCAGGGATGCGCGGTTCCTCGAGCACCACAGTCTCCAGGTCGGTGTCGAACGGCCAGAGGTCGTTGCCGGTCAGCGCGGCGGTCGACACGCGATTGCCAATCGGGAGGCGTCGCAGGTAGTCGCTCACCGTTCGGCCCGCAGCAGTTCTGAAGGTCTGTCCCGTCTGGATGAAGCCGCCGGACCGATACAGGCGATGCGCCGCCGTCCGCGTCTGGCCGGATTCCAGGGACAGCTGCGTTGCCCCCTGCGCAGCCCCTGCCTCGAGGGCATCGGCGAGCAGCGCCCACCCGATCCCCCGGCCACGCGCCGATTCGGCAACGATCAGGTCGGGTAGCCAGGCGTGCGTCTCGGTCGTCCAGAACGGGTCGCGCCACTCCAGGCTGCAGACACCGACCGCGTCGCCGTTCCGGACGGCCACCGTGGTGCGGGCCTCGCCAGTCGCCACCCGGTGCAGGTGCTCGTCGAAGGTGCGGAGCACCGCTTCCATACGTTCCGGCGGTGGCGTGCGGGGCGCCCCGAATTCGGAGAGCAGGGCGGTTACCGCCTCGCCGTCGGCATCGCCCACGAGGCGCAGGCTCACGTCCGGCGGCGGCTCCACCTGGGCCGGGCGAGCGACCGGGCGCCGCTCGAAGTCGAGCA
Organism: uncultured Chloroflexia bacterium; assembly: GCA_963783495.1. Taxonomy (GTDB): domain Bacteria; phylum Chloroflexota; class Limnocylindria; order QHBO01; family QHBO01; genus DASSCW01. Next base: position 223,745 of record CAWANT010000005.1, read on the forward strand.
TCCACGCCTCGAAGCCGGCATCGTGACAGCATCGCTTCCGCCGCTGCCGCCTGGTCCGGCACCTGGATCTGCAGGCGATGCCCGCCGCGCAGCCGCCACTCGGCGATCAGCGCATCCAGCAGCGCGCGGCCGATCCCGCGGCCGCGCGCCTCCGGCCGCACGAACAGCTCGGAGATCCAGCCCTCGAAGGTGGTGAAGTTCAGGCGGCGGCGAAAGTGGAGAATGCCGAGCCCCACCGCCGTCGCCGCCCGACTCGGCCAGGAACGGCGTCGCGTCGCGCCGATCCGAGCAGCGCTTCGAAGCGCGGGCGCAGCGGCTCCAGGTCGTCGGCGTGGGCGCGGCCCCGTGGAGCTCCCGGGCCATGGCCACCGCCTCGGCCAGGTCATCGCGGCCGATCGGCCGCAGCTCCACGCCGGACGGAGCGCGCACCGCCAGGCCGCCGACTGGTCGCTCGGGGTTGCCCAGGCCTCATCGGCCCGTGAAGTCGGGGCTCCGCTTCTCCATGAAGGCGGCCATCCCCTCCTTCTGGTCGTCCGACGCGAAGAGCAGGTAGAAGAGCCGGCGCTCGTGGGCCAGGCCATGGGTCAGGTCCGTCTCGTAGGCGGCGTTGACCGCCTCCTTGGCCAGTCGCAGCGCCACCGGCGACTTGGTCGCGATCTGCGCGGCCAGCGCCAGCGCGTCCTCTACGACCAGCTCATCGGGCACCACCCGCGCAACCAGGCCGCGGTCGCGGGCCTCGGCGGCGCCCATCGGCTCGCCGGTCAGGATCATCTCCATCGCCCGGCCTTGCCGATGGCGCGCGTCAGGCGCTGCGTGCCGCCGGCGCCGGGGATGACGCCGATGTTGATCTCCGGCTGGCCGAACCTTGCGCCCTCGCCGGCGATGATCAGGTCCAGCGTCATGGCCAGCTCGCAGCCGCCACCCAGGCACCAGCCATTGACCGCGGCGATGACCGGCTTTCCGATCTTCCGCACCCGGTCCCACTGGCCGATGCGGTTGGAGCGCAGCATGTCGACGGTGCGTGGCATTGGCCATCTCACCGATGTCGGCGCCGGCCGCGAAGGCGCGCGGGTTGCCGGTCACCACGATCGCGCGCACGCCGTCGTCGCGATCCAGCTCCTCCAGCGCCTCGCACAGCGCATCCATGGCCGCGGCGTTGAGCGCGTTCAGCTGCTTCGGGACGGTTCAGGCGGACCAGCGCGGTGCGCGCCTCCGCCTGGCGTTCGACCAGGACGAGACGGGAGCCTTCGGGCCCCTCGGCGCTCACGGCACGCCCTCTTCGAGGGCGGTCAGCGGCGGCGCCGCAGCCCGCGGCAGAAGCGCGAATATGGCCGGGATCCCGCGCTCGCCGCAACGTGGCGCAGGTCGCGTCTCGGCGCCGGCCGCCGTGCGCAGCGCCTGAGTAGTCCGGCGCGCGCTTGTCATGGAAGGCACGGACCGCCTCGCGCGTCTCATCGGAACCCGAGTGGATGGCCAGCCAGTCGCGAGCGTGGGTCACGGTCTGCGCCCAGACCAGGTCGCGCCACCAGTTGAGCTGGGTCTTGGTGTAGCGGATCGTCTCGGGCAGCTTGCGACGCAGGCTCTCGGCCAGGGCAGCAACCGTGGCGTCCAGGTCGGACCGCGCCACCACGCGGTTGACCAGGCCCCATTCCAGGGCCTGCGCCGGCGGGATCTCCTCGCACAGCATCACGATCTCGCGCGCCCTACGGTCGCCGACCATGATCGGCAGCCATTGGGTGGCGCCGCCGGCCGGCACCGAGCCGTGCTCCGGCCCGACGTGGCGGATATACGCGTCATCGACCAGGACCGACAGGTCGCAGGCCATCTGCAGCTCGTTGCCGCCGCCGACGCAGATGCCGTTGATGCGCGCGATGGTCGGCTTGCCGATGTTGCGCAGCCGGTCGTGCATCTCGATGAAGGCGCCCATCCAGCGCCAGTACTGGCCGCTGCTGGCGCCGAAGGTGGCCTGCTCGTTCAGGTCCGCCCCGGTGCAGAAGGCCCGATCACCCGCGCCGGTGACGACGACCACCGCCACGCCGTCGTCCCACGAGGCGTCCTCGAAGGCGCGCGCCAGCTCGCGCAGCGTCTGGAAGTCGAAGGCGTTGAGCACCTGCGGGCGGTCGATCGCCACCGTCGCCACGCGGTGGCGTGCGTCCTTGGCATAGCGGACGCTGGTCCAGGCCCAGCGCGGAAGGCTCGACCGGGGTGGGGCTGGCAGGCTCAGGCATCGAAGGCGGCCTCGTCATCGGCTATCAGCATGGTCACGCCCGCGCCGGCGAAGTTGCGCAGGTCCATGCCGCTCTCGCGCCCCGCGTCGGAGCCGAGCGCGGCTTCCAGGTCGGCCTTCGAGTCGAAGGCCATCTCGGCCACCAGGTAGAAGGCCGGCTCACGTCCGGCCACGCCCGACGGGCGCGTGAGGCGCAGGTCGCGCAGGCCCGGATAGCGCCGCACGATCGGCGTGTGGACATCGCGGTAATGGGCGTCGAAGGCGGCCGGATCGTCCGGCGGGCTGTAGAGAACGATCAGGCGGACGGCCACGCTACTTGTTGACGAAGTAGTCGGCGTTGATCTGGATGAAGTTGGTCCACTGCTCCGGTACCGCGTCCTCGGCAAAGATCGCGGTGACCGGGCACTCGGGCTCGCAGGCCCCGCAGTCGATGCATTCGTCCGGGTCGATGAAATACATCGCGTCGTCATCGGTGGCGTGGATGCAATCGACCGGGCAGACGTCGACGCACGAGGCGTCCTTGACGCCGATGCAGGGCTCGGTGATGACGTAGGTCATGCGGCGATCTCCATCGGAGCAAAGCGAAGGTGGGCCGTGCTCTGAGGATACACCGATGCGCCGGGCCGGTCGGGCTTGGCCGTCGGGTCGTCCGCTCGGTGGGCGAGCGTCAGCCTGCGTGGCGTGCGGCGTTGGCGACGATCGCGTCGTGCACGTACTGCGCGAGGCCGGGCTCGACCGTTTCGTACGTGGCGGTGAAGCGAGGATCGGCGAGGTACATCTGCGCCAGGCCCACCTGCATCTGGTAGGAGCACGGGTAGAAGTTCCGGTCGATCTGGAGCCGATGCAGCTCGGCGCCATCCATCGCCTCAGCCGAGTCGGCCGGCAGTCCGGCGCGCAAGGCAGCGGCCAACGCATCGACCGCCGCCTGCCCTTCGGCCTTGACGCGCTGCCAGTCAGCCTTGGTGTAGCCGCGGGAGCGGCGCATCGACTCGCGGTAGGCGTCGGTATCGCCCCAGCGATCCTCCACTTCCGCGGCATGCTCGTCGGGGTCGAAGTCGCCGAACACCTCAAGCCGCTCGTCGGGTGAAAGGTTGATCCCCATGGTCCGTGCCTCCAATGCCTTTTCGACGGCGACCACCATCCGCTCCAGTCTCCGGATCCGGTCGCGCAGCATGGCGTGCTGGCGCCGGAGGTGGACCGAGGCATCGGTGGTGTCATCGCTCATGACCTTCCTGATCTCGTCCAGGCCGAATCCAAGCTCGCGGTAGAAGAGGATGCGCTGCAGCCGCTCGATATCGCCGTCGTCGTAACGGCGATAGCCGGCCCGCGACCGGCCACTCGGCGAGAGCAGCCCGATGTCGTCGTAGTGGTGCAGCGTCCTCACCGTGACGCCCGCAAGGCGGGCGACGGCTCCAATACTTGCTGGGCTCCGGGATTCGGTTGCCGACTCCATGCCGCCCAGCGTAAGGCCTTACGTTGCGTGAGGGTCAAGCGGCGCTCAGCGGACCGCTGCTTCGGCCCCCGCGAGGCGACCTAGAGCGAGACGATCTCTGGCGCAGCGGCCTCGGCTCGCAGGCGCGCGAAGCCGGGCTTGATCTGCTCGTTGATGATCCGCAGCCGGCCGTCGAAGGGCCAGAAGGCGCTCTTCATGGCATTGAGCGTCAGCCACTCGAGGTCGTCGAGGCCGAGGCCGTGCGCGGCGGCCAGGGTGGAGAACTCGCTCGACAGGGTGATGCCGCTCATCAGCCGGTTGTCGGTGTTGACCGTCACCCGGAAGCGCAGGCGACGCAGCAGGTCGATCGGGTGCTCCTCGATCGACGTGACGGCGCCGGTGTGCACGTTCGACGTCGGGCACATCTCCAGCGGCACGCGACGGTCGCGCACATAGGCGGCCAGCCGGCCCAGCGCCACGCTTCCATCTGCGTGGGTGGTGATGTCCTCCACGATCCGCACGCCGTGGCCCAGCCGCTCGGCGCCGCACCACTGCAGCGCCTCCCAGATCGACGGCAGGCCGAAGCCCTCGCCCGCATGGATGGTGAAGTGGAAGTTCTCGCGGGCAATGAGGTGGAAGGCGTCCAGGTGGCGCGTCGGCGGATAGCCGGCCTCCGGCCCCGCGATGTCGTAGCCGACCACGCCCTCGTCCCGGTGGCGCACCGCCAGCTCGGCGATCTCCACCGATCGGGCCGCCTGGCGCATGGCGGTCACGATCAGGCCGACGGTGATCGGCCTGTCCGCCGCGCCCGCGTGCAGGCCGGCCAGGATGGCCTGCACCGCCGCGTCCAGGGTCAGTCCACCATCGGTCAGGAGTTCCGGCGCCATCCGGATCTCGGCATAGACGATGCCGTCAGCCGCCAGGTCTTCGACGCATTCCGCCGCGACCCGCGCGATGGCGTCGGGGGTCTGCATGACGGCGACCGTGTGGCGGAAGCCCTCCAGGTAAAGCTCCAGCGACTTGCGGTCGGCGCCCAGCCTGAACCAGCGCGCCAGCTCGTCCGGATCGGTGGTGGGCAGGTCCCGATACCCCGCCTCGGCGGCCAGCTCGATCACCGTCGCCGGCCGCAGACCACCGTCCAGGTGATCGTGCAGCAGCACCTTCGGTGCGCGGCGAATGACGCCGGGCTCCAGGGATGGGCGCGCCGCGGTGAGCGTCATGGTGGCGGGCAGCCTAGCGCCCGGCGCTGCCAGCCGACAAGGTGAGGCGCTACGCTGCGCGCATGTCCAGCCTGCCGTGGGCCTTCGAGCGACCGCCGCTGATCGTGGCCGCCGTGACACCACTCACAGACGACGGCGAGCGCGTCGACGAGGAAGCCATCTGGCCCCTGTCCGCCTTCTTCGCCGAGCACGGCGCCGATGGCGTCTTCGCCTGCGGCACCACGGGCGAGGGCATCCTGCTCACGCTCGAGGAGCGGCGACGGGTGGCGGTTGCCTATCGCGCCGCGGTCCGCGGCCGGCTGATCGTGCACGCCGGGGCCCAGTCGACGCGTGACACGGCGGTCCTGGCCGCCCATGCGGCAGAGATCGGGGCCGACGGCGTGGCCGTCATTCCGCCGCCCTATTTCCCCCTCGATGCCGACGCCCTGACGGCCCACTTCGCGGCCGCTGCCGAGGCGTGCGCGCCCCTTCCCTTCTTCATCTACGCGTTCGCTGCGCGCAGTGGCTATCCGGTGCCCGTGGAGGTGGTGGAACGCGTCCGCGCCACCGCGCCGAACCTGGCCGGCCTCAAGGTCAGTGAGTCGCCACTTGACCGTGTGCTCCCTTATCTCGAGCTTGGGTTGCCGGTGCTGGTCGGCTCGGAGCCGCTCATCCCGGCGGCCATGGCGCGCGGCGCGGTCGGGTCGGTCTCCGGCCTGGCGTCGGCCTTTCCCGATGTCGTCCGTGGCGCACTCGATCAGCCCGACGAGAGCGCCGAGGCGCGCCTGAGCGCACTGCGCTCTCTCATGGAGCGTCAGCCGTTCATCGCGGCCGGCAAGCACATGCTCGCCCGACGCGGCGTCCCGATCAGGCCGGACATGCGCCGCCCGATGCGGCCGCTCACCACCCGAGGAGGCGCAAGCCCTTGACGCTGCCTTCGAGCAAATCGCGACGGGGGCCGTCTCGTCACGTCTGGTCAGCCAGTGAGGTCAACGGGAAAGAATGTGCTGGCATCGGTAGATCCATGTGAGTACGGGCAATCTCGGGGCGAGGTCGCTAACCCTCCGCGCTCGCCAGCACCCAGACCTGCTCGCGACCGTAGGCAGGCGGTCCGCCCCTGAAGTCGCCGTACTCGGCGACGACCTTGAGGCCAGCTAGCTCGAAGAGGAGCCGCATCTCGCTCCGCAACGACCAGCGCAGCGTGAGCCGCTCGGTGCTGGTCCGGAGCACCTCGCCAGATGCGCCGATCTCACGGAATGTCCAGTCCTCGACGATGAGCTGACGGGCCGGATCCGGCATCCGCCTCGTGACCTCCCAGGTGACGCGGTTTCCGGTCGCTGGATGGACGAGCTCGCCGCCGCGCGCGGTGACCTCGGCGCTCGGGACGACGTGGTCGAGCAGTGGGTCGAACAGATCCAGGACCAGCCGGGCGTCGGGGCGCAGGTGGGATCGCAGAGCCGCCAAGGCCTGCCGTTGGGCGTCGGTCTCGAGGGCGAACTGGAAGACCCGAGAAGGCGCCACGCCGAGCGCGAATTTGCGCCCGAGGCCGAGCGTCATCATGTCGGCTTGCTGGTACGAGAGGCGGGCCGCGACATCGGCGGACAACGCCGCGCGCCGTTGTTCCGCAATTCGCAGCATCGGAGCCGACGAGTCGATGCCGACAACCTCGTGACCGTCCGCCGCGAGCGCCGTGGCAACCCGACCGTTGCCGCACCCCACGTCAAGGATTGGTCCGCCTGTCTCCCCGGCCAGTCGGCGGTAGAAGTCGATGTCGCTCCCCACGGAGCTGCCCGCGGTGGTGCTCGCCGCCAAGGCGTCGTAGATCTCGGTGTGCAAGCTGTCGGCCTCGTAGAAGGCGCGCGGCTGGGGCATGTCACTCATGCGCACAACCGTAGAACAACGCGGCGCTAACCAGTCTCCCCGACGTCGCCAGCGACCGCCATCTGACCGCCGGTGGCGATTCCCGTCTCCCGATGCTCCGGGGCCGTGGCGGCGTCATTCATCTCGAAGCGGCTCGGCGGCGCGGCGGCGGCCAGCCGGGCGATCTCCTCGTCGGTGAGGTCGTAGCCGAAGCGCACCGCCGCCACGTTCTCGTCCTGGAAGCGGCGCGGCAGCGAGTCGCGGATGGCCGGCTCGTCGTATTCGATCTCGGCCAACCGCATCAGCCGGCCGAGGGCGATCATGTTGCCGAACAGCTCCTTGCCGAAGTGCTCGCTGCCGAGCGCTGGCGAACGGGATCTGCTCGTCCCCGGGCCGGCCCAGTCCCAGATCGGTGACCACCTTGCGGCCGCTGATGCGCAGATGCCCCTTGTCGGCCAGCTTCAGCATGATGTCCGCCTCCTCGACCACCGGGTTGGCGATCGGGGACGTCGTCGAAGATGACGAAGGCGTCGGACATGCTGCCGCGCACGCTCGAGTCGTAGTCGAACAGGACCGTGACCTGCTTGCCCATCCGGGCCAGCAGCGCACCCAGCACGCCGGCGATCACGCGCACTCCCTGGCCACCAACCCCGTCGAGCGCGATCCGGGTCGTCACTCCGGCTCCACGCCCGCCTCGCGCAGCGCATCCTCAAGACTGATCTCGCGCTTGGCCACCCTCAGCTTCAGCTCCGAGGGCAGGCGCTGCATCAGCGCCAGCTTGCGCTGCGCCTCGGCCCGCTTCGCCTCCTTCGGGTCGGCCGGCGTCTCTGCGACCGAGCCGGCCCCCGACTCGGCCACCGTCTCGACCGCCTGCGCGGCAAGATCACCGGGCTGCTCCTGGGTCTTCGGGTCGGCGCCGGTGGCGCTGATCTCGACCTCCCCGGGGGCAACCGGTGCCGGGGCGGGCGCGCTGGCGCCGGTGCGCAACCACTCGGGCACCTCCAGGCCGGCGTCGGTCAACGCCTCGACCAGGGTCAGCTCCTTCTTGGCGACTCGCAGCTTCACCTCCGCCGAGAGCTGGGCCATCAGCGCCCGCGCGTTCCTGCGATTCCGCGCGCTTGCGTGCCTTGTCGTCGTCGGTGGCGGGAGCCGCCGTGGCGGCCGTAGCCGCTGGCTCGGCCGCGGCCTTCATCGGTCCGGCCGGCTGCGCCGGCAGCTCGGCTGGTCGCTCGGGGACCACCGTCATGCCCGCGCCATTGCCGTTGGTCTCGGCGCCGCCATCGGTCCGCGGGTAGAGCACGCCGATCTCGAACGGATTGAGGTGCTCGGCATCCTTGGCGGCCCGCTTGTAGGTCTTCCGGTAGAAGGTGAGCATCTCGTTCGCGCTGGCGAAGCCGATGCGCCGCCCGTTGTTCTCGATGCACTGGCTGGTGATGTCCACGAAGGCGAAGCCCGGGTGCTCGATCGCCTCGCGGATCACGTTGCGCATGTGCTGCTGGTGGTAGACGGTGGTCTTGGCGTACAGCGAGTCCGGCGACGAGCGGACCAGGCCCTGCAGGTTGATGGGCGTGTTCGGGTTGCCGGCTGGCGACGACAGGGTCTTGGTGCCGGTCGGCGTGGTCGGACCCGTCTGCCCGCCGGTCAGGCCGTAGATCTCGTTGTTGTTGCAGAGCACCGTCAGGTGCGCGTTGCGCCGAATGGCGTGGATCAGGTGGTTGCCGCCGATGCTGGCGGTGTCCCCGTCACCGGCCACCACGATGACGTGCATCTCCGGCCGCACCGTCTTGATCGCCTCGGCGACCGGCATGGTCCGGCCATGCAGGGTGTAGACCGACTCGTACTTCATGTAGCCGCCCATGCGGCCGGTGCAGCCGATGCCGGTCACCACGATGGTGTTCGACTCGTCCATGGCCATCTCGTCGAGCACCATGGCCAGCTGCATCATGATCGTGCCGATCCCGCAGCCCGGACACCAGATGGTCGGGAACAGGTCGAGCTTGAGATTCTTCTTGTAGTCGAGCTCGGCGTACGGCGCTTCGGGCATCAGCCGACTCCCAGCGGAGAGCGACGCTGGTGCTCGGTGGGCGCCGGCGGGATCGGCGGCTCGGACGGACCGCCTGCGAGCACCCGCTCCAGGCCGTCGCGAACGGCCTCCAGCGAGATGCGGCCGCCCAGCAGCGGCACCCGCTTCACCTCGCGTCCCAGCGCCAGCTGCGCCATGTCGGCGTATTGGCCGTCGTTGGCCTCGATGCAGACGACCTGCTCGTAGCGGTCGGCGATGGCGCGCAGCTCGTCGCTGAGCATCGGATGAATGCGGATTGGCCGGAACAGCGCGTAATCCGGCGCCAGCGGCGCCGCCACGCGGCTGACGATGCCGTAGCCGATCACCAGCACCGGCGCGTCCACGTTCCAGGTGTGCTCGTAGAGGGCGTAGCGCGCGGCCACCTCCAGGTGGCGCTGCTTGGCGGCGTAGTACTGGCGCAGGTATTCGTCGGCATCGGCAGTGGCCGGCTCACCGGCGTTCGGACCGTGCTCGTACATCAGCACGCCGGCGAAGAACCGCGGATGGCCGGGCTCGTGCCGTCCGAGCGGCGGGATGCTGCGCTCAACCACCGAGACCTGGCCGGCCAGCTCGTCCAGGTCCACCACCTCGTTGAGGTGCGCGACGAACGTGTCCGACAGGATGACGACCGGGCTCTGCGACTCCTCGGCCGCGTTGAAGGCCTGGATGCTGACTCGGAACGCCTCTTCCACGCCGTTCGGATAGAAGGCCAGCGGCGTGTAGTCGCCGGTGCTGCCATAGCGCACCTGCATGATGTCGCCCTGGCCGGGCATGGTCGGCATGCCGGTGGCGGGGCCGACCCGCTGGACGTCCACGAACACCGACGGCACGCCCACCTTCTGCGCGTAGCCGATCGCCTCCTGCATCAGGCTGAAGCCTGGTCCGCTGGTGGCGGTGAACGACTTGGCGCCGGCCAGCGAGGCGCCGATCACGGCGTTGGCGCTGGCGATCTCGTCCTCCGCCTGCAGGAAGCGGAACTCGGGGTGCTCCGCCGCCCAGCCGGAGGCGATGTTCAGGATCTCGGTCGAAGGACTGATCGGGTAGCCGGCGTAGTAGTTCGCGCCGGCGGCCACCGCGCCGCGGAACACGGCCTCGTTCCCCTGGGTCAGCCGGCGGGTCACAACGAGCCCTACTCCCCCTTCGCCTCGTGGGCCACCACCGCGGCCGGGATCATCTCGATCGCCAGGTCAGGGCAGTAGCGCTCGCACAGGCCGCAGAGGATGCAGTTCTCCTCCTCGATGATCGCGTCGTTGCGCAGGACCAGCGTGTCTTTCGGGCAGATGTCGACGCAGATGTCGCAGCGCTTGCAGAAGACCGGGTTCCAGCTGATGTTCGTGTAGTCGACCCAGCGGATCCCGTCCTTGTGATCGGCGGAGATGCTCGATCCGAAGCCGATGGCCTCCGCCGTGCGGTCGCGTGTCATGGGACGGCGATTCTACGCGCCAATGAAAGGCCGCGACCCGATCGGCCGCGGCCTTCACGTCTCCCAACTGCCCGTCAGGCGAGCTGAGCGCGGATCGCACCCGGCACGAAGTCCGGCGCGCTATGGATGTTCACATAGAAGCCCGCGGGGTTGAGGTTGATATCATCGGTCCAACCAGCCCCGTCGACACACCCGCGAACCATGTCAGTGCCGGCGAACTCGCCCGCGAACAGCGGCACCACCACTCCTGCCGCAACCCCCGCAACCCCGTTGTGGATGTGCGCGGCCACCACCGTGCCGTCGATGTCCTGCCACCGGGTCAGGAAGCAGACGGTATCGGTGTTCGGGTTGACGATGAGGATCATCTGACCGATCGCATCGGGGTCACCACAGAGATCGGGCGGTGCACAGGTAGCGGTCGCTTCCTGATCCCCGGTCAGCGTCAGGCGATACACGACCGTCGCTTGAGGGGGCGCAGCGGAAACGGTGCCTATAGTCACCGCGGCGAGCAGGCTGGCTGCCAGCAGCGCGCCAATGCTCCTTCGAATCATGCGCGAGGTACCTCCTGTATGCATGCGGACGGGGCAATCCTGTGGGGACAGCACAGAGCGGGCCACCTTGGCATTCCGGGAGGACAGAAGGGCTCCCTGGCTATGCCGTGGAGCTGCCGCGCCTGGCCGCGAAGGCGATCGCGGCCAGCACCACGACCGCTACGCCCAGAGCGGCGAGGACCAGCGGGTCGACGCCCAGCAGGCCGCTGTCTGATGACGGGGGCGCGGCGGCGGGCGCGGCGGTCGGGGTCTCCGTCGAGGACGCCACCGATGGGCTGGCGGTGCTCGTCGCGGTGGGGACCGGCGTTGGCGACGGAGTGGGCGTCGGCGTCGCGATCGGCTCCCCCGTCCGCGGGTCGACCAACGTGTGGTGCTTCCAGAGATACTCGCGGATGGTGAGACCGGACCGATGTACCTTCCGGGCGATCTCGCGACCCAGGTAGCGGTAATGCCACGGCTCATAGTGGAAGCAGGTCCGCTCGTTGAAGAGCTCCCCGTTGTCGCCCAGCGGGTAGCTCATCAGCCACCCGTACTTCCATGCGTTCTGCGACATCCACTTTCCCGACGGGGTCGTCGCCCAGTCGCCCTGCAGCGCGCTGCCGCCGCCGAGGGTCATGAAATCGATGGTCAGGCCGAGCTGATGCTCGGAGTGGCCGGGGCGCTGTGAGTAGGTGATCGCGTCGTCATAGCCGTCAACGCTGACCCACCCGTTGAAGCTCGCAACCTGATCGGCGTAGCTCCGGTACGGGCTGTTGACTGCGATCGGCGTCCCGTTCCTGGCCGCCGCCCTGGCCATGGCGCGGAGATCATCGATGGCCACGGTGCGTATGAGGCCGGGGCCCGCAATGCCTGCCTCACCGACGGACACGAGGTCCGGCGGCTCGTATCTCCGCGGCACCCTCAGCAGCCAGTCGACCAGCGTCGTGCTCCAGCTGTCGTAATCTCGCGGCACGGTCAGGATGTCGTCCAGGCGGCAGTTCGGCAGCGGGCCCACCGCCTCGACGTCGGGGGGCGCGCCGGCAGAGGCCGGCAGCATCACCGCGGCCAGTAGCAAAGCCGCCAGCGGTGCACGGAGCGCCCGCCTCATGCGTCAGCCACCTGCCTCTCTGCGCGCACATCGGGACACCAAAGTCGTCCCCGCCTCCGCCCACCTACGATAGCGCCGTGCACATCCCCGCCGCGAGACGAGGCGTTTCCCTCGTCGCCCTCCTCCTGCTGCTCGCCGGTTGCATCAACCTGAACCCCAGCCCGCAGCCGTCGCCATCCGATGCCCCGCCGTCCACCGGTGAGACTCCGGGTGACTCGCCGTCGGGGGTGCCATCGCCGACCGAGGCGGCCAGTCCGACGCCGGCACTGCCGGCTGAGTTCCCGCTGGCAGTCGTCACGGGGATCACCAATCTCAAGGCGACCATCGCCCTTGACGCGCTGCCACGCCTGGCGGCTCGTGGCCGGCTGCTGGTTCCCTGCGGCGTGACGGTCCAGCAGCCCCAGCTGACCGCGACGGGGGCCTGTCGTGATGCCGACCGGATCGGGGCCTTCCTGGAGACGCACCAGAACCGCATCGCCCTGCTGCCCGCCGGCCTGGTCGAGCCCACCACCAAGGTGCTCTCGATCGCCGGCAACGGGCCGTTCGGCCTCTTCGGACCGGACCTGTTCGGTGATCGCCAGTCCCGACGCATGGACTATCCGGTGATCGGCATGCCGGCCGCTGAGGACTCAGCCGCACTGAACCCGGCGTGGTTCGCCTATGACCCCTCGCAGGTCTGGACCCTGACTTCCATTGGCAGCCTGTGCTCCAGTCCCATCGTCGCCGAGCAGGCCGTCGACCTCGGCAAGGGATGGGGCTGGGCCTTCAACGGCGGCACCGCGCGCTACACCAGCGGCGCAGTCGTCGACCCACCCGATGGCGGTCCCTACTTCCCCATCTCATCGGCCGAGACGGGCAACGACGGCGCGACGCCCGCCGTGCTGAGGCGCTCCGACCTGGCCATTGCCGATCACGAATGCCCCGTCGAGCCGAATGCGGGCTGGGCGGCCAACCAGAGCGGGTCGTTGGTCTTCAGCGTCCCGGAGGAGGTCGTCGTTCAGTGGAAGCGCAAGCTCGGCCTGGATGCCGTGTACCTGGCCGCCAACCACATGAGCGATCGAGGCGTGGCCGGCATCGAGTCCACCCTGCGCATCCTGGACAAGCACCGCCTCCCGCGCACCGGCCTTGGGATGAACCTGCACGACGCCCTGGCGCCGGCCTTCCTGGAGGTGGCGGGCCTGACGGTGGCGATGGTCGCCTGGAACGACGTCAACGGCGTGGCACGCGCCGACGCGGTCACCCCGGGCGTGCCGTGGATCACCCGCGCAGAACGTGAATCGGGCGGTTCGCCGCGCCCGGGAGGGCGGCGCCGACCTGGTCCTCTGCGATCCGCAGTGGTGGGGCGGCGCCGAGTACCACGACGACCTGTGGCCGCTGCAGCGGCAGCAGCTAGCGTGGTTCGATCGGGCCGGTTGCGACCACGTCATCGGCGCCGGCACGCACGTGGCCGGACCAATGCTTCTCCGCCAGCGCGAGGGCGGCCCCAGCGTGGTGCTGGCCAGCCCGGGCAACTACATGTTCGGTCAGAACTGGTGGCAGGAGGTCCAGGAGGGCGTGATCCTGGACATGTCCTTCAACGGCAAGACGCTGGTCAACGTCCGCATGCGCCCGTATGTGATGCACCTCCACGCGCGGGCCAGCCTGACCGATCCGGAGGGCGACGGCCGCTACGTGCTGCAACGGATCTTCAAGTACTCGGAGATCGACTCCACCCGTTAGTAGCGCGTCCTTCAGTCGGCAGCCAGGCGACTCGCGACCTCGGCCTCCCAGTCGGGGAAGTAGCGGCCGATCACCGGCAGCTCGAAGCGGCGCAGGATCGACTCCCGTGGCTCGTGCGCCAGCAGGAAGTCGAAGGCGGCCTGCACCAGCGACTCAGGATCCGATGCGCCGGGCTGGAACCGCTCCAGGTCTGCCGCCGCGACGTCGACCTGGTGGTGGGTCGCAGCGGGGTCGTCGCCGATGGTGACGTCACACCGCCAGCCGGCATCGGCAGGCGTGCAGCTGACCGTCACCGGTGTCATGCCGCGTCGTCGGCCGCTTCCAGTGAGGCGACTTCGGGTCCGGGCCCGGCCTCGTCTGCCTCGCGCGGTCGCCCGCTGACCATGGCGACCACCGCACCGATGATCAGGGCCGCCGCCAGCAGGATGCGCGGCGTCAACGGCTCGCTGCGGAACAGCAGGCCCAGGAAGACCGCGACGACCGGGTTGACATAGGCGTAGGTGGCGACGGTGCTGATCGGCGCATGCTCGAGCAGCCAGACGTAGGCGGTGAAGGCGATCAGCGAGCCGAACACGATCAGGTAGCCGAGCCCCAGCAGCGACGCGGTCGAGACCGATCCGGGTTCCATCGAGGCGAACTCGCCCAGCAGCACCGCCACCCCCAGCATCACGCCGCCGCCAACCAGCTGCTCCATCCCCGACCCCATCAGCTGGTTGGCCGGCAGCGGCGCGCGCCGGGCGTACAGCGATCCCGCCGTCCACGACAGGGCGCTGCACACCACGATCGCGATCCCCAGCGGATCGATGGCGTCGATCCCCTCGGATGGCAGCAGCAGGATCCCCACCCCCACCAGCCCGACCACCAGGCCGCCGATCGTGAGGAGGCTGGGCATGCGGCGCGTCAGGAACGCTTCGCCCAGGCTCATCCAGATCGGGACCGTGGCGATGATCACCGCCGCGATGCTCGACGGGATGCGGAGCTCAGCCACGGAGACGAGCCCGTTGCCACCAAGCAGCAGGAAGGTCCCGACCACGGCCGCCGTGCGCCACTCGATCAGTCGGGGCCGGGCGAGGCGCGACTCCGGGGCGTGGCGGTGGCGCCACCAGGCCTGGGCGAGAATGAAGGCGAGCAGCAGGCTGCCGGCGATGGTGAATCGGATGCCGCCGGACAGGATGGGCGGCAGCGTCTCGACCACGTATGCGATGGCGAGGTAGGTCGACCCCCACACGATGTAGACCGTGCCCAGCGCCAGCGCCACGGACAGCGTGGACGAGCGGCGCGGGGCTGGTGGGCATGCCTCATTGTCGCCGAGACCCGACCCGCATGGCGGCAGTCGATTTTGCCGAGCACGGATCGTCGTCACAATGAGCGGGACCGAACGGCCACGCCACCGAACCTGAGGGATGGTCGATGAAATACATGGTGCTGATCGCAAGCACGGCCGACGGGTGGGACCACCTGGATGCCGATGCTCAGCAGGCGTTGTACCAGCGCATCGAAACCTGGTGGGACGAGCACGCGACCGCCGGCGAGATCCTGGAGGGCCACCAGCTGCAGCCGGCCGAGACGGCGACCACGGTGCGGCTCGATCGCAACGGAGGAGCGAGCGTGACCGACGGGCCGTTCGTGGAGGGCAAGGAGATGGTGGGCGGCTACGCGGTGATCGACGTGCCCGACCTGGATGCCGCCATCAAACTCATGTCCGGATGGCCAGCGCCCGATGTCATGGAGATTCGCCCGGTGGTGGAGAGCCCCGGCTGACGGACCTTGCCTGAGCGGCCGAGCGTCGACGCGTCACTCGAGGCCGTCCTCCGCGAGGAGCGGACCCGCCTGATCGCGGCGCTGGTGCGCATCCTCGGCGACTGGGACGTGGCCGAGGAGCTGGTGCAGGACGCGGCTGTCTCTGCCCTGGAGCACTGGCCGGCCGAAGGGATCCCGAACAACCCCGGGGCGTGGCTGATGACCGCGGCCCGCCGCCGGGCCGTCGACCGGTTGCGCCGCCAGGCGCGCTATCGCGAGCGACTCGCCCAGCTCGGCTATGAGGCAACCCAGATGGATGCACCCATCGCGACCGGTGGACCGATGGCGGCCGATGACCGGCTGCCGTTGATCTTCACCTGCTGCCACCCGGCGCTCAGCCGCGAGGCGCAGGTGGCGCTCACGCTGCGCACCGTCGGCGGCCTCGAGACGCCGGCCGTGGCGCGCGCGTTCCTGGTCCCGGAGGCGACCATCGCGCAACGCCTGGTCCGTGCCAAACGCAAGATCCGCGATGCCGGCATCCCGTATCGGGTTCCGGACCTGGCGGAGCTGCCGCCCCGGCTGGACCAGGTGCTCTCGGTCCTCTACCTCATCTTCAACGAGGGCTACCTGGCATCCGCCGGTGACACGGTCGAGCGGCGCGACCTGGCGCGCGACGCCGAATGGCTGACCTCGCTGCTGGTCCGTCTCATGCCGGACGAGCCGGAGCCGATGGGCCTGCTGGCCCTGATGCGGCTGCACCTCGCACGTGCCGACTCCCGCTTCACCACCGACGGCGCCATCGTGTTGCTGCCCGACCAGGATCGCGACCGCTGGGACCGCCCGGCGATCACCGAGGCGGAGGCGCTGGTCGAGCGGGCCCTGCGCGTCGGACGGGCCGGTCCCTATCAGCTGCAGGCCGCCATCGTGGCCGTGCACGCCGACGCCGCTTCCTACCACGAGACCGATTGGGCCGAGGTGGTGGCGCTGTACGACCGCCTCTACGCCATCCAGCCGACGCCGGTGGTGGCGCTCAACCGCGCGCTGGCGCTGGCCGAGCTGCGCGGACCGGAGGTCGCCCTGGCCGAGGTCGAGCCGCTGGCCGAGCGACTGGCCAGCTACCACCTGTACCACGCCGCCCGCGGCGAGCTGCTGCGGCGGCTGGGACGCTTCGCCGAGGCGCGTCAGGCCGACCGGGAAGCACTGCGCCTGACCGGCAATCCGGCCGAGCAGCGACTGCTCAGGGAGCGGATCGCCAACGAGAGCGCGTAACAGGATCATGCGTCGCGGCGTTTCAGTGGCGCGCCGGCGCGTGTCCGGTGCGCGAATGACAAGGAGCGCCCCTCAGTGAGTTCCCGTCCCGTCACCCGGCGTCGCCCACCCGCCCTCGGCGTTGCACTGCTTGCCCTCGTCCTCGGCGCCTGCGGTTCGG
Source organism: uncultured Chloroflexia bacterium (assembly GCA_963783495.1). Lineage (GTDB taxonomy): Bacteria > Chloroflexota > Limnocylindria > QHBO01 > QHBO01 > DASSCW01. The sequence goes on from CAWANT010000005.1 coordinate 240,474, forward strand.
CGACCGGTGGGAGCGCTTCGCCATCGATCAGCGCTTCGCCCAGCGTCGCGGTGCCAAGCGAGTCCGCCGACGCGTCCCCTTCTTCCACGCCCACAGCTGAACCCACCGACGAACTCGGCGAATTCACCTGCGAGATGCCGATCGAAGGGGTCGGCACGGTCGATCGTGCCCAGATCACCGACGTGCGCGTTGGCTCCCACGATGGCTACGACCGCGTGGTGCTCGAGTTCGACGAGGGGATCCCGCCCTACCTCCTCCAGGATGCCACGCCACCCCTCCTGTCCGACCCGGCCGGCATGGAGATGGACGTGGCCGGGACCGTGTTCCGGAACCTGGTGCTGCTGGGCGGAACGCGCGTCACCGAGAACGGGGAGCTCACGTACGACGGCCGCACCGACTTCACACCGGACTTCCCGGTCCTGGCAGAACTGGTCGAATCGGGCGACTTCGAGGCTACCAGCGCCTGGTACCTGGGTCTGCATCAGGACTCCTGCGCGCGCGTCCTCACGCTGACCGACCCGGCGCGCCTGGTGGTCGACATCCAGCGCTGACACGGGTCCGCTAGCATCGGTCCATCCCAGAACCGCACCAGCGGGAGTTTGCTGATGGCCGATTCACCGATGCCGCCCAGCGGGGCACTCGATACCTCGAAGGCGTATGTCGCCCACTTCAAGACGGAGCGCGGCGAGATCGTGGCCGAGCTGTACGCCGACAAGGCGCCGCTCACCGTGGAGAACTTCGTCAACCTGGCACGCTCGGGCTTCTATGACGGGACCACCTTTCACCGCGTGATCTCCGGGTTCATGGCCCAGGGCGGCGATCCCACCGGCACGGGGCGAGGCGGACCCGGCTACGAGTTCGGGGACGAGTTCCACCCCGACCTGCGCCACGACGGGGCCGGTGTGCTGTCGATGGCGAACGCCGGCCCCGGCACCAACGGCAGCCAGTTCTTCATCACGTTCTCAGCCACGCCACACCTGGACGACCGGCACTCGGTTTTCGGTCGCGTGGTGGAAGGCATGGACGTGCTGAACTCGCTCCGCGAACGCGATCCGGGTCGCGACTCGAATCCCGGCGATCGCATCGACACGATCGAGATCGAGGAGCGCTAGCCGCTTCGCCGATGTCTGCGCCGCTGACGCTGGCGAGCCTCGGGCAGCTGCCACTGCCCGGCACCGACATTCCTGCCGCGATCGCGTTCACGCCCGACGGCTCCGCCCTCACCTACCTCCAGAGCACCGACCGCTCGTTGGTGCTGTCGCTGTGGTGGCACCACCTCGACAGCGGGGAACGGCGCGTGATCCTGGGCCCGCAGTCCGGGACGGAACACGAAGTCACGCTCAGCCACGAGGAGCGCCTGCGCCGCGAGCGCACCCGTACCAGCGAGCTGGGGATCACGGAGTTCTCGTGGGCGACCCGCGCTGACCGATCCACGCTGGTGGTCCCCGTCGGCGGGCAGGTGTTCATCGGTTCAGGGCCGAGCGTGGGCGACGGATTGGCGGCGCTGGCTGATGTGGAGGGCGCGTCGGCCGCGGCCGTCGCGCCCGATGGCCGGTACGTGGCTTTCGTGCGCAACGGCGACCTGTGGGTGGCGGCGGTCGAGGGTGGCACGCCGCCGCGCCGCCTCACGCACGACGCCGAGGCGGGCGTCTTCAACGGCCTGGCCGAGTTCGTGGCCGCCGAGGAGCTCGATCGCTACGACGGGATGTGGTGGAGTCGTGACGGCCGGCATCTCGCCTACGCCCACGTCGACGAGCGACACCTGCCCACCTTCACCATCGCCCATCTGGGCGCCGATGCCCCACATCACGAGGAGCACCGCTACCCGTTCGCCGGTGGGCCCAACGCTCACGTCACGTTGCGGATAGCAAGGGTCGACGGCGACGCGACCCTGGAGGTCGACCTGGGAGCCGCCGAGGATGACTACCTGGCCCGAGTGGTCCCGGAGGCGAGCGGCAGCTGGCTGGTCGCCGTCCTGCCCCGTGCGCAACGGTCCCTGCGCTGGCTGCGGGTCCAGCCCGATGGGCGCGCCACGGAGCTGTGGAGCGAGCAATCAGAGCCGTGGCTGAACGTCGACCAGCACACCCGCGCGCTCGACGACGGGAGCGTCCTCCGCAGCACCGAGCGCACCGGCTTCCGCCACCTGGAACGGAGAGCCCCCGATGGGGAGCTGTTGGGCCAGGTGACCGCAGGCGAGTGGGTCGTGACCGAGGTGGTTCACGTCGATGAGGCGCGGCGCGAAGTGCTCTTCATCGGCACCGCCGACGGCCCGACGGAACGGCACCTGTACGCCGTCTCGCTCGACGCGGGCGCGCCGGAGCGCAGGCCGCAACGCCTGACCAGTGAGCCGGGGTGGCACGCGGCCGTCGCCAGCCGCGACGGATCGCGCTGGGCCGATACCTGGTCCGACCTCGAGCACGCCCCATCGGTCACCGTTCACGGCCGTGACGGCGGCCCGACCGTGGCGGTGCACGCTTCGGCCGGCACCGCCGCCTCGTTCGACCGGCGCCCGCCCGAGCTCCGCACGGTGACCGCTGCCGACGGGGCGACCCTCCTGCATGCTGCCCTGTACCGGCCGGCGGACCCCGCCGCCACGCCGCCGCCATGCGTGGTATGGGTCTATGGCGGGCCGCACGCGCAGTACGTCAAGAACGCTTGGGAGATGACCACCTATCCGCTGCGCCAATACCTGGCGCAGTCTGGTGTCGCCGTCCTGGTGGTCGACAACCGCGGCTCGAATTTCCGTGGCCTCGCTTTCGAGGCACCACTGGCCGGCCACCTCGGCGGCGTGGAGATCGCCGACCAATGCGCCGCGGTGGAGCAGCTCGCGGCAGGTGGGGAGATCGACGGGTCGCGCGTCGCAATGACTGGCGGCAGCTACGGCGGCTTCATGACCCTGATGTCGGTCATACGGCGGCCGGATGTCTTCCGTTGCGGCGTGGCAATCGCGCCGGTCACGGACCAGCGCGGCTACGACACCGCCTACATCGAGCGCTACCTGGGCAGCCCCATCGATGAGCCCGACGCCTACGTGCGCTCATCGGTGTTGCCGCACGCGGACGGCCTCAACGGATCCGTGCTCGTCATCCATGGAGCGATCGACGAGAACGTGCACCTGCGCCACTCGATCCGGCTCGCCGCGGCCGTCCAGGCCAACGGACGCGACCTCGACCTGGTCGTCCTGCCCGACGACCGCCACCGGGTGCGGTCACCGCAGGGCCTGCGCACCCGGGACCGACGGACGGTACAGCACCTGCTCCGGGGCCTGGGCGTCGATCTGCCGGCCGACTTCGGAACCGCCAGCGGCGAGGCGGTGTAGAGATGCACACTGCCACACGGAGAACCCTCCCATGCGACGTCGTCTGGCCCTCGCGGCCGCCAGCGCATCCATCGTCAGCCTGATCCTCGCCGCGACCGCCTTCGCCGGCGGCTGGGCCAACGCGGTGATGGACGCCCCGCCCAATGACCCGGGCGGTCCGAACGAGCCGGTCACCCTGGGCTTCACCCTGCTGCAGCACGGCGTCGACCCGGTTGACTGGGGCGTCGCGCAGGTGGTGCTCAACAACGCCGAGACCGGCGAGGAGATCGTCGCCAATGCCACGCCGGACCGCGCGAGCGGGCACTGGACGGCCAACGCGACCCTCCCCTCGGATGGCTCGTGGACCTACCAGGTCCGCCATGGGGACCTGGAGATCACGCTCATGGGTGCGCGACCGATCAGCGTGGGCAATGGCCCGGCGGCATCCTCCGCAGACGCCGTGGTCATGGGGATATCGCCGGCGCTGCTGGCGGCGGGTGGCCTCCTGGCCGTGCTGGGCATGACTGTCCTGGCCGGCGTGCTCCTCATCGTCCGCCACTCGCGACCGGACGAGGTCCACGCCTAACGCTTCCGCATCGCTCGCGGATGACGACTGGCCCGCCCCAGACTCAGTCCGGGGCGGGCCTCGTCACGTGCGACGGCCCACGCTGGGGAGCGCCGTGGCCGCCGCGACGGATCAGGCGGCCGCCTCGTAGAGGAGGCCGTAGGTGATCGCCGGGTCGGGTGCGAACGCAACCCGCGCGGCACATCCGCCACAGACGAGCTCATCGGCCGACTCGTCGACCTCGCAGGTGACCTCGTCCTGGCACAGGGGGCAGGAAAGTTGAATCGTCATGCGCCGCATGCTGAGCGTGGCACGTGACATCTCGGCTGTCGCAATCCGCAATGGTGAGGCGAGGCCGCGCCCACATCGGTCCCTCAGAAATACTTGCGTAATTGCGCAATCAATGAGAGAATCGAGGCCGATGGAAGCAACGCTCAGCTCAGCCGACGTGCTCCGCGACCGGAGCGCGGCGATTGCCAAGGCCCTGGCCGATGCCAAGCGTCTGTGCGTGGTTGAGCGGCTCGCCGACGGAGAGCGATCGGTCAGCGACCTGTCGCGTGACGTCGGCTGCCAGGTGCCCAACATGAGCCAGCACCTCGCGGTGCTGCGCAGCGCCGGCATCGTGGCCACTCGCCGCGAGGGCAGCACCATCTTCTATCGGCTCGCGGACCCGAACGTCCTCGAGGTATATCGACTCCTGCAACAGGTCGCCCGCTAAAGGCCGACGAGAGAAAGGACAATCCTCACACCGATGTCGAACATTCGCGAAGCGACCGACGACAATTTCCAGGACCTGGTCATCAACAGCGAGAAGCCGGTCATCGTCGACTTCTGGGCCGCCTGGTGCGGACCCTGTCGACTGGTGGCGCCCGAGATCGACAAGCTGGCCGAGAAGTACGCGGGCAGCGTCGAGGTCGTGAAGCTCGACGTCGATGCGAACCCGCATACCGCCATGCACTACGGGATCATGAGCATCCCGACCGTTGCCTTCTTCGCTCCGGGCCAGCCGCCGCGCGCCGCGGTCGGATTCCGTCCCGCGGAGCAGCTGGAGGCCGCGTTCAGCCTCGATACCTTCACGGCACCGGCTCCGGCCGAGCGGTGACGCCGCCAGCGCCTGACCAACCGCGCAACCGACGCGACGCCCGCTCCCCGGTTGGAGCGGGCGTTTTGCTGTCCGGCATACTGCGCCCCATGCGCCCCCTCGCCCGACGGTCAGCCGCGCTGCGGCTGACGGCGTGGGTCGCCGCCATGGCGGCCGTCTGTCGCGCTCCTGATCGGCCGCACCAGCGCCGGTCGCGGCTGCCGACGGAGGGCTGGTGGTGGTGGCCCAGGCCCGCTACCAGGTACTGCCAGCCGACCACCGCATCCACGTGACGATCGACGCGGTGGCCACCTCGCTGGAACCGAACACCCCCGAGGGGCAGATCTACTACTCCGGCGTCACCTTCGCCGTGCCGGCCGGCGCCTCCAACATCGCCGCCTCGTCTGGCGGTCAGTCCATCGGCGCCCGCATCGAGTCCGCCGACGACGACTTCACCACCATCGAGGTCACCTTCGGCCGAGGGGTCTTCTACCGGCAGAGCTACCGGTATGCCGTCTCGTTCGACCTGGTCGATCCCGGGGGTGCCGGCACGCGCGACCTGCGCATCGGTTCCAGCCTGGCCGCCTTCCCGGTGTGGGCCTTCGGCACGCAGGGCGAGCCGGGCGGCAGCGTGCGGGTGGAGCTGCCCGCGGACTACACGCCCGACGTCCAGGGCAGCGAAATGGCCGAAGGCGAGCTGCCGGGCGGGGGCGTGCTGCTGACGGCCCAGCCCGACGACCCGTTCGCCTTCTTCGCCTACGTCTCCGCCGAGCGGCCTGGCGCCTTCGCCAATCGCCCGATGACCCTGGACATTCATGGGACGCGGGCGCAGCTGCTGATCCGCGCCTGGGACGACGACCCTGCGTGGGACCAGCAGGTGACCAGGCTGCTGCGCCGCGGCCTGCCGGCGCTCCAGGACCTGATCGGCGTCGATTACCCGGTCAGCCGGACGCCTGAGCGTGGAGGAGGCCGCGACCTCACGGCTCGGCGAGTACGCGGGCATCTACAACCGCGTCACCGGCGTGATTCGCGTGCGCTACGACGCCGACGCCTTCGTGACCCTCCACGAAGCGGCGCACCTGTGGTTCAACGGCGACCTCTTCGAGGACCGATGGATCGGCGAGGCGTTTGCCGAGTTCTACGGCGTGACCGCCGGGCGACGGATCGGCGCCAGCGGGGCCACCTTCGGCCTGACCGATGAGCTCCTGGACGTCCGCATCCCGCTCAACGACTGGGGCGAGATCGGCGTCGAGTCGCTCCAGGTCGAGGACTTCGCGTACGCCGCCACCTATGCCGTGGCGCAGCGCATCGCCAACCGGACCGACCTGGCGGGCCTGCGCGAGGTCTGGCAGGCGGCCGACGCCGCTGAGATGGCCTATCAGCCGATCCACGCCCGCGGGCCGGCGGCGCGGGGTGTGGAGTTCGACCTGGCCGGCTGGCAGCGAGCTGCTGGACCTGCTGGAGGAGCGCACCGGCGAGTCGTACACCGATCTCTGGCAGGACTGGGTCGTCAGCGACGATCAGCAGACTGCAGCTGGCGGCGCGACAGGCGGCGCGCCATGCCTACGCCGAGACGGTGGCCACCGCCGGGGAGTGGGAGCTGCCCGAATCGATCCGGGCGGACCTGGGTGCGTGGCAGTTCAACGATGCGCGCGAGGCGCTCGCCGACGCGAATGAGCGTGCTGGCCGACCGCGACCGGATCGATGACGCCGCGCTCGACCTGGAGCTGACGCCGCCCGACACCCTGCGCGCGGCCTTCGAGGGCGAAGGCGGCCTGGCGGCCGCGGCGGCAGAGGCCGATGCCGAAGGTGATGCCCTTGGCTGCACTGGCGTCGGCGACCGCTCAGCTGGACGACGAGCCGGGGCTGGTCGAGGCGATCGGCCTGATTGGCACGGATCCCGAAGCGGAGCTGGCCGATGCCCGCGATGCGTTCGAGTCGGGTGACCTTGCGCTGGCCGGCCAGGCAGCCACCCGGGCGGCGGCTGCCCGCGATGGCGCGGACGACGCCGGGCGCGTCCGGGTCGCTGCTCGTCGGCGGGGCCATCCTGCTGCTGGACGCGCTGTTCCTGGGCCTGCTGTTCGGGCAGCGGCAGCGCCGGCACAACCGACCGGCAACGTCCCTCTCGTGAACCGATCAATCTCGGCGGTCCTGCTCGGCACCTTCACGCTGCGCTTCAGCACGGGCCTGACCGGAGGGCTGCTGGTCTACTACCTCGCTACGCTGCCCGAGTACGGCGGCGTGCAGGTCGCCAGCACCACGGTCGGCATCCTGACCGCCGCCTACTTCCTGGCCGAGCTGGTCCTCTCTCCGCCGTTCGGCTACCTGTCGGATCGCTACGGCGCGCACCGGATCATGCAGATCGGCCCCGATCTTCGGGGTGGTGGCGGTCCTGATCACGGCCGATCACCGTCGACCTGTGGATCATCGGCGGCACCCGCCTGCTGGAGGGGGCCGCGGCGGCGGCCTCCATCCCCTCGATCCTGGGCTACATCGCGCTGGCCACCTCCGGCGATCAGTCGATTCGCGGCCGCGCGGTGTCGCGCTTCGAAGCCGCCACGCTGCTGGGCATCGGCTTCGGCATCGTGGCCGCCGGCCCGATCTTCGACGCCATCGGGCGCGTCGGCTTCGTGGTGAACGGCGGCATCTACGTCCTGTCGTTCGCCATCTACCGCTGGGGCGTGGCCGAGCTGCACCACGAGGCGGAGGCGGAGGACGCGACGGACGAGCGCGACCGGCGACCGCAGCGCCTGGACCTGGGCCGCTACCGCCGCATCCTGGGCTCGTCGCGGGTCTGGCTGCTGGCGCCGACCTGGATCGCGCTGAACGCGGTGCTCGGCTCGTGGACCACCCAATCGGTCTTCCAGCTGGTCCGCGAGCCTCCGCCGCATTTCGAGCAACCAGCTGCTGATGCAGGGGATCAGCCCGACCAGCGTGAGCATCGCCTTCGTGGCGGTCGGGTCGGTGTTCGTGGCCGGGCTGTGGTACTGGGGCAACCGGTTCAAGAGCTATGCGGCGGACGACGCATCATCGCCATCGGCCTGGTGGGCGCGCTGTTCATGCTCGGCGCCGCCCTGGTGCTCAACCACTCGGAGGGCTGGCCGGCGCCGATCCAGCTGGCGCTGGTCGTGGTCGGCGGCGGTCGGGCTGTTCGTGATGGCCGGCGCCACGCCCGCCGCGCTGGGGCTGCTGGCCGACATCAGCGAGAGCTACCCGGCCGACCGCGGCGCGATCATGGGCCTCTACTCGGTCTTCCTGGGCGTCGGGTCAGATCCTGGGCGCGCTGGTCAGCGGGCCCGCCGGCGACCTGGCCGGCATCGACGGCCTGCTCATCACCAGCAGCGTGCTGATCGTCATCGCCCTGCTGCCGCTGAGCCGGCTGCGCAGCTCGGAGCACCTGGTCGGGCGCCCGCCTGGTCGCCGCCCGCTAGCGGCCGCGCTCCCGCTATCCTTCACGCCCCATGCGGCTGTCACACCTCTTCTTCGCCAGCCTGCGCGACGATCCGGCCGAGGCCGAGATGGTCAGCCACAAGCTGCTGGTGCGCGCCGGCTACGTGCGGCAGCTGGGCGCCGGCATCTACACCCTGCTGCCGCTCGGCTTCCGCGTGCAGCAGCGGATCGAGCAGGTGATTCGCGAGGAGATCGACAGCATCGGCGGGCAGGAGATGGAGATGCCGGTCGTCCACCCCGCCGAGCTGTGGAAGGAGTCCGGGCGCTACGCCAAGATCGGCCCCGAGCTGGTCCGCTTCAAGGACCGCGGTGGCCGGGACATGGTGCTGGCCATGACCCACGAGGAGGTCGTCGCCGACCTGCTGCGCGACCTGGTCAAGAGCTACCGGCAGCTGCCGGCCATCGTCTACCACTTCCAGACCAAGTTCCGTGACGAGCCGCGCGCCCGCGGCGGCCTGATCCGGGTGCGCGAGTTCGTGATGAAGGACTCCTACTCGCTCGATGCCGATGAGGCCGGGCTGGATGCCTCCTATCAGGCGCATCACGCGGCCTACACCCGCATCTTCGATCGGCTGGGCCTGCCCGACCGTGGTCGGTCGGGGCCGACGTCGGGATCATGGGCGGCAGCCTGGCGCACGAGTTCATGGTCCTGAACGAGCACGGCGAGGACACGCTGGTCCTGTGCGACGCCTGCAACTACGCGGCGAACCAGCAGATCGCGCAGCGTCGGCGTAGCCGGAGCCCGCCGCGCGAGGAGCCGCTCCCGACCGAGGAGGTGGCGACGCCCGAGGCGCGACACCATCGCCTCGCTGGCCGCGCTGCTGGGGGTCGGCACCGATCGCACCGCCAAGGCGACCTTCTTCGTCACCGGCGACGGGCGGCTGATCACCGCCATCGTGCGCGGCGACTTCGAGGTCAGCGAGACGAAGCTGGCGAACGTGGTGAAGGCGGTGCGCGGCCTGCGGATCGCCACCGCCGAGGAGATCAAGCGCGGCGGGCATGGAGCCCGGCTACGCCTCGCCCATCGGCGCCACGGACACGACGGTGGTGGTCGACGAGCTGGCGGCGCGCTCACCGAACCTGGTGGCCGGGGCGAACCGGCACGGCTTCCACCTGCGCAACGTCAACGTCGGGCGCGACTTCACGCCCGGACCTGGTGGCCGACATCACAACGCCCGCGAGGGCGACGCCTGCCCGAACTGCGGCGAGCCGGTGCACCTGGCCAAGGGCATCGAGGTCGGCAACATCTTCAAGCTGGGCACCGACTTCACCGAGAAGCTCGGCGCCACCTACCTGGCCGAGGACGGCAGCCGCCACCACGTGATCATGGGCAGCTACGGGATCGGCCTCGGGCGAGCCCTGGCCTGCATCGTGGAGGCGCACCACGACGAGAAGGGCATCGTCTGGCCGGCGAGCGTGGCGCCGTACGCGGTCGCACCTGGTGGCCCTGGGTGCCGGCAAGGACCCGGCGGTGGCCGAGGCGGCCGACGGGCTCTATCAGCGCCTGACCGATGCCGGCGTTGAGGTGCTGTACGACGACCGCGACGAGTCGGCCGGCGTGAAGCTGACCGATGCCGAGCTGCTCGGGCATGCCGACGATCGTCACCATCTCGCCACGCTCCCTGGCCGCGGGCGGGGCCGAGGTGACGCAGCGTGCCACGGGCGAGCGCGGGGTGCAGCCGATCGCCGAGATCGAGGACCCGCTCGGATCCCCCAGCACGGAGGCCCTGAACCGATGCCGCGCGACCCGAACATCCCCGACGCGTTCGACGTCTACACGCTGGTGCTCCTGCGACGCCCGGCGGACGCGCCGCAGATGTCCGACGAGGAGCTCGACGCCCTCCAGGCCCGCCACCTCGCCTACCGGTCCGAGCTCCGCCGTCAGGGCGTGCTGGTCGTCAATGGGCCGCTGGGCGAGCAGTCCGACGAGGCGATGCGCGGCCTTTCGATCTTCGCCTGCGACCTCGCATGAGGCCGCGCGTCTCAGTGACGGCGATCCATCGGTCCAGGCTGGGCGACTGGCCTATGACCTGATGGAGTGGTGGGTGGCGGCCGGCACGCTGGCGTTCCCGGAGGCGCGGGGCGCCGTCGGCGACAGCGGGCGATGCCGGACGACTGACCGGAGTCAGACCGTAGCGCAGCTGCGGGAAGACCTCGGCGCCCAGGCGCTCCAGCTTGCTGGTGTCGGCCACGCCGCGCAGGCTGAAGATGACGTGCTGGCAGCCGGCCTCCGCCGAGCGCGCCGAAGCGGTCCACCACCTCGTCCGGCGACTCGCGGTCGAGATCGACGCCCTGCAGCGTTCGAGCGTTCGATCTCGTCGTAGGGGCGGCCCAGCCGCTCGCAGTGCTCGCGCAGGACCGCGTACTTGTGCGCGATCCGCTCCGGGCCGCCGAAGACGTTGCAGGCATCGGCGTACTGCGGCCACCAGGCGCAGCGTCTTCCGCTCGCCGCCACCGCCGATCATGATCGGCACGCGCGGGCGGCTGATCGCCTGCGGCGAGTTCAGCAGGCGGGTGGCGGTGACCTGCTTGCCCTCGAATCGCTCGCCGCTGCCCGACCCGCCGCTCCACATGCCGTACGGCCATCTGCAGCGTGTCCTCCAGCCACTCGAAGCGCTCGCCAGCGGGGGCATGGGGAAGCCCAGGCGCGGCTGACTCCTCCTCGTTCCAGGCCGCGCCGATCCCGAACCAGGCCCGTCCGCCGGTCAGCACGTCGAGCGTGGTGTGCGCCTTGATCCAGAGGCCCGGCGCACGGTAGTGGATCCCGCCGACCATGAGGCCGATGCGCGCCTTCTCCGAGTGAGCGGCCATGAAGCCCAGCGCGGTCATGCCGTCGAGCATCGGCGCCTCCGGCGGACCGCCGCCGCGGATCTGGAAGAAGTGGTCCATCACCCAGATCGAGTCGAAGCCGACGTCGTCGGCCGTCGCGTGTGACGCGCGCCAGGGTTGGACCGATGGCTTCCGCGCCGCCGGGCCAGCGTGAAGGTGTTGATCTGCAGCCCGAACTTCACCTCATTCCCTCGCCCGCCCATGGCGGGGCGGGGCGCCGAAGTGCCAGATGATCCGACACTCTCATGCCGGCTCAAGCTCGATCGGGCTGAAGACGAACGTGGCGGCCGCGTATGAGTCCGGCCCGTTCGAGCGCTGCCTCATGGTCACGAACGGCTCGGCGCCGGCTGGAGGCGGACATCCCAGGGGGCACTCTGGCTGAATGCCGACATGCCATGACATCGAAGCGGCGTGGTCGGTTCCGACACCGGTGTCGTAGGCGGTGCCACCGAAAGCGAGAACACCGTGGGACGGAGAACCATGGTTGTTGTCATCGCTGGAGGCGAACCAATGCGTGATGAGATAACCCTCGAGCGCCACCTGGTCGTGGGCCACCATGTCGCGCCGGGCCTGGTTCGCCGTCGCGCCCCCGAAATAGAAGACGAGGCCCTTGCCCGCCCCGCCGCGCATCGCGGTGATGGCGCAGGACCAGCCGTTCACGCCGGTCACGTTGCTGACCGAAAGCGTGCTTCCCGATTCGTCACCGGCCGCCCATCGGGTGAGCAGCTCGAAGCGAAGTCCGGCCGGACCCACGGGTCCGATGGTGTCGGCGGGGACGCTTGTGTAGCCGGGGGCCGACCAGTTCATGGCGTTCCGCCTGCCCTGGCAGCCGAGGAGGAGGAGGTCGCCGGCCGCGATGCCTGTCGGGTATCGGACTGCAGCGCGGGTCCCACTGGATGTGGCGAGCGGACCCGTCCCAACGTGCGACCACGTCGGCCGCAACGTGATGGTTCGCACCTGCAGCTCGCCATTCGCCAGGATGCTGGCCGTCGCGGCTCCCTCCCGGAACAGGCTAATGCCTCGATCGCCCACCGGCGCGCCCCGGATCAGGACCGCCCACGGCAGGAGGTCGCCATCACACGGCAGCTCGGTGTCGGCGGTCCCCTCGATGGTCTGGGCGCCTACCGCTTGCCTGACCGTCACTACGGCCGGGATCGCGCCGGTCTCGGTGGGACAGACGACCGTCCCCGCGACGCCGGCACCCGCGGCGGACACCGTACCGGTGGGGTTGATCGTGACGTCGGCTGCGACGACTCCGGCACTCGCGGGAATCGCGAGGGTCAGGCTCAAGACGGCTGCCGCGACGACAATGAACATCCGACGTTGCACGCCAGCATCCTCCCTGCTCAGGGCTGGATTATGCGCGCCGCGTCGAGGCTAGACCCGATCAGTGCTCGACCGACACGCCGTGCCTGAAGGCGATGTAGCCCTCCACATGCTTGGCCTCGTCCCTGGCGGTCGGGTAATACCAGGCCGCGTCGGGGTTGACCTCGCCAGCCACGACCACGTCGTAATAGCTGGCCGTCCCCTTCCAGCCGCAGACGGTCTGCGTCTCGGAGGGCTCGAAGAACTCATCCTTGATCGCACCGGGCGGGAAGTAGACGTTGCCCTCCACGATCTCGACCGCCTCCGCCGGCGCATCCGCCAGCAGGGTGCCGTTCCAGGTTGCGCGCGCCATGGTGCCGGGGTTCTCCGTTTGGGTTCGGATGGTTCGAAGGATGGTACGCGGCCGGGCTACGTTCACCCGTCGGCGCCATGACAGGGTCGATGTCCGATGCAGCGGCTCGATGTCCTGCCGCGAAAGGAGTACCTAGATCAGGCCGTCGTTGACCGCGCGTTCGATCCAGGGCACGACCTCGTCCAGGGTCTCATCGAGGGTCGTCTCCGCTTTGAAACCCAGGACTCGCTGCGCCTTCTCGACCGACGGCTTGCGCATCTGGACGTCGTACTCGAATGGCGGATCGGGGACATAGCTGAACGTGTCTCCCGGCCGCAGACGCTGCCAGATCTTCTCGGCCAACTCGATGACGGTCGTCGACTCCTCGGTCGAGAGGTTGAAGTCGTCGTTCATGGCGCTGGGATGTTCCATGGCTGTCGCTATCCCGATGGCCAGATCGCCCCCGTAGGTGTAGTGACGGACCTGGTCGCCTGAGCCCAGGATGCGCAGCGGGTCCTGCCCCTTGACGATCTTCTGGACGAGATCCGGCACCACATGGCTCATGGCCAGCTGCACGTTGCCGCTCAGGACCTCGATCTCGCTCCGGGCCCTGGTTTCGCCGATCCCCACGCAGTTGAACGGCCGGACGATCGTGTAGGGGAGACCGTGCTGATCAAACGCTGCGTGGGCGAAGTATTCGACAGCCAGCTTCTGAAAGCCGTATGACGACAGTGGAGGCGGAATCTGGAGTTGCTGGCCCTCGTGCGACGGGAACTCGGTCGCTGACTCGAAGACCATCGACGAGCTCATGTACGTGACCTTCTGCAGCGGTCCGTTCCCGTACGCCCCGATGGCGGCATCGCAGGAGGCGGCGATGATCCGCTCGTTGGTGGCAAGCAGGTCATACGCGTAGGAGTGGAAGTAGGAGATGCCGCCGATCATGGCCGCGCCCGCCACGAAGTGGTCGCAGCCCTTGAGGATGCCGGTGAGCAGCTCGGCATCACGCGCGTCTCCCTCGACGAACGTGTACGACGGGTGGGAGTCGTAGCTCCGAACGACCTTGCCGTACTTGGAATAGTTGTCGAGGCCGACGACCTCGTGTCCTCGGCGCAGGAGCTCCTCCACCAGGTAGCCGCCGATGAACCCCGCCGAGCCGGTCACGAGCACCTTCACGCTGCGGTCCTCGTCCTCTGCCTCAGCTTCGCCAGGTCGAGGCGTGGCCCGAAGGCGAAGAAGTACCAGCGAAGGTAGAGCGGGAGCCAATTCAGCAGGCGGAAGTTGGAGGCCCCTTCGGCGCGATCGGTCCAGACAGTGGGGATCTCCGCGACCGGCAGGCGCAGCCGTCGCGCCTTGGCCATCAGCTCCAGGGCGATCTCGAATCCCTTCTCCGAGTCAATCCCAACCTCATCGACGAACCGATGCGAGTAGGCCTTGAAGTTGTTGGTCGCATCGTAGGTGCCTACCCGAGCCAGGAGCGCCAGCGACAGGCCGGCCATGCGCGACATCGTCCGCTTGACCAGTGGCCCACCGTTCTGCCGGCCGCCCTTCGAGTACCGCGACGCGGCCCCGACCACGGCACCCCGCTCGACGAGTTCGGTGAGGGGCAGGATGTCGTGCGGATCGTCGCTACCGTCGGCCATCGTCACAACCACGACGTCGGCGTTGGCGTGGTCGATGCCGAAGCGAATCGCGTTGGCCGGTCCACGCCCATAGGTGTTGAGCGTCGGGACCACGCGCGAGTCGCGCGCCGCGTACTCCGCCAGATGCGGTGCGGTGGTGTCCTCCGCGAAGTCGTAGACGACCAGGACCTCGGACGGCAGAGCTGCCGCGTCCAACAGCCGATCGAGGAATCGGGTGACCGCTTGGCCTTCGTTGTAGACGGGTACGACGATCGAGACCCGAGGCTTCACACGCGCGTTCCGTGGCCGGTAAGGCCCCAGATGTCGATGAGGGGCGTCGTGACAGGGAGGGAGGCGTACTCCTTGTGAGGCGCGGCGATGATCAGGAGACCGGCCTTGTCCAACACCTGCTCCAGCGGCACCAGGTCGTCATCGACCGTCACGTACGGATCGGTGCAGAGCACCTCCTGCGCCTTGAACTCCAGGATGTGCTTCATCTTGTAGCTGAGGCTGTCGCGGATGTCATCCGACTCGCCCTTGAAGGCCATGCCCAGGAGACCGACGGTCATGTTCGACATCTCGAAGCGTTCCTCGAGCTTCGAGACAACGTAGAGCGGCAGGCCCTCGTTGATGATCATGCTGGTGTGGCCCAGGGCGAAATTGTTGTTGTTGAAGGCGGCAAGCTGCATCGTGTCCTTGAGCAGGCATGGTCCGGCGGCGAAGCCCGCCCGCGGCATGTCCGCGGCGCGCGGATACTCGTAGGCAAGCGCGGCGCGAATCGTCTCGAAGTCCAGGCCGAACTCGTTGGCGATCATGTAGAACTGGTTGGCCGCCGCGAACTTGATGTAGCGCCACGAGTTCGTGAACAGCTTCGCCAGCTCGGCCTCTTCGGGCGACAGCTCCACGATGGTGTCGGTCAGCCGTTCGAACAGAGCGCGGGCGCGATCCTTGGCCCGATCGGTGCGACCCGCGACGATCTGGGGGAGCTCGCGGAGCTCCGTGATCGCGTAGCCCTCGGCGATGCGCTCCGGGCAGAACGCCACATCGACGTCGATCCCGAGCCGCTCGATCAGGCGCTCGACGAGCGCGGACACTCCGGGGTAGACGGTGCTTCGCAGGACGAGCAGCTGGCCTTCCCGAAGGCAGCCCCCAAACTCGGCGATGGCATCAGGGACGACGTGGGCCGATGGATTCAGATGGTCATCGATCGGCGTGCCGATGACGACCACGACATTCTCGGCGCGCGCGATGACCTCGGAGTCGGTGGTGGCCTCCAGCGTGCCCGCTTCGCGAACGCGACGCAGCACCTCTGGGGCCCCGCGCTCGTGGAACGGCATCTCGCCACGATTGATCTGTTCCACGACGGCTGCGTTGATGTCGTACAGGGCGACTCGGGCACCGGTGTCGGCGAAGCTGATACCCAGGGGCAGTCCCACGTGGCCGCCGCCGCCAACGACCACGACATCGAGGTCAAAGCGGGTTGGCGCGGCTTCCAAATTCATGGTCGGTACCTTAGCAACATTGCGCTGGTCGGGGCGATGGCGCGATCACGCACCTCCGGCGTCACGAAAGCGCCCGTCTGCCCGATCCGGATGCGAGCGAACTGCGAGCGCAGCCACGCCCGCATGCTTGCCGCCTCCGGACCATGCCACCCGCTGCTCATGACCATGTCCGGCTGCTGGGCCGCGATCTCCTGCGTCCAGCCCTCGAACCCTCCCGGCTTGTGGTCGATGACCCACGAGGCGACGCCGGCGGCCATGTAGATCTCCGGACTCGGATTCCTGCGCTGCATCAGGACCAGTGGCGAAGGATCTCCGAGCGCATAGAAAGTGCCGTCGGGGCCGAGGATCCGCTCCGCGGCCGCGGCATCCCGCCGCTGAGCGATGAGACCCGTAGCGTCCGCGACCGGCCTCTCCTGCCCGTACCAGGCCCAGGTCAGCACCACCACGCCCAGGGCAGCGGCACCAAGGACCGCCACGGCGATCGGGCGCCGACCACGGTCCTCCATCCTCTGCAGCAGGCCGGCAGCCGCACAGGCGACGCCGAACGCGGCGAGGGGCAGGAATGGATAGGCGTCGGGATACCCCTGGAAGTCGACGAGCGAGAACGCCATGAAGAAGAGCAACGGAACCGTGATCAACACGATCAGTGGGTCTCCGGCCAGCCTGCCCCATTTACCGCGCCCATTCCAGATCCGGGAGGCTGCGAGCAGGAGGACGAAGAGGAGGCCGCCCCAGAACAGGACGCTGCTGAGTCCGTAGCCGCGAGCCACCGCCAGCGCGATGTGCACGATGTGATCTCCGAACGTCGACTCGGCACGTTGGGTCCCGATCAGCGGCAGCAGGAACGCAGTCTCGAAGAGCTCATCGGCCGCCCCCACCATGGCGAAGTAGACGATCGTCACGGCCCCCGGGATCAGAACGCCCGCCAACGCCACTGCGGCATTGCGTCGGCGATCGGCGCGATCGGAGCTGAACCAGGCGAACGCGATGGCGGCCGCCGCGTAGATGACGAGCGGTTGCCACACCAGGATCGCCAGCGACGCCGCGATCCCGCCGAGGAACCATCGACGTTGCAGCAGAAGGGCCGTCGCCAGAACGGCGAACAGAATCCCAGGCGTCTTGGCGTTCGGCCCGCCGAGGGCGTCGATCGCGAAGCCCTTGAAGCTGATGAAGGTCGCCGCGCCGACGAGCCCCGCCATCGACGATCCGGTCAGGAGGGATGCGGCAACGAAGACCGCGACCACGGTCAGCAGGGAGAGGATCAGGAAACCGACGCGAATCGCGTACACATCGTCGATGCCGAATGCCCTGCCAGCGGCGACCGCCGCTCCGGACAGGACGGTCGCCAGCGGCGTCTTCGGATCCACGATGCTGACGTAGGGCGGGACGCCCTCGACCAGCTGCTGCCCGCCATAGGCATAGATCGCCTCATCGCGGAACAGCAGGTCATTGATCCCGAAGCGCGTGTACACCAGGACCGCCACGCTCAGGACGAGCAGAATCTGGGCAACTAAGACCAGGCGGCCCGAACCGTTCAACCGGTCGAGCCGCCGTCTCAGGGGCGAGGATCCACCCGGCGCAGCACTGCTGGCCGATGCGATGTTCGTTTCCAGGACTCCATTATCGCGGGATTCCGGACGTACCGCGTGAAGGTGCCGGGGCGCTCGTTCGAGAGCGCCCCGGCCGAGATGGCGTCTGCCCGGTGCGGGAGCTAGACCGCGACCGCCTCGCGCTGGGGCTCGTACTCGACGTCGGTCAGCTCGCCAGCCAGGAACTGGTCGTACGCGGCCATGTCGAAGAAGCCATGGCCCGACAGGTTGAAGACGATCACGCGCGCCTCGTCATCCTGGCGCGCGGCCACGGCCTCGTCGATCGCCGCCCGGATGGCGTGCGAGGCCTCCGGCGCCGGGATGAAGCCCTCGGTCCGCGCGAACTGCAGGGCCGCTTCGAAGCACGTGTTCTGGGCGTAGGCCCGCGCCTCGAGCATGCCCAGCTCGTACAGGTGGCTGACCAGCGGCGCCATGCCGTGATAGCGCAGCCCGCCGGCATGGATCGGGGCCGGCCGGAACTGGTGGCCAAGCGTGTGCATCTTGACCATCGGTGCCATGCCGACCGTGTCGCCGAAGTCGTACCGGTACTCGCCCCTGGTCAGGCTCGGGCATGACGCCGGCTCGACCGCCAGGAAGCGGGTCCCCGACGACCCATCCAGCCGCTCGCGCAGCAGCGGGAACGCGATTCCGGCGAAGTTCGAGCCGCCGCCGGCACAGCCGATCACGACGTCGGCCGTCTCGCCGGCCATCTCGAGCTGCTTGGCCACTTCCTGTCCGATCACGGTCTGGTGCAGCAGCACGTGATTGAGCACGCTGCCGAGCGAGTACTTGGTGTCCTCGTTGGTGGCCGCCACCTCCAGCGCCTCGCTGATGGCGATGCCCAGGCGAACCGGTGGAATCCGGATCCTCGGCCAGGATGGCGCGCCCGGCGTTCGTCTCCTCGGACGGTGATGGCGTGACGCTGGCACCCATGGTCTGGATGAAGCTGCGCCGGTACGGCTTCTGCTCGTAGCTGACCTTGACCATGAAGACCTTGGTCTCCAGGCCGAACAACGCGCCGGCGAAGGAGAGTGCGCTCCCCCACTGGCCCGCCCCGGTTTCGGTGACCAGGCGCCGGACGCCCTCCTCGCGGTTGTAGAAGGCCTGCGCGATGGCCGTGTTCGGCTTGTGAGAGCCCGCCGGCGAGCCGCCCTCGTACTTGTAGTAGATGCGGGCCGGCGTGTTGAGCGACCGCTCCAGGCCCAGGGCCCGGACCAGCGGCGAGGGCCGGTAGATGCGGTATGCGTCGCGCACCGGCTCGGGGATGGGGATGAAGCGCTCGGCGCTGACCTCCTGCTTGATCAGCTCCATCGGGAAGAGCGGCGCCAGGTCCGCGGGCCCGACGGGCTCCCTGGTTGCCGGATGGAGCGGCGGTGGCAGCGGCTCGGGCAGGTCAGCCGCGATGTTGTAGTAGTGCGTCGGCAGCTCTTCCTCGGGGAGCAGGTACCGGCGCGTGGTCGCCTGGGACATCGGTGGCCTCCTTGGACCCATCGGTCCAGAGAACAACGCGACCCCTCCGTCCCAAAGGACGAGGGGGTCTTCTCGTGGTGCCACCTTTGTTCCCCGGTGTTCTCTCCCGGGCTCGTTCGACCACGGCTCCGCTCGCACGGGCGATGGCCTCGGCTTTGGTATCGGTGCCTCTCCGCCGGCTGCTACTGATGGACCGATGCGTCCGCGTTCGCGTCCGGGGCTCCCGGGTCCATTCGCTGCTGGCTCCACCGCCGGGGTTCCACTCTTCCCGGCTCCCTGCAGGCTTGCCTGACGCAGCTACTCGTCCCGATCGTCGCCATCTTCAGATGTGGCGCGGACGCTACGCCGTGGACGGGGTCATGTCAACGCTCCCGGCACGCGTTGTGCGGTGATCGGCTGGTGACCACCACGTACAGGGGAGAAACGCCATGACCCAGAGCGGAACGATGAGCGGAACTGACCAGTCCCGCTACGACGGCACTGACTACATCTGCAAGACGTGCAACAGCGAGATCATGGTCAAGCACGCGGGCGACGAGGCCCGGGGCTACGGCCGCAGCAAGTACGTGTGCAGCTGCGGCACGCCAATGGACCTCGAGCATCCGGCTGGCGGCCAGCCCGGCAGCTAGGCCACCCACGCTCCACGGCCCCCGGTCATCGCGACCGGGGGCTCGTCATGTCCGGGCGGTGGCGGCCGGATCAGCCTCGGCGGATTCGCCCGCCTCCGAGGGCGCGGCCACCTTGGCCGGCAGGGTGACGATGAAGCAGGTTCCCTCCCCGGGCGTCGACTCGACCTCGATGCGCCCGCCGTGGCGCGAGACGACCGAGTGGGTGATGTGCAGGCCAAGGCCGGTCCCCACGCCCGGTGCCTTGGTCGTGAAGAACGGCTCGAACAGGCGCGGCTGCACGTCGGCCGGGATACCGGGTCCCGTGTCGCAGATGCGGACCTGGACGCCGCCCTCGTCGGTGGGATCGGCGTAGATGTCGATCGCCCCGCGCCCGTCCATGGCGTCCACCGCGTTGTCGACCAGGTTGGTCCATACCTGGTTCAGCTCCGACCCGTAGGCCTCGATCTCCGGCAGGTTCGGCGCGTAGTGCCGCGTCGCTTCCACGCCGGCGCGCAGCTTGGAACGGAGGATGACCAGCGTGTCATCCAGGCCCTTGCGCACGTCGATGCGCTGGACCGGGGCCTGGTCGAGGTACGTGTAGCTCTTCACGGCGCCCACGATCTCGCTGATCCGCTCGCCGGCCATCGCCACCTCGCCGAGCAGCGCGTCGATCGTGGCCGACGCGGCCAGCCAGGCGGCGCTGTCGCGGGCCGTCTCGTCGTCCATGCCGGCGAACGCCGCGCGCAGCTGATCAACGCTCCAGCCGGCGTCCACCAGGGCCGCGGCCTGCTCCGAGTCGCCCACCAGCTCCAGCAGCTCGTCCACGGCATCGGCGCGGGCCAACGGATCGGTCGGCGCCCGCTCGAGTTTGGGCTGGATGCCCAGCAGATCGTGCGGCGGATGGAGCTTGTCGCGCTCCGCGACTGCCTCCCCCAGCGCGTGCACCGACCGCCGGATGGCGGCCGCCGGATTGTTCAGCTCATGCGCCAGACCGGCGGCCAGCGTTCCCAGCCCGGCGAGCTTCTCCCGCTGCCGGACGAACAGCTCCAGCGAGCGCAGCCGCTCCAGCACGGTGCGCACCAGCGCCAGGGCCGCATCGGGGCCGGAGTCCAGCAGGGCCAGCATGCCCTGCCGCGGGATGCGCAGCACCTCGACGTCGGTGACGGCGCGGACCGATGCCTGCCGCTCGCTGCCCTGCAGCGCCGCGATCTCGCCCTGGATGGCACCCGGCCCAACCCGTGCCAGCGGCTGCTCGGTGGCGCCGGCACGCTTGGTGACCTCCAGCTCGCCGCTGACCACCACGAACATCGCATCACCGGGATCGCCCTCGCGCAGCAGCAGCTCGCCCGGCGCAAGTCTCTGCCGCTCAACGGTGGCCGCCAGGCGTTCCAGGTCGGCATCGGACAGGCCGGTGAAGAGGGGTGCGGCGCGCAGCGCCTCCATGGTCATCGGTCGGTTCGCCTACAGGGTCGCCAGGTACTGGTGCACGAACTGGACGGCCATGGAGCCTTCGCCCACCGCGCTGGCGATGCGCTTGACCGACCAATGCCGTACATCGCCGGCCACGAAGACGCCGGGCATGCTGGACTCCAGCAGGAACGGCTCGCGGTTCAGGCCCCACCCCGCCGGGTTCTTGCCGTCCTCCAGCAGGTTCTGGCCGGTGAGCACGAATCCGCCCTGGTCGCGCAGCACGGTGCCCTCCAGCCAGTCGGTCCGTGGCTGCTGGCCGATGAAGATGAAGAGGGCCGCCACATCCAGTTCCTCGGGCCCGTCCGGGCCGGTCAGGGTCGCACCGGTCAGGTGCGTCTCGCCGCGGACCTCGGTGATTCGCCGAGCTGAGCCGCACCTCGATGTTCGGGATGGCCGCCATCTGGTCGATCAGGTACTGGCTCATGCCCGAGTTCTCGGGGCCGCGGATGACCAGGATGACCCGTGTGGCGTAGCGCGACAGGTGTACCGCCGCCTGCCCCGCCGAGTTGCCGCCACCCAGGACTGCCACTTCGGTCTCGCGGAAGAGGACGGCTTCGGCCGTGGCAGACCCGTAATAGATCCCTGCGCCCGCGAGCTCGGCAGCGTTTGGCAGGTCCAGCTGCCGGTAGCTGACTCCGGTCGCGACCAGCGCCGTCTGACAGCTGATCTCCGACTCGTCCGCCAGAGTGACCACCCGGTACGGATCGTCCCGTCGGATGCCGGTCACGTCCTGCGGCGAGAGGATCTCGGCGCCCAGGCGCCGTGCCTGCGCCAGGGCCCGGCGGGCGAGGTCGCCGCCGGTCAGTCCGGCGGGAAAGCCCAGGTAGTTCTCGATACGGCTGGTGGTGCCGGCCTGGCCGCCCGGCGCCTCGCGCTCGATGAGGATCGTCTTGAGGCCCTCGCTGGCCCCATAAACGGCCGCGGCCAGGCCGGCCGGGCCGCCACCCACGATCGCCAGGTCATAGAACGGCAGCGCCGCCCGTGTCTGCAGACCGACCCGCTCGGCGATGTCGCGCGTCGCCGGATCGCGCAGGGTCGAGCCGTCGGGGAAGATGACGATCGGCACCGAGGCTTCGATCGGCGCCACGTCGGGCTGCGCCTCCAGCAGGGTGGCCACCAGGCGGCGACCGTCCTCGTCATCCTCGGGGTCGAGCCACTGGTATGGCACCTGGTTGCGCGTCAGGTAGTCGCGGATGACGTGCCCGCCGGGCGCCCAGCGGCCGGCCAGCAGCCGCAGCCCCTCGATCGACGGCCGGAAGGTCGATGTCCAGTCGGCCAGCAGATCGTCGGTGACCGGGTAGAGGCGCTCCTCCGGCGGGTCCCATGGCTTGAGGATGTAGTGGTCAAGCCGGATCTCGTTGATCGCCTTGATCGCCACGTCGGTGTCGGCGTAGGCGGTCAGCAGCACGCGCTTGGCGTCCGGCTGCAGCTCGATCGCCTGCGACAGGAACTCGATGCCGGTCATGGTCGGCATGCGCTGGTCGATCACGAACAGGCTGATCACGCTGCCGCGCAAGGTCAGCTGCCGGACGGCCTCCAGCGCCTCCATCCCGGATGAGGCGGCCACGACCCGGTGCTCCTTGCCGTAGCGCGCGCGCAGGTCGCGCTCGATGGCGCGCAGGACCGGAACGTCGTCGTCGACGGTGAGGATGACGGGCTTGAGGGGGGCCATCTCGCGAGAGTCTAGAGGCTGCCCACGAAGGTCGTGGAACGTCGGGCACGCGCGGCGCCCACCGGCGCCGCTAGCATCCGCGCGTGGACACCTCCGACCGCGCCGACATCGTCATCGTCGGCGGCGCCATCGTGGGCAGCGCGGTCGCCACCTTCCTGGCCCTGCGACCGGACTGGCAGGGCCGGATCGTGGTGGTGGAGCGCGACCTGACCTACCGCGCTTCCTCGACCACGTTGTCGGCCGCCTCGATCCGGCTCCAGTTCAGCACGCCGCTGAACATCGAGATCAGCCGCTTCGGCATCGGGCTGATCAAGGACCTGGACCGATGGCTGGGCGTGGAGGGCGCCCCGCCGCCGGAGATCGATTTCGTCGAGGGCGGCTACCTCTTCCTGGCCACCGAGGCCGGCTTGCCGGTCCTGCGCCACAACCACGCCGTGCAGCGCGCGCACGACGTGCAGGTCGCCCTGCTCGATCCTGCCGAGCTGCGGGCGCGCTTCCCCTGGATGCGCACCGATGACCTGGCGGGAGGGTCCCTGGGCCTGGCCGATGAGGGCTGGTTCGACGCCTACGCCCTGCTCCAGGCGTTTCGGCGCAAGGCCCGCTCGCTGGGGGTGGAGTACGTGGCCGGCGAGGTCGCAGGCGATCGAGCGCGACGGAGCGGGCATCAGCGGCGTGCGCCTGGCCGATGGCAGCACGCATCGCCACCGAGCTGGTCGTGAACGCCGCCGGCCCGCGCGCGGCGAGCGTGGCCGCCATGGTTGGTGCGGAGCTGCCGGTGCGGCCGCGCAAGCGCTTCGTCTACCACTTCGACTGCCGGGAACGGCTCGGCCCCGCGCCGCTGACCATCGCCCCGTCGGGCGTCTACTTCCGCCCCGAGGGCGAGTCGTGGATCGCGGGCTACTCGCCGCGCGAAGGCGAGGACGACCCCGACACGCTGGACCTGGAGGTTGATCGGTCGCGCTTCGACGACTTCGTCTGGCCGGAGGTGGCCCGGCGGGTGCCGGCCTTCGAATCGGTTCGCCTGCTCGATGCCTGGGCAGGTCACTACGAGGTCAACACGCTCGACCACAACGCCGTCATCGGTCCGCACCCGGAGGTGCCGGGATTCCTGTTCGCCAACGGGTTCTCCGGGCACGGTCTGCAGCAGGCGCCCGCGGTGGGCCGCGGCCTGGCGGAGTGGATCGCCACCGGCCGCTACGAGACGCTGGACCTGAGCCCGCTCGGCTTCGAGCGCGTGATCAGGAATGAGCCGATCCGCGAGCTGAACGTGGTCTGAGCCAGGCGCCTCGACGCTCACCGCTCGGTGCAGGTGGCCTCCCAGGGATGGGCATCGGTGAAGGCCAGGTGGTCGGGGCCGAGGTTGGGCGGCCCCTGGGTGTACTGGGCCGTGTCGATCACGATCGTGCCGTCTTCCTCGATCAGGACGGCGAAACGGTCCAGTCCGCGCTCGGCCGGGCCCTTGAACATCTTCTCGCCCAGGATGTTGTAGGTGCTCTGGTGGCAGCGGCACTGATAGCGGGTGACCGACTCGCAGGGGCTCGGCACCAGGCAGCCCAGGTGCGGGCACTTGCGCCACAGGGCCAGCAGCTCCGCGGCGGCCGGGTTCGGCATGCTCACCTGGTTGCCCATCGCCAGCTCCTTGGCGGCCGGTACGTTGACCAGGAAGACCCGTGCCGGGTTGTACGGGAAGGGCTGGCCGTTGGCAAAGCTCGGCTGCACGGCCAGGATGGAGTCGATGGTGCCGACCTTGAACTTGGCACCCAGGCCCTGGCGGATCTGCGGCCACAGGAAGCTGAGCGTGCCCACGCCGAACTCCAGCAGGACGAGGCCCGTTCCGACGGCCAGCATCCGGCGCAGGAAGCGCCGGCGGCTCATTTCGCCGGCCGGCGGGTTCGTGGCGACGACGCCGATCGGCGGCGCAGCCGGCACAGCCGCCAGGACGCGATCGGCACGGACGTCACGCCGGCGGGGCCGGGCACAGCCGCCGCCAGCCTTGACTGCGTGGCGCCGGCCCATAGCCGGCGGTTGAGCCAGGCATCCAGGACCCCGCCCGCCAGGTTCGGCAGGTCGCGCCAGCCCGACTCGCGGTCCGCCAGCACCAGCAGCAGCTCGTCGGCGTAGCGCTCGCGCCAGCGCGTGGGGTAGCAGCCGACCAGGAGCCGGTGCAGGAAGGGCGGGCGGTTCATGCCGACCTTCGATCCGGCTGGCGCAGGCGGGCGCGCCCGACGCGCACGAAGCTCGCCATCTCGTCCAGTCGCTCGGCGAGCGCCGCGCTGCCGGCGGCGGTGAGCCGGTACGGCCGTCTCCGGTCTTCGGGCGGCAACGGAACCACCAGGCCCGACTGCTCCAGGCGGGCGAGCACCGCGTACAGCGTGCCGGGACCCATCCGCAGCCCGCTGAAGGCTTCGACGTCGGCCATGATCGCGTAGCCGTGCTTGGGCCCATCCGACAGGCTGGCCAGCACCAGCACGGCGGGTTCGGCGTAGCGCCCCAGCTCGGCGTCGGATCCCTGGTCGGCCACGCGGCGGACCTCCTATATCGGTTAGCGATATATCTGACACCGATATACGTCTGCTACCGACCAGCGTCAAGGGACAGGCGTCCCGGCCGGTCCGGGACATTCGCGACCGCGTAGGATGCGTGGGTGGAGCGGCCGCGCATCGTCGTGACCCTGTCGAGCCCGGATCGGGCATCGGACGCGTCCGTCGCCACGCCTGAAGAACGAGCGCTACCTGGAGTCGGTGGCCCGAGCCGGTGGCCAGCCGATTGCGATCGACGAGCGGACCGATGAGGCCGCCCGCAACAACGCCCTGGCCGGCATGGACGGCCTGCTGATCAGCGGCGGCGCGGACATCGACCCCGCCCGCTACGGCGAGGCCGCGGCCGGCTCCCATCCGCCGGAGCCGGGACGCGACGAGATCGATGCGGAAGCCTTCGCCTCGGCGCAGGAGCGGCGCGTGCCGGTGCTCGGCGTCTGCCGCGGCCTGCAGGCGATCAACGTCTTCAGCGGCGGGACTCTGCTCCAGCACGTGGCCGGCCACGAGAGCGAGCCGTACCCGAGCCCCGCAGCGACACAGCACGCGGTTGCCATCCACGACGGGACGCGGCTGGCCGGCATCGTGGGCGAGCCGGAGGCCCTGGTCGTCAACTCATACCATCACCAGGCGGTGACGCCCGACCGCCTCGCGCCGGCGCTCATCGCCAACGCCCTCGCCGACCACGACGGGACGACGCTGGTTGAAGGGCTCGAGGCGCGCGACCCGGATCGCTGGCTGATCGGCGTGCAGTGCCACCCGGAGCGGACCGAGTCCTCGCCGGTCGTGCTCGAGCGGTTGTGGAGCGCCTTCGTGGCGGCCGCTCGCGAGCACTCGCGTCGAGCGGCCGGGCAGGCGGAGTAGGCAGAGTAGGCGGAGGCCAAGCCGATGCAGACGATCCGGCGCCTCTACCTCTACCTGATGTCGGGCATCGCGCTCGGGGTGCTGCTGGTGGGGCTGAACATCCTGCTCGGCGTCGCCTTCCATGCCGCCGGCCTCGGTCCTGAGTTTCGGGGAACCGAGTCCTATGGCGGGGCATTGAGCCTCGCCGCCGCCCTGATCGTGGTCGGCCTGCTGGTCTGGGGGGTTCACTGGCTGCTGGTCGAGCGCAGCCTGCGCCCGGACAACCCGCGCCATGACGAGGAGCGCGGCTCCGCCGAGCGCGCCCTCTACCTGACGCTGGTGCTGTCCGTCCTGCTCGTCCTCGGCGTGCTCGCCGGCATCGACCTGCTGGAGCGAGCGACGACAAAGCTCCTCGGCTTTCGCGCTCCAGACAGCTTCGGGTTCGGGGGCGATTCCGCCGAGAGCCTGGCCACGGTGATTGTTACCGGCTCGGCCTGGCTGTATCACGTCACGATCCGGCAGCGCGACCTGCGCGCAGGCCCGCTCAGCGGCGCAGGGGCCTGGATGCCGCGCGTCTACCTGTACGGCGCCACCCTCACCGGCCTGATCTTCACCGCGTACAACATCGGCACCCTGCTGGGTGCGGGTGTGGCGGCCACCACCGGCCGCGTATCCGAGGACGACTTCGGCCTCTCGCCCGAGCGGCAGGCCGCCATCGCGATCGCCGGGATCATCGGCTGGGGCATCGTCTGGCTGGGTCACTGGTGGTACGCGACCGCCATCGCGCACGGCGCCGGCTGGCGGGCCGAATCGGAGCGTGCCGCGCGTCTGCGGGTGGCCTACTACGTGGCCGCGATCGGCTCCATGGCCCTCGCCACCGCCATCTACGCTTTCATGGCGCTGAACGGTGCCATCAGGCTCGCCCTCGGCCCAGATGCGCTCACGAATGACGTGACCGAGGCAATCGCCAAGCCGCTCGTGTCGCTGATCCCGTGGGCGGCGGCCTGGTGGCTGCACCGCACCTGGCTCATCGGCGAGGCGCGCGGTGCCGATGATCCCGTGCGAGTGGCAACTGCCGAGCGCCTGAACTCGACCGTGGTTGCGCTCGTTGGGCTTGGGGCGCTGGCCGGCGGAACGGCCGGCCTGCTGGGCCTGCTGCTTGATGCGCTGCTCGGCGGCAACCGCACCCTCGACGACTTCCGGCCGTACGAGGCCGAATTGGCCGCCTATGTCGCCGCTGCTGCCGTCGGGGCCGTGCTGTGGATCTGGAACTGGCGGCGGCTCCAGGCGCGACGCGCGTCCGCACCGGGCGCGGAGGCGGACTCGACCGTACGGCGCGCCTACCTGTTGATCGTCGTTGGCAGCGCCGTCATCGCCAGCCTGGGCAGCCTCGCCTTCGTTCTGTATTTCCTGTTCGCCTCCATCCTGGACGTGGGCGTGGGAGGCAGCTTCGTGTCGGCGCTGTCGGCACCGCTGGGTGTGCTGATCGTGGCGGTGGTCGCGGCGATCTACCACGGCCTGGCGTTGCGCCGCGACCAGGCCCTCCGGGCCGAGGGTGCACAGGCCGAGGCGGGTGCTGGAGCAGCTGGCGAGATCGCGACAGCCGCCGCGCCGCACCGAAGGGTGCTGGTGCTGACCGGCCCTCCGGACGCGGACCTCGACGTGACCGTCGCCGCCATCCGGGCCGCCCTGTCGCCGGAGATGAGCCTGGAGAGCGGCCCGCCCGAGGACTGACCGGGCGCACTCGTTCAGTCGGGGAGCGACCGGCCCAGCAGGAGCGGCATGCCCTGCCGGTTGTCGTAGCGCGGCCGCAGCCGCTCCAGGTTGTACATGCTCTCGACGTCCAGGCGGCGCGAGCCGAGTGCTGGATCGGGCAGGGCAGCATGCGTGTACTTGCCGCCGTGGATCGCCACCATGCGACCGCTGATTCCATCGGCCAGCAGCTCGACCGCGATATTGGCGAAGGTGGTGGCCGCCATCTGGTCCAGCGCATCGGGGTCGCCGCTGCGCAGGTCGTACGTCAGGTCCGAGTGGACCGTCTCGACGCCGGTCATGGCGTGGAGCTCCTCGGCCAGCGCGAAGCCGACATCGGCCTTGCGCCGGTGGCCGTAGGCATCGGCCTCGCCGTACTCCTGCAGGCTGGCGCCTGACCACGTCGCCCCCTCCGAGGCGATCACCAGCGCGTAGCCGCTGGGATTCAGGCGGCGGTCGTCCATCAGCAGATCGGCCAGGGCCTGCAGCTCGAAGGGCGCCTCGGGGATGACGCAGCGGCTGCTGGTGACGTAGGCCGCGTACCAGGCGCTGTAGCCGGCATTGCGGCCGAAGATACGGAAGACGCCGATGCGCTCATGGCTGCCCAGCGTGGTGCGCTGCCGGTTGATCAGCTCCTTGGCCCGGGTGACGGCGGTCGAGAAGCCGATGCAGTACTCGGTGCCCCATACGTCGTTGTCCATGGTCTTGGGGATGGCGACCAGCGGGATGCCCTCCCGTCCAAGGCGGGCGGCGTAGCTCAGCGTGTCGTCGCCGCCAATCGCCACCAGGTGGGTCAGGCCCAGCGCCTCCAGGTTGCGCAGCACGATCGGGGTCAGGTCGTAATGGCCGTCATCGGTGCGCAGTCGGGCACGCTCGGCCGCTGACAGGTGCTCGGGCAGGGTGGCCTCCGGCATCCGAGCCGGGTTGGTGCGCGAGGTGTGCAGCACCGTGCCGCCGGTGCGGTCGATGGCGCGCGTGCCGGCGCGATCCAACGGGCGCACGAACTGCGGGTCGTTGGTGCCCGGCACCAGATGGGTCAGCCCCTGCCAGCCCCGCCGGAGGCCAGAGACCGACCAGCCGAGCTCGGACGACCGATACGTCACGCTCTTGATGACCGAGTTCAGGCCGGGCACGTCGCCGCCGCCGGTCAGGATCCCGATATGCGCCATGCCACTCCATGATGCCGCGCCCGTCGAGCCCTCGCCACGGGATTGGCCACTGGCGTTCGAGGCTGTTTTGGGGCATACTATTCGCCCCCCTGCGCGCGGCTTGCCGCGACAACTCCGAGGAGCACGATGGCCACGTCTGTCAACGAGCGCCGCTACGTCACCTGGCGTCTGCCGGATCGGCAGTTCTCCAAGGTGCACCTGCAGCGAGATCCTGAACTCACCGTCTGCGGCAAGACCCTGCCCCGCGCGACCGGTTCGCCCCAGCCCCCCATTCCGGCGGCCGCCATGTGCCCGGAGTGCGCCGCATCCGAGGCCTGACCGAAGGCTGAGCGGCCCCGTGTGCGGCCGCTTTGCCCAACCGCGATCACCTGAAGAGCTGGCGCGGATCTTCCGCGCGACGGCGGTCAGTGACCTGCCCGGCGACCGCTTCAACGTGGCCCCCACCGACCCGGTGGCGGCCGTGGTCGAGCGCCACGGCGAGCGGATGGTCGACACCTTCCGCTGGGGCCTCGTCCCCTTCTTCGCCGAAGGCCCCAAGTCCCGTTCGCCGCTGATCAACGCCCGCGCCGAGACGGTCGAGAGCGCGCCTGCCTTCCGCACCTCGTTCGCCCGACGGCGTTGCATCGTGCCGGCCGAGGCCTTCTACGAGTGGCGCCGGCACCGCGACCCCGAGACAAACCGGATCGTGCGTTCGGAGCCATTCGCCATCAGGCGTCGGACCGGTGAGCCGCTGGCGTTCGCCGGGGTGTGGGCCATCTGGCGCAACCGGGAGACGGCCGAGCGGCTGTACAGCCTGGCCATCGTGACCGGGCCGCCAAACGGGCTGGTCGCCACCGTCCACGACCGCATGCCGATCGTGCTCGACCCCGGGGACTGGGACACGTGGCTGGATGAAGGGGCGCAAGCTCGCCGAGCTGCGACCGCTGCTGCGTCCCTACCCCGCCGGAGAGCTGCTCCTCTACCCCGTCTCGCCGGCGGTCAACAACGTGCGCAGCAGCGGCGCCGAGCTGCTGCTGCCGCTCACCCGCTGGGGTGACGGAGCGGCCGGGTGATCATCGCCCTGCCGCCTGACGCGCTGGTGCTGCTGGTCGGGCCGAGCGGGGCGGGCAAGAGCACCTTCGCCGCCCGCCATTTCGCCTCGACCGAGATCCTCTCATCGGACGCCATGCGCGCCATGGTGGCCGATGACCCGATGGATCAGGCCGCCACCGAGGCCGCCTTCGAGCTGCTGCACACCGCGTTGGCCATGCGGCTCTCCTGCGCCGGCTGTCCGTGGTCGACGCCACCAATGTCGAAGGATGGGCGCGCGAGCAGCTCCTCGCCGTTGCGCGCCGTGCGCGGCGGCCCGCCCACGCCATCGTCTTCGACCTGCCGCTGGAGGTCTGCCTGCGGCGCAACCTGGCGCGAGACCATCCGCGGCCGGCAGCGGCAATCCGCCGCCAACATCGGTGGATGACGCGGTCCATCCCGTTGTTGGCCAACGAAGGCATTGAAGGCGTCTGGCGAATGCTCTACCGAGGGAGAGGTGGACGCGGCGCAGATCAGCCGCGTTGCGCCCGCCCTGAGCTCCTAGACCGTGACGATCTCGGGCTCGTACTCGGCACGTCGTGTTTCGCGCACAGAAATGTCCCGAAGGAACTGCGGCCCGGGCCGGTGGTGCGAGACCGCCGGTCCGGTACCGGAACACTTGATGCAATCGCCTGATCCGGTATCCGCTGCCCCTTCGGGACGACCACAAGAATAGGGGCGGCTTGAACGCTGCCCTACAAGCCCCTTTATCCCCGACTTTGCGGGCCTCGTGGGCGCCTTTTCCACAGGCCATCCCCAATGGGCGGCTCCGTGGACAGCCGATGCCCCGCCGGGGTGCTGGCGGGGCATCGAATGCCGCCTGCCGAGACCGGTCGGCACGGTCCCGGGCCAACCAGGCGACACAGGTGCTACCCTCGGGCCGACCGGCGACGTTCAGCCCGATTGGAGTGGACCGATGCCTCACGGCGCCAACTGGGAGAAGGCGCCCGCCGATCTGGCGGAGCGATTCACCGCCACCGTGTCCGCCATGCCGGGCGCCCAGGTGCGCAAGATGTTCGGCTATCCGGCCGGCTTCGTGAACGGCCAGCATGTTCACCGGCATCTTCGCCTCGTCCTGGTTCGTCCGCCTGCCCGATGACGAGCGCGCCGAGCTGGCCGCCGCCGGCGGGACCCCCTTCGAGCCGATGCCCGGCCGCCCGATGCGCGAATACATGGTCATGCCGCCCGAGACCGCCGCCGACCCGGCAGCGGCGGAACCGTGGGTCGGTCGCGGCGCTGGCCTACGTCGGGCAGCTGCCGCCGAAGAAGAAGCGCTAGGCCAGGAACTCGCGCATCAGCTCGACGACGCGGTCGGGCGCCTCGAACTGGACCGCGTGCCCGATGCCGGCAATCGGCTCGTAGCGGGCGTTCGGGATGAGCGCCGCGATCTCTTCCTGCATGGCCGGCGGCACGACCCGGTCGGCCTGCGGCACCACCACCAACGTCGGGCGCGCTGATCGCGGTCAGGTCGATGGGCGCCGTGGCGGCAGTGTCCCGCACGAAACGCCGCATCGCCGCCAGCGTGCCGGGCCGCTGCAGCGGCTCGACGTACGCCCGGACCAGGGTCTCGACCGGCAGGTCGGGATCGGCGCTGGTGCGGGCCAGGAACCGCCGCACCGCGCGACGGGCCAGGGCGGGGAAGCGGATCGCGACCGCCAGGCCGAGCAGGTTGGCAGTGCGCAGCGGCAGGACGTGCGCGGCGTTGACGGAGGCGAGGAGCACCAGGCGGTGCACGCGCTCCGGGTGCCGCGCCGCAAGGCGCTGGACCACGGAGCCACCCCAGGACAGGCCGGTCACGTCGACCCGTTCCAGACCAAGCGCGTCGAGCACGCCCACCAGCCGGTCCGCATAGGCGTCGCCGGTCAGCGGCCGTCGAGGCTGCCGCGTCGATTGCGCCGAAGCCGACCATGTCGAGCGCCACCATGGCCCGATCCGCGTCGAGCCGGGGTGCAATGGCGCTCCAGGCGGCGGCGTTGCTCGGAAAGCCGTGCACCAGCAGCAGGGGCGGCCCGCTGCCGCGCTCGATCAGGTGGATGCGCTCGCCGCCGACCTCGACGAATCGGCCGCCGGTCCAGCACGGACGCGATCGACGCTAGAGCCAGCCGCGCCGGCGGAAGTAGAGGACCATCCCGACCAGCAGGATGGCCATACCCCCGATGATGAGCCAGAAGGATCGCCGGCGCTCCCTCGCCCGGCACCGGCACGTTCATGCCCCACACGCTGGCGATCAGGGTCAGCGGCAGCAGCACCACGCTGGCCGCGGTCAGGATGCGCAGCGAGTCGTTCAGCCGATGCGACAGCACCGACTCGTTGCTCGACTCGAGCGCCTCGGCGATCTCCTTGAAGTTCTCGAGCACGTCCCAGATGCGCTCGGAGGCATCGGTCAGGTCGTCGAAGTAGACGTCAAGCTCGTCGCCGAAGTAGCCCTGCTTGGCACGCTCCAGCGCGCGGAACACGCCCGCTGCGGGCGGATCATGGCGCGGAAGTTGATGATCTCCTGCTTGGTGTTGCTGATGCTCGCGCACGATCTCGCGGGAGCGGCCCTCGAAGATGTCGTCCTCCAGCCGCCGCAGCTTGCGACCGAGCTGGCCGAGCATGGGGAAGCCGGCGTCCACGCATCGGTCCAGGATCTCGTACAGCAGGCGGCCGGAGCCGCCGGCGAAGATCTCGTCGCGCACGTCCGGCTGGTCCTGGACGCGCTCCCACATGGCGGGCAGCGGCACGATCGACTCCTCCGGCAGGGTCACCACGTAGTCCGGGCCGATGAAGACATCCAGCTCTGCCGGGATGCAGGCGCCCGGTCTCCTTGTCGAAGCGCGGGAACTGCACGACCAGGAACAGGTAGTCGTCGTAGACGTCCAGCTTCGGGCGCTGGTTGATGCTGGCCACGTCCTCCAGGTCCAGGGGATGGAACGGGAAGCGCTCGCGCCAGCCAGCCGAAGTCGGCCGATCCCGGATCCTCGGCGTGGTACCAGCGCAGGCCACGTGCCTCGACCATCTCGATCCGCGGCTCGTCCGGCAGGGAGCTGCCGTCGCCGTCCGTCCCGTCCAGGCGACGCGGGCGCAGGAGCCGAGGAAGCTGCCGCATGGGTGCAGCGTACCGCCAGGTCGGGGCCGCACGCACGGTTCGAGTACAAACGCGCCGATTGTCGCTACCGCGCGCCACGCGACCTAGCGACGTGTCAGCCGGCACGTCAACCCCGCTGGCGTCGGCGCATCGGCGCGGTTGTACTCACGCGCGTGAGTACACGCGAGCCTTACCGCGTCGTTCGACGCAACTCCTGGGTCTGCGGGTTCAGGTGCGGCAGCTCCGTGGCGCCGGCGACATCGGGCAGGTTGAGGCGGAAGACATCCAGCCCGCGCAGGTGGTCCGATGCCCAGATGTAGCCGCGGTACCAGTAGGAGGCCCACTGGTCGCCCGGCGCTCGACCACCGACGTCGAAGTAGGCGATCTCGACCGGCTGGGTCGGATCGGTGAAGTCGATCACGCTCGTGCCGCCGGAGTAGAAGGCGGACACCAGCAGGTCGCGGTCGATGCCCGGGATCACGTTGAACATGTGCGCCGAGCAGATCTCGCTGCCCTGGTATCGGTCCAGGCTGAAGCGTCCCTGCGAGCTGCGGCGCGGCCGGGTCGTCGACGCCGTAGAACCAGATGGCGCCGAGGGGCGCATCGGTGCATCCGGCGCGGCTCCAGGTTCTCGTCGCCGAAGGCGACCACGCTGCCGTCGTTGCTCCACGCGGCCGAGTGCCAGAAGCTCACCTCCGGCAGGTCCACGTGCGCCAGCGCGACGCGGGTGGACCGGGTCGCTGATGTCCCAGATCTGGCCCTCGCTCATGCATGCGGCCGCGGCCAGCTGCTTCGGCTCGGTAGATGGTGATGTCGTGGCAGCCGGCCGTGTCCTCGAACCCTTCGGGCGCGCCGGGCCACACCTCCCAGACGGGCGTGTCGAACAGGTGCGGCTCGGCGATCACGCCTGGCCGCGGCCGGATCATCCAGCGGCACTTCGATCACGCTGATGTGCCCGTGCGGGTTGACGCAGCCGGGCGCCAGGTCAGGCTGGATGCTCAGCGCGTACGAGCTGACGTACAGCAGCAGCCGATCGTGGTCGAGGTCCGGCACCAGCGTATTGGTGTGCGACCCGCAGTCGGTCTGGACGGATGCGACCAGCCGAGGCGCGGCGCGGCTGCGAGATGTCGAAGACGCGGATCCCCTCCCAGCCGCCCTCGGGCGGGACGAACAGCGGATCGGCCTTCTCGGCGTCCTCCGAGTCGCAGTCCGGCGTGGTCTGCGGCCGGTCGACGCTGACGAAGACGAGGTCCTCCCAGATCGAGACGTCGCCCTGCGGTCCGCGGCACTCGACGTCGGCGATCAGGCGCGGCGCGGTCGGTCGCGAGATGTCGATCAGCCGGAAGCCGTCGTAGCTGCCCTGCACCAGCGTGTCGCCCCAGAAGGCCATGTCCGAATTGAAGAAGTCGAACGAGTGCTCGTCCTTCGGCAGGGTGCCGGCCAGCTCCAGCTCCTCCGAGTGGCGGTCCGGGAACGGGGTGGCATCCGGCGGCAGCGTCTCGTGCGACTCGTGCTCGCGTCCGGCGAGCGGCGACGGCGTGGGACTGCCGCCCAGGAACGGCGCCCCGCCGCAGCCGGCCAGGATGGCCACCGCCACCACGCCGAATGCCAGCCGATCCACGCACCGCGCGTCGTGCTCATCCATGCAGAGTAGGCGTCAGCGAGCCGATCGTTCAGACTCGCCCCGATGCCAGCCCGATTCCACCTCCTGCACGCCGGCTACATCCGCGATTCCGGCGTGACGGTGGGCAGCAGCGTGAGCCTGATCGAGGACGACGGCGCAGTGATCGTGGTCGATCCCGGGCTGGTGGCCGAGCGGGACGCCATCCTGGGTCCGCTGGCGGCGCTGGGTCACTCACCGGAGGACGTCACCCACGTGGTCCTGACCCATCACCACCCCGACCACACGGTGAACATGGCGCTCTTCCCCAGGGCGGATGTGGTCGATGCCTGGGCGCACTACCGCGGCGACCAGTGGATCGACCACGAGGGCGAGGGCCATCGGCTCAGCCCGCACACCTGGCTGATCATGACGCCCGGGCCACACGAACCAGGACCTCACCCTCCTGGCCGAGACCGATGACGGGGTCGTGGCCTGCACGCATGCCTGGTGGCGCAGCCGACCGCACGCCGGAGGTTGACACCGGAGCCGATGACCAGGCCGCGCTCGAGGCCAGCCGCCGGCGCATCCTGGAGGAGGCGGACCTGGTGGTGCCGGGCCACGGCGAGCCGTTCCGCCACTGGCCGAGGGCGCTAGGCCGGCTCGCCTTCGGCGGCGAGGCATCTCCGGGACCGCTGCTGGCTCGGGCATCTGATCCGGCACACGTCTGGACACCAGCACCGTCACGCCGCAGACAACGACCAGCATCAGGTCGGCGATAGTGATGGCTGGCGCGAGCCCGCCGAGGCCGGTGGCGCCGAAGGCCACCACGCCGCCCGCCAATCCGGTCCCGATCGCGACGCCGAGGGTGTTGGCCAGCTGCGCGGCCGTCGCCGCGGCGCCCTCCGCGCCGGCCTCGGCCGTCTCGATGACGACCAGGGTGGCGGTCGAGTAGGCCAGGCCCATCCCCAGCCCGGCGACAGCCCAGGCCGCGGCAGCCACCCAGACCGGCAGTGAGGTGACCGGGATCGCCGCCTCGATGCCGATGCCGACGCCGATGAGGATGGCTCCTGCGACCAGCAGCCCGGTGCGCGATGCCGCGCGCGGCAAACCTGGCCTGCAGCCATGAGCCCGTGGCCCAGGTCACGCGCCGCCGCGGTGAGCGCCAGCCCGCCGGCCACGGTGCCGGCGCTGCGCACCGACGAGATGGCCAGCGGAACGAACGCCTCCGCCCCAGGAAAGTCACGCTGACGCATGGCCACCACGGCGACCGCCGCGCCGCGGCCCGGTGCGGCGGTCAGGGCGCCGGCCGGCAGCAGGCGCCGCAGCGGGGCCAGAGCGACGGCACGCACCGGCGACGACCATGACGATCCCGAGCCAGCGGGTTGCCGATCGTCAGCGCGCCCAGCACCAGGCCGGTGCCGCGGCCAGGCGCACGCGCGTCGGCCACCGCAGCAGCCCGGCGGGCCGCAGCCGCAGCGCGGCCTGGAGCGCGGAATGCGTGACAACGGGCCGGCCAGGCAACAGCGCCGATAGCGGCAGCCACGGCACCAGCGCCAGGAAGGTCCAGCGCCACGACGCCTCCTGCGCCACATAGCCGGCCAGCGCCGGGCCCGACAAGGCCGGGGATCACCCAGGCGCTGGAGATGATGGCGATCATCCGCGGCTGTGCGGCCGCCTCGTAGCCGCGCCCGATGATCACGTACACGATCGAGAAGATCGCGCCGGCGCCGAGGCCCTGGATCACACGACCCGCCACGACCCACTCCATGCCGGCCGCCAGGCCGGACACCAGCAGCCCGGCGGCGAAGAGCAGCGGCGCCGACGAGCAGCGGCGCGATGACGCCGCGCCGATCGGCCTCCAGTCCGGCGACCGTGATCCCGACCAGGCTGGCCAGGAAGAAGCCTGCGAACGCCCAGCCGTAGAGCGGCAGCCCACCGAACTCGTCGAGCGTGGCGGGCAGCACCGTCGGGACCGCCAGCCCCTCGAAGGCGGTGACCGTGACCATGAAGACCAGCCCGGCGGTCAGCAGGCGGCTGCCGGGACTCCAGGCGCCTCGCGTCACGCGGGCCGATGCTAGCCGCGCTCCACCATCGGCTTCACCTCGCCGATCCAGCGCTCGAGCGTCTCCACGTCGTAGGGCGCCGCCATCTCGGCGATGAAGGTGTTGAAGCCCAGCTCGCGGCGGGCGCTGCATCTCTGCGGCGACCTGCTCGGGAGTGCCGACCCAGAAGGTGTCGTCGTCCTCCACGTCGGACATCGGCGTCCGGTTGTGCGCCATCTGCGCCTCCCAGACCCGCCGCGCCTCCGCCGGCGTGTCGCGGATGATCGGCTTGCAGCCGGCGGTGCGCTCGATCTGCGCCTGGTCGCGACCCACCGCCTCGCAATGCGCGCGCAGCACCTCGTCCTTGTGGCGCAGCAAGTCCGGCGGTGCCCATGGCGTTCCACATGTCGGCGTAGCGCGCCACGGACCGCAGGGTCTTCTTCTCGCCGCCTCCGCCGATCATGATCGGCAGGCGCTCCTGGAGCGGCCGCGGCAGCAGGACCAGGTCGTCGAACTGGTAGTGGCCATCCGGCCTGGCTGGTGACCTGCCGCCGTCCAGCAGCGTCCGCATGGCGGCCGTCGCCTCGTCCATCCAGTCCAGGCGCTGGCCGAAGCCGCTGCCGAACTCGATTCCGTTGGCATGGTGCTCGAGTCCCGAACCAGGCGCCGCCGATGCCCAGGATGGCGCGCCCGTCGCTGATGTGGTCGAGCGTGGTGGCCATGCTTGGCGGTCAGGCCGGGATTTCGGAAGGTGTTGGCGCCGACCAGCAGGCCCAGCCGCACGCGCTCGGTGGCCTTGGCCCAGGCGGCCAGGCTCATCCAGCCCTCGAAGATCGGCTGCAGCGGGTCGCCGAAGATGGCGTACAGGTGGTCCCAGGCCCAGAGGTGGTCGTAGCCGAGCTGGTCGACCCGCCGCGCGGCGTCCTCGTACGCCGGCCAGTCGGTGGCCTGGTTCCAGAGAAGCACGCCGAGCCTCACATCGGTCACGAATCGGTCCCTTTCATTCATCCCTCGAGCCACCTGCCTCTTATGCAGCCACGGACTGATAGGACGAAGGAGCCTCGCATTGGGGGAGCTCCTTCGCCAAACGAGTCTCGTGGTGCATCAGCGGCAAGCGAAGGCTAGTCGTTGGTCGTATCAGTCTCCCACGGCATACCGTGGGCAGGAGCCAGGCAGCCGCTTCGGCAAGCGTTCGCTGCGTGATTACACTTGAGGCATGTTCTTCCGCGACCTGTTCAAGTCCAAGATGCCCGAGCCCGGCTGAGACGCTTCCCGGCCGAGCGGAGCCCCTTCCGACGTCTGAGACGTCAGCTCCTGAACGGCCAGCCTCTGAAGGGCCCCTATCCCGAGGGCTCCGAGATCGCCGACTTCGCCCTCGGCTGCTTCTGGGGCGAGGAGAAGATGTTCTGGCAGCAGCCCGGCGTGATCGTCACCGCGGTCGGCTACCAGGGCGGCACCACGCCGAACCCGACCTACAACGAGGTGTGCTCCGGCCGGACGGGGCACGCCGAGGCGGTGCGCGTCGTGTACGACCCCGACGCGCATCAGCTACGAGCAGCTGCTGAAGCTGTTCTGGGAGGCGCACGACCCGACCCAGGGCTACCGCCAGGGCAATGACGTCGGCACCCAGTATCGGTCAGCCATCTTCACCCACTCCGATGCGCAGGCCGCGGCCGCCAATGCCTCACGCGACATGTACCAGGCCGAGCTGTCGAAGGCGGGCTATGGAGCAGATCACGACCGAGATCCGGCCGGCTCCGGAGTTCTATTTCGCCGAGGACTACCACCAGCAATACCTGGTGAAGAACCCGAACGGCTATTGCCCTATTCACGCCACCGGCGTGAAGCTCGAAGGACCGATCGTCCACATGGAGCAGGTCTAGGCCGCTGCCCGAGTCCAATCCGGCAGGCGTCCGCGGAATCTGCGCCTGTGGGGCCGCCAGGCGGTTACTGGCGGCTTATGTCTGCGGCTCGGCTATCCATGAGGCTTGACGCCATTCGTAAAGTGCAACAAGTGAGCCGGTGGCCCGACTACTTCTCCCCCCGGTAGTCGGTCCGCCGGCTCATTCGTTCTCCCCTCGCACCCCTGAACCCCCGCGGATGCGTGATCGAGTAATACCGCAAGGACCTTGCCAGCCACCTTGCAAAACGAGGGCGCGAGGCCACAGGAGCCGCGGTTCCCGTATCGACCGCCAGCCCTCACAGTCCTCGCGGATGGTCACGCTGCCACGGCGCGCCGGCCATGCGATTGTTACTGACCCGGTTTACCCAGTCGCGACGGGGCGCGTACGGTACGGGTGAGCCGGTGCTCGACTACCTCTCCCCCCGGTAGTGGACCGCCGGCTCTCTCGTTCCCCCCTCTGGGAGAGGCCCGAAGTGGCTTTCCAACTTCAGAGCCTCACGGTGCATTTCTGCACCACCCGTCAGGCGAGGGCACCGGTCTGCGGAACGTTCCGCAGGTCGAGTACGTCGACGGTGAGAGAATCACAGACCTGCGACAGCAGCGCGTCAAGTAGGTTTTCC
This sequence comes from uncultured Chloroflexia bacterium, assembly GCA_963783495.1. Lineage (GTDB taxonomy): Bacteria > Chloroflexota > Limnocylindria > QHBO01 > QHBO01 > DASSCW01. Next base: position 279,885 of record CAWANT010000005.1, read on the forward strand.
ACCAACGTGGACGCCGGTCAAGGGAGTTATCCACCGTGGTGAGAGCGCCGGGGACGCCAGGCGCACCGTCCGAGATACAGATGACGCGCGGCCACGGAGCGCCAGGCGCGCTGAACCTGGCGCTCTATTCGCGTCCTGGCGGCCTATCGCCTCGGCTCGCTCCGGAGGAGTCGGCGCCAGGCCAGCTCGGCTTTCTGCTCCCGCTTCGTCGCCTTCTCCCACCGTTCAATCCAATCGCGATCCATCGGTGGGCCGGTCGGCGCGAACGGCTGCCCAGGGACGATGACTTGTGCACGGCTTACAAGTTGGCTGACCTGGTCGCGAGCCTCGGAGTATGCCCTCAGGAGCCGAACGGCGTCCTCATAGCGAACATTCAATCTAGGCTTGTCCTCGCCCACGAAGTCCTCCTCTGAATCCCGTGGCTGACCCTCGTCTCTCGCAGCTGGCGAGTTCAACATTGGGCCGGCGACGCCAGCCGCTCGCCATCCGAGGTACAGATGACCAAGCTGCCCGGCCGGAGCCGGCCGGCCCAGGGGAGATTGTGCGCTTACCCGGCTAGATCACCACACAGCCAGTAGGCAGCATCTGCGTGGACGAGACCCTGCCCCGATTATCGGCGCAGTTACCAGCCGACATCTACCATGATTGGCATGGCGACTCGCGAACAGTTCGAGCACTTATATGCCGCGCTCGGAGCGGCTCAAACGGCCGTAGACGAACACTTCCAGACGGTCAGACGCATGACCTGGTACGGCGAGGCACCAGCCGAACTGAAGGGACACCGGCTGCTAGACCGGGAGTGGCTCGACGAGCACAAGGCGCTGACGGTCAAGCGGGACGAAGCCGAGGAACGCCTGAGCCGCTTCCTTCGCGGCAAGGAGAATTGATAGGCCGGCGGGGCGACCCGCCAGCCTGCTCGTGCAGCGCGGTCACGTTCCGCGCCAGGTCGCCCTCCCCTGAGCCATCCGCGAGGAAACGAGATGGCCCAGGCGCACGAGCATCTGCCCCGGCTTACGCCAGGCCGATCAGGACGACCGTGGCCGAAGCATCAATGAGCTTCGAGCCATTGCGCCAGTAGGCGTAGAGGCCCCGCTGCCCTGTCGGGCGGTTGTTGGTGGTGTCGAACAGGTGCGGGATCAGCTCGATCTCCAGGCCTATGCGGTCCACGATGACGAAGCGGCTGAGGTCGCCGTACAGCAGGAACAGGGCGCCGGTCGTGGTGACCGCCGTCATCGCCGAGTTCTCGAACAGCGGCCGCCGCAGCAGGCGCCCATCTGCCGTCTCGGGGAATAGCCGTGCGCCGGCGGCCGTCTCGAACTGCACGATCTTATTCACGATGGCCACATGGAGCAGGTCTAGAGCTCCAGGTCGCCGAGACGGATCAGGGCGTGACGGTCAGCGTCCCAACCATCCCATCTTGCCAGTGCGGAGTCCCGAGCCGGTCAGGAACGGTGCACCAGTAGGCGTACGTTCCCGGCTCCAGGCCCTCGATGGTGAGGATGCCGGTCTCGCTGGATCCCATCACCGGCGATTTCGCCAGCGGCGGCTCGCCGACCGCGGTGCCGAGCAGGAAGTTATGCGTGTTGCCAGGGTCATTGCGCAGGAAGAAGGTGATGGTGCCGGCCTTGGCTGTCGCCTCCTCGGGCACGAACGCCTCCTCGCCGACTATCGTCATGGTGATCTCGATCGATCCTGCGGACGGGTCGGCGAAGGGACCGGTGTCTTCGAAGGTTGCGGCCAGCGTTGGCGCGGCGCTCTCGGTGTGAGTGCCATCACTGTGCTCAGCCGCCGACTGCGTTGCCTGGCTCGGAGATGCACCGGCGCCACAGGCCGACAGCCAGAGTGCGACCCCGGCGATGGCGGCCCGGGAGCCCATGCCATTGAGGTATGTGCGCACAACAGCCCTCCACTGAATGGCTCTCCCGCGCTGAATGGCCCCCGCGCTGAGTTGGCTGGCAGGCTACTGTCGGGGCAGTCCATCGGCTGTCGCGGACCGGACATGCCCCGCTTGGAGCGAGTTGCCACTCGCTCGGGGAGTCCTCGACGCCTGCCCTCCGGCCAGTGTCACCGACGCCTCGCCAAATCGTCAAAGACCGATGATCGGCCCGTCCGGCGGCGGCGATGCCTCAACGATATCCAGGCTTGGTTGAGAGCGCCGAGCGGTGCCCGTTTGGCGATTGTGTGGCGTTCCCCGCATGATCCCGTCGATTTCGCAGCTCGCCGTTCGTCGAGGAAATGAAGGGCGACACCTGGCAGGAGGAGCAGACGTGACGGAGTACCTCATCTACTTCAACCAACAGTGGGTCGGCGATCACAGCGAGGACTGGTTCCGCGGGCGTGCACCGCTCGCCATGGCGGTCGTGGATGAGATGAAAGCTGCTGGCGCCTACGTGTTCGCCGGTGGCCTGGAAGAGGATCCCGACACGGCCTTCACCGCCGACGCGACCAATGGCACTCTGATGATCACTGACGGGCCCTTTGTCGAGACCAAGGAGTTCCTCGGCGGTTTCTGCGTGGTGGACGTGGCCGATGACGAGGCCGCCAAGATGTGGGCGGGCAGGGTCGCGGAGGCTTGCGGCTGGCCTCAGGAGGTTCGGCGCTTCAAGCCACAGGGCCAACCCTAGGAAGGTCTGACGCGGGGTCGCCTGCCCGGCCCCATCCTCTCGTGGGATCATGAACCCATGAGCTCCAGGTTTCGAGTGCTCGTCGAGCAACCCACCAGGGGCAAGCGCTGGGTCGCGGTCGCGGCGGATTGGCCGGGCCTCGAACGGGGCGCCAAGACGGAGGATGAGGCGGTCGAGAAGCTCGTCCGCTACGTGCCCCGCTATTTGCCGGTCGCGAAACGCGTCCGGCTGGGCTCGGAGCTCGCGACCCAGACCGACGTCGACATCATCGGCCGGTACCAGGGCACCGGCTCGACTGATTTCTGGGGCATCTCGTTCGCGCCCTCGCCCCTCGACCGCGAGCCGTTCGAGGCGGCGACCTTCGACCGCAACGCGCGGCTGCTTCGGGCGGCGTGGGCCGAGTTCGACGAGACGGCCGCCCGCGTTTCGGCCGAGCTGCGGCCGGGCGTCCGAGGCGGGGGCCGCTCCCGCGACCGGATCGTTACGCATGTGCTGGCCCAGGAGGGCGGCGACTTCTCGAGGCGGGTCAAGACGATGTCAGAGGTTGAGGACACGCCCAACGAGGAGCTGATCCACCTGACGCCGGGCGCGCTCGCGGATCACCGCGACCGCTTCGTGAAGGCGATGCGCGCCTGGTACGCGGAGGGCAAGCCACTCGGCAAATGGACGGTTCCGTACCTGCTCCGGCACACCGCCTATCACGTGCTCGATCACACCTGGGAGATGCAGGACCGCGACCTGACACCTGACGCCTCCGGCGGGTGACGGCGCGCCCTGGTCGATCCAGGGCCTTCGTGAGGTCGCGACCCAGCCAGTTCGACCGGTGACCGTCCGATCGGTAGGATTCGCGGTGGTGACCGAAACGATCGCTCCCCCCAAGCCCGCAACCGATCAAGACCTGGAGCCGTTCCGCGTCGAGCTGACCGGCTACTGCTACCGCATGCTCGGCTCAGCCTTCGAGGCTGAGGACGCCGTGCAGGAGACCTTCGTCCGAGCGTGGCGCAGCCTGGACCGATTCGAGGGCCGCTCCTCCCTCCGCAGCTGGCTGTACCGCATCGCCACCAATGTCTGTCTCTCCATGCTGAGCGCCAGCCAGCGACGCGCCCGACCGATGGACCTGGAGGCGCCGTCCTCAGCCGACCAGCCGTTGCCTCCGCCAGTGGTCGAGAGCGCGTGGGTCGAGCCGGTGCCCGACGGGCGGGTCCTGCCCACGGCTGGCGACCCGGCCGAGATCGCCGTGGCCCGCGAGTCGGTGAAGCTGGCCTTCGTGGCGGCGCTCCAGCACCTGCCGCCCCGGCAGCGGGCGGTGCTCATCCTGCGCGAGGTGCTGCGCTGGCATGCCGACGAGGTGGCGGAGCTGCTGGACACCACGGTCGCATCGGTCAACAGCGCGCTTCAGCGTGCCCGCGCCACGCTGGCGTCCGACAAGCTCAAGACGGTGGACGATCACGACCCGATGGATGCTCAGCACGCCGCCCTGCTGGCTCGCTACGTGGACGCCTTCGAGCGGTACGACATGAACGCCCTGACCTCACTGCTCCGCGAGGATGCCGCCTGGAACATGCCGCCGTACGCCATGTGGCTGCAGACCCACCACGACATCGTTGACTGGTGCCTTGGTCCGGGGATCGGTTGCGAGGGATCGCGGCTGATCCCGGTCATGGCCAACGGCACCCGTGCCTACGGGCAGTACAAGCCCGATCCGGCGGGCGGCCTGGCCCCGTGGTCGGTCCAGGTGGTCGAGGTCTCAGGGGATCGGATCAGCGGCATCACCTTCTTCCTCGACACCGAGCGCCTCTTTCCCCTGTTCGGGCTGCCGAGCCACCTCGATGCGGAGGTTGGGAAGCCGGTCCAGGCCTGACAGGGCAATCAGCTCCGCCAGCCCGGCCGGTGCGTGCACGATTCGCAGCTGGCAGTCCTCCCGTCGCGCGGCCAGCAGGAGCCGCGCCACCAGGTCCACCACGCCGAAATCGGCACGGTCCAGATCGGCGAGGTCGCAGTCGATGCCGTCCCGCCCGCGCGTGTTGCGCTCCACGTATGGCCCAGACCTTGCTGCCGTGCGAAAGTCATCGGCCGACCACCGATGAGATGCCGAGCCCGATGCAGTCCCTTACGCTGAAGCCTTCTCAACGGAGAACCACATCGTGTCTGTGACCACGTCCCCTTCCGCGCTCCTCGCCGAGCTGCGCGACCGCGTCCACGGTCGCGTGATCGGTCCGGACGACGCCGATTACGACCAGGCACGAACCGTCACGATGGGCGGTATCGACCGCCATCCGGTGGCGATCGTGCGCGTGGCCGATACCGACGACGTGACGAAGGTCATCGCCACCGCCAGGGAGAGCCGGCCTGGAGCTGGCCGTCCGCAGCGGCGGCCACAGCGAGAGCCGGCCACAGCGTGACCGAGGGCGGCATCGTGCTCGACCTCCACGACATGAAGGGCGCCGACTTCGACCTGGAAGCCGGCACGGTCTGGGCCCAGGCTGGCCTGACCGCCGGCGAGCTGACCATCGCCGCCGCCGAGCATGGCATGGCCGTCGCCTTCGGCGACACCGGCTCGGTGGGCATCGGCGGCATCACCACCGGCGGCGGCATCGGCTACCTGACTCGCAAGTTCGGGATGACCATCGATTCGGTGCTTGCCGCCGAGGTCGTCACCGCCGACGGACAGGTGCTCCACGTGGCCCCAGGACGACCATCCGGACCTCTTCTGGGCGCTGCGCGGCGGCGGTGGCAACCTCGGCGTGGTCACGCGCTTCCAGTACCGCCTTCATCCGCTGCCCAGCTTCGTCGGGCGGCATGCTGCTGCTGCCGGCCACGGCCGAGACGGTCGCCGGCTTCGTCGCAGCCGCCGAGGCGGCGCCGGACGAGCTGTCGACCATTGCCAACGTCATGCCCACCCCGCCCATGCCGTTCGTGCCCGAGGAGTGGCACGGCAAGCTGGCGATCATGGGCATGCTCGGCTATGCCGGCGATGCCGAGGCCGGGGAGCGGGCAATCGCGCCATTCCGCGCGCTGGCCGAACCGATCGCCGACATGGTGAGGCCGATGCCCTACCCCGAGATGTACCCGCCGGAGGACGAGGAGTACCACCCGCTGGCGGTGGCACACACCCTCTTCGTCGACCGCGTCGACCTGCGGGCGTTGCCGAGACGATCATGAAGTGGCTCAACGACTCGGATGCGCCATGCGGGTCGCCCAGCTGCGGGTGCTGGGCGGGGCGATGGCCCGGGTGCCGGCCGATGCCACGGCCTTCGCACATCGGTCCCAGCGGATCCTGGTCAACGTGGCCGCCTTCTACGAAGGGCCGGAGGACAAGCCCATCCGCGAGGCGTGGGTCGAGGGCTTCCGGGACGCGCTGCGCGGCGACAACCACGCCGCCTACGTGAACTTCGTGGGCGACGAGGGCGAGGCACGCGTCCATGACGCGTATCCGCCGGCCACCTGGGAACGGCTGGCACGCATCAAGGCGAAGTACGACCCCGACAACCTGTTCCGCCTGAACCAGAACGTCGCGCCCGCCTAGTCCGCGGCGGGCACCAGCACAAAGATCGGCAGCGTTCGGCTCGTCCGGCGCTGGTAGGTGGCGTACAGCGGGAAGCCCTCGGTCACCAGCTGCCACAGCCGCTCGCGCTCCTTGCCCTCCGGCTCATGGGCGCGAACGGCCCAATGCTGCCTCCCTTCCTGGATCTCGGCGTCGGGAGTCGCGCGCAGGTTCAGGGCCCATGCAGGATGCCGCGCCCGACCGCCGGCCGAGCCGACCACGACCAGGGTCTCTCCGTCCGACCAGGCGTAGAGGACCACCGGTCGCGGCTTGCCCGACTTCCGGCCGCGGGTGGTGAGCCGGATCTGATGGCGGGCGGTCACCAGTGGCTCAGTGGGCCGCTGCGCACCACCGCGCTGAAGTCGCCCGAGCCCCCGTCCTGCTCGCGCTCGAACGGCCGCACGATCCGGCGCTCGCTGTGCGGGGCAGCGTAGTAGAGGGTGATGTGCTCCCGGTCGATCGCGTGCAGGTCGGTCGGCCCATCCGGGTTGTCGGGCGTCATGCAGGTCGGCACGGCAGGTCCCTCGGTGCTCGGCGGGTTGCCCCAGTGCAGCAGGCCGATGGTATGTCCGAGCTCGTGGCAGGTGATGGAATCGCGGCTGGCGCGATCGGCGAAGAAGGCCGCGTAGCGCGCATTCAGGTTGAAATGGATCTCCTGCCGCTGGCACCAGCGATCGCCCTGGATGGTCCGGCCCTGCGGCGAGTCCGGCGGGCAGTAGACCCAGCCGGCCGCCCCGTTCTCACCGTGGTCGGCCGCGTAGGCGATCGCGTCGGTGGCGGCCGTGATCCGGCGCTGGACGCGGACGCGCAGGTAGGTGCGGTCATAGTCCTGCCGTGCCGTGCGGCGCAGCGCAGCGGCCAGGGCGGGAGGGACCGACGCGTCGATGACGACGAAGTGCCAGATGTCGTTGCCGACGCTGGTGCAGCGCGGCGGGTTGACGGGCCGGTCGCAGGGTCGGAATGAACCGATGGATCGGCCGCCACGATGCTCCGCCACGGCCGTGCCGGGGACTGCCAGCAACCCGGCCGTCAGCGCCAGCGCCAGCAGGACCGATGATCCCGCCCGGGCGCTCCCTCCCGCTCGCCGCATGCGGGCCATGCTCCCGACGGACCAGCGGACTGTCAACCGCCCTGGTCGGTCGGTGGTCGGACGGCGGACGCCGGGGCCGTCTCGCGCCGCCGCCGCCGCATGCGGACTCGCTCGAAGGCCCGTGGCAGGACGACTAGGTTCCAGCCATCCTCGGCGGCCGCGCTGGGGACGATGGCGCCGTCCACGCCCAGCTCGGCGGCAGCCCGGGCCACGCGCCGAGCGTCTCGATTGGCGACGTCCGGCGACCACGGACCGGTGAGCCCCGGGATGCCAACGCGCAGCGCCCGACGCGTGGCCGGCTCTCGCAGGTCGAGCACGGCGAGGTCCACGTCGAGCTCGCAGACCCAGCGCGGATCGTCATCGGGTTGGCGTGGCGCGTCGGTGGCGTGCGCCCACTCGGCCCACATGGTCGTCGCGCTCCAGCGCGGCGTAGAGCGGCCACGCGTCGCCGACGCCGTGATAGCGGCCGGGGTGCGGCGCCGGCTGCTCGGGTGGCAGGCAGCCCGGCACCCGGATCGCGGTCTGGCGCCAGGCGCGGCCGCGAAAGCGGCTGACCGGCGCCAGGGTGCGTGCCGTCAGGTCGGGTCCCCGGCGGAATAGGCGAGCGCGGCGCCGCGCACGCGGTCGAATTCGCCGGCCGCCAGCAGCTCCACCGGACGCCGCCAGCCAAGGTGCGCGCTGCGGCCGGTGAGCCAGGCCTGCCGCGCGCGCGGCGCCATCTGGGCGCCCAGGATCTCCAGCACCGCCGCCAGGTCGTCCAGCTTCATCCGGAATTCGGTCCGACGCGGCCCCATCCCCGCGCGCCAGCGCTCCACCGTGCGCGGGCTGGCCCCGGTCGCCTCCGACACGACCCGGGCCGGAAGTCGCAGGGCCACACTCGCGTTCATCGCCATGCTCGAAATATTATCGTCGGTCCAACTGTCGGTCAAAGTGTCGGTGTAAGCTGGCGCAGCCAGCGGAGCAGCAGCGCCTCGTAGTCCGGCGAGATGGGTGCTGCCTCCTCACCCTCCGCGCCGCGCGCCATGGTCGGGAAGTGGCCCGTCCCCGGCAGCCGCACCGCGGTCAGCAGCTGCGGGCGGTCGCGAAAGGCGTCCCGCCAGACGCGCTGGCTGTCCTCGATGGGCGTCCAGCGGTCGTGGTCGCCATGGATCAGCAGCACCGGGACATCCACCTGCGCCAGCACCGGCGCCACGTCGTAGTCCATCTCCAGCCGCCACTTGCTGCGGGCGCCGTCGTACGCATCAGGCAGCGACGGGATGAAAGCCGCCTCGAACCACGGCTCACCCGTCGCCGCCGCGACCTGCGCCGCCGCCGTGTCGCGATCCAGCTCGCCACGGGTGGCGGCATCGACCGCCGCCCGCGTGCTCAGCGCCTGGTCGACCTCCGCGTCGCCGTAGCCGGCAGCGCGCAGCGCCGTCGCCGTCGCGTAGCGCATCTGGTCCGCCGGCGTGACCGCACAGGCGCCGACCAGGACCATGAACGCCACCGCGCTCGAGCGCGACGCGGCCTCCGGACCGATCCAGCCGCCCTGGCTGTAGCCGTAGAAGCCGACCTGGCGCGGATCGATCTCAACCTGTGCGGCGAGGATGTCCACCACCGCCAGCGCGTCGGCCGCCAGCTGTGCGAAGTCGGCGGTGTCGAAGTCGCCCTCGGAGGCCCCGCTGCCGCGTCGGTCATACCGCATCACCGCGAATCCGGCGGGCACGAGCAGCGCCTCGAGGTGCAGGAAGAGCCGGTGGTCGCGGCGACCGCTGGCCGAGCCGTGCAGGGTGACGACGGCCGGCCATGGTCCTGCGCCATCGGGCAGGCTGAGCGTGCCGGCCAGGCGGGTGCCGTCGCTGATACAGCTCAGCTCGCGGCGTTGCATGCCCCCAGTCTGCCAGCCGGCACGCGCAGCCCGCCGGTCAGGAGACGGCGGCCTCCGGTGCTGCCTCGCCCTCGCGCAGCGGAAGCCTGGCGCGGCGCGGCGTCCAGGCGCCGGACGGCCCGCACGCTCGACATGCCGAGGACCAGCGCCAGCGGCACGCCGGCCAGGGCGGCAAAGACGAACAGCGCCACGTCGGTGCCGAAGGCGTCGGCCAGCGGGCCGGCCAGGGCTGCGCCGGCCGGGAAGATCAGCAGCGAGACCATCCAGTCGTAGGAGCTCACCCGCGAGATGCTCTCCTCCGGCACCTGCTGCTGCAGCGTGGTGTGCCACAGCGTGTTGCAGATCGCGATCGCCACGGCCAGCAGCACGACGCCGGCGCCCAGGACGGCCAGCGGCGGCGTCTGCGCCAGCAGCAGCAGCGCGGCGGGTGCCAGCAGCAGAACCGTGAAGGTCGCCACCAGCGGCCGGTCGGGCTTCCAGCGCAGCGCGATCGCCCCGCCCGCCAGGCCACCGAAGCCGAAGGCGCTCATCAGCAGACCCCAGGCCGGTGCGCCGCCCAGATCGCGTTCGACGACCAGCGGCCCCAGCACGAAGAAGGCGGCGAAGGCCAGGTTGCCGAAGGCGAAGGCGGCCAGCGATCCGACCAGCCATCGCCGGCTGACCACTTCGTGCCAACCATCGGCCAGGTCGCCAAGGAAGGACTTGTGCTCGACGGCCGGCGCGGCAGGGATGACCAGGCGCAGCAGGAAGAGGGCGCTGACCGCGAAGCTGGCCGCGTCGATGGCGAAGATCCAGCCCGCTCCCACGAGCGCCACCAGGATGCCCGCCACGATCGGTCCGGCCATGTGGGCGGTGCTCTGCGAAAGGTTCAGCAGCGCGTTGCCGGACTGCAGCCGTGACGGGCTGATGGTCTGCGGAATGAGCCCGATGATCGCCGGCCCGAAGAAGGCGGATGCTGCGCCCGTGGCCAGGGCTCCCGCAATGAAGACCCACAACTCGCTGTTGCCGCTCAGGATTGCGAGCGCCAGGCCGGCCTGCGCCACGGCCCGAATGACGTCGGACCCGACCATCAGCAGGCGGCGTGGCACCCGATCGGCCCAGACTCCACCGACCAGCAGGAACAGGACGCGCGGCACCATGAAGGCGGCCATCACGAAGCCCAGATCGGCGGCCGAGTCGCTGATGCCCAGCACCGCGAAGACGAGCGCCACGCCCGACAGCGCGTCGCCGACCGCGGAGGTGGTCTGGCCGATCCAGAGTCGCCGGAAGTTGGGCTCCACCAGGGGCCCCAATCGGTTCAGCACGCGCTCCGCCCTTTCGCTTCGACGTCGAGTAGCCCTAAGTCAAACTATTTGACGTCAAACGAAACCGCCGTGTCAAGGGCTCGGCGCGGAACGCTCCCCCGCCGGGAGGCGGATGCTGACGGTGGTGCCCTGGCCGGGCTCGGACGAGGCGGAGATGGTGCCGTCGTGCGCCTCGACCAGCGACCGCGCGATCGGCAGGCCCAGGCCGCTGCCGCCCCGCTCGCCGGAGCGGTAGAAGCGGTCGAAGATGCGTGGCAGCACGTCGGCGGCGATGCCCGGACCGGTGTCCTGCACCTCGATCACGACCCCGCCGGCGGCCGTCGCGCCGCGGAGCTGGACGGTGCCGCCAGCCGGCGTCAGCCGCACCGCGTTGTCCAGCAGGTTGCCGATCACCTGGCGCAGCCGCGACTGGTCCAGCTCCAGCATGGGCAGGTCGTCGTCAACCGAGCTCGTCAGCGCCACCGAGGCCGCATCGGCCTTGGCGCGGAAGGCGGCGACAGACTCGGACAGCAGCTCGGCCAGATCGGTTGGCTCACGATGGAGCCGCAGGGCGCCGGTCTCGGACAGCGACAGCGTCCGCAGATCCTCGACCAGCCGCTCCAGCAGCTGCGCCTCTTCGAGGATCGGCTCCAGGTGTGCCGCGGTCGGCCGGGTAGAGGCCGTCCAGGATCCCCTCCACGTTGCCCTGGATCACGCTCAACGGCGTGCGCAGCTCATGCGATACGTCGGCCAGCAGCTGACGGCGCTCGGCCGCGTCGCGCTCCAGCCGTGCGCTCATGGCGTTGAAGGCGCGCGCCAGGCGGCGCAGGTCGCGCGGTCCGGCCTCGCGCACGCGCGCGCCGTAATCGCCGGTCTCGACGCGGCTGGCGGCAGCCATCAGGTCGGCGATCGGCTCGGCCGAGCCGCGCACGCCGCGAACCACGGCGCGTGCCACCAGCAGCGAGCGCCAGCAGCACGACCAAGGCGGCCACGACGGTCCCCGAGCCGGTGCCGAACAGGGTGGCCAGTGCCCAGACCAGCAGCGCCGCCAGGCCGGCCAGGATGGTGAGCGCCACCACCGCGAACAGCACTGCCCGGCCGATGAAGCGGCGGCGCAGGTGGCGCCAGCCCTCCGGTCCCTGCGGCGGCCACGGCTCGCCCTCCGGCCACCACTGTGGCCGCTCGCCCTCGCCCCAGCGCCCGCGCCGCCATTGGCCCCGATGCCCCCACTCGGGCTCAGGCATCGGCCACCCGGTAGCCGACCCCGTAGACGGTGAGCAGGTACCGCGGATGGCGGGGGTCCGGCTCGACCTTGCGCCGGATGTTCTTCACGTGGGCGTCGATCGCCCGCTCGTACGACTCCAGCGCCTGGCCGTGGATGGCGTCCAGCAGCTGGGAGCGGGTGAAGACGCGGCCCGGCTGTCGGGCCATGGTCGCCAGCAGCTCGAACTCGGTGGCCGGTGAGCGCCACCCGCTGGCCGGCGACCGTCGCCTGCAGCCGCGGCACGTCCAGCGCGAGGTCGCCGACGGTGATCTGCTCGTCGCTGCCGTCGCGCGCGTGGCGCCGCAGCACCGCTCGCACGCGCGCCACCAGCTCGCGCGGGCTGAACGGCTTGGTCAGGTAGTCGTCCGCGCCGAGCTCCAGGCCGACGATCTTGTCGGTCTCGCTGTCGCGGGCGGTGAGCATGATCAGCGGCACGTCGGTCTCGCGGCGCAGCGCGCGGGTGACGTCGAGCCCGTCCACCTCCGGCAGGCCCAGGTCCAGCACCACCAGGTCCGGCCGCTCGCGCTGCGCGCGCATCAGCGCCTCGCGCCCGTCGCGGGCGCTCAGCACCTCGAAGCCGCCGTGCTCGAGATAGTCGCGCACGAGCTGCACGATCTTGGGCTCGTCGTCAACGACGAGGATGCGGGCCATCGGGCGCATGGTAGACGGGCGGGCGTCGCCGCCCGCCCGCATCGGTCTAGCTGCTGGATGCCGGTGGTTCGCTGCTCTCGGACGAGCCTGGCTCGTGCGCTCGACGGTGCCAGTCCTCGAAGTGCTCGCGCGGGCCGCCGTAGCCGTTGGGCCGGTGATTCCAGTCGCGGTAGCCGCGGCCGCCCCATCGGCCCCAGCCGAAGATGGCCCGCAGCAGGCCGAAGATCAGGAAGATCCCCAGGATCCAGAAGAAGATCCCGAAGAAGCCGAATCCCCAGCCCCAGCCGTGCCCGACATATGGCCCGGGGTAGTAGGCGACCGGTGCCCCGGATGGGACTGCCACGGTCTGGGCCAGGCCGGCGCTGACGCCGGCGTTGTAGACGCCCACCCCGATGGCCACGATCAGGCCGATCAGGACCAGCGAAGCCAGCACGCGAGCGAATGTTCCACCCGACATTGGTTCGTGTCTCCTTGGTGTCCGTTCGGCCGGTCCATCCGGCCGCTCGACCTCAAGGCTGCGGGTGGCATGTGCGGAAACTGTGAACGCGGTGCGGAAGGTTTGGAGCCGATGGGCGGGCTACAGCCGCGTGCGGTAGCGCAGCTCCTCGAAGGCGATGCCGCCCAGGTTGCGGTTGCGGGTGGTGCCGTCCAGCCGCCAGCCGGCGCGCTCGTAGATGCGCCGCGGCCGATGGTTTGCGGTCGCCGTCCACAGCGTGGCGGTGGCGAACCCGTCCTCCCTCAGCGTCTCGATGGCGGCGGCCATGAGCGCCAGGCCCGCCCCGCGCCCCCAGGCTGCCGGCGCGGTGTAGAAGCCGTCCAGCTCGCCCGTCTCGGGTGATGCGTCGTCGTCGGCCGAGGGGCGCACGATGGCGAAGCCGACCACCGCACCGTCCAGCTCCGCCACCAGGGCGTGGGTGCGCTGCGGCGGGTCCAGGACGGACGGTCGCCCAGCGCTCCGGGAAGCCGAGCTGCGCGAGGACGTCGGCCGGGAAGATGTGCGGCCAGGCGGCGGTGCCGGCATCGAGCTTCGCGGCGGTCATGGCCGGCAGGTCGGCCTCGGCCGCGGCCCGCACGGTGATCGGCTGCGTCTCCGTCGTCATGAGCGTGCGCATCCTCTCACGACCGGCGGCGGCCGCACCGGCCCTGTTACGCTCGAAGCGCCATGGAGCGGTTCCGCACCTTCTGGCGCAGCTCGACCGCGGCGCTCTCCGAGCGCGACTTCCGCCTGCTGTGGATCGGACAGACGGGCTCCTTCCTGGGCGACGCGCTGGTGGGCGTGGCGCTCGCCTTTGCCGTGCTGGAGCTGACGGGCTCGGCCGCGGACCTGGGGCTGGTCTTCGCCGCCTTCGCCCTGCCGCGCGTCCTGCTTCACGCTGGCCGGGGGCGTCTGGTCCGATCGCCTGCCTCGCCAGCAGGTGATGGTCGCCTGCGACCTGATTCGGGCCGCGGCGCAGGCGGTGATGTCCACGCTGCTGATCACCGGCAATGCCGAGATCTGGCAGCTGATGGCCTTCGCCGTGGTGATGGGCAGCGCGGCGGCCTTCTTCACGCCGGCCTCGATCGGCCTGATGCCGCAGATCGTCGGTGCGAAGCGGCTGCAGGAAGCCAACGCACTGATGAGCATCTCGCAGAGCGCGACCCACATCTTCGGGCCGTTGCTGTCCGGGCTGATCGTGGCAACGATCGGAGCCGGCTGGGCCTTCGCCATCGACGGCGCCAGCTTCCTGGTGAGCGCCGCCTTCCTGGTGGCGATGCGCATCCCCGCCGGTGCCCCCGTGCCGCGGCGGAGCTTCGTGTCGGAGCTGGCCGATGGCTGGCACGAGGTGGTGTCGCGCTCCTGGGTGCTGGCCTGCATCCTGACCTTCTCGATTTCGAACATCTCGCTGGGCGCGTTCCAGGTGCTGGGGCCGCTGATCGCCAACCGTGAGATGGGCGGCGCCTGGGCCTGGGGCATGATCGGCGCCGGCGCATCGATCGGCGGCGTGGCCGGCGGGGCGGTGGCGCTGCGGTGGAAGCCGGGCCGGCCTCTGATCCCCGCCTTCCTGGTGATGCTGCTGGCGCAGATCGAGCTGCTGCTGCTGGTACCCCCCTTCCCGGTGCTGATCGTGGCGATGGGCGCCTTCGTGACGATCGCTTCGATCGTCATCAGCAACACCCTGTGGGACACCATGCTCCAGCAGCACATCCCGCGCGAGGCGATCAGCCGCGTCAGCAGCTACGACTGGATGGTGTCGCTCGTCTTCCAGCCGCTCGCCTTCGCCGCGATTGGCCCGGTCTCCGAGCAGATCGGCATCGAGCAGACGCTGCTGGCCTGCACCGCCCTGGGCCTGGTCGCGAACAGCGTGGTGCTGCTGGTGCCGAGCGTGCGCAACCTGCGCCGAGTCGATCAGTCGGTGGTCGAGGAGCCGGCGGGTGCGGCTGCCGCGGCGGGCGACCCGACCGAGCCGCCGATGGCCACCTCCGCCTGAGCGGCTAGTTCGCCTCCATCGTCAACGCCGCCTCGAGCACCGGGTCGCGACCGGCGAAGTAGTCGGCGGCAAGGGTCGGGATCGCCAGGTCCGGCTCGATGGTGAGTCGCGGGTCCTCCGGCGTCGACTTCTCCCAGTAGCGAACGCTGATGGCCACCCGCATCGGCACGACGTAGTCGTCCAGGTGCTCCCAGGTGACGTCGTCCCAGAAGTTCAGGCCGCCGCCCGGCGCCTCCCCCACAAAGATGGCATGCGTCTGTTGCTCGATATCGGTCGCAGAAGTTGGCGGCCGCCGAGAACGTGACCCGATCGGTGAGCACGTAGAAGCGTCCGGACCTGTCGATCTCGGGTGCCATCAGGTGGGACAGCAGGTTGGCGTAGTTGTGGTTGTCACCGCCGGGGTTCTGGCGGAGATCAAGGATGACGCGCTCGTCCGGGTGCGCCGCCGTCAGCTCGTCGATCTGGTCGATGGTCGCCTGGGGGATGTCGAACACCGCCGGATATCGGATGTAGATGGCTCCTTCAGGCAGGTGCTCCACCCAGATCGTCTCCTCACGCTGCTCGGTGGCGCGCAGCCCGGCACGCGGCGGCAGGCCCGTATAGGCCAGCCATCCCGCCCATTCCTCGAATTCGGCGACGGGCACCGGCGCCATGCTCACCATGCGGGCGCCGATCCCGTCGTCGATGCCCAGCTCCACCTCGCCGTCGCCCACCAGGCCAAGCCCGCGCAGGACCGCTACCTTGAGGAGGTAGATCGGCCGAAAGGCGGGCACGGTCGACGGGCCGTCGCGCGGCACCAGCGGCTCCAGGGCGGCCAGCACGTCGGCGATCGGGTGGCCGTTGACCGAAACCAGCTGAGCGCCAGCCAGGTCGGCGTACTGGCCCATGGCGGCCGTGATGAAGACGCCCTCGTCGAACTCGTAGACGCGAATCGGCAGGACCGGCTCGTCACGGCCCTCGGCCAGGAACGCGAACTGGTGTCCGTCGCGCTCCTCGGAGAGGCGCGCCCACACGCGCATCAGGCCGACCATCGCCTGGTCGGCGGTCAGGCCATCCAGGGAGTCCTTCAGCGCGTCCAACTCCCCCACGAACTCTTCGCGGTCGATGGCGTGGAACGGCTCGGGGTGGATCGCCTCCAGTTGGGCCAGGGCGCGGTCGAGGTCGGCCCGGGCGGCTTCGAGGTTCGGCGAAGGGCTGGCGGATGGGACATCGGGGCTCGGGCTGCTGTCGGTGTCGGCAGGGGTTCCACAGGCCGACAGGACGAGCGCCAGGGTCAACCCTGAGGCGAGCCACACGGCGAGCCAGCGCTGACGGAAAGGTTGGTGAGGTGTCACGGAGCACATACTACCAACTGGTAGTATCCGGGATGTGCGCCGCAGGTTCAGTCGAACGGTTCGATCGTCACCCGGTGCGGGCGCGCGCGTCGCTGGTGAGCCGCGTCAGGCCGTCGGCGGCCGCGCGCCTCGATCTGCGCCAGCGCGGCCTTCACCGCCGGCTCGTCGCCGATACCGTCCATGAACCGAAGGTAGGCCGGCTCGAAGGCCCGGTTGGCCCGACGATGCGCACGGCGACCGGCGACGGTGAGCGTCAGCACCCGAGAACGGCTGTCCCGCGGATTGCGCTGCTCATCGAGGTGGCCGCGCTCCCGCATGGCGCGGATGTAGTGCGACAGCGTGGTCGGCGGCATGCCCACGATCGCCGCGATCTCCGTTGGACTGATCGGCTCGAACTCGAACAGGGCGCTGTAGACCGCGTACTCGTCCGGCTTGAGGCCGGCGCCCTCCATCGCGGCGACCAGGAGCGAGCGCACGCGCTGGTTGGCGGCGAACAGGTCGAACAGCAGGGACGAGCGCTTGCGTCGATCGGCCACGCCCGGATGATACGTCGCGCTCCACGCCGCGCCGCTGGTACCCTTCCGCCGTGCCTGATCCCGCCGACGCGCTGAGCGCTCGCGACGCCTCCACCGCCACGGCGCTGCGCGAGCGATTCGCCTTCCTGCCGGAGATCGTGGCCGACATGGAACGGCGGGTCCCCTACGCCTCCGCCATGATGCGGAGCCGGACCGGCCTGCGGCTCAACCTGCGCGACGCCGAGCAGACCGTCGAGCGTGTGGATCCCCAGGAGGGCATCGTGCTGACCGCCTCGAACGGCTACGGGCTGGAGGAGGCCGCCACCGACGAGACCGATGCGGCGCGCAGTCCGCCGCCTGGCCGACGCCCTGGTCGAGCGCGCGCTGGCGTATCGACCCCCGGAGGGCCAGCCGCCGCTGGAGATCGCCGGCGACGGCGCGGTGTCGGGCGACTTCGCCACGCCCATGGAGCAGGATCCCGCCGACCTGCCTCTGGCCGACAAGGTCGCGCGCTTCGACGCGCTGCGGCAGGCGCTGCGTGACAAGGACGAGCGCACGGTGCAGGCGATCTGCCAGTACACCGACCAGGAGGTTCAGCAGGTCTTCGCCCATCGCGGCGGCCTGAGCACCCAGCAGATCCGCCGCATCAGCCTGGCGCTGATTCCCTTCCTGTCAGATGGCATCGCGACAGGAGTATTCGTACCTGGCCCGCAGCGGCACCGGCGGCCTGGAGAAGATCGCCATGCCGGACGAGGCACTTTCCGCGGTGTCCGACGAGGCGGCCGCGATGCTTTCCGCCGTGCCTGTGCAGCCCGGCACCTACGACGTGGTGACCGACACCGTGACCACCGGCGTGATCGCCCACGAGGCGTTTGGCCACGGCATGGAGACGGACATGTTCCTCAAGGAGCGGGCGCGGGCCGCCGACTACATCGGCAAGCGGGTCGGCTCCGACCTGGTCAACATCGTGGACGATCCCAGCATGGCCGGTGCCTATGGCAGCTACTTCGTCGACGACGAGGGGCGCGGCGCCAGCCCCACCCAGATCATCCGCGACGGCATCCTGCAGGGCGGCCTGACCGATCTCTACTCGGCCAGCCGCCTCGGCATCGGCCGCACCGCCAACGGCCGTCGCGAGAGCGTGCACCGCAAGGCCTATGCGCGGATGTCGAACACCTTCTTCACGCCCGGCTCCAGCACGCGTGAGGAGCTGCTGGAGAGCCTGGACGACGGCGTCCTGCTGCGACAGACGCTGAACGGGATGGAGGACCCGAAGGGCTGGGGCATCCAGATCTGGGCCCTGTTCGCGGTCGAGTACAAGCACGGCAAGCCCACCGGGCCGGATCTTCTCGCCGGTGGCGATCACCGGCTACGTGCCCGACGTGCTGGCCGACGTCTCCATGGTCTCGGACGACTTCGTGCTGGACGGCGGCACCTGCGGCAAGGGCTGGAAGGAGCTGGTGCCGGTCACCTCCGGTGGTCCGTATCTCCGCACCCGCTGCCGGCTGGCCTGAGCATGGACCAGCGCCTGACCGATGCCCTGGAGCGCCACCCGGCGGTGCACGACTGGACCGCGCGCCGGCAGGTCGGGCGCGGCGCGCAGATCTACCTGGTCGGCAACCAGGTCGAGAACGTCCGCCAGATCGAGCGCGAGTCGTACGAGGTCGAGCTGTTCAACGACCACCAGGCCGATGGCGAGCCCAGCCGCGGCGCGGCCAAGGTGCCGGTGTCGCGCGCCGACCTGGAGCGGCTGCCGGAGGTGCTGGAGACCGCCACCACCATGGCCAGCCTGGTCAACAACCCGCCGTGGTCCCTGCCGGAGCCGCACGACATGCCGGAGGTGGAGCTGGCCGACGCCTCGCTGACCTCGGTTGACGGCGCGCTGGCCGCGGCCCGCGAGGCGGCGGACCGCATCCGCGCGTTGGCGGCCAACGAGGCGGCCAACGACGTGCGCCTGTCGGCGGCCGAGCTGTTCGTGACCACCATCGAGGAGGAGCTGCGCAACAGCCGCGGGCTGACCGGCACGTCCATCGCCACCCACCTGCTGCTCGAGATCACCCTGCTGGCCCGGCATGGCGGCGAGGAGGCCGAGTACTTCCGCCAGGCCGCAGGCGCGGCGCATGGCCGACCTGCGCATCGACGAGACGGTGACCGAGGGCTCGCGCATGGCGCGCGACAAGCTGCGCGCCGACGCCCCGCAGACGCGGGTCGGCCCGGTGGTGATGAGCGGCGAGGCGCTGGTCCAGATGTTCGGCAGACACCGCCGTGACCGATACGGGCGCGCTGCTGACCCAGGCATCGGCGGCCATGGCCTATACGAAGATCTCGCGGCTGGAGGTCGGTCGTGCCGATCTGGGGCGATCGCGAGCCGGCCGGCGACCTCATCACCGTCCGCGCCAACGCGCGGCTGCCGTTCGGGGTGGCCAGCTATCGGTTCGATCCGCGATGGCGTGGCGGCGGAGGACCTGCTGGTGATCGAGGACGGCGTGCTGCGGGCGCGGCCGGCGACCCAGCGCTACGCGCAGTACCTGGGCGTGCCGGCCAGCGGCCGGCCCGGCATGGCCGAAGTTGCGCCCGGCACGCACGCTCGATGGCCGACCTGCTGGACGGAGATGGTCCCGCCTACCAGGTGCTCGCCTTCTCGGCGCCGAACGTCGACGAGCTGACCGGCGACTTCGGCATGGAGATCCGGATCGGCTACGAGCGCGGCCCGGATGGGGTGCGGCCGCTGACCGGCGGCTCGGTCACCGGCAACCTGTTCGAGGCGCTGGCCGACGTCCGCCTCTCGTCCGAGACCCGAGTGAACACCTCGTACGCGGGGCCGGTGGCCATGCGCTTCGGCAGCCTGCAGGTGGCCGGGCGGGACTGACGGGCGGGACCTCAGGCAGTCCTGGACGCCGGGACGCTTGCGTGTGCGCTGCCGTGCGGCGCCAGCCCAGGATCACAAGCACCGTGGCGGCGAAGCCCGAGGCCGACCAGCGACCAGGCCAGCGTGTAGCTGCCCGTCGCGTCGACGAGCAGCCCGAACAGCGACCGGGCTGGCCACGAAACCGATGATAGAAGCCGAAGGTCAGCACGCCTGAGGCCCGACCCGCCAGGCCGCTGCCCGACTCGGTGATCACGGCCAGGTTGCCGACCGCGTTCCAGGTCACCGCGGTCGCGCCGAAGAGGACGGCCGCCGGCCAGGCGACCCACAGCCCGACCTCCTGGATGGCCAGGATCAGCCCGATCGCGACCACCGCCCCGCGCCCAGCATCAGCAGGGGCAGGCTGAAGGTCGGCATCCGTTCGCTGGCCCAGCCCCACAGCCAGGCGGGAGAAGATCCCCACCAGGCCGATGGTGGCGACGACCACGCCCGCCAGCTCCAGGCTGGCTCCGGCACGCTCGACAAGGTAGAGCGGCAGGTAGGCATTGACCGCGGCCACGCCGCTTCCCATCAGGAAGGCGTAGACCGCCAGCCAGCGCACGCCGCTGGGCAGGCTGCGCGGCGCGTCGGCTCGCCTGCGTCAGGCCGCCGTCGAGGTCGCGTCGCGCGGCACGACCACCATCGCGACGAGCAGGGCGGCGACCGGCACCAGGGCCGCCCAACCGAGGGCTGCGCGCCAGCCGAACTGCGCCGCCAGCGGTGCCAGCAGCGCGCCGGCCAGGAACGCGCCCACCTGTACGCCGGCCTGCTTGCCGCCCATCACCAGCCCGCGGCTGCCCGGCGGCAGGTGCACCGCCACGAGCTTGTTGGTGACCGGATTGCCGGTGGCCAGCGCCAGGCCGGCGAGGCCGGCGGCGAACAGCATGACCGGGTACGCGGGCGCGAGCGCCATGCCAACCAGCGTGGCGGCGGCGATGCCGAAGGCGATCAGCATCACCCGGCGCGGCCCGAACCGATCGGTCGCCGGCCCGGCCACCAGGGACAGCGGCCCGCCGACCAGGAAGAAGACGGTCGGTCAGCAGCCCCAGCTGGAAGCGGCTGATGTCGAACTCGTCGACGAGGTTGGGGCCCAGCACGCCGAACGCGTAGCCGGCGAAGGTGCTGGTGCCCATGGCCAGGGCCAGCACCACGCCGAATGCGAGACGGCCGGGTCGAGTCACCGCGCCATGGTGCAGGATTCCCCCCGTGTCATGCGCCCTCGCGAACGGCGAGCAACCCCATCGGGCCTGCCGATCGGGACGAACGGAGGATGGTGCGCCGGGGCATCGGGCGGCATCATGGCGCCGATGCGTCGCCGACCCTCTCTGCTGCGCGCGGTCAGCCTGCTGCTTGCGCTCTCGCTCTCGCCGCATCGGCTGCCGTGCCCGTGCCGGTGGCGGGCGCGCCCAACACCGTCCGGCTGGTGCTGACCCTGCGGCCCGGCACGTCTCACTCCCTTGCCGATCGCCTGGCCACCGTGCCCGGCGGGAAGCTGGTTGAGCGCATCGATCAGCTGAACGTCCGCGTGGTGGAGGTGCCGGCCGCCGCGGTCGGCCAACGCGCGCGAGCCGCTGGGCGCGGCTGGCGGAGGTGGTCAGCGTCGAGACCGACGGCCTGGTCGCGCGTCGACTGGGTGCCGCCCGATCCCCTGTGGACCAACCAGTGGGAGCAGCGGCAGGTGCGCGCCCAGAAGGCGTGGGATCTCGAGCGCGGCGCGCGGACGACGATCGTGGCGGTCGTCGACACCGGCGTGCAGCTGAAGCACCCGGACCTTGCCGTGCGCCTGGTCCCGGGCCGCGACTTCGTCAATAGCGACGCCGATGCCGGCCGATGACAACGGCCACGGCACGGCGGTTGCCGGCGTGATCGCCGCCACCGCCAACTCGATCGGCGTGACGGGCATGTGCAACCGCTGCCGGATCATGCCGATCAAGGCGCTGGCCGCCAACGGCACCGGCCTGTGGACGGTGGCCGCCAAGGGCATCATCTGGGCCGCCGACCACGGAGCGGACGTCATCAACCTGAGCTTCGGCGGGCCGTCGGGAGGGTCCATCCTGCAGAACGCCATCCGCTATGCCCGCAACACGGGCGCGGTGGTGGTCGGCGCGGCCGGCAACTTCGGCACGACCGCGTTGTTCTACCCCGGTGCCTTCCCCGAGGTGATCAGTGTCGCCGCTTCGACGCCCGAGGACCTGCGCTATGACTGGTCGAACTCGTCGCCGTCGTGGGTCGAGGTCGCCGCGCCGGGGTGCACGTGGACTCCAAGTGGCACTCGAAGTTCGGCGGCTTCTGCGGCACCAGCGCGGCCGCGCCGATGGTCTCCGGCATCGCGGCGCTGGTGCGCTCCGCACGCCCTGGCATGACGCGCTTGCAGGTGGAGTCGATCCTCAAGGCGGCAACCATCGAGGTGCCGTTCCCGTTCACCCGCTTCGGGCGCATCGACGCGTACAAAGCCGTCTTCCGGGCCGTGAACGGCCACATGCCTGCGAGCCCGGCGTTCCAGTCATCGGCTCCGCTGCTCGACCCGGCGGCGGAGGTCACGCTGCGGCGCGGCCATCACGCCGGCTACCGCTTCGATGCGCGACGGCGCCATCCTGCGCGGCGCGGGCCTGATCACGGATCACAGGACCTTCGCCCACACCTCGAAGCGCAGCACCATCCCTGGTCGCAGCGGCTTCTGGTACCAGCTGGTGGACGGCGCTCTGGCCGGTTACTGGGTCGCCGAGTCGTCCGAGGTCTTCCTCACGCCCGCGGCCACACCGACCCCCACGCCTGCAGCGACCGCCCTGACGCCTCGGCTCCGCTGCTGGCCTTCCGTCGCGCGGAGCGTAGGATTCCCGGCATGAAGGGCGATCGGGTCGAGGCCGTGGTCGATACCGGCCAGGGCACTCAGACCTTCGTGATCGAGGCGACTCGCAATGGACGCCGGCTGGAGGTGACCACCAGCCGCGGCGTGGTGGAGGTCAGCGAGGTGACGCGCGGCGGCTCACCGGTGCGCACCGGCCGCTTCATGGCCAGCCGCCTGATCGCCCTGGTCGAGCACCCCGCGCACGAGGGTCGTGACTCGCTGGTGGATGTCGAGACGCCGTCGGCGCCTGACGAAGCAGCTCGGAGGGCTGATCAGCCGTTGCGGAGGCTCGAGGTGTCGACCACCTCGAAGTTGCGGCCGTGCAGGGTCTTGAGCTCGTTCAGCTCGTCGTCATTCCAGAGCACGTCCGAGGTCGCCGCTGAAGTACCACGGCGAGCCGTTGTCGGCCAGGATCATTCCGTAGCGCTTCATGGCCCGCAGGATCACCTGCATGCGCGGGCTGAAGCCGCTGACGTCGAAGTACTTCTTGAGGCGCACGCGCAGGCCCATCGGCGGCAGGCAGGCGCAGCTGCCGGCGCCGGCATGGTGGCGCGCCGGGTAGATGTGCGAGCTGCGCGTCTGGGGCGCGGTGAAGCGGATGGCGTGAAGGATCGCGCCGGCCATCACCTCCTCGGCGGCGAACGAGGCCGGGCAGGATGGGCAGGCCGGCGGCGTCCGCGCTGGTCCAGCCGTTCGGCCGCAGCGCGTTCGAGTTCAGGTCCCAGGTCGCGCCGGATCCGGCGCGCCAGCCGCTGGACGTCTTGCGGGCGTTGAACAGCTCGTACAGCCGGCAGTCCTCGGTGTCCCACATCAGCAGGTGCCGGTCGCTGCCACCCTCGATCTTCGGCGACCCCGGGATCGGGTACGGCACGTGGTCCGACTCGTCGTCGTAGTCGAACGATGCACCGTCTTGCGCGGCGTGGCGGAGTCGACGACGTTGAACGGGATGCCGTAGCCGAGGTACTCGCCGAAGTCAGGGTGCAGAGGACGGGCCGGCCGATGGCGTTGATGAGCGGCGTCCGAGTTGGCGGCCACCGGCAGCGCGTCGACGCGCTTGTTCCAAACGTTGGTGCTCGGGAAGAGCGGGCAGTTCGAGGTCGGCGGGGCGGCCACCGCCGGCAGTGCCGATGCCGTTGGCGAGCAACCACAGCGCCACTGCCGCGCACAGCCTCATCGATGCCTCGTTCGATCCGAACAAGCCGCAGCCATGGACCTGGTTCGCCATCACGGCCGCCTACAACGCGATCGGCCTGCTGATCGTGGCGGTGCTGGTATCGGTCTGGCGCTAGCGGGCGTTAGCCGGGCTGCAGGAAGGCGGCGCCGCCCATGTCGACGCGCGGACCGTCGGGATGGCGCACCCAGCGGATGACGACCTCGCTGCAGATGACGCAGCGCAGCACCACGCCTGGCCCGTGGGTCCAGGCCCGAAGCGTGCCGAGCGCGCCGCGATTCCCGCAATTGGCGCAGCGCGCGACGTAGGTGGTGATCTCCACGCCCATGAATCTCGCGCAGGTCGCCGGCCACGGCATTGGCGTCGAGCACCAGCGGGTCGTCGATCACGGCCGGTCTCATGATGTCGGCCCGAAGCGCTCGGTTCGGATCTGCGCGGGCGGCAGCCCGAGCGCGCTGAGGCCACTGGCGGCGGCCTCGACCAGCAGGGTCGGCCCGCAGATGTAGACCAGCGGCTCCGCATCAACACCCCCGATGCGGTCCAGGACGGCGGCCAGCATCGGCTCGTCGATGCGTCGGGCGAAGCCGTCCCAGCCTGGCGGCTGCTCGCGGGTCAGGGTATGGACCACGATCGGCCCGTCGGGCTCGGCGGACAATGCCGTCCAGCTCGTCGCGATAGATGACGTCGTCGATGGTGCGCGACGAGTAGAGCAGCAGCGCCGGCATCCGGTCGTCGGCCGCTCGACGCTCGCGCAGCATGGCCATGAGCGGCACCACGCCCGAGCCGCCGCCGACCAGCAGCAGCGGACCGCCCATGCCCGGCTCCCAGACGAAGTAGCCACCAATCGGTCCGCGCAGCTCCACCTGGTCGCCCTCCATCAGGACGTCGTGGAAGTACGGCGACACCTCGCCGTCCGGGATCCGCTCGATCGCCAGCTCCACTTCGCCGCGCGCCTCTGGGGCGGACGCGATGCTGTAGCTGCGCTGGGCCTGGTAGCCATCCTCCGCCGTGAGCCGCACGTCGTAGTGCTGCCCGGCGCGGTGCGGGCGCCAGTCGGGCAGCGCGAGCGTGAAGCTCGAGACGCGGTCCGTCTGCGGGCCGGATGGCGGTCACCCGGCCGATCTGCCAGCGCAGCGGCTCCGGGCGGCGCCGCGGCGAATCGGCTCAGTCGCCGCTGTAGCGCTCTTCACGCCAGGGATCGCCATGGTTGTGGTAGCCCAGCGACTCCCAGAAGCCGGGCTCGTCGTCGGCCAGGAGGCGCAGCCCGCGAACCCATTTCGCGCTCTTCCAGAAGTACAGGTGCGGCACCACCAGGCGCGCCGGCCCGCCGTGCGCCGGCTCCAGCGGCTGGCCCGTCGTAGGCGTAGGCCACGAAGGCCTGCCCGTTGAGCACGTCCTCGAGCGGCAGGTTGGTGGTGTAGCCGCCGTACGAGTGCGCCACCAGGAAGCGGGCCGCCGGATCCAGGCTCACGTTCTCCAGCAGGGTGTCGACGCTGACGCCGGTCCAGTGCGTGTCCAGCTTGGTCCACTTGGTGACGCAGCTGATGTCGACCGTCCAGTCCTGGCGGGGCAGGGCCTGGAACTCGTCCCAGCTCCAGCGTCACCGGTGCGCCGACCAGGCCGTCGATGGTGAAGGACCAGTCACTGAGCTCGACGCGGGGCGTCGGTCCCGCGGACAGGACCGGGAAGTCGCGCGTCAGGTACTGGCCCGGCGGAATGCGGCTCGCCTCGTCGCCCGGCGGCTGCCGCCGTCCGATGAAGCCGCGCGACACGAACTGATCGGCCACGCTCGCACTATACCGCCGGACACCAGCG
>CAWANT010000006.1:0-345014 GCA_963783495.1 uncultured Chloroflexia bacterium
GTGTCCGCGCTCGAGCAGGTGCTGACCGGCGAGCCGGTCATCGATCCGCGACGCGGCATCTTCCTGCCCAAGACCTACCGGCTGCACCCGGATGTCAATGCCTTCACCAGCGAGGTCTTCTACGCGCGACAGCTGGGCTCGGCGCCGGAGGCCGACCGACAGGATCTGCTCGCCCCGGGCGGCTCACCGGCACCGGGCGTGCGCTGGGTGCCGGTGGTCCATGCGGGCAACCGCAACTCGTCGGACGGAAGAGGCCGAGGTCGTCAAGGCGCTCTATCGCGAGCTCCTGCGCGGCCGCTGGACCGATGCGTCCCGCACCACCACGCCGCTCACGCCGGACCAGATCCTGATCGTGGCGCCCTACAACGCCCAGGTCGAACTGCTCACCGAAAGGCTGCAGGAGGACGCGGACGCGGCGGGCGGGACGCTGAAGATCGGCACCGTCGACAAGATCCAGGGTCAGCAGGCGGCCGTGGTCATCTACTCGATGGCCACGTCGTCGCAGGACGAGCTGCCGCGCACGCTGGAGTTCCTCTACTCGCTCAACCGCCTGAACGTGGCCACGTCACGCGGCCGGTGCATGGCCGTCCTGGTGTGCTCGCCCGACCTGCTGCGCGTTCGCGTCCATACGCCGTTCCAGATGCGGCTGGCCAACGCGCTGTGCCGTTTCGTTGAGATCGCCAAGGAGCAGGTCGCTCACGCTGGGGCTCGAGTCGATGTCGAGCGCCTGACCCTGGCGGAAAAGAAGGCCTCCCCCGGCGGAGGAGGGCCGGGGGAGGCGGAGGGCACCGAAACCGGATGCGCCCGGGGCGTTACGCGGCGGGCAGGGACCGCGCTCGCCTGGTGCCCATGTGAGCGGCGATGATCAGCAGGACGCCGATCGTCGCGAGAACGCCGCTCTGCTGGACGGGAAGTGGAGGTGTCGGGAAGCCCGGCGGCGCCACCGTCGGCCGGTGCCGGCACCGCCTTCGGGCGCCGGAGGCGAGGCCACAGGACCCGGGTTGCCGGCCAGGACGCCCTCTTCGGGCGATCGGCGCAGCCTCCGTCGGTCGGCTCTGACTCATCCGTCGGCGGCGTCTGACTCCTCGCCGTCTCGACCTGCTCTTCCTCGTCGGGGCTGCGTCGTCGGTCGGGGCAGCCTCGTCAGTCGGCGCAGCCTCGTCGGCTCGGCGCGGCGTCGTCGGTCGGCTCAGCCTCGTTGGTCGGATCTGACTCGATTCGGTGGCCTCGCACGCGACCCAGAAGGTCTTGTGCTTCGCGTTGTTGTCGCCGGTCGGACTGCCAGTCAGCCGGTAGTGGCCCTCGGCCAGCGACAGGTCGCCGGTCGCGTCGACGCCATCGCCCGGCGGTGTCGTAGGTGCCAGAGGCGACGACGGTGCCGTCGCCGGTGGGCGGCCAGCTCACGATCTGCCAGGTGCCGGCCTCGGTCGGGTTGGAGGCGTAGAAGCCGATCCAGAAGGAGCAGACCCAGGGCTCGTTCGCCCGTCTCGCCGGCCTCGAGGTCGGTGGTCGCGTCATGGATCTTGGCCGACGCCACGCGTTGCCGTTGCCGTTGCTGTTCTCGCCGTTGCCGCCCTTGGCCGCCATGGCGCGGGGCGATGGAAACGACCAGCGAGAGGGCGAGGGTGGCGACGCCGGCGACCATCAGGGCTCGCCGGGGGTTGCGGACGCTTGGCGTCGGTCGGTGCGGAACATTAGGTCGGCATCCAATAACGAAACTGATTTCGCCGTGGAGGATGACCGGCATGGGCCGACATGCCTATGGCGATCTAGTACCTCCGGTGCAAGCGCGCGGCGCAGGGCGATCGCACTCACCGACCAGGTGCGGTGCGGTGCAGTACTCGGGGAGTACTTCCGGGTCGGCAAGCGTGGCGCAGATTCAGCCGGCGAAACGGTCCAGGCTGAACAGGCCGATGTCGTGGCGCGTGCCGCCGTCCAGGGCGAGGTCAGCCATCACCTCGCCCACCAGGCTGCAGAACTTGTAGCCGTGGCCGCTGAAGCCGGCGGCGACGCTGACCTGCGGTGCATCGGGCAGCAGATCGATCACGAAGTGCTCATCCGGTGAGTTGGTGAAGATGCAGGCCTTGAGCATGATGGTCGGCCCGGCGGCATCCGGGAAGTGGCGCAGCACGAAGTCGCGCAGGATCGCCTCGTCGTCCGGTCGGGTGGACCGGTCGGGGTCATCCGGATCCATCGGCTCGCGCAGGTGGTGGTAGCGGCCGATCTTGAAGCCGGGCACGTCGTGCACCGGGAAGCCGTAGTGGCTGCCCTCCTCGCGTGTCGAGCAGGAAGACCGGGAAGCGGTCCGGGCTGAACAGCTCCGGCGCGGTGGGCTGGAACCAGGCCAGCACCTGGCGCTCCGGGCGCGCCAGCGGCGCCAGCCGCGGCACGACGCTGCCCGGCCCACGGCGCCGACGCAGAGGACCAGCCGATCCGCCTCGTACGTCGCGCGGTCGGTGCGGACCACGACGCCACCGCTGCGCGTGGCCTCCCAGCCGTCGCACCGGCTCGTGGAAGTGCAGCTCGGCGCCATGGGCGCATCGCCTGGTTCAGGTGCGCCAGCAGGGTGCGCTCGGCCAGCAGGAAGCCGCCATCCGGCTGGAACACGACGCGCGTGCTGGCGTCGAAGGCTCGGTAGGCCGGGAAGCGACGCCGCAGCTCGCGGGAGTCCAGCACCTCGTGCGGCAGGTCGTGCAGCTGCGCGGCTGCCAGCGAGCCGCGGAAGGTCGGCCCGTCCTCCGGACCGCCCTCGATGCTGCCGGTGGTGATCAGCAGCTTCTCGCCGGCCAGCGCCTCCAGCTCGTGCCACAGCTCGTAGCTGCGCCGCAGCAGCGGCACGTACGACGGGTGCTCGTGATAGGCCAGCCGGATGATGCGGGTCAGGCCGTGCGACGAGCCGCGCTCGTGCAGCAGTCTCGAACTGCTCGAGGCCCAGCACGCGACGTGCCGCGGCGCGCCAGATGGAACGCGGCGGCGCTGCCCATGCCGCCCAGGCCGATGACGATCGCGTCGAAGCGGCTGGCCATGCCCGGAGTCTACCGACGCCGGCGCATGTCCCGCCATGGCCAGACACAAACGAGCGCCCGATGTGGTGCCACACCGGACGCTCGTCGCTGGTCCAAGCCTGACCGCTGCTCGGGCGGTGGACGGACCTCGCGCGGCCGACCCAATCCTCGGTCGCGCGTGTGCTGGTGAGCCCTCAGCCGCCAGTCGGCTGCGGGCTGCAGCGTTGCGTCTTCCTGGGCGAGCCGCTCGCCGAGACTCACCAGCCAGCCACCGAACCGACGGCGGAACGCGTCCCGCCACGGGCGGCGTGCATGCTGGCGCGAAGCTCCGCGCGCCGTGCCTCACCCTGGAGGCGCAGAGCCAGTGGATCAAGGAACTGGAACATCATTACCTCCTTCCCTTCCTTAATCTCGATCGAAAGAATCTTCATCTCAAACGATCTGACGGCAGTCTAGCAAAGAGATCTCTTGACGTCAAGACATTTGACGTGGAGAATACTAAGCCATGAATAAGAACACGACGGCCCCTGCCGTGGCCACAGCCCCGCGCGCAGCTGGATGCCGTCGATCGCATGCTGGAGGTCTGGAAACACGAGCTTCCGGAGCTCGACCTCGACACCGAGGGAATCGTCGAGCGCATCCAGAAGCTGACCAAGATGCTGGACCGGACCATGAACGAGACCCTGGCCGAGTTCAACCTGGATCGCGGGGAGTGGTGGCTGCTCGGCGCGCTGCGCCGCTCCGGCCCGCCCTATCGGCGGTCGCCGGGCAAGCTCGCGGAAGAGATGGGCCTCTCATCCGGCGCCATGACCAACCGCCTTGACCGGTTGGAGACGGCGGGCCTGATCCGCCGCCTCCCCGATCCTGACGATCGTCGCGCCTTGAAGGTCGAGCTGACCGACGCCGGCTGGCAGGCCTGGCAGGACTCGACCGGTGCCCAGGCCCAGAAGGAAGCGCTGCTGGCATCGGCGCTGGACCCGTCCGAGAAGGACGTCCTCAACGGCCTGCTGCGGAGGCTGATGCTCGAGTTCGAGCGGCTCGGCGCCAAGGTGCCGACCCACGCCGAAGAGAGCGAAGCGGCGAAAGCGGGCTAGGCTCCCCGCGCCGACCGGCTCTCGGCGTAGCGGCTGACGAACCGCTCCTGCGCCTCCGTCTCCACCGCGGTCGGGTGGCGCAGCGCGCGCACGGCGTCAATCGCTTCTCGAGCGGAGCGGCCCGCGCGCACCAGGGCGCAGGCCGCCACCGTCCCGGTTCGACCCACGCCCCCCATGCAGGCGACGACCACGTCGCCGCTCGTCCGCGCCTCGTCGACCTCGTCCAGGATCGCATTCATCGCGTCCAGCGACTGCCGGCGGCGAGCCATCGGCCATCGGGTGCCGCAGCACCTCGACGCCCGCCCGCGACCCGAGCTCCACGATGGCCGGATCGCCCCAGGCCTGCAGCTCGCGATCCTCGACGAGCAGGATGAGGCGGACCACGCCCTGGCTGCGCATGGCGGCCAGGTCATCGGCGGTGTCGCGCCGATAGGTATGCCCCGGATAGCGAAAGGAGGCGCCACGCTTGCCCGGCAGGAAGGTGAGGCCCAGCCGGCCGGGGGCGACCGGGACGCAGCGCATCGGGCATCATCCAGTCGATCCGCATCTCCGGATCGAACCCCGCGTGCGGCGGAGCGGCGCCCTGGCTCATTCGGTCGGCGCTAGTTCAACAGCCCGTTGGCGCGGGCGCAGAAGTGACCGGCGGGATCCAGCGGCTCCCCGCAGTACGGGCACGTCGGCCGTCCGCCGGCCACCAGCCGCTCGGCCCGGCCGACGAAGGCGTGCGCCTGCTCCGGCTCCAGCCTGACCCGCATCAGATCCGGGCCATCGTCGTCCTCGTCGGCGACCTCCTGGTACTCCCCGCCGGCGTCCTCGGTCTGGGCCTCGATCATGACGCGCTCACGTGACGGATCCCAGGCCAGCGCCATGGCACCCACCCGGAACACCTCGACCAGCGGCTGGTCGAGCGGCGCGTCGTCGGCGATCGGCTTGAAGGCCGCTGGGGGCCGGTCGACGGTCGAAAGCAACTCGGTCATGCGGGCCGCCAGCACCGCCACCTGCGACTTCTCGAGCAGCACGCTGACCACCGCCTTCCCCTTCCGGGCCTGCAGGTAGAAGGTCCGGTCCCCGGCTCGCCCACGCTGCCCGGCACGAATCGGTCCGGCTCGTCGAAGATGAAGAGGCGGCGCGTCATATGGCCATCCTAGCCGCTGCGTCATCGGTACAGTGAAGGCCGCATGGCGACCCGCCGGTCACAGGCCCGGCGCTTCCAGACCGCACGGCGGTCCACCCGTCGCTCCCTGCAGGTCGGCCCGCCACTCGACACGGCGCACCCTCCAGACGAACCCGCTGGTGGGCTGGCTGGTGGCTGGCGTCCTGCTGGTGGCGCTGGCCTTCGTCGTCGGTGGACCGGCGGCGGAGCAGGGCCTGCTGGGGAGCCGATCCTCCCCCACTCCGTCAGCGCCGACCGCGCTCCCGATCCGGTTCGGGCTGGCGCTGGACCCCGACACCAACCGCGCCGTGCGGCGCGTCCGTGGTTTCCATGCCGGACAGACCTTCGCCTACTCCGTCACGCTCCGACAGCCGCCGACCACCTCGAGCATCTTCGTGGAGGTGCAGCGCATCAGTGGGCAGCCGCGTGTCGTCCAGGAGCGATCGATCCAGCACATCACCGCGGGACGCCGGACCTTCGCCTTCACGGTCCCGACCGATGACGCTGCTCGCCGCCTGGGGCGGCGGGCGGTTCGAGATGCGGATCTTCTTCGGCCAGCAGAGCGGCGCCGATCGCGATCGGGCGCTTCAGGCTGGTCGCGGCCGGCGTCGCCGACTCCGGGGTAACACAACGGGATCGGAGATGTGCCCGCTCTCCGATCCCGTCTCCCCCGATGTTCGAGCCGGTCCGTCGAGTAGGACGACGGGTGCCCACACCAACTCGTTGCGGGGAGCCTATTCGCACCACACCGCCCCTGTCAATACTTAATTGACAGGTCGTGCGGGTGATCAGTTGACTGACAGCGCCTCGCGGGTGAGCTCGTAGGCGCCGCGGTGGTCGCCGCCGTCGGCTCGGAGCTCCGACCACTCGCGCAGGACCTCGCGCAGACGCGACGGGTAATGGCCCTCGCGGGCCACGCCAGCGGCTGCGGCGTACTGGCTCTCTGCCTTCTCGAGATCGCCACTGGCCTTGAGCGCGCGCGCCTCGGTCAGCATGGCGCCGAGCTGGACCGCGTGGTTGCCGGACTGCTTGGCCAGCGTGACGGCCCGACGGGCGAGCGTGATCGCCTCCGCGGCATCGTCGGAGGCGAGAGCCACCTGCGCCTCGGTGTCCAGCACGGCCGACAGGTAGCGCCCGTCGCCGGCCTCCTCGAACTCGCGACGCGCCTCGCCGGCCAGCTGCCGGGCGCGCGCCACGTTGCCGGTGGCCAGGTAGGCCATGGCCAGGTCGTTCTCGATCTGGGCCGATTCGAATGATGAGCCGGCGGCGCGCAGCAGGGCCAGGCCCTGGGTGCCGGTCCGGATGGCGGCCTCGACGTCGCCGGTCTCGCGGTAGTTGATGGCGAGATTGAAGAGGAACATGGCCCGCCGACGATCGTCCAGATCATCGGCCATGCCCCGAGCCGCCTCGAGGTGGGCCAGCGACTCCGCGTAGTTGCCGACGCGCGACTCGACGGCAGCCAGCGCGATCAGCAGCCGCATCTCGAACTCGGGCTCCACCTTCAGGCCACGCGCGAACGCGCTCCAGGAGGGTCAGACAAGCATGCTGCGCGCATCGGCCTCGGCGTCAGACAGGTACAGGCCGTAGGCCAACCAATAGCGGCTGAGCGCCTCCTCGGAGGTTCGACCCAGGGTGCTGAAGAGCCGGGCCGCCTCGGCGCGCGGCAGCCACCGCTTCGCGTCCACGATCGAGCCGGACCAGCGCCTCGGCCTGGCCGCGCAGGACCTCGGCGCGAACCTGGTCGTCGGTTGCGTCGTTGAGCAGCGTCTCGTAGCCGTCGGCCGCAGCCTGCCATTCGCCGGCGGCGAGCTGCATGTCGACTTCCAGCCGGGTCCAGGCTGGCGTCTGCTGGTCCAGGAAGTGGCTCGGCGGCAGGCCCAGCCGCTCAGAGAGATAGCTCAGGGCCACCATCGACGGTCGGGCGATGCCGGTCTCGAGCGCGCTGACGTAAGCCTTGGTGTATCGCTCCCCCGCCAGCTGCTGCTGGGTCAGGCCGGCGCGTCGCCGCGCCTCGCGGATCCGCTGGCCAATCTGCTGCGCCAGGGCGGCGTCATGCTCCGTCGGTCGGGCGGCGGCCTTCATGCGCGGCATCCATGCAGTCTACACGCGGTGGCAAGCGTTACTTGACTCAACTTGACATCGAAGGTACTGCCATGCCGGCCGGGCTCCCATACGGATGGGTCATTGCCGACCGGACCTCCCTCCCCGAACGTGGGACGCGGACGTGATCGGAGCCGATCGCGCCGCATCTGGGAGATTCAACAATGCGCAGCCACAGCACTGGCGGCGGCTGGCCCATCTAGGGCCACGACACCCGCACACCGCGGGGGAGTGACGCGCTTCGGTACCTGCCTACGACGGCGGCCGCCGTGGCGCGTTTTGCGTGCTCGGGCAACGCTACAGCGATGGCAGCTCCTGGGCCAGCTCATTGGCCTGCGCAAACAGGTCCCCCACCTTCTTGACGCGTGCGCCGATAGTCTGGATGGTCCAGCGGTCGGAGCGAATGGCCGCGTCGTCCAGCTCGTCCCAGCGGATCGGCGCGGACACCGGCGCCCCGCCGGCCGGGCGCACCGAATACGGCGCCACCAGCGTCTTGTTCACCGCGTTCTGAGTGAAGTCCAGGCGGGCCCGACCCTTCCGCGAGCGCTTGGCCCACTCCCAGCTGACGATGTCGGGCACCAGCCGCCCGATCATCAGCGACAGCTGCTCCACCCAATCGCGCGTCTCGTCGAAGGCGATAGCCGCGGCGGACCGGCACCCACACCTGCAGCCCGCGCTTGCCGGTGGTCTTGGGCAGGCCAATGACGCCGAGGTGCTCGAGCGCGGTCCGATACAGCCGCGTCAGCGTCAGCACTTCCTCCCAGGTCGTGTTCTCGCCGGGATCGACGTCGATCAGCGCAAAGGTGGGCTCATGCGGCGAGATGGTGCGCGACGTCCAGGGGTGAAGCTTCCAGCGCCGCTTCCTGCGCCAGCCAGGCGAGGGTGGCGACCTTGTCGACCACCACGTAGTCCTTCTTGCCCTCGTGCCCGGTGTAGCTCCAGCGGCTGACCCACTTCTGCGCGTGGCCCGGCACGTCCTTCTGCCAGAAGCCCATCTTGCCGATGCCGTCCGGGAAGCGCTGGAGGTTCAGTCCGCGCCCGGCCAGGTGCGGAAGCAGGGTGGGACCGATGGTCACGTAGTAGCGCAGCAGGTCGCGCTTGGTGACGGCGGCGTGGTCGCCCTCGGCCGGGATCAGGACCTTGTCCAGGTTGGTGACCCGCACCTCGTGGCCGGCCACCGCCCAGTGGCCCTCCCGCTCCATCTCGTCCAGCGCCTTCAGCTCTGCGCGACTGGCCGGCGTGAGGTCCATCTCCGCCTCCGGCCACGCTTCCTTCACGGGCCGGCTTGGAGGTGGTGGCCTGACGCCGACGGCGGATCAGGGTCCGCCGCTGCCGGGCGCCTGGTCGGCCGCCGATTGACCGATGGCGCCTTCTGCACGACCCGCGCGGCCGGGATCGCCTCCTCGCGGATGACCTTGGCCGGATCGCGGTCGAGCTCGATGCCCTTGAACGCGGCCTGGCGCAGCAGGCCGTCGCGCGTCCAGTCCGTGAACTCGGCGCGGATCACGATCCGCGGCTCGACCCAGCGCGCCTCCGGCAGTCGAGGCTTCTTGACCAGCGGCGGATCCGGCCGGCGGATCGGCTCCATGGCGACCAGCAGGTCCTTCCGCATCCGGGCGTTGATGCCGCTCCCGACCTGCCCGGCGTGGCGCAGGCCACCCTCGTCGTTCACGGCCACGATCAACGAGCCCAGATCCTTGTGGGTCCCCTGCCCCGGCAGCCAGCCCACCACCACGATCTCCTGCTCGCGGCGCAGCTTGATCTTCAGCCAGTCCCGGCTGCGCCGGCTCGGTTGGTATGGGCTGAGGCGGCGCTTGGCCACGATCCCCTCCAGTCCCTTCGCCGCAGCCGCCTGCGTGAAGTCGACGCCGTCACCCACCACGTGCGAGGCGTAGCGCACCAGTCCGTCCGGCCGCAGCACGCGTCGCAGCAGGTGCTTGCGGTCCTCCAGCGGCACGTCCACCAGCGACCGCCCCTCGAGGTGCAGCAGGTCGAAGACCATGTAGGCCATGGGGATCGCCTCACGCTGCTCGCGGGTCAGCCGGGGCGCATCCGGATCGGCGCGGCGGGTGGCCATCTCCAACGCGCGCAGACCGGTCTTCTCCTGCAGCCGGCTGAAGGAGGGCCTCCCCTCTTCGTCGAAGGCGACCACCTCGCCGTCCACGATCGCCTGCTCGGCATCGAGCCAAGGCGGCGGGTCCGGCCAGGTTCGGGAAGTAGGTGGCGGCATCGACCCGGTTGCGGGTCCAGATGCGCGCCTTGCCACCGCTGACGACGGCCTCCACCCGATAGCCGTCCCACTTGACCTCGTACAGCCAGGCGTCGTCGTCGAAGGCGGCATCGGTCAGGGTGGCCATCATGGGCGGCACGAAGTCGGGCTGACGCTCCTCGCGGGCCAGCGACAGGTCCGGCGTCACGTCCGGGGCCGGGCGACGGCTGCTCGAAGCGCGGCGCCATCGCCGTCCTTGACCTCGTCGTTGGTTCGGCCGGTTTTGACGCTGGCCGGGAAGTGCCTCCGCATCCCAGCCATCGCTGGCCGCCTCGTCGCGCTTCTTGATGAGCAGCCACTGCTCGCGCTCGTCGCGACGGCCGCCGCGGCCGCTGGTGCGGACGATGGTGTACCGGCCGCGCAGTCGTTCCCCGAAGAGGCGGAACTTCAGCTCGCCGGCGCGAATGGCGGCCGCCGGATCATCGGTCTCCTCCGGCTCGAAGGTGCCCCAGTCCCAGATGATGACGTCGCCGGCGCCGTACTCGCCGTGCGGGATCACGCCCTCGAAGTCGAAGTACTCGATCGGGTGATCCTCGGTGCGCATGGCCAGGCGCTTTTCGTCCGGATCCAGGGTCGGGCCCTTGGGCACCGCCCAGCTGACCAGGACGCCGTTGACCTCCAGCCGAGTGTCGTAGTGCAGGGCCGTGGCCCGATGGCGCTGCACCACGAAGCGCCCGGCCGCCATCGCCCACCGCGCCCGGCTCCGGTTCGGGGGTCCGCGAGAAGTCGCGTTTGGCCCGATAGGTCTCGAGGGGCATCGGTCCGATGATGCCATCCCGGCTTGGCATGCCGCTTGCGGCCATCGGCCGGTGCGTTACCGACGCCCGAACGAGGTGAACCCATGGCACTGACCTTCACTCGCGACCTCGAGCCGCTGACGAGCAGCGGCGTGATGCTCGACGACCCGTCCAGCGACCTCCGCGGGCGAAAGGTCGTCGACCGTGATGGCAACGATGTCGGCACGGGGGCCGACATGCTGATCGACCCGAGCCTGCGCGTGTCCCGACTGCTGGTGCTCGAGACCGGCGGCGGCCTGTTGGGAATGGGCAAGAAGCAGTACCTGGTGCCGCTGGAGGCGATCCGCGACGAGGGAGACCAGGTACGGATCGAGCGCGCCAAGGACCAGATCACCGGCGAGCCGGAGTACCACACGGCCGATGGGGAGGAAGAGGAGCTGCAGTACGCCCAGGCGTTTGCCGCCTACGGCATTCGCCCGTACTGGGAGGTCGAGGCGGCGTCCCCCAGCAGCACGACCGTCGAGCCGGCATCCCGCTAGGCCGATCCTCCGCGCCTGCGATGGAGCTCCGCCTGGAGCTCCATCAGCGTGTCCGTCACCAGGACGGCTCCAGCCTCGCGTAAGGCGTCGGCGGACACTGCGGCGCCGGCAGTGACGCCGACTGGGCGTCATCCGAGCCGCGGCAGCCGCGCGCATGTCCCAGGTCGAGTCGCCGACACACCAGCAGTCCGCATGCGACTGATGCATGGCGGCGGCGGCGGCCAGCAGGAGATCCGGCGCCGGCTTGGCGTGCTCGACGGACGAGCCGTCCACGATGGTCGGATCGCGCTCCAGATCCAGCGCCGCCAGCGACGTCGCGACCTGCTCCCTGCGTGACGAGGTGGCGATGGCCCACGGCCAGGCCTGGTCCTCCAACCAGCGGAGCAGCTCCCGTGCGCCGGGCAGCGCGTGCGGGTCCCGGTTGAGCGCCTCGTAGATCTCGCCGCAGCGGCGGTCGATCTCCTCGTCCCGTCCCGCTGGCAGCGGGCGGTCGGCGGCCTCCGCCACGTCGCGAGCCAGCCGCCTGCCGTCGATCCCGATCATCGGCGCCACCTGACCACGCGTGGCCGGGATATCGAATTCCTCGAATACGGCCAGCCACGCACGGATCCTGGTCTCGACCGTGTCGACCAATGTGCCGTCCAGGTCCAGAACCAGGGCGGCCGGCGCGCGTGTCGGGAGCTGGGCCGGCAGTCCATCGGTCTACGATAGCCACCGATGCCGTCCGAGCATGCCCGCCACTGGCCGCTCGATCCGCGCGTCGACTTCCTGAACCACGGCTCCTACGGGGCCGTCCCGCGCGTGGTGATGGAGGCCCAGACCACCTGGCGCCTGCAGATGGAGCACGAGCCAGTGCGCTTCATGGTCGAGCGGGCCGAGCAAGCGCTGGACACGGCGCGGGCGGCGGTCGGCACCTTCGTTGGGGCCGGTCCCGACGACCTGGCCTTCATCACCAACGCCACCACCGGCGTCAACACGGTCCTGCGCTCGCTGCGC
The DNA here is from genome assembly GCA_963783495.1 of uncultured Chloroflexia bacterium. Classification (GTDB taxonomy): domain Bacteria; phylum Chloroflexota; class Limnocylindria; order QHBO01; family QHBO01; genus DASSCW01. The sequence continues at coordinate 11,894 of CAWANT010000006.1, forward strand.
TTCGCGCCGGGCGACGAGCTCCTGACGACCGACCATGAATACAACGCCGTGCGCAACACCCTGGACTACGTCGCGGCGCGCGATGGAGCGCGGGTCATCGTCGCGGAGGTCCCGTTCCCGATCGCCTCGCCGGACGCTGCGGTTGCGCCCGTGTTGGGCGCCGTCACGTCCCGGACCCGGCTGGCGGTGCTCGACCACGTCACGTCGGCCACCGCATTGGTGCTGCCGGTGGCGACTCTGGTTGCCGGCCTGGCGGAGCGCGGGGTCGACACCTTGATCGATGGCGCGCACGCGCCCGGCATGGTGGAGCTGGACGTCGCCGGTGTGGGGGCCGCCTACTACACCGGCAACCTCCACAAGTGGGTCTGCGCACCGAAGGGCGCGGCCTTCCTCTGGGTCCGCCCCGACCGTCAGGAGCGGATCCGGCCGCTCGTGATCTCGCACGGTGCCAACTCGCCGCGCAGCGATCGGTCCCGCTTCCAGCTCGAGTTCGGCTGGCTGGGGACCGGTGACCCCTCAGCCTGGTTGGCCGCGCCGGAGGCCATCGAGTTCGGTGCCTCCCTGCTCCCGGGCGGCTGGCCGGCACTCCGCGCGCGGAACCGCGAGCTGACGCTGGAAGCCCGCCGGCTGGTGGCATCGGCCATCGGTGCAGAGATCCCGGCGGTTGAGGACATGATCGGGTCGATGGCCAGCCTGCCCCTGGGCTGGGAGCCGCAGCTCGGCACCGACCGGGACGTGGACCTGTACGGCGACCGGGTTCACGGGGCGCTGCTGGCGGCAGGATTCCAGACCATGATCGCGCCCTGGCCGCAGCGGCCGCAGGGGCGCCGCTGGCAGCGCGTGCTGCGGCTGAGCGCCGCCGCCTACAACGATCGAGCCCAGTACGAGCGCCTCGCGTCCGTCCTGCCGGCGATCCTGGCCGCGGCTGCCTGACCCTTCAGTCCTGGTGGTCAGGCCCACCAGTACCAGCCGCCGGTGTGCCGATGTGGATGGGCTGGGGATAGGTTCATCAACTCGCAGTCAAATTCGTGGACAAAGCCCTTGAGCCAGCCGCGCCGCGCCGATACGGTAGTTGCAGGCCGGGCGCCTCGGAGGTGCGACCCGATCAGCCACCGGAGGTGACACCGGACGCAACACTCGGCGCGACGCTCGATCGCTCACTCGAGTCGCAGGCGGCAACGTCTCGACCACGGGAGGCGGCGCGGGATCGCACGCGGGATTGCGCACCGGATTATCCACCGGAGTTGACGCGGGGGTTCCTCCGGGTCCCCGGCCTATTGCTGCCCGGATTTCCGGGGAGCACGATAGGAGGCAGCCGTCAGCAGCCCTCGGGACGAAGGTTTCCTGCGGCTGCCTCTATCCGGTTCCAGTCCCCGGGACCGAAGCGGCGAACCACCGCCCCTCACTGGCCAACGCCACGGTCGCGTACGCCAACGCGGCGATGACGGGCACGAAGATCATCGGCGTGGCGCCGTTCGCCTGACCTGGCCGGATGATGAGCCACCACCAGCGCCCCGACGCCAAGCGCAGTCAGCACGATCCCGATCCAGCGCGCCCACGATCGACGCCGCAGCGCCTGGACCGCCGCGACCGCACCGGCCAGGCCGTAGACCGCGAGCCCAAGGCCAATGGCGCCGGCGACGCCGGCAAAGCCTTCCGGCGCGGCATCGATGTAGTCGGGCAGCGTGGCCGGGTTCGAGTTGACCATGACCACGACCAGCAGAACCAGGCCGATGAGGCCCGCGAACGTGGCAACCGCCAGCAGGATGAACGCCGCCGCCGTGACGCTGAGCGGCCGTGCCTCAGGGTCGGGCGGGATCGGTTCGGATGCTTCCGCCACCTGGCAGCCTCGCGCTAATCGTCCTCGGCGGAGTCTACCCTCGCGGCAGAGCTATTGGCCCTCGTGCTCGCCCCGACGGCCGCGAGCGCGCAGTGCCTTGCGGCCTTGCTCGATGAAGGTCCATACCGCCATCAGCGCCATGAAGCCGCCGATGATCACCACCACGCCGCTCAGAATCGGGATGGCCAACACCCATGCGATGACCGCGATGACGGCGCCGATGCCACCGGCCACGCCGGCCTGGATGGCGCCGGCCGGCCAGAACGTCGCATCGGCGTGGGCCGCCATCTCCTTCATCGGGAACCGCACCTGCGGGGTGCGGGCATCGAAGACCACCAGGTCGTATTTCACGGCCAGGCTCATGACCTCGTTGAACGCCTCGGACGAAGTCCCTGTGGGAAGCCGGATGGCAACCACCCGGGCCGGCGGCTCGTCGTCAGTCGAGAGCCAGACCGGGCGCCGACTTGCGTTTGGGGCCGCATCGGAGGTCACGTCAAGGTCTGGCCTGTCCTGCGTCAGCTCGCGGTGAAACCAGCCAATGTCGGTGCTCGGTTCGAACGGACTCGCCGCCGGGTCACCGCCACCCTGCTGCCAGGCATCGACCAGGGCCGACGCCTGCTGCTCGTCAACGTCGCGCGGGGACTGCCAGACATACAGGTCGAAGCTCACCCAGTCTCCCTCATCCGCCTACGTATTCGGCGGCGGTAACGCGGCCCTACGAGGACTCAGACTGGCCGGCGCCTGCGACGACCGCAGCCGGCGCGCGGCGACGGCGCTCCGGGTCGCGGACGCCGGGGTAGAAGAGGAGCATGCCCATCAGCACCGCACCCACCAGGCCGGCGGCGATGATCGTGTTCTGAGCGCCGAATGCGCCCGCGACGGGCCCGGTCAGGGCAAACGAGACCGGCACGAGTCCAGTCGATACCAGCCAGTCGAGGCTTGAGATCCGGCCGAGGAGGTCGCGCGGCACTTCCGTCTGGAGCAGGGTCACCCAGATGATCTGACCGATTTCGAACAGCGAGGCGGTCACGAGGCCAATGAGCATCCCCTGCCAGAGCGACGTCATGACGCCGTAGCCCGCCAGCAGCGCCACGCCGAGCGCCCAGCAGGCGTACATGACCGTCACATAGCGTCGCGGGAGACCGAGCTGGCCGATGGCGATGGCCGAGGCGACTGAGCCGATGCCACCGATAGCGAAGATCGCGCCGAGAGCCTCGGGTCCGAGCTCGAGCCGGTTCTTCACCAGGAAGGGCAGGAGCACCTGCACCGGGCCGATGAAGCAGAGCAGGCTGAACATCGCCGACACGAGCGTCGCCCATAGCCAGGGGGTGCGGCGCGCGAAGGCGAGGCCCTCGCCCACCTCGGCGATGGCCTGGCGCACGCCGTGGGAAACGATCTGGCGAGCGGGTGGGCGGCTCATGGCAGCGATGGCCACGGCCGACACCAGGAAGCTCGCGGCGTCGATGAGGAAGGCCGTGCCGGCGCTGGACAGCGCGACCACGAAGCCGCCGACGGCCGGGCCGATGAGGCGGATGGTGAGCGGCCTGATCAGCCCATTGAGCGCGTTCGCCTGCGGCAGCAGCTCATCCGGGAAGCAGGTCGGGCACGATCGCCGTCGCCGCCGGATTGAAGAAGGCATCGCCCAGCCCGACAAACGCGATCAGCGCGATGATGTGCCACAGCTCGATCGCGCCAGTCAGCGACAGCACCCCGAGCAGCCCAATGGCCGCCGCCCGGATGAGGTCGGCGCCGATCATCAGGCGACGGCGGTCATATCGGTCCGTGAACACGCCACCGAGCAGCAGAAAGGCGATGAGTGGCACCGTCCAGGCCACGCCGACGACCGACAGGGCGGTCGGCACGTTGCTGATCTCGTAGACCTGCCACGCGAGCGCGATCGAGAAGAAGCCGTCACCCAGCAGCGAGACGGTGGACCCGGTGGTGAGGAGCGCGAAGTCGCGGCGCTCGAGCGGCCGAAGGAGCCGCACGGAGCGTAGTCGAGCACGGATGGAGGCAGGCAATGAGGCCATGGGTCAGGTCGAGATCACATGTGATGGTGGGAGGCACGTCGCGTGCGCAAGTGCAGCGTTCCCCTCAACGGCCGTAGCGAGAGAGTCGCCGGGCAGGATCGCCCGGCGACTCGTTCACGTCTCAAGCGGACTCGGCCGCGCGCTTCATGCCTTGAGCCTCGATCGTCATGTAGCGGTTGGTCAGGCCCCTGTAGAACAGTGCGACGACCGGGACCAGCAGGCCACGCATCTCCAGTGTCAGGGTCAGGCGGGAGCGACCTTCTTCCAGCGCCACGACACGGTGGCCCGCGACGATGGTGACGCCGCCGGACTGCTGCCGGTACTCGAAGTAGGACGGCGCATCCCAGACCGTGATGTCCCAAATGCCCTCTCCGAGCCTCGGTTGCTTGAGGCGTATGCGGGTGCCCTTGGCAGCAGGAGGGGGCGTGAGCAGCTCGACGGCGTCCACCGTCTCGATCCGCTGCGGCCACCCTTCCAGATCGCTGAGCACGTCCCACACCCGCTGCTGCTGGGCATCGATATCGATGGATTGCTCAAAGCGCATGGCGGACGGTCACCTCGAAAGATCGCTCAACCCAGCCTCGTGATTGGCAGCCTAGCAGGCCAATGACGACGCCCCTGGATTCGAATTTCCTGTTGCCTTGCCACAGCTTTCAACTGACACCCATCTCTCGGAGGCGCGAACTCGATCTGCTCGCGGACCGTTGTGCTGCAGGTGCTAGCGTGGTTCTACACGCTGAGGACTGACCGATGACGATCACGGTCCCGGAGACCACGCTCGACCCGCGATTCAGCAGCGAGGACGCCGCGCCGATTGAGTGGTCAACGGCGCGCGACCAGCTGGGCGACGCGAAGAGCTACCAGCTCACCACCATCCGTGCCGACGGGCGCCCGCACCAAACGACGATCGCCGGCATCTGGCTCGACGATGCGTTCTCGTTCACCACCAGCAGTGGCGAGCAGAAGGCCCACAACCTTCAGGCCGGTAATCGCCACGTCATTGTCACCGCCGGCAACTCTGGCTGGGAGGGGATGGACGTCATCGTCGAAGGCGAGGCCGTGGATGTGACCGATGCAGCCCGCCTTGGCCGCTTGGTCGACGCCTACCGCTCGAAGTACGACGACTGGTTCCAGTTCCGCGTCGTCAACGGGCAGTTCTCGGCGCCCGGCGCGATCGGTCCCGCCCTCGTGTACGACGTACGGGTGCGAAAGGCCTTCGGATTCACGAAGGGCGACACGTTCAGCCAGACCCGCTGGCGATTCTGATCGCAGCGGCGACCATCCCGGGCAGCGATCCCTGATAGATAGCAGGGTGGTGTTACGCGGCGGACTGGAGGCTGATCGTCCAGGTTCGGTTTCGTCCGGCTGGTGGATCGACCTCGAGCGACCAGCGTGTGGCGAGGATGTCGGCGATATCCAGCGGATCCTCGGGATCCGCCACGGACGCAAGAAGGTGGCTTGCCGCCTCGCCGCGAACGCGCTTCGCGATGACATCGCCGATGTGGGCCGGGCCTCCTGGCGACGGTCTGATCCGCAATGTCACGGTCTGGTCGTCAAGACCGGCAGGGCGACCGACCGCCTGGTAGGCCCTCGAGCGCAGATCAAGGACCGGCCCGCGCCGCGCGGCCGCATCGGCGAGGATGTCAGGCAGGAGGGTCCGCCACGCGGGCTCCAAGCGGTCCATGCCGACCAGTCGCGCGCAGACGTAGAGACGGTACGGCGGGATGCGGTCCGCGGGGCGCAGCGCGCCCCACAGCGCCGACACGATGACGAGTTTCCTTGCGGCACGTTTCTCAGCGTGGGACGACCATGATCCCGCGTCGAGTCCCTCGTAGAGCGGCCCGGCATAGGTGTCAACAGCAAGCCTCGTCGGGAGGTCGCGCAGGCGCTCGTTGCGCGCGACTTCGCCAGCGAGCGACGGCCTGACAAACAGCCGCCGGAGCGCATCGGGGCGTTGGCTGGTCGCAACCAGGGCGTCCGTGACGCGCACGCGCATCGCCGTCAGTGACGGAAACGACAGCCGGTCAAGATCGAGTGGCGACCCGTCCTCAGGCGGCGGCAGCTTCGTCTCCGACGGCGGAAGGATGATCAGCACGATCGCATCCTAGGGCTACGGGCGATCCGTCAGAGATGACCCCGCCGAGCTCACGGAATTGGGCGGGTGGTGGGCGACACTGGACTCGAACCAGTGACCTCTTGCATGTCAAGCAAGTGCTCTAACCAGCTGAGCTAGCCGCCCCGAAGGGAGCCGATTGTGCCGGACTGCCCATCGGCTGGTCAAATTCAGCTCAGGCCACTGGTAGCGGCTGAGTGCGGCGCTACTCGACTAGCCGAGGCTCCGTGGCCCTTCTTCGATGTTCACCTGGACGATGTGCTGCAGGGTGTCCGGCATTCGTCGCACTGCCGTGCGCAGGAAGTCAGGGAAAAGCGGCAGGTCCGGCAGCGCACTGATCGGGAACCAGCGCAGGATCAGGTCGTGGCCGCGTTCCACACCGGCGTGGTCGACCTTCAGGTCGAGGAACGGGCTCTTCTCAGGCAGATCAATGGCGTAGGAAAAGCCGAGCTCGTGGACCGACCGGCCTCCCATCGGGGTGATGTACTCCATCACCCACAGCAGCCTCCGGACTGTCACCTCCTGCCCGATTTCCCAGCGCATCGTTCGAACCAGCGCGTCGGCCGTCAATTCCAGCGGCAGCAGGCGGCCTCCAGGGAGCACCCAGAACGCGCCGTCCAGCGCGCCGAGGGTCAGCGGGTCCGCTCGTCGCGGTGGTCCCACATCGTGGTCAGGGGGTCACGCGCGCCGAGGGCGAACCACGCGATCGGGGCCGCGATGATGGCGATGACACCGGTGCCCAAGAGGCCCTGGCGATAGGCCTCGACGAACGCGGACGTATATGCCTCGACGTCTCCCTGGCTTAGCGCGCCGGCGATCGTGTGGATCCCCGGCGTTCCGATGGCAACGAGCACGTCCCTGAATGCACCGACCGCGCTTTCACGTTGCGCGGCATCGACGCCCAGCAGTGACCCGGCATAGATGTCGAGTGCGCGCTGGGTAATGACGGCGGTCAGGGCGGCGAACCCGATCCGGCTCCCAACCAGGACCGATGCCTCGTTGATGGCCGCGGCACTCGCCGGCAGGCCGCGCGGCACACTGGCGAAGATGATGGCCGTCCTGACTGTGGTGGCGATCACGAAGCCTGCACCGATGAGCACGAGGGGCACCGCAATCGCGACGTACACAAGCTCCTGACCGAGGACCGCCGCCGCGATGACGTTGCCCAGGCCGACGGCCGCGAGGCCCACCGCCACGAGTGTCCGAGGCCCGATGCGTGAGAGAACGGCCCCCGCAACCGGCCCGGCAATGATCAGCGCGAGCACGAATGGTGCGATCGCGATCGTGGCGAGGAACGCTCCATAGCCCAGGATGACGTTGAAGAAGACGGGCAGCTGGAACAGCGGCGCAGCCTGGGCGAAGCTGACGATGACGCCGACCGCCACCGCCACCGTGACCGGTCGGCGGTCAACGCGATGCGACGTCCTTCCATGGGCATGCGTCCGGCGCGCCCAGACCGCGTATCCCGCAAGCATCACGAGGCCGGCCATCAGGAGGCCGATCTGGATCGCGTCGGCGAGGCGGTCTCCGAGGTCCACGACGGCGGACGTGATGATGACGATGGCGAAGGCCCATACGGCTGTCGCGACCACGTACGACCGATCTCCGCGGGCAGCTCCTGGCAGGTTGGGCGCGCGCGACCACGCCAGCCACAAGGCGATCGCCGCCACCACGGACCCAACGACGAAGCCAGGCCACCGCGGGCCGTCTGGACCGAGGATGGTGAGCAGGATCGGGCTGACCGCGGTGCCGCCCGCGTACACGGCGTACACGATTCCGATTGCCGTCGCGCGCACCACGCCGGAATAGGTCGTCGCCACGAGCGCCATGGCGAAGGGCAGGACCGCGTACGCGGCTGCTCCGCTCGCGAGGCGAGAGGCAATGAAGATGGGTTCGTTCGTGATGACGAGCCCGAGCGCATTCACGCCGACCAGCACACCAAGCGCCCCGATGAGGATGCCGCGCCGGCCATCGGCATCGCCCAGGACGCCGCCGATGAAGAGCAGCCCCGCAGCGATGAGCACAATCAGCAGGACGAGAGCGTTGGCCTGTGGCTGCGCGCGAATGATCGACTGGATGTTCGGCAGGACCGGCGAGGCGACGGGCGGGTTGAGGCCCGCCGCGCCCATGGCGACGGCTGCAACGCACAAGGTACGCACGGCACCCGGCTGGGCGCCCAGGTCGCGGAGAAATGCGGGCAGCGCCAATCGGTCCACCGTCGCAAGCTTCGTCAGATCCGGGCCAGCAGCTCCGTCTTCTTCGCCTCGTACTCCGCGGCGGTGATGGCCCCGGCGTCTCGCAGCCTGGCAAGCTCGCTGAGCGTGGCTGTGATCTCGCCGGCGGCCCCCGGAACTGGAGCTGGTGCGGTGGAAACCGGCCGTCCGGCTTCCTGAGCCGCCGGACGCTCCGTCAGGGCAGTCGCGCCGGTCTTCTGCTCAAGGATCTCGCGCTTGAAATCCTCCACATCGCGCACGGTCGTGAAACTGTCGGCGCCCGCTTCGCCCGAGGCCGACATGATGCGGATGTGCCCGTAGCCGAGCATGCGACCGAACCACGGAACGACGGTCTTCACGTCGGCGATGGAGGTCAGGAGCGTATCGGTCGACCGACGTCGAAGCAGGCCATCGGTCCCGAGCACGCGGCGATTGGTCACCTCGTACCTGGCGGTCCGCCAGGCGACAACGTTGTAGACGATCCAGGCGAGCCCGCCCAGGAAGAGGGTCAGCCGCAGCAGCTCCAACATCCGGTTCACGAACCCGGTGACTCCGGTCGTGGTGTCGCCCTGCAGCCAGGCGGCGACCAGCGCGCCGACAACCATGAGGATCGCCCACTTCGAGTCCCCGAGCGGCGCGATCCAGTGCTTCGTCGTCGACCGGACGATCCTTTCGCCCGTGATCAGCCGTGGGTCGGCATCCGCCACGTCAGGGTCCTCGCCGTGAACGATCGTCGGATTCTGCCATAGGCTCCCGACGACCTTGGCCTAGCTTCGAAGGGTGGTCGGTCGCACAGGGCTCCCGACCACCCGTTCGTCGACGCCTAGGCCGTGGATGCCATGGGCTGTGAGCTCGCAGCCGGTGGGCAGCGTCGCGTCTCGCCCGACAGCAGCCAGCGACGCACCGTCGGGTTCATCGACTCGCCCAGCGGCCGATCGAGGCCGAAGTAGTTGCCGGCGCCGATGTAGCCGATGAACGCGGTGACCAGCCCATAGGTCAGGTGCTGGTTCACGATGCCGAACTCGAAGTCCCAGGCGGCCACGAAGAAGAACAGCATCATCAGCGTGCCCATCGCCGCACCGAAGCGCGTGAACAGGCCCAGGATCAGGCTGACCCCGATGCCGAGCTGGCCAAACGGCACCAGGAAGTTGATCACGCGCATGGCCGAGTCGTTCTCAGCCATGGCGACCCAGAAGTCGTGGGTCGGGTTGTAGATCGTGCCCTCGACGGGCTCACCGCTGACGAACGGCCACCCGAGGGTGCCTGTCGTTCCGAACTGCAGGAAGCCGGCTGCGTCGAACGGCTCCGGGGCCATCAGCTTCTCCAAGCCGGCCCACAGGAAAATCACCCCGACCGCGATGCGCAGGAGGGCGATCGCGATTTCCAGCCATCGGTCCAGTACCACCATGCCCGGGTTCCTCCGTTCCTATTCCCGCGATGAGCCTACGCCTGCCGTGCCACTCAGATGACGCGGCGCGGCGCGTCACCAGGCGAAGTCGGGCTGGTCTGCGATCTCGCCGTCGATGCAGACGACGTACTTCCGCCCCAATCGGAGCAGGTAGAGGCACTCGGCGCAGCGCCGGACGTCAGTTGGTCCGATGCGGCGGCACGCCACCCGATCACCGACCATTCGCAGCCGACGCTCACTGTTCGCACTGACGGACGTGGCCTCGGTGGTAGATCGCATGGCGTGCCTCCCTTCCGCGCATGAGCATCGAATCCTCATCGATGGTCGGGCGTTCGGCCTGCGTGCCAAAGGGCGCATTGGCCCGTCCGTCACATGCCATCCGGCCCGATTCGAGATGAGGGTCAGCTTTGGGCGGCGGCGTCCATCGCCTGGATCAGCGTCGCTCGATCGACCTCGCCGGTCATGCGCTGGGTCACCCGACCCTGTGCATCGACGAAGACGAACCCCGGGAAGGACGGCAGGCCCAGGGCGTGCAGGCCGTCGGAGTTGGCGTCGTCGATCAGTGTCGGCTGCTGCCAGCCTTCCCGCTCGAACCAGGCCGATGGCGGATAGTTGCCGCGCAGCTCGTTGATGCCGGTTGACAGGCCGACCACCGAAAGGCCTTCCGGCACGTCGCCCGAGTCGATCATGTCGACCAGCATCGGCAGCTCCCGCTGGCAGTGCGGGCACCAATGGGCCAGCACCACCACCATCTGGGCACCACCCGGAGGACCGATCTCCATCGGCTCGCCATCCAGGCCGATGCCCGCCAGGGTCGGCAGCGTCATGCCGACGGCCGGGTCCGGGCCTTCGAGCGGCAGGGCGGGAAGCGGCTCGCCGGTGATGACCAGCGGATCGGCGGCCGGCTCTGGGGGTCCGCCGGCTGAGCCGAGCGACAGGACGATGGCGATCACCGCCGCCAGGGCGACCACGCCGACGGCGCCTCCGATCAGGACCCACCGGGTCCGGTTCGACTGGCTGGCGGGTTGGCTTGTCCGGCGCGGCATCCCCCGGGAGCGAGTGGCCTTGGTCACGGTTCATCGGTCTCCGGGGCAAGGGCGAAGAGCAGGGTCAGGATGCCGGCGAAAGCTGCGAACGCCATGAACGGGATGGTCACGAACCCGAAGCGCTCGAGGTCGATCGCCGAGCATGGGGCCGTCACCGAGCAGCCGGCGCTCGGCAGGCTGGGCACCCGCTGCAGCACGACGTGGTAGGCGGCGACGGCGGCTCCGATCGCAGCCAGCGGTGCGGCGTAACGGCGCACTCCCCAATCGCCGCGCCAGGCCGCGATGCCCAGGATCAACACCAGTGGGTACATGGCAATCCGCTGGTACCAGCACAGGGTGCACGGCTCGAGGCCGGCCACCTCGGAGAAGTACAGGCTGCCCGCGGTGGCGGTCAACGCGACCGCGAACGCCAGCCATAGGGCGCCCGGGCCGAGCGCCGTCCGGATCGGCTCCAGACGACCGATCACCGCCAGGACGATGACGAGGACCACGCCGACCAACGCCGCCAGTGCCAGCACGGCGAGGAACGTTGCGACCGCGAGGGTCACCGTCGGCTGTCCAGAGCTCGCTGCCGTCGTCTCTGCACGATGTCTCGCAGTGTGGTCTCTCGCAGGACGTTCAGCACAGCATCCTCGCCCTGGACGAACGTATCGTGCACCGCGCACACGCCGCCGACGTCGCACGGGCTACCCCGCAGCACGCATCTGCGCGACCTTGCCGGCTCCGCCGCCTGGACGGCGTCCAGGAGGGAAGTGTCATGCGATGCCCGGGCCAGCTCATATCCGCCGCCCCGCCCGCGCGCTGCGTTAACAACGCCCGCCCGAGAGAGGTCGGCCATCACCTGAGTGACGAACGAGAGCGGAATCCGCATCCGACCGGCAATGGTTGCGGCACTGAGCCGATGCTCCCCCGCATCGGCCAGCGCCACCGCCGCTCGCACCGCGTAGTCGCCACGCCGCGTCAGCGCCAGTCTCACCGGGCTCAGTGCCCGCCGGCCGGCATCTCGCCGCCATCGCCGGCCTGGAACAGGCCCAGCGCGCCTCGACCGACGAAGTTGAAGGCGTGGGTCACGATCGGGTACAGGCCGTCCTCGTCGAAGTGCATCTCGACGATGGCGCCCTGGGCCGGCGACAGGTCGACGGCCTGGGCCCCCAGTTACCTTCGTTGCCGCGCTCAAGGTGGACGCCTTCCTTGATCACATCCTCGAAGATCGTGCCCACCACATGGAACGAGCTGTCGATGCTGGGACCGGCGTTCAGGACGAAGACGCGGACCGTCTCGCCCACTGGCACCTCGATCGGATGCTCCGCGTACTGGTTGGCGATGCCGTTCCAGACCACGTAGTCCGGCGCGGGCGCGGCTGCCGAAGCCTTGTCGAGGCTCACGAAGCCGGCCTGCTCGCCCAGGTACCACTCGCTCTGCACCAGGGCGAACTCGTGGTCGACCGGCGGCAAGCCGCCCGGCGGCTCGACGATGATCATGCCGAACATGCCGCTGGCGATATGGTGCAGCGCCGGCGTGGTTCCGCAGTGATACATGTACACGCCTGCGTACTTCGCCTCGAACTCGTAGACGAGCTCCTCGCCCGGGTTGATGGTTCGCATCTCGTCGTTCCAGGCGACCAGGCTGGCGTGGAAGTCAACCGAGTGCGGGAGCTTGTTGCTGTCGGGGTTCGCAGCGTGACCCGGACCGTGTCGCCGACCGTGACTCGCAGGACCGGGCCCGGGACCGTAGTCGCCGAAGGTCCACACCGACTGCACGATGCCCGGCGGCGACGGTCATCTCGTGCTCGCTGATCACCAACTCGATGTCGTGCACGCGTCCGTCGGCCACTGGCGGCGCCGCCGGCGTCTCGCGGCGTGTACTCCGGCGCGTTCGGATCCGGCTCGATGGTCGGCGTTCGCTGCCCGGATGGCGCTGAAGCGCCGCTATGCGGATCTCCGCGTGGCCGCACCGGCGACGGTGATGGCGCCCTCCATGCCGCCATCGGCATGACCCGGGATCGAGCACACGTAGCCGAGACCCTCGGCTGGGACGACAACTTCGCCCTCGCGGTCTTGCCGGCCTCGGCCTCGAGCACCGTCCCGTCGGCGAAGGTGATGTTGTGCAGGATCGCGCCGTCGTTGACGAAGCTGATCGCGTAGCGGCCGGGCTGGTCGACCTCGATGCTTGCCGGATCGAAGCCGAGGTCGAAGGCGTGGAAGGTCAGCGTGCCGAGAACCTCATCGGTTCCGGTCGTGGCACTGGGTTGGGCTCGGTGAATCAGCGGCGGCGGCCGGAGATGCCGGCGTGCCGAGCAGCCAGGGCTGCCAGCAGCAGCGGCATCGCGAAGAGCGCACCGCCGCCGCAGAAGGCCAGGAAGAGGACGAGCGGGCGCGGGAGCATCATGACCGTGGTTCCTTAACTCGTGGGCAACGGGCTCTGCCGTTGCGATCCAAAGGCTTATTGCCGCACTAAGCATTTCTTGACCGCGACCCTTTCCCTAGGGCCGAGCGTCACCCTTGCGAGGGACAAATGGCACGTCGGCGCGGTGACCCGCGTCGCGGCGGAAGCCAGCGGCGGAACCCGGCGACGCGGACAGGAACGCCGGCCGGCGTTGCCGCCGACCGGCGTGGGGCTGAAGGCCGTGGCAGGCCTTACCCGAGGACGTACCGCAGGACGGGCGTCCGCTTGACGATGGGCTGCTCGTCGACGATCGCGTCGACGTCCATAGACCTCTCCGGCCCGGATCACGCCCACGATCAGGGTCACGATGCCCAGGAAGGTGGTCGAGTTCATCCAGCCGTGGGCGAAGTCCCAGCTGGCGGTCGTGATGAAGGCCATCATCAGGAAGCCCATCACTGCGCTGAATCGGGTTGCGAAGCCCAGGATCAGCGCCAGGCCAATCAGGATCTGCCCGTACGGGAACGAGCACATCCACGGTGCTCAGCAGGGCCTGGTTGCTGGCCAGGTCGGCCCAGAACTGCGCAGTCGGGTTGACAATCGCGCCCTCGGCGACGGCCGCCGACGTCGTGCCAGCGGTGCCGAAGGCCAGGAAGCCGGCGGCGCTGAATGGCTCCGCTCCACCGATCCAGGTGAAGAGCTTGTCGAGGCCGGCCCACAGGAAGTAGAAGCCGGTCACGACCCGGAGCGCCAGGATGCCGTAGGCCCGTGAGGCGGTTAGGCCGGTCATCGTGTGTTCCACCTTTCGTTGGTTGTGACACATCATTTCGATGGCACCACCGTAGGCGCGCGACCTGACGCCCCCACGTGCCGGTCCGCCCCTTCTCGAGGGACGAATGGCCCGGGCGAGCGGTCCGTGTGGCCCTCGCTCCACGTCACGCCCCGCCGCGTAGGGTTCAGCCGGCAGCAACTCGCACTTACACACGGAGACTCCATGCCTCGGACGCTCGCTCTCTGGATCGCCTTCACCACCGCCGGAACCATGTTCGCGTTGGTCATGGTCTTTGCCGCTCTCGTGCTCGGCGGAACGGGTGGCGCGGCCAACCAGGCATCACCGTCCGAATCGGCGTCCGCCCCAACCGGACCCGTCGGCACCATCGAGGTGCGCGCGTTCGACCTCGGATTCGAGCCGTCGATGGTGCACGTCGACGCGCCGGGCACCTACGCCGTGACGTTCACCAACGAGGGCGGCGTCCTGCACGACCTGACCTTTGCCGATGGCACCAAGATCTCCGCCGAGGCCCACTCGGTCGCGACCGGGCGAGGTGACGATCCCGAGCGGCGGCCTCACCTTCATCTGCTCGGTGCCGGGCCACGCCGACGGCGGCATGCGCGGCGAGGTGATGGTGGCGGCCACGGGGAGCCGGGTGCATCGGCTTCACCGGCGGCGTCCATGACCGCGCAGCAGATGGCGGCCGCGGACGCGGCCCGCACCGGTGAGTTCCCGGCCGACGACAAAGGGCAAGGGCAACCAGGTACTGGAGCCGACCATCCTGGACAACGGGACCAAGCGATGGGAGCTGACCGCATCGGTCATCCAGTGGGAGACCGAGCCGGGGGTGACGGTCGAGGCCTACGCCTACAACGGCACGGTGCCGGGGCCGCAGCTGCACGCCAACGTGGGTGATCGAATCCAGATCGTCGCTGCACAACGAGCTGCCGCAGCCAACGACCATCCACTCGCACGGCCTGTACGTCCCGAACGGGATGGACGGCGTGCCGGTCATCAGCCAGCCGGCGGTCATGCCCGGCGAGTCGTTCACCTACGAGTACACCGTGCGCAACGCGGGCTCGCATATGTACCACAGCCACTTCATGGCCGATCACCAGGTGCCGATGGGGCTGCTGGGCGCCTTCATCGTGACCGATCCGCAGGCGCGCGAGCCGAACGTCGACCTGGACTACGCGATGATCGTCAACGACGGCCCGCTGGGCTTCACGCTGAATGGCAAGGGCTTCCCGGCCACCGAGCCGATCAGCGTCAAGCAGGGCGACCTCATTCGCGTGCGCTACATGAACGAGGGCCTGCAGATCCATCCGATGCACCTGCACGGCATGCGGCAGCAGGTGATCGCTATGGACGGCTACGCGGTGCCCGAGCCGTTCTACCAGGACACCGTGCTGGTGGCGCCCGGCCAGCGGGTCGATGTGCTCATCGAGGCCACCGAACCCGGCGTGTGGGCATTCCACTGCCACATCCTCACCCACGCTGAGGGCCCGAACGGGATGTTTGGCATGGTCACCGCGCTGATCGTCGAGGAGCGTTAGGTGGCTGCGGCGGCCGCGAGGTCGGCGTCCTCCGAGGAAGAGCTGAGCCACCTGGTGGTCCGCCGGTTGGCGAGCAGCCGCTCGGAGCGGTTGGCGTGGGCGATTCGCGCCGCGCGTACCTGGCTCGGTCCGGAGGTGGCGGATGCGCCCGCAGGGATGCATCGCCACCAGGCCGACCTGCGGCTGCGGGTCAGCGAGCGCCCGTCGCTGGTTACCTTCGGCAAGGCCGCGTACGTCGACCTTGGGCCGGTCGAGTCGCTCGGCGACGGCTGGCAGGTGGAGGTCAGCTGGCGCGCGGCGACCCTCGCTCCCCTCTTTCCGGTCTTCTCCGGGATGCTCGTGGCCCGGGCCGACGAGCTGAGCGTGTCGGGCTGGTACGCGCCGCCCGGCGGGGTCATCGGGCGGGTCGCGGACCGCGCGCTGCTCCACATCGCCGCAGAGGGAACCGCTCGCTGGCTGATCGGCGAGCTGGATCGGGCCGCCGCGGAAGGCTAGTGGTCGTCGGGGGACAGGTGGTGCTTCGCCACGAAAGCCGCAGCCTGCGTGCGCCGCTGGAGGTTGAGCTTGGAGAGGATGCTGCTGACGTAGTTCTTGACGGTCTTGTCGGAGAGAAACACCTCAGCGGCGATCTCCTTGTTCGTCTTCCCCTCCGCCACCAGGAGCAGGATCTTGCGCTCCTGTGAAGTGAGCTCGGCCAGCTCATCGGTGTGCCGATCCGCTGGCCACCCGCCGCACGCGCTCCAACACCTTCTCGGTCACGGCCGGGTCGAGCAATGACTCGCCGCGACCCACGGCCTCTAGCGCGCTGACCAGGTCTCGGCCGCGCACCTGCTTCAACAGGTAGCCGCTGGCGCCGGCGATGATGGCGGACAGGACGGCCTCCTCGTCCGGGTAGCTGGTGAGCATGATTACCCGTGTCGCGGGGTAGGTCGCACGAATCTCGCGACAGGCCTCGATCCCCGAGCCATCGGGCAGGCGGACGTCCATGATCACCAGGTCGGGCTCGAAGCGCGCGGCCTGGGCCAGGCACTCGGCCACCGAGCCCGCCTGCGCCACGACCTCGAAGCCCTCGCGGCGGTCAAGCAGCGCCACGAGGCCCTGGCGAACAACCTCATGGTCGTCGACGACGAGCAGTCGCAGCGGGCGCTCGGCAGGGTCGGTTGTCACAGGCTAGATCCTCGCGTTGGTTCGGCGCGCGGCACGTTCACGATTATGCGGGTGCCGCGATCGTCGGCGTGCTCGATCGCCATCGTCCCGCCGAGCCGCTCGGCACGAGCTCGCATGTTGGCCAGACCGTGATGTCCGGCGGCGGGGGTTGCGCTGGAGTCGAAGCCGCGTCCGTCATCGGCCATGAGCAGGCGCACGCCGCCGTCGTCAGCCGAGAGGACGAGCTCAGCATGACGGGCGCGCCGAGTGGCGGGCCATGTTGGCGAGGGCTTCGCGCGCGATAGCCAACAGCTCGGCCACCACCTCGACCGGGAGGTCGGGCGGCGCCTCGCCCCTCACTTCCACTTCGATCGCCGTGTTGCGCCGAAGCTCATCGGCCAGGCTTCCGAGCCCATCCATGACGTTGCCTGAGTCGAGCAGAAGCGGACGGAGGCCGAAGATGAAGGTGCGGATGTCACGGATGACCGCGTGCAGCGCGTCGATGGCGGCATCCACCCGCGCCTGGGCCTCGTCCGGATCCTCTCCGACCAGGTCCGGGACGTCGTCGAGGGACAGGGTGACCGCGTAGATGCTCTGGATGACGCTGTCGTGGAGGTCGCGGCTGATCCGATCTCGCTCGTCCACCACGGCCAATCGCTGGACCTGGTCGTGCAGCCGCGCGTTGTCGATGGCGATGCCCGCGTGCAGCGCGAAGGTCTCGACCAGCGCTTGGTCCTCCGCGACTGAATTCCGGAGCGTCGCGCTTGTCGGTCAGGTACAGCCGGCCGACGACGTCGCCCTTCACGGTGATTGGCACCCCCAGGAACGAGGTCATGGGTGGGTGGTTCGGCGGAAAGCCGTAGCTCTCCGGATGCGCGGCAATGTTTGGGATCCGATATGCCCGGTTCTCGCGGATGATCAGCCCCAAGCAGCCCATGGCCGCGCGGCAGGTCGCCGATGGCGCGGCGCTGCTCCGCGGTGATCCCGCTGGTGAGGAACTGGGTGATCCGTCCCGTTCCGTCGACGATGCCGAGCGCGGCGTAGGTCGCGCTCACCAGCTCGCGCACCCGGTCCACGATCAGCTGCAGCACCTGGTCGATGTCGAGCACGCCGCTGATGCCACGCACCGCGGCATCGAGCGCCTCGACAGCGTCCGGCAGGCGAGGGCTCATTGCAGCGAGGATCGGGCTTGCCTGGCACGCGGACAGGCTAGCGCGGCTCAGGTCGCCGCTGATGCCCGCTTCCCGAGCTCGGCCGCCAGCGGGAAGACGATGACGAGCACGATCAGGCCGGCGCCGGCCAGGAAGACGATCACGTCCGGCTGATCGGCGAAGCTCCCATCCGCAACCACGAAGGTGGCGGCCATGTTCGGCAACGCCGTCCGGAGCGCCAGGACCCCGCGCGTGTCACGGCCCGGACCACCGAGCAGGTAGCCGATGGCGGCCGCCACCACGGTCAGGATCAGGACCGCCAACAGCGCGCCGCTGCCGAAAAACGCGATCACGTTCTCGATGTTCAGGCCCAGCATGAGCACCAGTAGCAGCACCAGGCTGACGTTCGATACCTGGGCGAGCGGCCCCTTGATCTCAGCGGCGGCCTCTTCCCACCGCCAGCGCACGACCAGCCCGATGGCCAACGGGACGAGCATCAGGCCGAACAGCGACAGCGCAATCTGGCCAGCGTCAATGGTCACGCCCGGCAGGAGCAGCGGCAGCACGAGCGGCAGGTAGATGACCGTCACCACGATGAGCAGGGACATGAGGCCGACCGCGAAGGCCAGGTTGCCCTTGGCGATCTGCGACACTTTCGGCAGGAACGGCGCGCCGTGGGCACAGCTCATCAGGATCAGGCCGATCTGGAGCTGCTCGTTCATCGGGATGACCTGCTTCAGCAGGTAGGCCGTGCCCGGGACGACCACGAAGCTGGCCAACAGCGCCAGCAGGACCAGGCGGACGTTGCGCAGCGGCTCGATGATCTGGCCGACGGTCAGCGACACCCCCATCACCAGCATGCTCGAGACGACGAACGCGACGGTGAACAGGCTCTGCAGCGTGGCAAGCGTCTCCGACATTGGGCGGCCTCCTATGAATCCGGCGAACACGGTCGCCCAGTCGTTCTTCACGCTGATGACCGTCCAGCCCTCGGTCCGGGCCGCATCCAGGGCCTTCTCCGCTCCCTTCACGTAGTCAAATTCGCGGTCCGGATCGTCGTGGAGGACCAGCAGGCGGAGGGCCGGCCCGGAGACGCGCACCGGCAAAGCGCAGCATGGGCAGGTCGCCGTTCGAATTGCCGCCGGCGATCAGCGGGCGCCGCCCGAGCCTGCTCCAGATGCGAACGGGCTTGGCAGGCCCGTCGTCAAAAACGTCCGGGCGTGGCCTGATACACGAGCGAACCCCCGCCATCGTCGGGGACGTAGGCCAGCTCGGTCGAGCTGCCGATGATCCGCTCCGGGGACAGGCTGTAGACGTCGGCGGCGAAGCTGCGCATGAAGTCTCGCGTGCCGCCCGACGCAATCAGCGTGGTGAAGCCGTTGGCCTCCAGGTAGCGCAGCAGCTCGACCATGGGCAGATAGGCGCAGGCTGCGAATGTCCGATCCAGCGTCGGATGACGGCCGCGCCGCACGAAATCGGCGGCAGCCGTCACGTAGGTGTCCACGTCCATGCCGGCGTAGGCGGCGACGACGCCTCCCAGAAGCACCTTCACGTCGGAGTCGTCACCCGCGTAGTGCTTCTCCATCGCGCCGGCCAGCCAGGCGTAGTCCTTCTCGTGTGCCGCCTTCCACGGCTGGCGCTCGCGCAACGACGTGTCCGCCTCCGCCATGGCGCCAAGGCGCTGGAGGATGAACACGAGCTCGATCGGCATCGGCTTCTCGGCCCAGAGCGTGCCGTCGTTATCGAAGACCGCGATGCGCTCCTCGGGAGGGATCGCATCGGCTCCGGAGGTCACTCGTTCCACGAAGTCGAGAATCGCGGTCTTCGTCGGGGTCTCATTCCAGGTCGGCAGTTGATCAGCCATCAGGTGTGCCTCGTGCGGCCGATGAATCGTTGGGCGAGGAGCGTGGCGCAGCCGGCGACGATCAGGCAGAGTAGGTTCACGCCCAGCAGGACGAGGCCGCCCAGCGCCTGCGGCCAGTCAGCGAGCCCGGCAGCGACGCCGGCCATTGCGGCCGCCGGAATGGTCGTGACCGAGATCGCCACCCCCACGGCGGCGCCGGCCCGGCTCTCGAAGGCCAGCACGCCGGCGACGCCGGCGGCGAGGGCGACGCCAACCGTCCCGACTCCCACGCTGGCGAAGGACGCCATAAGGCCGCTCGCCACGTCGACGTTCGGCAGGATGCCGAGCACGTCCAGGAACTCCACGACGCCAAAGGCGGCGAGTGTTGCCAGACCCAGGCCGAGGAGCAGCGTCGTTGCGCCGCGCCGCACGAGGCTCCAGCGACCGGAGACGATGCCCACGCTCGCCGCGATGAGCGGCACCAGGTCGGGGCTCACCGCCATGGCGCCGACGATGAGGATCGGGTTGTCGATGACGACCCCGTACCCGGCGATGATGCCGGCGACAAACATGAGCCCAAGGTTGCGGGCGACGACCCGGGACTCCATGCGAGCCGAGCCCAGCACGTCGGCCCACATCAGGACCGATGCGGTCGTCACCCGGGCGCCGGCTGGCTGGATCCAGCTGCGCCGCGCCAACCCGATTTCGTCCGGAGGGGATGCCGAGCGCCTCGAGGCGCCTGCAGAACCTCCTCGGCGGCGCCCGCGTCGACTTCGGCCATGACCTGTACCGTCCCGTCGGAGGCTGCCGGCAGCGCCGTCGCGTGGCGGACGCCATCCAACCCGTCGAGCAGGCGGATGGCGTCGCCCTGCTTCTCCGCCGCGACGTACGAATGCAGGTCGAACATCAGCCGAACGGACGGAAATGCTGAGGGCGGACGTCCGTCCGCCCTCAGCCACGGCTCTGCCATCGCCGAGTTTCCTGCGGCCTGTGGTGACCTCCTTACTCGCGGGCCAGCATGGCCGCGGCGTCCTTCTCCAGGTCCATGTACTGGTCGTCGCCGACGTTGATCTCAACCTGGTGGATCGTGCCGCCATTGAAGCGGGACGGCGACTTGTACTCGGCGCTGACCGAGTCCGCGGAGTCACGGCCGATGCACAGGCCGTCACCGCACAGCGTGAACATGCCGATTTGCGCCCGCATCGGCCCCGTGGCCACGACCTCGTCGTTCACATACAGCTTCGCCGTGCCGATTGACTCGTGGTACTGGCCCATGGACTCCTTGGTGAACTCCACGCCGAGCACGTACTTACCGGGCTGAAGCACGTCAGAGACGAACTGCTGCTCGGGCGGAACGCCCAGGAAGTTGTAGACGTACCACAGCTTCTGGTCCTTCAGGAACAGCGCATGGCCGCCGAACCGAGAGCCGTGGGCGAAGATCACACCGCTCGCCTCCGGCGTGCCGATGGTCACATCCGCGAGGATCCGGAACGAGCGGCCACGCGTGTTCGCGGCCACCGACTCTGGCACGTCGGCCGTGTCCGGGTAGTACACGAAGGTCGAGCGCGGCGGCTCGGGCTGCGGTCGTGGATCGTTGATGATCTCGACGGGCATCCGATCGTCCAACGGCAGGACGTTGAACTTGTCGGCTTCCTCGAACCAGGCCGCGATCAGCTGCTTCAGCTTTTCGGGTTCCTGGGCCGCCAGATCCTGAGCCTCACTCCGATCGACCTCGGTGTGGAAGAGCTGCCACACGTCCTCATCGAAGTGACCCAGACCTGACGTGGGGCCGTGGACGGTGACGGCCTTCCAGCCGTCTTCCCAGATCCCACGCGTGCCGAGCATGGCGTAGTACTGGCGCTTCTTGGGCGTCGGCGCGTCGCCGCTGTCGAACGAGTACTTCATGGAGTTGCCCGGCAACGGGACCTGCTCGTGGCCGTTGAGGACCTTGGGGAATTCCAGGCCGACGCACTCGAGGATGGTCGGCACGACATCGATCGAGTGGTGGTACTGGTGGCGCACCTCGCCCTTGGCCTTGATGCCCTTCGGCCAGTGGATGACCATCGGGTCGCTGATGCCGCCCTGGTAGCTGTAGCGCTTGAACATGCGGAACGGCGTCGAGAAGGCCATCGCCCAACCCGTTGGGTAGTGGTTGTAGGTGTTCGGGCTGCCCAGGTCATCGAGATGCTTGAGGTTCTCGGCCATTTCGTCCGGCCAGCCGTTGAAGAACTTGTTTTCGTTGACCGAGCCGTTTGGCGATCCCTCGCCCGATGCGCCGTTGTCGGCGCAGTAGAAGATCAGCGTGTTGTCGAGCTGGCCGGTCTCCTCCAGGTAGTCGATGATCCGGCCAACCTGCGCGTCGGTGTACTCGGAGAAGCCGGCGTAGACCTCGGCCATGTGCGAGAAGAGCTTCTTCTCGTCATCGGAGAGCGATGCCCACGGCCGCACGTCGTCAGCCGGCGAGTGGGTCCCCTCGGGCATCGGGTTCATGGGCGTCAGCTCGGTTCCCTCCGGGAAGATGCCCTTCTCGATCATCCGAGGCAGCACCCACTCGCGATAGGCCTCATAGCCGTCGTCGAACTTGCCCTTGTACTTGTCGATGTACTCCTGCGGCGCGTGGTGCGGAGCATGATTGGCGCCCGGACAGAACCACTGCAGCCATGGCCGCGAAGGGGCGCTGGCCTTGACGTCGCGGATCATCTGGATCGCGTGATCGGCCAGGTCTTTCGAGAGGTGGTAGCCCTCTTCAGGCCGATACGGCTGGTCGATGTAGTGGTTGTCGTGGACGAGATCCGGATACCAGTTGTTCGTCTCGCCGCCAAGGAAGCCGTAGAAGCCGTCCCAGCCCTGGTGCAGCGGCCAGGTCTCCTTGGTGCCGCCCTGGGCCAGGTCATCGACCGGCACGTTGTGGTTCTTGCCCAGCCAGAAGGTGCTGTAACCGTTCTGGCGCAATACCTCGGCCATCGTGCCGCACTCGGGCGGGATATGGGCGCTCGCGCCTGGGTAGCCGATGGAGCCCTCCGTGATGCAGGCCATGCCGTTCTGGTGGTGGTTGCGCCCGGTCAGGAACGTGGAGCGTGTCGGCGAGCACAGCGCCGTCGTGTGCCACTGGCTGTAGATCAGGCCGTTGTCGGCCAGCTTCTGCATGGTCGGCATGTTGATGCGACCGCCGTACGGCGACCAGGCGGCCAGGCCGGTGTCGTCGTAGAGGACGATCAGGACGTTGGGTGCACCCTCGGGCGCCTTTTTGGGGATGAAGGGGTCCCAGTCCGGGGTCGAATCCCGGACATCAAGCTTGATGGTGCCTTTGAATGGTTTTGCCATGGCTCGGGCTCCTTACCTCCAGCGCTTGGTCAATCGGTAGTCGAACGTTTCGGTCGAGTGGTCATGAGCTCAGGACAGCAGCTCCCTCCTGGTTCCTCGGCATCGGCTCCTCCCACCGCAGGCGCCGCGAAATGAGCCTGAACGGGAATCCGACAGCGAATGCGATGAGCGTCGCCGGCCAGATCGACAGCCCGAATCCGGCGTCCGCGATGATGTACACGACGCTGGTAAGGACCGCCGTGCCGACGAACCACTCGCCGCGCACGAAGTGCTGCGGCGTTACGCCGGAGGTGATGTCGATCAGGAAGCGACCGGCCGTCGGGCCGATGACGCCGATCAGGATGCACGCGAGATACGGCAGCTGCGCCTCGAGCGCCTTGTTGCATCCGACGGCGGCGTACCACGGCAGGGAGAACGCGGACATGAAGTCGAACAGCCGGGTGGTGCGTGCTTCGTCCAGGCGGCCGGTGACCCGCAGCGCCAGGAACCCGGCCACCGCACACAGGATCAGGTACAGCGGGTTGGTGAGCGCGGACGGGATGTCGTTGAGCAGCACGTCCCGGCTGACGCCGCCGCCGATGCCGCCAAAGATCGCGATCAGCAGGATGCCGACCACGGTGTATTTGCGGTAGTGCGAGGGCTGCCGCGCCAGGATCGCACCGTTGAAGGCATTCGTTGTGGCTGCAATCAGGTCGATGATCGTGAAGTCGCCGAGGCTGATGATCCCACGCGGCGCTCAGGTCCATCGGACATATCCGCCCTCTTCATGCCGGTGACGGCTGGCGGGAGCGGGTGCGGCCGCTACCGGTGGGGGTGTCGCTGTCCCGGCGTCCTGCTCGTGGTACTCCGCCAGCAAGCGGTGCTCCTCGTCCCTGTGCGGGAACTTGAAGAAGACGAGCGTGGCGCCCAGGAGCACGGCCACGATGCCGGCCAGGTAGGCCCACTGGTCGCCCGCCAGGAACGACTCCTTGGCCGCCTGCAGGATCTGCGTGCTGTACTGCGGGTACTGCTGGGCGATGTCGGCGGCGCCCGCAAACGACATCGTCAGCTGGTTCTGTACGCTCGTCGTGAAGTCGACACTCGGCGGGGCGTCAGCCAGAGCTGCGGCCGCCGCGGTCGCATAGCCGGCCGTCAGCAGTGCGCCGAAGATCGACTGCATGATTGCCCCGCCCAGGTCGCGCTGCAGGTCGGCCGTCCCGGACGCCATGCCGGCGCGGGTGACCGGCACCGATCCGGTCAGCGAGCGGGATGCCGGCGTGCCGGCAAAACCCACTCCGACGCCCACCAGCACATAGCCGAGAGCGACGACCCAGTAGCTGCTGCCTTCACCCCAGAGCAGAAGCATGGTCAGGAATCCGGCAAAGACGAAGACATACCCGAAGAGAAGGGTCGCGCGAGCCCCGCGAGCCTCGACGATCACGGCCGATCGCGGCGCGACCAGGACCATCGCCAACGCGGCCGGGATGATGGCCCCACCCGCTTCGAACGTCGAATACCCGAGCACGTTCTGCAGGTACTGCTGGCCGATGAACATGGCGCCCATCAGCGATCCGAAAACGACGATCCCGGCCACCGCCGCGACCCAGAATGTTGGCCGCGCAGCGATGTCGAGGTCGTAGAGCGGATCCTTCGCGCGCCGCTGGCGGATGACGAACGCAGCCGTCGCTGCCAGACAGACGAGCGCCAGGCCGATCACCAATGCCGTCATGTTCGGGACCGGCGCGAAGTTGATGGCCAATATCAGCGTTCCGACCAGCAGCGCCGACAGGATGCCGCCCAGGTTGTCGACCGGGTCGACCGTCTCGTTGACATGGGCCGGCACGAATCGCCACGCCATGAACAGCGCCACAGCCGCGAGCGGCAGGGTGACCAGGAAGACCGATCCCCACTCGAACCGCTCCAGCATGAAGCCAGCCACCAGCGGGCCGAGCGAGGCGATCGCGCCGCCGAGGGCCGACCACAGGGCAATCGAATGCGTCCGCCCCGGTCCTGGCGCCCACAACGCTGTGATCAGGGCCAGGGTGGTCGGGTAGGCCATGCCGGCGGAGATGCCGCCCACGATGCGCGCCGCGATCAGGACCTCGATGCTCGGCGCGAAGGACGCGACCAGGCAGGCCGGGATGGAGAGCCCGATACCCATCAGCAGCAGCAGCTTGCGCCCGTAGCGATCGCCGATGGCGCCGAGCCACAGGACCGAGGCGGCGAGGCCGAGCGAGTAGCCGACCGCCACCAGGTCGAGCGAGGTCTGCGATGCCTCGAACGCGGCGCCGATCGACGGCAGTGCGACGTTGGCGACCGATAGGTTCAGATTGGCGACGGCCGCCACGATGATCAGCGAGGCAAGGATCACGCCCCCGTTCGCCGGACCCGGCGGAGCCGGCAGCAGCGCTGGTCTGCGCACCAGGCGAGCCATCTCGTCTGCCTGCCAGACGTCCTAGTCCCCGGTCACGTCGCATGCCCACATCCCGACGCCGCGGCGTCAGTGCGTCGCGCGCATGCCGGGCACCGTGGCGCCGGGCAGCCCGGTGGCGAGCAGGTCAAGGGTCCGCCCTATGGGGTGAGATGCCATCCCCCGGTGGGGGAAGGCCAACGTTCCCTTAACGCTGATTCGTTGACGGGATTCCGAACGCGGGTACAGTAGAGGTGGACAA
The DNA here is from genome assembly GCA_963783495.1 of uncultured Chloroflexia bacterium. Taxonomy (GTDB): domain Bacteria; phylum Chloroflexota; class Limnocylindria; order QHBO01; family QHBO01; genus DASSCW01. The sequence goes on from CAWANT010000006.1 coordinate 37,369, forward strand.
CCGCTAATCCCGGGCGCCATGACTGCATCCCGAGAGCATCGCGGCCGCCCGGGGGATGTGAGCGGGGCCGATGCCACCCCATTTCCTTGCCCCGGTCGCCGGAGACCCGCTAGGTTCCCATTGCTCGCGCGGCCGCGCCTCCGGGCCCGGCTTGACGAAGCGTCGCCCGGCGCCCTGGTGCTGGTGAGCGCCGCCCCCGGCTATGGCAAGACGACGCTCGTGGCCGACTGGCTGGCGCGATGCCGGACCGGCGGTGCCTGTGGCTGAACCTGGCCGAGTGACGCCGATCCGCGACGATTCTGGCGGCTGGTGATCGAGGCGTTCGGCTCCATCGACCCCGAGCTGCCAGACGGACGACTTCCTGGCCGCGATCGACTCAGCAGACGCGATGCCTGCCGGCATTCCGGGTGTCTTCACCGAAGCCGTGGCCCGCCGACGGCCGAGCGTCACCGTGGTCCTCGACGACTACCACGCCGACCATGCAGGTACCGCAATGCTGCGAGCCGCTGCAGCAGCTGCATTGACGACCTTCCGCCATCCGTCCAGGTCGTCGTCATCAGCCGCAGTGATCCAAAGCTGCCGCTGCCCCGGCGTCGCGTGCAGGGCAGGCTGGTCGAGATCCGCGCGCAGGATCTGGCCTTCACTCGCACGGAGACAGCAGCCTTTCTTGCCGCGCATCTCGGTCCGTCCGCGCTCCGGCAGAGCTCGGTCACGATGCTCCACGATCGATGCGAGGGGTGGCCGGCCGCCATCTCGATTGCCGCCCAGTCGCTGCGCCACCACGAACGGCCAGACAGCCTGGCGCGAAGCTTCGATGGCGACGTTCCGGAGATCAGCGACTACCTGAGCGCCGAGCTGCTCGACCGCCTCAGTGCCGCCGACCGCCAGTTCATGCGGGACATCTCGATCGTCGAGGAGTTCGCCGCGCCCTCTAGCGGATGCCATCACCCAACGGACGGACTCGGCCAGCGTCCTGCGCGGCATGCGGCGCGCCAACCGATTCGCGGTGGGGCTCGATCAGCGGGGCCAGTGGTACCGGTTCCACCGGCTGTTCCGGCAGCTGCTCCTGCGGGAGCTTCGCGCATGCGCAACCCGCGCGCGAACCGGAGCTTCATCATCGGGCCAGCGAGTGGTACCTCCAGGAGGGCCAGATCGATCGGTCCATCGCCCACGCCGTCCGGTCACACGAGCTCGATCGTGCCAAGGAGCTGATCCTGGCCAACTGGATCCGATTCATTGTCCATTGGCGGGTGGGACCAGTCGCCGGATGGCTCGATCTGCTGCCGGAGACGGTCATCCAGGGCGACCGACGGCTGGCATACGTGGCCGCCGCGGTGGCGCTGATCGACGGCAATGGGGGTCGCTTCAGCGAGTGCCTGGCGGTGCTCAAATCGGGCTCAGAAGCGGGTACCGATGACCAGCCACCGCCTGAGACCCTCAGTGGCTTCGCCTGGTTCTATGGCGTCGAAGCCATGCGCGACGCCGCCGCCGAGGCCGTCGAGCTGCTGTCCAAGCGGCCGGACTCCTTCTGGCTCTGGAATGCGCAGGCTGCCTACGGCCGTGCCCTGTTCCTCGGCGGCGACGCCGTCGCCGCGCGGCCGGTGCTTGAGCAGGCGGTTGGCGAGCTCACTCTGACGCGTTTCCCCGTGCTGTACGTGTATGCCATGGCGCTGGGCGGCGCTCGTGTCGGACTGAGTGCGGCCTGCATGATCAGGCGTGGCGCCTGGCAGAACGCGCCCAGGAGGCAGTCGAATCCGCACGCCTCGGCCACGTCGCCCACATGGGGATCGTCGAGGTCGTGCGCGGACGGATGATCGCCCGTCACGGCGATCTGGCCGCAGGTCGTACGCATCTGGAACGTGCGGTCCACCTGGCGCAGGTCAGCAACGAACCGCTCGATCAGGTCGTGGCACAGCTGGAGCTCATTCCGGTCCTTGCCGCTATGGGCGATCACCTCGCGAGCCGCGCCCGCCTCACAGAGGCGACCGACGCGCTCGCGCGGGTACCCGACGCCCTCGCCCTCCAGCAACGACTGGAGGCACTGCGACATCGGCTCAGGCTAAGGGTCAGCCAGCGGGATCACCTGCCCGAACCCCTGAGCGAGCGCGAGCTCGGCATCCTGCGACTGCTTGGCGGCTCCCTGTCCCAGCCGGAGATTGCGGCTGAGCTTGGCATCTCGGCACATACGGTGAAGAGCCACGCCCGCGCCATCTACCGCAAGCTCGGAGTCTCGACTCGCGATGAGGCACTGAGCGAGGCGCGCGACCTGCACCTGTTGGGCAGCGCCGTCAACTGATCCCTAACGTATCGGCGGACTTCGTCGCCCTGTGGGGGATGGCGCGTCATCATGACCAGGGCGATGGTTCGTTCATGATGACGACCCGACGCGGCTGGGAGACCGGCACCGCGGGCGCCGATCCGACGCCGGCTGCGTTCCTGCGTGCCGTTGCGCGAGCCGAGGTCAACGTTCTCACCTACGCGCCCGCCATGGCGCAGGTGGTAGGCGTCTCGGGACTCGACGAACGGACGCATGCGCTCGTCAAGACTGGCGGCCAGCATCGGCATGGGGGCGCCATCGGCGGTCTACAGCTGGCAGGTCAACGTGGCGCTCAAGGCCGGCGTCACGGATGGCGAGCTGATCGGCCTGCTGGCGGCAGTGTCGCCGCTGGTGGGCACCTCGCGTACCGTAGCTGCAGCCGGGCACCTGGCCTTCGCGCTGGGGCTCGACACCGGCCCGAACGACAGCGAAACTGACGCCGGAGGGGACGTCGGCTAGGAGGATCACGCACTGTGGATGTCTTCGTCGCGTTGATTACGGCGGCGATCGGGCTTCTGGCCCTGCTCTTCGGCTACCGCATCTTCAAGCTGCTGCTGCCGCTGCTCGGGCTTCTTTGTCGGCCTGGTGGTCGGCGCCCAGGTCGTGGCCACGATCTTCGGGGAAGGCTTCCTGGCCAGCATCATCGGCGTGGTCGCAGGGCTCGTGGTTGGCTTGCTGTTCGGAGCCCTGGCCTACGTCTGGTGGTGGCTGGGTGTCATCCTGGTCTTCTCCGGCATGGGCTACGCGCTGGGCGTGTCCATCTTGCCCGCCTTCGGACTGGACCTCGACTTCATCAGCGTCCTGGTCGGCCTGGCGGTCGCGGCCATCTTCGCGATCGGTGCCATCGTGCTCCGGATGCCGAAGCTGATCGTGATCGGCATCACCGCCCTCTGGGGCAGCGGCGCCACCATCGCCGCCTGGCTGGTGTTCACCAACCAGATCGAGCCGGATCAGCTCGGCTATGGCGCCGTCAACGCGGTGGTCGTCGAATCGACGTTCTGGTTGATCGTGTTCTTCGCGGTTGCGGTGGTCGGCATGGCCTTCCAGCTGGCAAGCACCATGGAGTACGAGCTCATGTGGGACGAGGAATATCCGTGGGAGAGCCCCACGAGCCCCAGCACCCCGAGCGCCCCCAGCACGCCCTGAGCGCATCGTGTCTGCCCTGCATGACGGACCGGCGGGAGCGATCCCGCCGGTCCCAGGCACTCGCGCCACCCAAGAACATGATCTGGGTCGATGGCGGCGAATTCCTCATGGGGTCAGACCAGTTCTACGCCGAGGAGCGGCCCGTGCACGAGGTCCGGGTCGACGGCTTCTGGATCGACGAGCACGCGGTGACCGTCGCCGAGTTCCGGCGTTTCGTGCGCCAGACCGATTACGTGACCCTGGCCGAACGCCCGCTCGACCCGGCGGACTACCCCGAGGCAGACCCGGACCTGCTGGTCCCCGGCGCGCTCGTCTTTCAGAGAACGCGCGGGCCGGTGGACCTCAGCGACTACCGCAACTGGTGGCAGTACGTCCCCGGTGCGAGCTGGCAGCATCCCGCCGGACCGACCAGCGACATCGTCGGCCGCGACCGCCATCCCGTCGTGCACGTCGCGTTCGAGGATGCGCTGGCCTATGCCGCCTGGGCCGGAAAGGGCCTGCCGACCGAGGCAGAGTGGGAGTACGCGGCGCGCGGCGGACTCGACGGCAAGGTCTTCACCTGGGGCGACGAGTTCGCGCCGCGCAACCGCATGATGGCCAACACCTGGCAGGGCGAGTTTCCGTGGCAGAACCTGCTCCTGGACAAGTACGAGGGGACCTCGCCCGTCAAGAGCTTCCCGCCCAATGGCTACGGGCTGTTCGACATGGCCGGCAACGTCTGGGAATGGACCACCGATTTCTATCAGCCGTCGCACGAAGAGGCGACGATGCACGCCTGCTGCGGGCCGCCGAGCAACCCCAGGGTCACGTCGCCGGACGGCAGCTTCAACGTGGGGCAGCCCGGTGAGCACATCCCGCGTCGCGTGGTCAAGGGCGGGTCCCACCTCTGCGCGCCGAACTACTGCCTACGCTATCGGCCCGCGGCACGCCAGCCGCAGGCGATCGACACGTCGATGGCGCATCTCGGTTTCCGCTGCGTGGTCCGATCCGGCGACCACCCAGAGGGTGATGACGCCTCCCCCTAGTGGTCGGCAGGCTGCAGCCTGAAGTTGACTGCCGGCGGGCGGCCCAATACCGGGGCTTCCGATCGGAATGAGCCGGGGGGTGGCAGCCGGTCATGGCCCGATGATCGGCTGTCAGAACGCGTCGGGACTGACTGAACTGCCATGCCCAAAATCAGGTGGCGGATCGCCCCCGATGTGCCATATTTCGTTGAGCCGCCCGACCACGGGTTGCGGCGGGCAAATGGATGGAGGACTCAATGACGAGCGATTCCGAGCAGATGGACAAGGAAGCCGGCCGGGCCGTCGGCGCGGTTGGCATGATCTTCTTCGCCAGCGTGATGATGGTCATGATCGGCTTCTTCCATGCCATGTACGGCCTGGCGGCGATCCTGAAGGGCACCGCCTTCGTCCCGACCCAGGAAACTATCTATGTGCTTGACATCACGACCTGGGGCTGGATCCATCTCATCGCCGGCATCCTGGTGCTGATTGCCGGGTGGTCGCTCTTCTCGGGTGCCACCTGGGCCCGCGTGGTGGGCATCACATTGGCGCTGGTCAGCGCGATCGCCAACTTCGCCTCGATCCCGTACCAGCCGTTCTGGTCGATCCTGATCATCACGCTCGACATGCTCGTGATCTGGGCGCTGGCGGTCTACGGCGGCGAACTGGCGGAGGGCCAGGCCGGCTAGGGACCCTCGCGTCAGCCAAGCTCGCGCAGGTTCTGCGCGATGACGAACACGCCGGCGACCAGCGCGCCGGCGATGACCAGTGGCACCCAGTAGTGGAAGACCAGGACCAGTGACGCAATCAGTGCGAGCGCGACACTGACCGTGGTGACCAATGCCACGACGGTGCCGCGCAGCACTGACTCGATGAAGATGAAAGCGCCGATCAACAGGACCGCCGCGATGATCCCGTAGGCCGGAGCCACCAGCAGGGCGACGACCAGCCCGATCAGGAGCAGGCCGATGCTCAGCGCGGCCCACAGCTCGAGCACGCGGCCGTAGGCGATGGACCCCGTCGGCACCGGGGTGGCGATCCTCGTGGCGTGCGCGCGGGGCGCATCCATGACGCCGGCCGCGATCCGCCCGCGGCGGCGCTCGATTGCCTCAGCCCGTGCGTACGACTCGGTCAGCGCCAGCCGCTGCTTACGGTTCTGAGCCCGTAGCCCCTCGATGGTGACCCGCGCGGCCTCGGCCTCGTGCTGGAGGTTGGCGTCGTGCCTGATCGCCTCGAGCTCCGCACCGCTCGCCACCAGCTGCCGCCCGATCTCCTCGATCTCGGCCCGCAGGACCTCCTGCTCGGCGGTGACCTGCTCGGCGCGACGCGCCAGCTCCTCCGCCTCGCGCTCGGGCGGCGCGACACGGTCGAGCCCGGAAAAGCCGAGTGGGTCGAACCATGAACCGCGGACCGATCCATCTCGATTGAAGACCGGGCCGGCCGGGGCGTCCTCACCCTCGAATGGATCCTGGATGGAGACCCCCCAGAGTCCGCTGTACTCGAAGGCCCATGGCTGCGTTTCGTCCAGCAGGACGGGCGCCCACTCCCGTTCCTGCCCTGGACCGATGCTGACGCCGTCACCGCGGGCGTAGTCGACGAACGCGATTGGCAGCAGACGTTGGCGATCATCGTCGGACTTCTTGCCGAACAGGCGCCCGACGACATCGGCAATGAAGTGCATCCAACCCGGCAGCCGAAGCTCCTGCTCGGCCTGATATTCCCCCGCCACGAAGTACGACGCGTGGGACCCGGCACCGGCGAAGACGACGGGATGGCCGTCGACCACCTGCAGCTGCTCGGCGTCATCCCAGCGGCGACGGAGCGCCTCGCCGTGGTAGTCGTGCTGCGCATAGGCCGCCCAGCGCGGCACGGCCTCGCCCTCGTCTTCCGACGAGAGAAAGAGCGTGATCTGCTCCCAGTCGGCCTCGTGGTCGTTGGCGCCGTGGAAGGCGCTGCGCCAGTCGTTGAAGGCATAGAAGAACCAGTACTGCAGCACCGTCCAGCCGGCGTCGCGAAAGACGCGGCCGTAGTACGGGTGCGGGCCGTCGTGCGCCGTGGTGCGGTACCACAGGGCGGAGCTGCGGGCGATGCCACCGGGCACTCGGCCGCGCAGCAGCAGCGAACCGGCAAACAGGGCGTCGGCGAAGCGCGACAGGTAACCGACCCGGGCCAGGCGCCCCGGTCCCCGCCGGAAGCCCTCCGCCTGGACCCGTTGACCGGGCAGCAGGGAGCGCGCCATGTCGGCGGCCGACGCCTCGGTCGCGACGTTCAGGAACGTGCGCCCGTCGACGCCTTCGACCAGCTCGCCCAGCCGGACCGCATTCGAGCTCACCTGGTTGCGCCAGCGCGTGGACGCCGCCACTCGGCTCCCGCTCCCACAGCGTGGCATGGGCGAGGTAGGTGGTGACCTCCATGGGGAAGAAGGCCTCGCCGAGCGTGTAGCGCACGATCGGCTCGTGGCGGCGCAACAAGCTCCAGATCGACGGCTGGATTCGCGGGACGGGTGGCGGTTGTCACGTCGAATCGGCTCGATACGCCTGCCGCATCTCGCGCGTGCTGAGCAGGAACACGATCAGGACTGCCAGCGCCATCCCCAGGTAGAAGGGAAAGCCGATCCACCACAGCACCAGGTAGTAGCCGACGTTCCACCCGCTCAGCGACATGGCCATGATCCATCCGAATCGCCGGCCGGAGACGAGCCCGACCGTCGCCACCAGATTGAGCACGGCGAAGATGGTGGCGATCTCCGGTGCCCGGGCCGGCCTGCCGAACAACCGGAAGGTGGTCCAGGCCGTGAGCAGCTGGAACGCAGCCTGGGCGAGCAGGATGGCAAGCACGGGCGCCAGCAGCAGCATGCGCGGTCGCGGACGCTGGATGGCATCCTCGTCCAGCGGCGCCTGGGCAGTGCTCGGGCTGGTCATGGCTGCATCATCATCATCGGTGGCTGAGCGATGCGCCATCACACTGCGGGGGAGGCAGACTCGTCGCCACGGTGACGAAGCTTCGGGTAGCCGGCCTCGCGGCGCGTAGTGGTCACGCGAATAGGTCAGCTGACCGGGAGGACGCCCGGTCAGCCCATCCGGAAGGCCATGAAGATCGAGGCGATGCCGCCGACCAGGATGAAGGCGCCCAGCACGATCGGCAGCGCGATCGCGCCCGCGAGCGGGTTGAAGATCAGGAACAGCCCGATGATCACGTCCAGGGCCCCCAGCAGGCCCATGCCCCAGCCGCCGCCAGCGCTGAAGGCGCGGACCAGGTTCATCACGCCGAAGGCCAGCGCCAGGATGCCCATGAAGACGACGAGGGTGGTGCCGACCAGGACGGTGGCGTACATCGGATGCCGCATCACGGCCAGGCCGGCGACGATCCCCAGGATGCCGCCAAAGACCTTCCAGCCCCACCGCGCGCGATCCCAGATCAACGACACCAGTCCGATGATCTCCGCTCACCAGCCAGTAGATGGCCAGGAACTGAACGATGATCAGCGAGCTGACGCCCGGCGCTGTGAGGAGCAGGAGCCCAAGAATGATGCCCGCCACGCCCTGAATGACGATCAGCCATTTCATGGGCGCAAGGTCATCGGCGACTGACGTTGGCTGGGGTGACGCGGTGGCGGTCATCGGTTCCTCCAGTTCGGGATCGGAGCCTCCGTGCCCCGATCGAGCGCGGCCACAGTGTAGCCGTGCGGAGCAACCTCTCAGGCCGCGTGGATGCGTCCATCGCCGATGTGCGCGAGACTGTAACCGCGGCCCTTGGATGGATTCCGTCCGAAGGGACCGATGGACGCCGAAAGGGAGGGACCTCGCTCCTCAATGCGCAAGCTGCGCTGGCACTGGCGGCTGGCAGTTGGCGATCGTGGCGGTGCTGTTCGTCATGGGCTTCGCCGCGGTACGGACCAACACGCTCGGAGCCGGCGACCGCCTCGATCGGCTGATGGCGCGCATCGGCGGCATCATCCATCCCGCGCCGCATCGGCCCACCCTGCCGACCATCGTCGTCACGCCTGAACCCGACCGTCAGCCCCACCGCGCGACGCCCGAGCCGGTCGGCGACCGGGCGCGCAACACGCCGGCCCCCGATCCCACCGCCACGCCGACGCCGGCACCGCGGCGCGTGCCCGTCGACATGGCGATCGTGCGCAACCACGAGGCGGTCTTCTCGTCGCAGCTGACCGAGAAGATGTGCGCCGTGGCCGGCACGCAGATGGTGCTGACCATCCTGGGCCTGGGCAACCCGTCGGCCGCGTTCCAGAACGAGCTGGAGGGCCGCATCGGCGAATGGGAGGCGTGGGACGACAGCCACAACGGCAGCTGGGGTCCAGCCGCCATCGCCCAGGCGCTGGCGGACTATGGCGCCAAGGGCTACGAGGTGCGCGCCTACGAGTCGCGCGGCCACGCCCTGCGGGACGCGGCCGTGGCCCTGACCGCGCACGGGCAAGCCAGTGGTCCTGCTGCCGTGGTGGGGGGCGCACACCTGGGTCATGACCGGCTACCGGGCCGATGCCGACCCGACCGTCTTCCGCGACGCGCACATCAGCGGCCTCTACATCCTGGATCCGTGGTACCCGCGCGTCTCCTCGATCTGGGGTCCATCCGACCCGCCGGGCAACTTCGAGGACGCGGCCGAGATGAAGCGCAATTTCATCCGCTGGTCGCGGCCGGAGGGTGCCTATCCGGACCGCGACGGCCTGTTCGTGGTGGTGCTGCCCACCAGCTGAGGCTCCGGGAAGGCGCGCGAGCCGGACGGCCAGCGAGACCGCCAGCAGCAGCACCTTCACCGCCTGGCCGATGGCGAAGCCCAGCGGGATGGCCACGATGCCGGTCGGACGGCACCAGCAGCAGCGTGGCCACCACCGTCACGCGCGAAGCCGGCCAGCGACGAGAGGACCTGCAGCAGCGTGTTGTGCGTGGCGTAGATCGCCCGGCTCAGCAGGTGGGTCACGCTCTCCAGCGGGATCGAGATGGTGAAGGCCGACAGGATGAGCGCGGTGGTCGCCACGTCCTCGGCATCGAAGGCGCCGCCCGCCCAGGAAGAGGTCCACGATGAAGCGTGCTGAGCCCGAACAGGACGATGGCCGCAGCGGTGGTGAGGGTGCAGGATGGTGGTCGAGGTTGGAAACAGCGAACGCAGGAAGCCGCGCCGATCGGCCGCGGCATAGGCGGTCGACAACGCCGGGAAGGCCGCCAGCGCGAACCCCACGCCCACGATGCTGACCGCCGCCGACTGGTAATTCCGGGCGAAGCTGACCGACGAGACGCTGCCCTCGACCATGGTGCTGGCCACCATGGTGAAGAACAGGAAGGTCAGCGGCTCCACCGGGTGGCTGATCATCTTGGGCAGCATCAGCCGCACGAACTCCCCCACCGCCGGCGTCGACTCGAGCCGGAAGGTCGGCCGGAAGCCCGTGCCCGCGCAGGCCGAGCAGCCGAATGCCCAGGTGCAGCAGGGCGCCCAGGATGGCGCCGATGGCCGCGCCGTAGATCCCGAACGCTGCCGCTGAAGCGCGAGCGTGCCGATGATGATGCCGGCGTTGTAGAGCAGCGGCGCGATGCCGTAGGTCAGGAAGCGCCGCTCGGCCAGCAGCACATCGCCGATGCTCAGCGAGGCGGCGAAGATGATCGGGGTGATCAGCATCACCCGGAAGAGGTTGGTGTAGAGCTCCTGCTGCTCGGGTCCTCGGTGAAGCCGGGCGCGATGAGAGCCGTCGTCTGCGGCGCGAACACGAACAGGACCGCCGACGACCGCGGTCATGACCAGCACGGCGCCGGTCAGGATCGTCTGGCCGAACCGATTGGCCCGCGCCGCCTCATCGCCGCGCAGCTGCAGGAAGATCGGAATGAACGGGGCCGCCAGCCCACTCGCCACCAGCACGTCCAGCAGGAGCTCCGGCAGCACGAAGGCGGCGTTGTAGGCGTCCAGCTCGCCGCCGGCGCCGAACGTCTGGGCGAAGATCCGGTCGCGCAGCTGGCCCATGGCGTAGTTGCCGAACAGGAGCACCGACAGGAGCACGCCGCCGGCCGGCAGGAACCTGGCTCAGCGCGCTGCGCGCGTTGGTCACCATCTGTCGCCGTAGCGTGGCACGCGCCGTGATCTCTAGGATGGCGCCGTGCGCACGCTGGGTTGGTTGCTGGTCGTCTACGCGGCCATCGGGCTCTGCTGCTGGTGGCCGCCGTGGCGGTGGGTCTGCCGATGGTCGGACGCGTGCCAGCGCATCGCCGATTCGGCCAACGGATCGATCCAGGCCGCTGCCGGATCGCGCGCGCGGCCGCCAGCGAAGCGTTGGCCGGCTTCGACGACAGCCTCGACGCAGGCGCAGCAGTCGGCCACCGACGCCGCCGCGCTCAGTCGCGACGCGGCCCAGACGCTCGACGGCGCTGGCCGCCGCCATGAACGTCTCCATCCTCGGCAACGCAGCCACTCGTCGGGCTGGCGGACGAATTCGCCGCCAGTGCCGACCAGCTGGTTCAGCTCGGCGACAGCCTGGAGCAGATCGGGCAGGCCCTGGCCACCAGCCAGGGTGACGTCGACAGCGTGACGCTCGAGCTCGCAGGGTCTGTCGGACCAGCTGACCGAGCTGGCCGGCGCGACCGAGGCGGAGCTGGCGGGTGCCGAGTCCCGCCGCTCAGCTGGCTGTTCGCGGGCTTCCTGGCTTGGCAGGTCGGTGCAGGTGGTCGCAGCCGGGCTGGCGGGGTTGCTGATCCTGCGCGACCAGTCGAGGTGCGGGGCCAGACCGAGCGCCTAGGCGGCGCCGCGCAGGATTGCCCGCATGCCGCAGCAGAGAGACGAGGTAGAGCGCCAGCGCCGATCCCTGCCAGCGCGGCGATCATCCACGGCTCGGTCGACTGTCCCGCGCAGCATGGCGTCCTGCAGCATGGCGATGCCGTGCGTCACCGGCAGCAGGTAGGCCAGGTACTGCACCGGACCGATGAAGTCCTGCACCGGCAGCACGAAGCCTGAGAAGAAGACCGAGGCGAGCAGGACCAGCATCGCCAGCTGCACCGCCATCCGCTCCGAGTCGGCCACGAGCGAGATGAGCAGGCCAACGCCCAGCGATGCAAAGGTGAGCAGCAGCACGATCAGGACGGCCTCGAGATACCCGCTCAGCACCGGAACCTGCAGCACGAAGATCATCGAGCGCGCCAACCACGGCCGTCACCAACAGGCTCAGCAGCGGCGAAGGCCAGGTACTTGCCGGTCAGCACCTCGATCGCGTTCACCGGCGCGACCCGGAACAGGTCGATCTGGCCGCTGAGCCGCTCGCGCACCATCGACAGCGCGCTGAGGGTGATCGCCAGGTGCTGGATGACGAGCGCCAGCACGGCGGGACCGAAGAAGTTCAGGACGCTGGGCTCGGTGGGCGCCACGTTCTGGGTCCTGGCCGTGGTCGGTTCGGCGATCACGTCGGGCGAGAGGTTCATCGACGCGCGGCCCAAGCTCGCTCTCCGCCAGATCGATCCCGCCGCCGCGGCCTGGCGGATGATCTCCGCGTTCAGGGCGCTGACCATGGTCGAGACCGCCAGCTGCGCCAGCGCCGTCATAGATCGGGTCCACCTGGTTCCAGGCCACCAGGATCTCGGTCTGCTCGCCCTGGCGCAGCTGCTCGGCCGCGTTCTCGGGCGCGACCACCACCAGGTCCGTCTCCAGCCGCTCGAGCCGGTCGAGCGGCGGCGGCGCGGTCATCAGTGACCGACGACGACCTGGATCCGGCCGGGCGCCAGCTCCTGGTAGAACTCGGCGTCGCTTGGCAGGTTGGATTCCGCCGGGATGACCACTTCGGTGGCGAACGGCTGCCGCTGAGCCGGTGTAGCCCAGACCGAAGAGCAGCATGACCAGGAACGGGCCGAGCACCAGCGCGAACAGCATGCCCGGGCGGCGCAGCGTCTCGCGCAGCTCCTTGCCCGAGAACGAGGTGACGCGGACCAGGCTCCGCCAGAGGCTACCCATCGGGCCGATCGGTCCTGCGTCCGCCTCGGCGTGCCTGCCGCCGCTCCACCAGCTCGGTGAAGACCTCGTCGAAGGACGGCTGGTGCTCCTCGACGCTGACGAGGGCCACGCCCGCCGCGTGGAACGCCTCGGTCAGCCGCGGCGTGGCGAGGCCCGGCCTGCGTGGCCGTCACGATCAGCCGTCGCGCTCCTGCCTGCTGCACGGCGATGACCTCCGGCACGTTGGCCACCAGCTGCGGATCGATGGGCTGCTCGGCATCCACCTGGAGCACGTCGCCGCCGAATACGCTGCGGCGCAGCTCCTCCGGCGCGTCCAGCGCGATCAGCTGCCCGTCGGCCAGGAGCGCGACGCGGTCGCAGTACTCCGCCTCGCCGACGTACTGGGTGGTGACCAGCAGCGTGCGCCCCTCGTCGCGCATGGCGCGCAGCTCGTCCCAGATCGCCTGCCGCAGCATCGGGTCGATGCCGGCCGTCGGCTCGTCGATGAACAGGACCTGGGGGTCGTGGACGATGGCGCAGGCCAGCTCCAGGCGCCGCTGCATCCCGCCCGACAGGTCGCCGGCACGGCGATCGCGCGCGTCCCACAGGTCGACCAGCGACAGCGCGCGCTGGATGCGACCACGACGCCCGAACCAGGAGATCCCGTACAGGGCGGCGACGAACCCGACGTTCTCCCTGGCGGTCAGGTCCGGGTAGAGCGAGAAGAGCTGCGGCATGTAGGCGATCCGCTCGCGCGTCTGCCGGCTGAAGCGCTGCGGGTCCTCGCCCAGCACGCGGGCCTCCCCATGCGTGGGGCGCAGCGTTCCGGTCAGCAGGCGCACGGTCGTGGTCTTGCCTGACCCGGATGGCCCGATCAGGCCCAGGATGCTGCCGGCTGGGACCGCCATGCGTGACATCGCGAACGGCCCACAGCCCATTGAAGCGGCGGCTGACGCCGGACATGGCGATGACGGGATCTGCGATTGTGGGGGACGTGGTCACGCGGGCGGCCGAATGCAAGCCCCGTGCCGCGCGGAGTCAGGACGGAAGCGTCAGCGCGACCAGTCGATCGAGCGTCGAGACGGTGCCCAGCACGCGTCGGATCTCGCCCCGATAGCGCGTCCCGGACGGGTGCTTCTCCAGCCAGCGCAGGTAGTCGGGGTCGGAGGCAGCCAGCTCCTCGATGGTGCGCCCAGCGTAGTGCCCGAAGTCGAGACGGGTGGGGTCGAACGACGAGGACGTGGTGCCGGGCCCTACCGGTCGGAGCCGATCCTCCTCGATCTCGAACGCCTTGTCTCCCCCATCCCCATCTGCCATCGCTGCCTCCGTCTGGCCATGGAGCTTGCTCGGTTCGGCGGCATCCTACGCTGGGCGCATCGGACCGCGCAACGGCTTTCGCGCTATGCCCGATGGACTTCGCGGCCGCCGACCAGCGTGAGGTCGGCGCCGACGTCCGCGAGCGCTTCATCGGCTCTGACGAGGGTGGCGAGATCCACGTTCAGCACCGCCAGGTCGGCGTGGGCGCCCGGACGGAGGTGGCCCTCGTCCGTCACGCCGCCGGCAAGGGCGGAAGCCGCCGTGTAGGCGAACAGGGCGGCCTCCATCCCAATCGATTGTTGCGCCTGCCAGTCAGCCGTGCCGTCGCCCGGAAAACGACGATGCACGGCCGCGAAGATGCCGATCCACGGGTTCGGCGACTCGATCGGCGCGTCGGAGCCGAATGCGAGCCGCGCTCCCGCCGCGCGCAGGGCGGCGATGGGGTACGCGTCCGCCAGGCGATCGGCCCAGCAGGCCTCCACCATCGGCCGGTCGGCGGCGCAATGCACCGGCTGCATGCTGGCGGTGAGATCGCGGCCGGCGAGCCTGGGCCGATCCCCCGGCCGCATCAGCTGCAGGTGCTCGATCCGGTCCGGCGGCGCCCCGGGTCCACGCGGGGCCGCCCGGTCGAAGGCATCCAGCACGTCCGACACGCCACGATCACCGATCGCATGGATGGCAAGGCCGATCCCCGCCGCCCGGCCCGCGGCGATGAGCGCGTCCAGCTCGTCAGGCGACAGGCGCGGGATGCCGGTCTGGTCGGCGGGTCCGCAGGTGTACGGCTCGAACAGCGCCGCGGTGCGCGAGCCGAGCGCCCCGTCCACGAATGCCTTGGCCCAGCCGATACGCAGCGTCTGGCTGCCCTCGATCGAGGCACCGCTCCGCAGTCCCAGTCGCGGCGGCGTCGGCGATCGCGTCGGCGGGCAGGTTCACGGTCAGCCGCACCCTCCCGTCCAGGCGGTCACGAAGCGAAAGCAGCGCCGAAGCGCGGTCACCGAGCACCGCGTACGGTCCGGCCCCGCCGTCCGGCGCCGAGTCGCCGGCATCCACCACGGCCGTAACGCCCAGCGCGGCCAGCTCCGCCACGGTCTCGTCGACGGCGCGAGAAAGGTGCTCCCCGCGGAGCCGCTCGGCGACGCGCTCAACCAGGTCCGTGGCCGTTTCGCGCAGCACGCCGGACAGCTCACCCCCAACGTCGCGCTCCAGGCGTCCCCCGACCGGGTCTCTCGCTGAGGAGTCGAGCCGCGCACGGTGGAGCGCCGCGGATGACGCCCATGCCGAGTGGCCGTCGTGGCTGTAGACCAGCGCCGGACGGCCACCCACGGCGCGGTCCAGCGTCTCGCGATCAGCGCCGGTCATGGCCTCCTCGCGCCAGCCGCGCCCCCGCAGCCAGGCATCGGCCGGCAGGCGCTCGGCGCCCGAGCGCAGCAGGCCGACCACCGACGCAACGTCGGTGGCTCCGTCCAGCACGACTTCGCGCCGGGCGCGCGCCATGCCGACCAGGTGGAGGTGGAAGTCGCGCAATCCGGGAACCACCGCCCGCGGACCGACCTCGATTCTCGCCGCGTCGGGCCGAGCCGCCTCGACCACCTCGTCCCGCGTGCCGCTGCTCACCACGCGCCCATCGGCGATCCCGATCGCCTCGGCCGTGACCAGCCGCTCCGCCTCGGCGGCAATCACGATCTGGCCGATCACCACGGTGCCGGCGCGTGGAGGGCTCATCGGTCCACCATCGAGCGTCGCGCAGTGCGGGCGAACTCCGTGGCGCGCGGCCACAGGGCGATCCGCAGCAGCGCGGCCGGGACCACCAGCAGCCAGTGGCTGAGGAAGAGGGATCCGCGCAGACTCCGCCCCAGCAGCCGGACCGACCGTTCGCCGGCCGCCGCCAGGCCGGCCAGCGCGAGCAGGTAGGTGCCGAGCCCGTAGCCGATGAACAGGGTGACGGGCACCGTCCAGTCGGAGGGTCGCGGCAGCACCACCGTCACCAGGCTGGCAGCGATGGACGCGGCGAAGAGCGGCGGGATCACGAACTCGCCAACGAAGACGATGAAGTCCAGCCGTCGCCCGAGCGGCAGCGCCCGGTTCGCCACCAGGGGCGGACCGAGCTCGATCAGGCGGCGCAGGCTGCCCTCCGCCCAGCGCATCCGCTGCCGCCACAGCGCGCCCAGCGACTCGACCGCCTCCTCCACCACGGTGACCTCTGGCGCCAGCGCCACATGCTCGCCATGCAGGGTGAGCCGGGTCGAAATCTCGAGATCCTCGGTGAGCGCGGTCGGCGCCCAGCCACCGATCGCCTCCAGGCGCTCACGGCGGATGAGCATCCCGTTGCCCCGCAGCTCGGCGGTGCCATCGGTCGACCAGCGGCCGCACTGGCTGGCCATGTCCATCAGCTGCTCCTCGTCCTGGGCCGCGGTCAGCCAGCTGGTTCGCCGGTTCGCGTCGCGTCGCTGCACCTGGAGCGCGGCCGCATCGGGGTCCCGCGACCACGCGGCCATGGCACGCGACAGGAAGTCAGGACGGCAGGTGGGCGTCGGCGTCGATAACCGCCACCACGTCGCCGCGCACCTGCGGCTGCGCCCAGGCCAGCACCGCGCCCTTGGTGCGTGGGCCGGAACCCGCCTCGCGACGGCAGACCGTGACGGCCTCCGGCGCGGCGGCCGCGGCAGCGCGTGCGAGCTCGCCGGTCGCGTCGGACGACCCATCGTCAAGCACCAGCACGTCGAACCGGCGCCGACCCTCATCGGCGTAGTCCTGCGCCAGCAGGTCGGCCACCACCGTCCCGATCACCGCTGCCTCGTCGGCGGCCGGGACCAGGACCGTGATCCATGCGGGCGCGCGTCCGCCGCTGGGGATGGCTCGACGCCGCGCGTCACGCATCACCCGCCAGCCGCGCCAGGCCAGGAAGCCGACGTACACCAGGGACAGGCCAATGGCGCCCTGCAGCAGTCGCGCGGCGAGCCGGTCACTGATGGCCAGCCACGCGATCAGCGCCGAAGCGACGAGGATGGCTCCGGCCAGGAGCCTACTGCGCATCCTCGCCCGCCATGGGAGGCTCGGGAAGCGTGCCACCGCCATGCAGGCCGGCGGCGGCGTTATGCCGCCACGAAGCGATGCCGATCCAGAGCGTCAGGGCCCCCAGCACCGCCATCACGAACGGGAATGCCCGCCCCCGCGAACATCGAGGTTGATGAGGTCGGCCACGACCGGTGCGATCAGCACGGGCAGGAACGACGCGACCGACAGCAGGGTGTTCAGGATGCCGAAGATCCGGCCGCGCACGCCGACCGGCAGCTCCTCCTGCAGGGCGGTCTGCGATGGGATGGCGACGAAGGCGTACTCGATCCCCGCCGACACGGCGATGAGCACGACCACGGCGATGAGCGACATCAGCGGCGCGAGCGCTTCGGGCAGATTGCTCTCGATGGTGCCGAGGGCGGGCGCCACGGCCGAGGTGACCGGCTTCACCAGCGCCAGGCCGATGAGGGTGATGCCCATCGCCACCAGGCCGATGTCGATCACGAGGCGGCGCGGGATGCCCTTGCCGTACGCGTTCAGGAACAGGATGCCGATCACGGCGCCCAGGCCGGCCGGACCCATGATGAAGAAGAAGTCCTCGGGCCGCAGCTCCAGGATGTCGGTCGCGAAGCCGGGACCGATGGCGCCCATCACCCCGATCAGGCTGGCCGCGATGCCCAGGTAGCCAAGCGACCAGGCGATGCGCCGGTGGCTGCGCACGAACTGGATGCCCTCCTGGACCTGGTCGATCACCGCGCGCAGGGCATGGACCGTCGTCTCCGTGGCGAGCGTCGCCACGCGCTCGGGACGGACGGCGGGCAGCGGGATGATGGCCAGGGCGGCCAGTCCGAACATCACCGCCACCACCACGTACACGGCGTTCGCTCCGGCGGTCGTCAGCAGCAGCGGCCCGAAGAACCCGAACCCGATGGCGAAGGTGGCGTTCACGGTCAGCACGAAGACCGAGTTGGCGGCCATCAGGTTCCGCCGGTCGACGAGGCGCGGCAGTGGCGGTCAGCTCCGCCGGCGCGAAGAAGGCCGTGACGGTGGCGATGAAGAAGTTGATGCACCAGGATCAGGCCGACGTGCGTGCCGACGAAGATGAACAGGACGGTGCCGCCCGGCCCGCAGGACGTTGGAGCCGAGCATGATGATGCCGCGCGTCGCTGCGCTCCACGAAGACGCCGGCCACCGTGCTGAAGATGACCGCCGGCACCAGGAAGGTCAGGATCAGCACCGCGTTGGCCGTGTTCGAGCCGGTGGCGCTCACGACCGTGGCCATCAGCGCGGCCAGCACCATGTTGCTGGCGAGCTGGCTCAGCAGCTGCGCCACCCAGAGCAACACGAAGCTGCGGTTGCGGAAGACGCTGCCGGCGCCCGACAGGTCCTGGCTGCCGATGTCCTGCGGGAGCTCCAACTCGGTCACACGCCGGCCTCGGGGCCGTGCTCGCGATGGCCGGTGTAGCGGCGCTCGACGTCAAGGCGGTCCATCAGGATCCGATGTCCGCAGCCGGCGCAGACCAGGCCGATGTCGGCGCCGATCCGCTGCACGCGCCATTCGCGCGCCGCCGCATGGGTGCTCCTTGCGAAGCGAGATCAGGTCGCCGACGTGCAGCTCGACGGCGGGCAACGTCACGCTCCCGACTCGGCGGCGGTCGCGCCGGTGAAGGCGAACTGACCGATGCGCAGGGCGGGAACGCGGGCGTTGATGCCGCTGTACTCGGCGCCGACCATCTTGGTCTGGGCGCTGATCGCCTCGATGCGGCTGAAGGCGGCGGGGATCTCCTCGGTGAAGCGCAGGTTGCGGATGGGCCGCACGATTCGGCCGTTCTCGATCAGGAAGGTGCCGTCCTTGGTCATGCCGGTCAGCACCGCCTTGCGCGGATGGACGATGTTCACGTAGTGGAAGCGCGTGACCCAGATCCCGCGCTCGATCGATGACAGCATCGCCTCCTTGGAGCTGGAGCCTGGCGCCATGAACAGGTTCCAGGTCATGGGCCCGAACGTGTTCGGCGCCGGCAGGGCGTGGCCGGTGGACGCGACCCCGGCTCGCCGCGCGGTGGCCGTGTCGTGCACCACCGCCGTGGCGATGCCATCGGTCACCAGGTCGACCCGCTGCTTGGCGACTCCTTCGAAGTCGGCCGCCGATCGGCAGCCCGGTCGCATCGGTGCCGTCATCCCACATGCAGACGTTATCGCCCATCACCCGGTTGCCCAGGTCCATGAACGAGCGACCCTCCTCGACGGCCAGGGCCGAGAAGCCGGCGTAGGCGAGGTATTCCAGGATGGTCTGGACCGCGTACTCCTCCAGGATCACGTCGTAGGCACCCGGCTCCAGGTCGGTGGCGTCCGCGGAGCGCGCCGCCTTGTCGGCGGCCTCGGCCCCGATGGCCGCGGCGTCGATGGCGCCCACGTCGGTGCTGATCGCCTGGGCATAGCCCGAGGCGCGGTCCGCGCCGGTCATCACGGTCAGCAGCTTGGCCTGCGTGCTGGTGTGGCTGGAGCGCAGGCCATTGGTGTTGGCGATGGCGATGGTCGAGACATCGGTCGAGAAGGCGCCGCTGGCGATCAGGTCGCCTGCGCCTGCGCGGCGGCGATCACGGCGCGCGCGCCCTCGGCTCGCCGCTCCGGCTCGGCCTCCGCGGTTGCCGCCACGTAGCCCAGCTCGCTGTCGCCGGCTCCAGCCTCGGCAGGGGCCAGCGGCACGGGATCCGGGTTCGGCTGCCGCGCGGCGGCAGAGCTCGGCGGCGCGCGCCACGACCTCGGCGATGCCCTGGTCGTCGAGGCGATTGGTGCTGGCCACCCCGGTGCGGCCGCCCTCCAGGATGCGCACCCGCAGGCTGGCGTCGTGCTGGGATACGTTCTGGTGGATGCGCGAGCCGGCAAAGCGGGTCAGCGCCGCGTCATTGGCCAGGTAGAGGGCCTCCGCCTCTCCGCGCACCATGCGCAGCGCCAGGTCCAGCACCTCGTCGGGCGCGGCTCGCCGGCCGGTGTGGGTGGCTACCATCGGCCGACTCCGACCCGCACGTTCCGGAAGCGCGCCGGGGCGGCGCCATGACCGACGCGGTGGGTCTGCATCGGCTCACCCTTGCCGCAGTTCGGGACGCCCCACAGCCGCCACTCGCTATCGCTGCAGATGGCATCGCAGCCACCCCAGAACTCGGGCGTGATGCCCGTGTAGGTCGGGTTGCGGATCATCTCGGCCTTCCGGCCGTTGCGGATTCGCCAGCCGATCTGCGTGCCGAACTGGAAGTTCAGTCGCCGGTCGTCGATGCTCCAGGACCGATTGGTGCTGACGAGCAGGCCGTCATCGGTATCGGCGATCAGGTCGTCGAGCGTGCCGGCCTCGCCCGGCCGCAGGTTGACGTTGGTCATCCGGATCAGGGGGATGACGTTCCAGCCCGATGCCCGGCTGCTGCCCATGCTGCGACGGCCGATGACCGGAGCCGTCTCGCGGCTGGTCAGGTAGCCGACGAAGCGGCCGCCGCTCACGATCGGGACATTCTGGGCCGGCACGCCCTCGTCATCGAAGCCGAAGGTGCCCAGGCCGCCGGGCGCGGTGGCATCGGCGTCGATGTTCACGATCTCGCTGCCGTAGCGCAGCGTGTCCAGCTTGTCGAGGGTCAGGAACGAGGTGCCGGCGAAGCTGGCCTCCATGCCGAGGACGCGGTCGAGCTCGATGGGGTGGCCGCACGACTCGTGGACCTGCAGGGCCATCTGGGAGGAGTCGACCAGCAGCGTCATCGGTCCCGACGGGCACTCCTCCGCGGTCAGCAGCGCCACCGCCTCCTCGGCGATCCGCTGCGCGTTGCCGGGCAGGTCCATGGCGCGAACGGCCTCGAAGCCTCCGGTCACGTGCTGCCCACCGGCCGAGTTGGGCCAGCTGCGGATCTGCGACTCGGACTCGTTCACGGCGGTGGCCTCGATTCCGGCGCCGGCCTCGGTCAGCTCCTGCTCGATTCGCGCACCCTCGGTGGAGGCAAACGTCTTCCGCTCGCGCCCGCCCTCGATGGAGCCCTCCCGCACGATGATGCCGGGCACGCGGGCCATGGCCGCGTCGGCTTCGAACAGGATCGCCAGCTTGTCGTCGATCGAGACGCTGAAGGGGTCCTCCTCCAGCGGCGTCGCGTAGCGCGCGACCTGTGGCGTGGTGTCGTCCAGCTCCACCGGATCGCCGGCCGCAAGGCCGCTGGCGCGGGCGATCTCGATCGCCTCGCGCGTCACGCGCTCAACCTCCGGGTTGGTCATGACCGCCGAGCCGGCAAAGCCCCAGGCGCCGGCAACCAGCACGCGCACGCCGAATCCGGTGGTCAGGTTCGACGACGCGGCCTCCAGGGCGCCGTTCTTGACCGTCAGCGATTCGGTCTCCCGCTCGGTGAGGCGGATGTCCGCGTACTGCGCCCCAGCCGCCTGGGCGGAGTCCAGCGCGCGCTCGATCAGCTCATCCATGGCGTCCCCATGCTACCGAGGGTGGCGCTCGGCGGGGCGGCAATCCTCATTCGGCCGGCTGCGCGACCTGCGGGACCAGGTCGGCCTGGGTGGCCGGCAGCTCGAGGTCGTCCGACTGCCGGGCCACGATCGAGGCGTCGATGAACTGCTCCAGCTGCGGGATGATGCCGCCCGGCCGCTCGATGGTCGACAGCAGGCCCTCCGGTGAGCCGATGGCGCGCACCGTGAAACGGCGGCCGACCGGCACCTCGTCGACCAGCAGGGAGGTCGGCCCCTGGACGGCCACCGAACGGTGCGTGATGCGGGTCTCATCGACTGCCAGCGCCTCGGCGCCGGCATTGCGCAGCTCATTCAGCAGGTCGTTGAGCGCGATCGCGTCAAGGTCGCCGTCTACCTGCAGCGTGATCCCCTGCCCCGTCACCGGAGCGAGCCCGCCGAAGGCGGTGATGCGCCGCAGGTCCTCGCGGCTCACCTGCAGCGCGCTCTGGCCCACCGGTCCAGCGGCCTGGTACTCGCGCAGTGTGTCGCGCTGGTCGCTGAGCGCCGCGCGCAGCTCGACGTTCCGATTGGAGAGCGTCTCGATCAGCTGCGACAGCTCCTGCGCGGACAGGCTGCTGATCTCGGTCGGGCGCTCCTGGGAGCGCAGCTGGCCGATCAGCAGCAGGCCCACCAGCAGACCGACCGCGAACAGGCTGACCTGCGCCACGTTGCGGGTCATGGCGTCTCCTCCGACGGAACCGCCCAGCGGAAGCGGGTGGAACCGATGAAGGCCGGCAGCGTGAGCTCGGTCGATACCTGGGATGCGAACTCCAGCCCGAAGAAGTCGATCCGTTGGGCAACCCGGCCGAGGAAGGCGGGATGCGACTGGAAACGCTCCAGCAAGCCGTCGCTGCCGATGGCCTCGATTCGGAATGGCGGAGACAGGAAGGCGGTGTTGACCAGGACCGATGCCCCGACGCCGTAGATCGAGGAGGTGGCAACCAGCCGCTCGCCGTTGATGCTGACTGCCTCGGCGCCGGATGCCCACAGTGCGGTGACCATGTCGCGCAGGTCATCGACCAGCACGATGAAGCTGGACGGGTTCTCGCCAGGCGGGACGACGCGCTTCGAATCTGCGATCTCGACGGTCACCCCCGGCCCCCGCACCGCCATGAGACCTGCCTCCAGACGCGCCTCCGCCAGCTGCCGGTTCAGCTCCTCGAGCGCCACCGAGCTGCCGGTCGACTGCTGCTGCAGGCGCTGCACCTGGGCGTTGGCCGTGCCGAGCTCCTGGCGGAGCGTGTCCTGCTCCGTCTCGAGGTCGGCGACCTGGGCGGCGAGCACCTGCTGCGCCGAGGTCGTGAACTGGTCGCGCGCCAACGCGCTGTTCCACTGCATGGCACCGATGAAGCCGACGACCGCGAGTGCCACCGCGATCGAGATGCCCCAGGTCGACGCGGTGCGAAAGCGCCGTCCGCCGCGGCTGGCCATGACGCTCACGACGGCTCTCCGTCGCTCCGGCGGCGACGGGCCGACCAGGCGCCGAAGCCGGCGATGCCCAGGATCGCCACGCCGGCCACGGTGAAGACCACGAAAAGAGGGTCATCGAGGATCGTCTGCGACGTCGCCGACGACCCCCCGGAACCCGGGGCCGGCGACTCCGCGCCGGACGCGCTGGGAGCCTGGGCGCCGCCCGGCTTGTCGACGTCGGACGGTGGGATGGCGGCGGCCTCGACCGGCCCGGGCTCATCCACGCCGAACTCGTCGTAGTAGTCGGCATACAGCTGATCGGCGGGGAGGCCGGTCCCGTCCGCCAACGCCTCGTCGTCGGACGCGCCGGCACGGTAGGCCTCCGCGATCCGTGCGATCGCGTCCTCGCCGTAGCCGTCGATGATCATGTCGACCATGGTCGTGCCCATCGCGTAGGACAGTGTCGCGCCACGCTCGCCAAACGGGAAGTCATATGCGATTGCGTCGAAGGACAGCAGACCGCCTCCGGACGCCTCGGATTGGACGGTCGAGTGCTGCGCATCCGCCGAGCGGTCCTCCGCCCACGTCGCCAGGCCCTCGTTCAGCCATTTGGCCGGATCGTGGAATGCATTCACCGTCGCGTCATTGAAGACGACGTGCGTCACCTCGTGGACGACCGTCGTCTCCAGGTAGGACTCCGCACCCGCCCCCAGCCACATGAAGATCGTCCGCAGGGGCGGGAAGGTGGCGGCGCCGAACCACTCGCGCGCACCCGGCCCCAGCGCCCCGAAGAAGTCCTCGCGGGCGTCGTAGATGAAGATGTCGACCGCGCCGTCCATTTCGTGGCCGAGCAGCTCCTCGGCCTGCGCCGCGCCGCCAGCCGTCAGCTCACCCAGGTGCCGCGCCACATCTTCGTTGCCGCCGTACCAATGGACCGTCGCCTCGCCGATCACCGCCGTCTGCCAGTCCAGCCCTGCGCCGGTCATCGTCGTAGAGCAGCGACGCCTCTGCGCTGAGCGTCGTTCGCCCGCCTTCCGTCGCCCGCCATTGGTAGTCGATCTCCGTGTTCGGCACGACGTAGCGCTCGGCGGCGTCCCAGACGTAGGTCGCCTGGTCGCCGTCCGCCTGCACCGGCGCCACCAAGGTCGACTCGGAGCCCGCGAAGCGCATCAGCAGCTCCAGCTCGGCCGGTGCTCCGCCCGCCAGGTCCACGCTGAACGTCATCTGCTCGCCGAAGGTCGCATCCGCCTCCAGGTTGGAGAAGCCGGTGAAGCCGAACGCCGGGGCCGGCAACGCGCCGAGCAGCAGCATGGCGACGACCATCGGCCCCGCCAGCCTCAGCCGTCCCATGACACCCTCCCGAAGTCCAGGATGCCGGTCGTCAGGTTGCCGAGCCCGCGCAGGCCGGGCCGGACCAGCCACCAGCTGGTCGGATACGACCAGGGAATCAGCGGCGCCTGCTTCGTCGACGTACGCGTCCACGTCGCGGTAGGCGGCCGCCTGCGCCGCGTCGCCTTCTGCGGCCGAGGCCGCCTGCAGCAGCCGCACGAAGTCCGCATCGGTCCAGCCGCCGTAGTTGCTGGCGGCCCGTGGCAGCAGGAGCAGGCTGTAGAGCGCATAGGGCGAGGGGTAGTCCGCGATCCAGTTGATGGTGAAGACCTGCGGCGGATCGTCCTCCAGGGCGACCAGGTAGTCGGCAAAGTCCATGCTCTCGATCGTGATCTGGGCGCCAAGCTCATCGCGCCAGACCTCGACCGCCGGACCCACTCCCAGACCCACGTCCGCCACCACGATCTCGCCCAGGTCCTGCCGATCGACGTAGCCCGCCTGGTCGAGCAGCCGCTGCGCCTCCGCCACGTCATGGGGCAGGTCGTTGTCGAGCCCGTCCGGCCACAGCGCCGGCGGCACCACGCTCGAGGCGGGCTCGCCGTTGGCGCCCTCGGACAGCGGCACCAGCCTGGATCGGTCGAGCGCCAGCGCAAACGCCTGACGCACCCTGGCGTCGTCGAACGGAGGACGCGAGGTGTCGAAGCCGAAGTACTGCACGCTCAGTGGCGCGGCCTCGTGCAGGGCTGGACCGAAGTCGGGGTCGTACGCGATCCAGCTGGCGTCGAAGCCGCTGACGCCCGCCAGGTCAACCTGGTCATCGGCATAGGCGCCCACGCTGTCGCTCTCAACCTGGGTCAGCCATTGCACCTGGGTGATGGGTGGCGGACCGGCCACGTACTCCGGGTTGGCGACGAGCGTCAGCGCCTGGCCGTCCAGGGCGTCCGCGACGTACGGGCCGGAGCCGATGAAGCTGTCGACGGTCTGCCAGCCGCGACTGGCATCGGCCTTCGGGGGCACGACGAACGCGGTCGGCGTTGCCGCGATCTCCGGGAAGTAGGTCGCCGCGTGGCGCAGCTCCACCACGAGCGTGGTGGCGTCGGGCGCCTGGATGGCCGACGGCGTCCTCCGCTCCGCCGGCCAGCCGCTCGTCGGCGCCGGCGATGATGGTCAGCACGTCCGGGGCGGAGCTGCCGGTGGCCGGGTCCAGGATCCTCAGCCACGAGCGGCGGACGTCCTCGGCGCGCAGCGGCGACCCGTCCGAGAACTGGAGGTCGTCACGCAGCCGGAAGGTATAGGTCGTGCCGTCGTCACTGACGGTCCACGACTCGGCCAACGACGGATACGGCTCACCGTTCTCGTCCAGCCTGGTCAGTCCGGCGTAAAGCTGCAGCAGGAGCTGCACGTCCGCCGCGTCGCTGATGAAAGCGGGATCCAGCGTCTTCGGCTCGCCGCCCAGGTAGCGGAGGACGTCATCGGCTGCCTGCGCGGGACGCGCGGGCAGCGACGTATTGAGGACGACGATCAGGGCGAGAGCGAGCACAGCGACCCCGACCGCCAGGCGGGTCCACGGGCCCGCCGAGGTCAAGCGGGGCATGCGGCGGCTAGTATACGGGCCCGTGCAGCAGCCCCATGAGCACCGCTTCCAGCCGCAGCCGGCTGGCAGCCTGACGCTGCGCCAGTTCGTGGAGTCGCTCCGTCGCTGGACCCCGGAGATGCGCCAGGTCGTGCAGATCGCGCTGACCCGCACCGAGGCCGAGCGACGCAGCTACCTGCAGGGATTCCACGCCGGCCACCACGAGCGGCAACCGCAGGCGATCGACTCCTTCGTGCGCTGGGCGTACTCCGATCCTCGCCTGGACCACGTGCCCGCCCTGATGGCCGAGCTGCAGCGATCCGACACCGACTACGACGGCGCCCTCGACCACGAGGCGGACGTGCTGGTCCGGATGCGCGCCCAGGGCAAGACGCCCGCGCAGCGGGTGCACGACTACCTGGCGCTGCTCGAGATCGAGGGCGCTGAGCCGGTGCGGGCGGCGATCGGCGGCCTCCTGCCGCCCGGCACGCCCGAGGAGGCGGTGATCGCCACCATCCGCCAGATGCGCCGCCGCTGGCTGGAGCTGTATGGCGACGATCCCTTTTTCGCGGAGGACTGACCAGCCCGGCACACCTCCTGCATGGCATGCCCTCGTAGCCCACGCAGGAGACAGACCGATGCCAGAGCTGAGCACCCGCGACCGCGACGAGCTTCGCAAGGACCAGTTCGCCTACGTCGACCGACAAGGTGGCGAGCACCTGCCGATCCACGACGAGTCGCACATCCGCAACGCCATCAGCCGCTTCAACCAGACCGAGTTCCAGTCCGACAACGCCAGGCAGGAGGCCGCCAAGAAGATCCTGAGTGCGGCCGAACGCCACGACATCGAGGTTGACGAGGATTCCGACGTGGCCAAGGCGGCCCACTGATCCATCCCACGACCCGATGAGGTGAGGCGGGCGAGCGTGCCCGCCTCCGTATACTCGCTCGGCATTTCCCCGATTGGCCGAGCGAGGATTTGATCCGAAAGACCCGCGCCGTTCACCCTGGTCGAGCCGCCGCCCTGTGCCTCGCGCTGCTCGCGATGGGGATCGTTCTGCCCGCGCGGGCACTCGCCCACGCCGAGCTCGTCTCCTCCAATCCGGCGGCCAATGCGGTCCTCCCCGAATCGCCGGCCGAGATGACCATGGTCTTCTCCGAGGCGATCGACGCGCCATCCGCCTCCGTCACGCTGCTCGACACGCAGCAGCGCCTGATCCCGGGCGTCGGCGCCGTGACCGTCGACGCGAGCAGGTACCACGGCCACCATCACGCTGCCCACGTTGACGCCTGGGACCTACACCGTCTCGTACCAGGTGACCTCGGCGGTGGACGGCCATGTCGGCAGCGGGATCTTCGCCTTCGGTATTGACCCCACGGGCACGGCGGCGCCGCCGAACGTCACCAGCTCGTCCACCTCGCTCTCCTCCGGGCTCGATGTCGTCGCGGCGCGGTGGCTGGCGCTGGCCGCCGCGCTGGCGCTGGCGGGGATCGTGATCTTCTGGCTCTTCTCGGCGCGGCCCGCGCTGGCCGCGTCCGGTACCGGCGAGGTGGCAGCGCCGTGGGGTCCGACCAGCGTGGCAGCGGCGCTGGCACTGCTGGGCCTGGCGGTGTATCTGACGCTGGCGGCCCGCCCGATCATCGCCTCCGGCGGCCATCTTGGGCACGGCACCAACTTCCCGCTCGACTTCGCGTCGCCGTTCGGCTGGACGCCGTTCGCGATCAGCATGCGGGTGGCGTTGCTGGGGGCGTTGGCCTCGTTCGGGCTTGCCGTCAGCCGATGGGTCGCGCACAACGAGGCCCGGCGCGGGCAGCGCGCTGCGCCGCTGCAGTGCGGACCGCGGCTGGCTGAGCGCGATGCTGGGCGCGGCCGTGGTGACGCTGGGCGGGATGAGCTTCGCCGGGCATGCGGCGGCGCAGGGCGGCCCACTGATGGGCGCCATCGACCTGGTGCACCTGCTGGGAGTGGCCACCTGGATCGGCACGCTGGTCGGTCTGTTCCTGCTGCTCCGTCGCGCGCGACCGGCGGTGCCGGCGGCGCTGCGGCGGCACTCGCGGGTCGCCCTCGTGGCCGCGCCGGTGGTGGTGCTCACCGGGCTCGCCAACTCGCCGCTGCTGCTCGGCAATCCGCGTGAGCTCGTCGCCAGCGAATACGGCAACCTGCTGCTCTCGAAGGCCTTCCTCTTCTGTGTGGCGGTCGGTATCGGCGCCATCAACTACTTCCTCCTCCGGCTGGGCCGCGCACGGCGGGCGCTGCCGCTGATCGGGATCGAGCTGGCGGTCGGCACGCTGGCCGTGCTGGCTGCAGCCGGTCTGGTGAGCGGGCAGCCATCGGCCAATCGCCAGCCGGCGCCGGTGCTGACGGCGGTTGGGACGCTGCACCTATACGGCGAGGCCGGCCAGTCGTCCGTGCATGCCGCCATCGACCTGCCGTCACCCGGCAATCAGCGCTACCAGGTCGGCGTGGCGGACCTGGACACGGGCATGCCGCGGACCGACGTCCAGCGCGTCTTCATGGTCTTCACCCCGCCGGCCGACTCCGGCCTGACCGGCGAGCGCGTGCAGCTGAACGCGGCCAGCGACCCCGGCCTGTGGGGCGCGACCGGCGCGTACACGCCAGTCGTCGGCGACTGGCAGCTGGAGGTCATCGTTCGCCGCGCGGGACTGCGCGACGACTCGACCAACTTCGACTTGCCCGTGGCGGAGCCCCGGCCGCCCGAATCGGTGCCGCCGCCGGACAACGGCGTCGGCGTGTCGCCGATCATCTCGACCATCTGGAGCTGGCTGCCCGCCGGCCTCGGCTCGTGGCTGCTGGTGCTTGGGTTGCTGGGCGTGGCCGTGGTGCTCGGCCTGCTGGCTCGGCGACGCTCGGCGCGGATCCTGGCCATCGCGCGCGTCGCGGTGGTGGCCCTGGCCGTCGTCCTGGGGCTGGTTGCGGGCTCGCGTGCGCTCGTGCAGGCCGCGAACCAGGTTCCGGCCGCCGCATCGGCCAAGCCAAACCCCGTCCAGGCGGATGGGCGATCCCTGTCGATTGGGGAGTCGTACTACCTCGCCAACTGCGCCGCCTGCCATGGGATTGAGGGAAACGGCGACGGGCCGACGGCCCAGCGACTCGGCTGGAGCGTGACGCCGCTCGACCAGTGCGGTGCCGCAGCTGACGGACGGCGCGCTCAACTACCGGATCGCGGTGGGCACCGTCGGGACCGGCATGCCCGGCTTCGCCGGTACCCTCGCGGAACGTGACAGGTGGGATCTCGTGAATTACCTCCGCGCCCGGTTCGACGGGCCGGCGAGATGAGCCTGCGACGCGGGCTGGCGCTGGCCATCCTCCTGAGCGTGGCCGGGCATCAGCTGGCCCTGGCTGCCGGCCACGGAGCCGCGGGCGAGACCGGGCTTCAAGCGGCAGACCACGGACCGGCCTGGGGCCTTGCCGTCGCGCTGGTCATCATGGGCGCGGCCGTGGGGCTGAGCCTCGCCGCCTGGCGCATCCTGGCCCTTCGACTTCGCCTGCGGCAGACGCCGACGCTGAGCATGCCGGACGCGGGCGCGCTGCTGCGCACCTGGGCGCTGGTGACCGTGCTGGCGCTGGCCGCCTTTCTGGTCCAGGAGAACCTCGAGCACGTCACCCAGCACGGGCACGTGCCGCTCCTCGAACCGCTGCTCTCGGGCCAGTACAGCTCGGTGCTGCCCGTGTTCGCCGGCCTGGGCCTGTTGCTGGGCGCGGCTGGCCTGGCGATCGGCACCACGCTGCGACGGCTCGAGCTCGCCGCCGGCGCGCCACGGATCAACCGTCAACCGCCGCCGCGGCGGGTCGGGAGCTGGCGCACCCTGTTCGTGGGACCGGCGCCAGCGAACGCGCATGGTCACCGCCCTCAGCCCACGACGCGGTCCTCCCCTTGCGGTCCGCGGCCGATTCCGCGAGAGCCTCCGCCCTCGCCCACGTGTTACCTGAGGAATGAACCGATGCGCAGACCTGCGCGACTGCTACTGATCAGCCTTGCCGCATTGGCGCTGCTTGCCATCCCGGCCGTGGCCAGCGCCCATGTCGAGCTCACCTCGAGCTCACCGGAGGCCGGCGCCAACCTGGATTCCGCGCCGACCGAGGTCACCATCACCTTCGACGATGAGCTCGACCCGGACCACTCCACCTTCACCGTGGCCGATGCTGACGGCAACGAGGTCGGAGCCGGCGAAGTCGACCTGACCGTGGCCGACCGCAACGTGCTGCAAGGCGATGTCAGCATCGCGGATCCTGGCGTCTACACGGTCAGCTACACCGTCGCCGGTGTGGATGGCCACGAGATCGAGGGCACCTTCAGCTTCGGCTACAACACCGAGGAGGCGATCCCCGAGCCGACCGGCGGTGAGCACGACGAGGGCCCGGACACGGCGCTGCCGTACGGCCAGCCGTCGCCGCTCCCCACGGTGGGCATGCTGCTGATCGGTCTGGCCGCGGTGCTGGGCGTGCGGCG
The DNA here is from genome assembly GCA_963783495.1 of uncultured Chloroflexia bacterium. GTDB lineage: Bacteria > Chloroflexota > Limnocylindria > QHBO01 > QHBO01 > DASSCW01. The sequence goes on from CAWANT010000006.1 coordinate 67,363, forward strand.
CCTGGCGCTCCGCTAGCATGGGGCGGCCCGCCACACGGCGGGCCGCTTCATACATGGGTGGCAGAATGTCCAATCCCAGGCACGGTCGCGCGAGCTTGTTTGCCGCGGCCGTGCTCGTGCTCGCCCTGCTCACCGCCTGCGTGGGTGACGCCGGGCTGCCGGCGACCTGCCACGACCCGTCGGTCAGCCTCGAGGCCACGCTGAGCGACGAGCACCTTGAGCCCGCCGCGCTCGAAGCCTGCCGGGGACAGGCGGTGACGATCACCTTCACCGATCGAACGCGACGGCGTGCTGCACCTGCATGGCTACGACGACCAGGTCCCGGCCACCGAGGTGCGCGCCGGCCAGGAGACCGTGTTCGCGTTCGACGCGGTGCGCAGCGGCCAGTTCCCGATCGCGCTGCATACGACCGACGGCCCGGCGGAGATAGACGTCGGCACGCTCACCGTCCATGAGCCGTAGCCGCCGGCCAGTGGCAGGCTGATGCGCTGGGGCGGCCTCGGCCTATGGCTGGCCCGGATCGGGCTGACGGGCGGCACGCTTGCCGCCTGGCTGCTGGCCGTGCCGGCGCCCGCCGAAGCGCACGCCATCGGCCAGGTCTTCACGCTGCCGGTGCCGCTGGGGCTCTACCTGGCGGGAGCCGCCCTGGCCGTGGCTGCCTCGTTCGCGGTGTCGGTGGTGGTGATCCGTCCCGCGCGAGGCACGCCGAGCTACCCCACCTGGCAGGTCCCCGCCGGCATCGCCGACCTTCACCTCGACCGTTCTGCGGCTGGCGGGTGTCATCGCCTGGGTGGGCACGATCGTGCTTGGCTACTGGGTCGACTCGATCTCGCCGCTGCCAGCGGTCCTGTTCTGGATCTTCTTCTGGACGGGGCTGCCGATCGTGGCCGTCCTGCTCGGCAATCCGTGGCCCAGCCTGAGCCCGTTTCGGACCCTGTTCGGCGCCCTCGAGCGAATTGCGCAGCGGGTCGGGCCTGGATCGATTGGACGCCGGCCTCCCCTACCCGCGCGGCCTCGGCCGCTGGCCGGCGGTCGCGTTCCTGTTCGCCGCGGTGTGGGCGGAGCTCGTGCTGCCGGAGAGCGAGTCGCCGGTCACCGTCGCCAACCTGATGCTGGGTTACACGATCCTGACGCTGGCCGGGCATGACGCTGTTCGGTCGCGTCGCCTGGCTGCGCCACGCGGAGCTGTTCGAGGTGCTGCTCGGCTGGTTCGGGCGCATCGGGCCCATCGGCCGGCGGGTGGTGGTCGAATCGACGTGCGAGGACTGCGGCGAGGATTGCGACCCTCAGCGGTGCGTCGACTGCCCGGAGTGCTCGGCTGCGGCCGAACCCGGAGAACGCGCCGCCGAGCTTCGGCCGTGGTTCGTGGGCTTGACGGAGGTGCAGCACGCGCAGTGGTCGGACGCCGGCTTCATCATCCTGGCCCTTGCTGGCGTGACCTACGACGGGCTGCAGGAGACCGCCTTCTGGGGCGCGCTGATGCAGCCGCTCTTCGTTGCGGTCTGGGAGGCATTCGGCGCGCTCAATACCGTGCTGATCATCCAGACGCTTGGCCTGGCCGCGGTGTGGGTGGTCTTCCTGATCGCCTTCAGCGTGGCCACTGCCCTGACGCGGAGGCTGCACGACCCGCTCCGCACGCCTCCGCCAATGGGCCGGATGATCGGTGTCTACGCCGCCACCCTGCTGCCCATCGCGGCGGGCTACCTGATCGCCCACTACCTGACACTGCTGATCCAGGGCATCGTCTGGCTGCCCCAACTCCTGGCCGACCCGCTGCTCACCGTGGCACCGCCCCTCGACTGGATCCCGGTGAGCGTGGTCTGGTACCTGTCGGTCGGTGCGATCGTGATCGGTCACATCGTGGCCGTGGTGCTCGCGCACCGCATTGCGCTGCGCGATTCTCCTTCGCGCCCGGCTGCTGGCGGGGCTGCCGCTGGTCCTGCTGATGATCGCGTACACGGTGATGTCGCTCTGGATCATCGCGGCGCCCATCACCATCGAGCCGGGCGTCGTCCCGTCCGGCGCCGCTGCCGCGGTAGCGCCCGAATGAGCGACATCAGCCTCGCCCTCGCCTTCGTGGCCGGCGTGCTGAGCTTCATCTCACCCTGCGTGCTGGCGCTGGTGCCCGTCTACCTCGCCTTCCTCGGCGAGACGGCCGCCGTGGCGAGCACCGCCGGCGCCTCAGCCGCGCCGTGGCGTGGGCCGGTGTTCGCCCAGGCCCTGCTGTTCGTGGCCGGCTTCAGCATCCTGTTCATCCTGCTCGGCATCTCGGTGGGGCTGCTGGGCCACCAGCTGTTCGGCGCCGATCGGCCGCTGGTGCGGCAGGTGGCCGGACTGCTGGTGATCGCGCTGGGGCTGGTGACCACCGGCCTGTTCGGCCCGATCCTGGATCGCCTGAGCGTCCGCGCCCCGCTGGAGGTGCTGCCGGCCGCCCGCTCGGCGCGGGCCGTGGGGCTGGGGATGCTGGTCGGCATCGGCTGGACGCCATGCATCGGCGCGGTGCTCGGGGCAATCCTGACCATGGGCGCTTCGTCGGCGGACGTCGGCGCAGCCGCGTTGCTGCTGACCGCCTACTCCGCCGGCCTGGCGGTTCCCTTCCTGGCCGCCGCGTTGGCGCTGCCCAGCATGAAACCGGTGCTCGACTGGCTGCGGCGCCACCATCGGGCCGTGCAGGTCGTGTCCGGGCTGTTCATCATGGCCATTGGCGTCCTGATCTTCACCGACGCCTTCACCCGCATCGCGAGCCTGTTCACCTTCTTCATCTAGCCGCAGGAGGACCGCCCATGCATCCGGTGCTGTGGCTGGCGCTGGCGATCGGCACGGAGGTGGTGGCGACCACCGCCCTCAAGCTCTCCGACGGGTTCCGCCACTGGGGCTGGGGCGCGGTGGTGGTGATCGGCTACGCGATCAGCTTCTATGCCCTGTCGGTGACGCTGCGGAGCATTCCGCTTGGCATCGTCTACGCCGTCTGGTCAGGGGTCGGAACGGCGGTGATCGTGGTGATCGGCTGGGTCGTCTTCCGCGAAGCCCTGGACGCCATCAAGCTGGCCGGCATCGGCCTGATCATCATCGGTGTGGTGATGCTGAACGGGTCGGGCGCCGAAGCCTAGAGATCCGGCGTAGCGGGGGTGACCTCCGGTTCGGCTTCGCCCGCCAGCGCGTAGCGATAGATCACCGCGCCCACGATGGCGCCGATCAACGGGCCGATCCACCACACGTACCAATTCGTGTAATCGCCCGATGCGACCGCCGGACCGAACCAGCGCGCCGGGTTCATGGCGGCGCCCGTCAGCGGGCCGCCCATCATGATGTCCGCTGCGACCGCCAGGCCGATGGCCATGCCGCCCAGCTTCGGCGCGCGCGGATCGACCGCCGTGCCGAACACGGCCATGACCAGAAGCAGCGTCAGCACGGCCTCGATGCCGATGCCAGCCGCCACAGTGATCCCATCACCGAGGGCCGGCGTCCCGCCGTTGGCCGCGACGAACGAGGCCTCCGGGAAGACGGCCTTCACGGCGAAGCCTGCCGCCACCCCGCCGACCAGCTGCGCCAGGATGTAGATCACCGCCGCGCCCCAGCCGATCCCGCCGGACAGCCGGACCGCCACGGTCACGGCCGGGTTGAAATGGCCCCCGGAGACCGCGCCCAAGGCGGAGACGAGCACGGCGAGCGCCAGGCCGTGGGCGAATGCCACGCCCGACGAGCTCGGCCCCGGCGACAGCTGCGCCGATTCCAACGAAGAAGAAGAGGAAGGTGCCGACTGCCTCGGCGACGACCGCGGCCCCCATCCGGCTCAGCATCACGCGTCTCCTGCTCGGTGGTGGCCTGATTGTATGTCCCGCAGTACACCCTTCGAGGGCTCTTTCCTCATGGGTGCGCCGTGTCTTCCAGACGGCGGCGGTCGCTGGTCTCGAGCTGGATGGTCGAGTGCTCCATGTCGAAGTCATCGGACAGGCAGCGGCAGATCTCGTCCAGGACGGCCGCCGGATCAGCGCCCGGCGCCATCACCACGTGTGCGGAGACCACGTTCATGCCCGAGGTGAGCGCCCACGCGTGCAGGTCATGGATGTCGACCACGCTCTCAGCGCCCAGCAGGTGCTCCCGCACCTCGGCCATGTCAATGCCCTTGGGCGTCGCCTGCAGCAGCACATCGATGGCGTCGCTGAGCAGACGCCATCCGCGCGGCAGGATGAGCACGGCGATCGCCACCGAGGCGATCGAGTCGGCCTGCACCCAGCCGGTGGCCATGATCACGACGCCCGCCACCAGCACCGCCACCGAGCCGAACAGGTCGCCCAACACCTCCAGGTACGCGCCTCGGACGGTGAGGCTCTCCTGCGAGCCGGCATGCAGGAGGCGGAGGGACACCAGGTTGACCAGCAGCCCGAGCGTCGCAATGACCAGCATCGGGCCGGTGAGCACCTCCGACGGCGTTCGAAGCCGCTGCAATGCCTCGAACAGGATGAAGGCCGCCATGCCGAACAGCAGGACGGCATTGGCGGCGGCCGCCAGGATCTCCAGGCGGTAGTATCCGAACGACTTGCCGGTCGTGGCTGGCCGCGCGCCGAACCAGATGGCAAGCAGCGCCAAGCCCACGCCCACCGCATCAGTGAGCATGTGGCCGGCATCGGCCAGCAGGGCCAGGCTGTTGGTGAGGACGCTGCCGATCACCTCGACAAGCAGGACGGCGACGATCAGCAGCAGGACGGCCAGCAGGCGCCCGCGGCTGGCACTGGCCGCCGTGTGATGGTGGCCGCTGGGTGCGGACAGCGCTTCGGTCATGGCTGCCACCATTGTGGAGGGTGTTCTATTGAGCGTTCGGACGTGGCGCAGCTTGGAAAGGCATGATGAAGCTTCTTCTCACTTCCGCTGGCATCAAGAACACGAGCATCGAGAACGCCCTGGTCGACCTGCTGGGCAAGCCGATTGCCGACTCCAATGCCCTCTGCATCCCGACCGCCCAGTACGGGCACCCCAACGTCGGTCCAGGAGCGGGCCCTTGGCGGTTCATCAGCGGACGAGAGCCCAGAACCCCCATGTGTGAGCTCGGTTGGAAGACGTTGGGTGTTCTCGAGCTCACCGCTCTGCCCAGCATCGACGAGGAACACTGGGTACCCCTCGTCCGAGAGACGGACGTCCTGCTGGTGGCTGGCGGCGACGCCCTGTACCTGTGCCATTGGATGCGGGAGTCGGGCCTGGCCGATCTTCTGCCGTCCATGCCCCAGACAGTCTGGGTCGGACTCAGCGCCGGGAGCATGGTGATGACTCCACGCATCGGGCAGGACTTCGTCGGGTGGAAGTCGCCCACCGGGGACGACGGCACGCTGGGCATCGTTGACTTCTCGATCTGTCCGCACCTGGCTCGCGAGGGCATGCCTGGCAACTCGATGGCCGTGGCAGAGAAATGGGCGGCCGACATCGCGGGTCCGGCGTACGCGATCGATGACGAGACCGCCATCCGGGTGAGCGACGGAACCATCGAAGTCGTCTCCGAGGGTCACTGGAAGCTGTTCACGCCCAAATAACGGGCCGGCGTGGAACTAAGTGGCGCCCCCGGAGGGAATCGAACCCCCGACGCAGGCCTTAGGACGGCCTCGCTCTATCCGCTGAGCTACGGGGGCGGCGCCGATTCATCGTACCCCAGTCCCTGTTGGCGTCTGCTGCGCCTACGCGCCTTGCTCAACCTCGAACAAGGTGTGCGCCTCGAGGCCATGCGCCTCACGGTGCGTGCGGGCCGCGCTCTCCTTGTCGGGCGCGTCGACCAGGCAGAACACCTTTCCATCGGCCTCGTCGACCCAGTAGCTCTTGTAGTCAACGCCGTATTTGTCCTGGACCTGGAGGTCTGCCTCGTGGGCCTTGGCGACGTCATCCGCCTTCACGCCGGGAATGTCATGAATGTCCATGTAGGTCGGCACGCTGGAACTCCTCTTTCACGAACTGAAGCGCACCGGATTGTGCGCCGCCCGCCAAGCGAGCGAGGCGCTCATTATCATCGCGCGGTGACCGCTAGGCTGACCCTCTACGAGCGCGCGGAGTGCCACCTGTGCGAAGAAACGCGGCTGGCGCTTGACCGGCTGATCGGTCCGGACCGATACGAGCGCGTCGACATCGACATCAGCGACGAGCTGGTCGTGCGCTACGGCTTCAGGGTGCCGGTGCTGGCGGTCGACGGCGTCGACCGCCTGGAGGCACCGATCACCGAGCCCGACCTGCGCGAGGTCGTGCGGCGAGCTCTAGGCCTCGACCACGTAGAGCGTGCCGTTCATGTCGGCCGGGTGCACGGTGCAGTCGAAGTAGTACTCGCCCGCATCCTGCGCCTCGACGTCGTAGTCCATCTCGCCCTCGCCGTTCTGGATCTCGCCGCGCATGATCTCGTTCGACTTCGAGCTGTCGTCGTAGACGGCCACGTCGTGCGGCATCGCGTCGTTGTTGACGAAGTGGATGGTGAACGCCTCACCGGCGTTGGCGACCATGCAGGGAGCGCTGAAGGCCAGGTCCTGGGCTTCGATGGTGATGACGCCGTTCTCGACCCGGGCGCAGTCGCTGGGCGGCTCGGCGCCAGACGGCAGCGGCGTGGTCGACGCCGCACTCGAGCATGCGGCGAGGACGACGAGGAGGAGCGTGACGGCCGGCAGCAGCCGACGCGAGACAGTCGGAATCAAGGAAGGACACCCTTTCTGGAAGACGTCAGGGCCGCGTAGCGGCGCGAGACCATGATACCGGCGCGCAGCGCCGCGCTCAATTCAGGCCGATCTGACGCCGAAGCCGCCCTTCTCGTTCTGCTCGATCTGGACCGGCAGGTCACCCGGATCGTGGGTGAAGTAGCACCACCACCCCTCCTCCGCCGCGCGCCGCACCAGCTCACTGCGCACTTCCACGGCGTCGATCGGGTAGTCGTCGAAGGCGCTGGTCCAGCGCACCGGGATCTGCCAGCGGGTCGGGATCAGGTCGCCCCAGAAGACGGCCCGCTCGCGCGGATCGCCGGCGCGGCTCCCTGACGTGGCTGTTCCCAGCAGCACGGCCTGCGACCCGCGCGTGTGCCCGCCGGTGCGCAGCACGCTCACGCCCCGCACCAGCTCCACCTCGCCGGCCACCTCCGCCAGCTGTCCGGCATTGCGCACCAGGTCGAGCTGCTCGGTCTCCATCAGCCCGGACAGCCGCAGCTCGTCGCCGTGGGCGGCCTCCGCCTCGTCGCGCTGAACCACGTAGCGGGCATTCGGGAAGTTGGGCCTCCCATCGGCATCGACCAGGCCACCGGCATGGTCGTAGTGCAGGTGGCTCACGACCACGAAGTCGATGCTGGCCGGATCCTCGCCCACCGCCCGCAGCGCTTCGGCCGGATCGCCGCCTTCGATGCCCTTGATGTCACGATCCTTGTCGGTCATTCGCACGCCGGTGCCCGTTTCCACCAGCACCCGTTTGCCGGCCGACTCGACCAAAAGCAGGTTGAGGCGCATCAGCAGGCGGCCGCGCTCATCGGTCTCCAGGCCGAACCGCGACCAGAGTGCACGCGGCACCACGCCGAAAAAGCCGCCGGCATCGGGCCGGAACCAACCGGCACGCAGCACGCGAACGCGGACGTCGCCGGCGAAGGAGCGCGCCTGGCCGGCCGGGGTGATGGCGTGGAGTGGCTCAGGCACGCGCGGCTCCGAACTGCGAGGTGGGCGCCGGGGTCCCCCGCTCAGCGGCGGATGCGACCTCGTTCGAAGTCTCGATGGTACAGGCTGGCCGTCGGGTCACGCTGCCCCCGATAGCGGCTGCCCAGGCGCGAGTCGCCGTAGGCCACCTCCACCGGCGAGGAGAGGCGCTGGAAGCTGATCTGTCCGATCTTCATGCCGTCGTACAGCGTGATGGGCAGGTTGGCGACATTCGACAGCTCCAGCGTCAGGTTGCCCTCCCAGCCGGGGTCCACGTAGCCCGCGGTGGAGTGGATCAGGAGGCCCAGGCGGCCGAGCGAGCTCTTGCCTTCCAGCCTGGCGACAAGGTCGTTGGGCAACTCCACGCGCTCCAGGGTGGAGCCCAGCACGAACTCACCGGGATGCAGGATGAAGGGCTCGTCGCCGCCGATCTCGACCAGCTCGGTCAGCTCCGGCTGCTCGTCTCGCACGTCGATGTATGGGTAGCGGCTGTTGCGAAAGACGCGGAAGCGATTGTCGAGGTGCAGGTCAACGCTCGACGGCTGGACGGCCTCCGGCACGTAGGGTTCGATGACGATGCGTCCGGCCTCGATCGCGGCGCGGATGTCGCCGTCGGACAGGACCACGGTCGCTAGGACTCCTCCGCCGTGCGCTGGCGCATCAGGCGGTCCACCTCGCGCTTGAGGGTCGAGATGTCCTCGTAGCTGTGATAGACCGATGCAAACCGAATGTAGGCCAGCTGATCGATGTCACGCAGCTCCTCGGTGGCCAGCCGCCCCACCTCCTTGGAGGTGACCTCCGGCTCGCCGCGGGCGCGCAGGGTGCTCTCGATGTCGTCCACCGCCTGCTCGGCCCGCGCGATCGTCACCGGGCGCTTCTCCAGTGCGCGCAGCAGGCCACCCAGCAGCTTGGTGCGATCGAAGTCCTGGCGGCTGCCATCGCGCTTGATGACGGCCAGCCGCGCTCCCTCCGGGCGCTCATAGGTCGTGAACCGATAGCTGCAGGCCTCGCACTCGCGGCGCCGGCGGATGGTGCTCCCCGATTCCAGGTCGCGCGAGTCGATGACCCGCGTCCCGTCAGTGCTGCAGCGTGGACAGCGCAAGTGTTCGATGCTCCCCAGGCGGACTACACAAGCAGTGGTACCGACTCGGAGGATACCACAAGATATGGGCTCCCTCGCGGTTCGAAGCGCTAGCTCCGGGGTGGCGTGCCCATCGCGGCGCAGGCCTCTCGCAGGCGAGATTCGGCCGCGCGCGAGACGCCGGAGCCGATGCGGTCCAGTCCCAGCAGGGCGGCTCCCACCAATGGCGGGCTGCGGAGGGGCGCCAGGCGGGCCAGCGGAGCAACGGCATGCACCGCGCCCTCCAGCCGTGCGAGGAACGCGTCGTCGTGATTCTGGAAGACGCCGCCGCCCAGCACTACGTCGAACGCGCGACGCGCCAGTCCCACGCGCCGGATCATGGCGATCGCCATGGTGGCCAGCTCATCGCCCAGGCGGTCGAGCAGGCCGCGGGCGACGGCATCGCCACTGCGCGCCGCCGCGAACACCACCGGCGCAAGCTCCATGACGCGATCCTCCGGAATGCGGCCGTCGTAGATCGCGCGGGTCACCGCCTCGGGCCGCTTCAGGCCGAAGTGGGCCGGCACCAGCTGCTCGAACGCAGTGCGAGGACCACGCCCGTCGCGAGCGCGCACGGCGGCGCCCAGCGCACCCATCCCCAGGTCCCGGCCGCCGCCCCGGTCGCCGGAGATGGGGCCCAGCGCGGCCAGGCGCGCGGTGCGCCCGCTGGGACCCACGCCCGCGGCGTTCACGCCGGCGCCACAGATCAGGACCACGCCCCAGGGGTGATCGGTGCCGGCGCGCAGGGCGGCCCGCGTGTCGTTCAGCACCTCGGTCCGCCGCGCCAGGCCGGTCTTGGCGAAGGCGTGGGTCAGCATGCGCGTCTCGCCGGCGAAATCGGCGCCGGCGACCGAATACAGCCCGATCTCGGCGAGCTCGCCCGATCCTCCGACCAGTCCCGCGCGGCGCGCCGCGGCGTCGGCCAGGCGACCGAGCCGCACGATCCCCTCCTCCACGCCGACCTGCTGGTGCGAGATGGTCGGGCCGCGCACCGCGGACAGCAAGCGTGCCATCGCGTGCCGACCAGCGCCAGGTCAGCCTTGGAGTTGCCGCCGTCGACCGCCAGCACCGCGGCGGGCGGTCGGGTCACGACGCGGCGCGGTCGTCCGCCGGTCGCGGCTCGCCAACCGGCTCCAGGCCCGGCGGCAGGTCAAGCTGGTCGACGCCGACGAAGGTGGCGCCGTGCTCGCGCCAGCTCGGCCAGGATGCGCGGCAGCGCCGGCGCAACCGGCCGCGGCCACGTGTGCAGCAGGGCGATGGCGCCGTCGCCATGGGCCAGCCGCTCCATCCACCACGCTGCGATGGATCTCATCGGCGGTGCGGCCCGGCTCCCACTCGTTCGACTCGATATGCCAGCCGATGTGCCGGTAGCCGAGGCCGCGCAGCGCATCGACCAGGTCGGCCCGGTCGGCGCCGCTGCCGAACGGTGCGCGGAACCACGGCTGCGGATCCTGGCCGGTGACGCTGCGGATCACCTCTTCCGAGCTGCGCACGTCGGTGGCCAGGCCGTCGCCGTTCAAGACCGGCAAGCGGGCGTGGTAGAAGGAGTGGTTGCCGACCAGGTGCCCGGCATCGGCGATCGAGCCGCGCCAGCTCGGGGAACGCCTCGGCCCAGCGGCCCTGGATGAAGAACGTGGCCCGCGCCCCGGCATCGGCCAGAGCGGCCAGGATCTCGGGCGTGCGGTCGCCGTCATTCGGGCGATCCGGGTGCTCGGCGTCGAAGGTCAGCGCGACCCGCATCGGTCCGCTCACTTCTCCACTCCGGTGATCACGATGCCGCGCATGAAGAATCGCTGCGCCATGAAGAACACGATCATCGGAATGACGATGGTCATCAGGGTACCCGCCTGGATCAGCTCGGTCTGCTCGCTGTAGATGCTGTTGAACTGGGCCAGGCCGGTGGCAATCGGCTGAAGGTCGGGCTTCGAGGACAGGTAGAGCAGCGGCTCGAAGTAGAGGTTCCAGGTGTAGACGATGTGGAACACGGCCACCGCGATGATGACCGCCCACGACTGGGGCACGATGAGCGAGGTGAGGATCCTGATCGGGCCGGCCCCGTCGATCTTGGCCGCCTCGTCGAGCTCCCGCGGCAGGGTCAGGAAGTATTGGCGCAGCAGGAAGACGTCGTAGGCGTTGGCGAAGAAGGCTGGCACCAGCAGGGGTAACCAGGTACCCACCCAGCCGAGCTCCACGAAGATCACGTAGGTCGGGATCAGGGTCACCGCCGCCGGCAGGAAGATCGTCGACAGGAGCAGCAGGAAGAGGATGTTGCGGCCCGGGAAGCGGAACCGGGCAAAGCCGTAGGCGACGAGCACGCACGACAGCAGCGTGCCGGCTGTCCCGATCAGCGCCAGCATGGCGGTGTTGAACACCAGCCTCGGGAAATCCATGATCGTCCCACGCCTCGGGGTAGTTCTCCCAGTGGGGCGCGAAGGTCCACGCCTGTTCCAGCGTGCGATACGAGCCCTCCCACACGATGATGCCGGCGGCCGTGTTGGCCGGGTCGATGAACTCGCTCTCCTGGCGGCCCTTCTTGACCAGCGCGAGGTCCCGCGTCGTGCCATCGATCGGAACCTGGTAGACGTCGTACGCGCGCCCGTCGAACTCGAACGTCTGCGGCTCGGCCGGCCATAGCGGGGCATTCGACGCGGTGATCTGCTGGTTCGTCTTGAGCGAAATGGCGATCGTCCGCAGCATCGGCGACAGGAACGCGGCCAGCACCACGACCGCGAAGAAGGTCACCGCGAACGAACGCACGTGCGAGCCCTGCACGCGCCGGCGCGGGCGAGAGACCTCCACCCCCTCGACGACGGGGATCGGCGGCGCGCCGAGGACGTTCGGCTCGGCGGCCATCTAGCGCGAGTCCCCGGCGTAATAGACCCAGTACCGCGCGCTCCAGAAGAGCACCAGCGTGATGGCCAGGATGATCAGGAACAGGAACCAGGCCTGGGTGGCGCCGGCCGACATGTTCTGGAACGTGAAGAAGGTCTTGTAGATGAAGACGTTGAAGAAGAAGGTCGTGCCCGCCGGTCGCCCATCGCCGGAGTTCAGGACGAGCGGGACCAGGAAGTACTGCAGCACGCCGATCGTGCCAAGCACGACGTTGTAGAAGAGGACCGGGGACATGAGCGGGATCGTCACGTGGCGCAGCTGGCCCCACCAGCCGGCGCCGTCGACGTTCGCAGCGTCGTACAGCTCGGTCGGCACGTTCTGCAGGCCGGCGATGTTGATGATGATGGCGCTGCCGATCCCCCACAGGCCGATGAGCACCAGGGACGGATAGATCGAGGTCGGGTCGTTGAGCCAGTCAGGGCCCTGGATGCCGATCGACGAGAGCGCGCCGTTGATCCAGCCGGCCTCCGGGTTGAGCATGCCGCCCCAGGCGAAGAGCGCCGCCACGAAGGGGATCACGAAGGGCATGAAGAAGAGCGCCTGGAAGTAGCGCGAGCCTCGCAGGGACTTGCTGTTCAGCAGCAGCGCCAGCGAGAACGGCAGCAGCAGGCCGATCGGAATCGCGAAGAGGGCGAACCGGAAGGTGACGCCCAACGAGTCCCAGGTGCGTGGGTCGTTGAACAGGTTCTGATAGTTGGCGAGACCCACGAACCGAAGCGGCTCGTTCTGGATGAGGTTGATGTTGGTGAAGGTGAAGACGAAGGTGGCGATCATCGGGATCAAGGTGAACAGCAGGAACCCGACGATCCACACGCTGATGAAGGCGTAGCCCCAGATCGCCTCGCGCGTGGCGAGGTTGAAGCGAGGCGGCTTGTATGCCGCCTGGGTCCTGGGCGCCTCGAGCTCGACGATCGCCATCTAACCCTCCGTCCAATGTCGGGCCCGCCCGCCGCGGACGGCGGACGGGCCCGATTGTGTCACTCCTCCGGCTCTGTCGAAGATGGTCTGGAGCCCCTCCATGAAGTCTGCGATTTCCGCCTCGACATCAAGGTCCGGGTCGGTCCGCAGCACGGAGATGAAGGAGACGAGCGAGTCGAACGACTCCTGGTAGTTCGGCATCCAGGCCTCGAAGTTCGGATTGTCCGCGAATTCGACGCCATCGATGGCGACCTGCCAGTCGACGCCCTGCGGTCCACGTCTCGTCCAGGCCGGCAAAGAACGCGTCCTGGTCCTCGATGCGCGCGGGCATGCCGCCGTAGATGCCGAGCAGATCCTGCGACGCCTCACCGAGGAGGTAGGTCAGGACCTCGAATGCCTCCTGCGGGTGCTCGGTATCGCCCCAGATCCGGAAGGTGTCGGCGTTGAAGTTCGCCGTGGTCGTACCGTTGTAGGACGGCACGGCCGCGATGTCCCAATCGGGGTTTTCATCGCCTTCTCGGCGAGGCGCAGCACTGGTACCACAGGTGCGTCAGCGACATGGCGGCCCGCCTGGCCTGGAAGGGGTTCTCGTTGCCGAATTCCGCCGCGTCGCGCAGCGCCTCGGTCATGATCACGTGGTCGGTGTGCGTCTTCTCGTAGAGATCGACCCAGGCGTCGTGCCAGGGGTCGGGCAGCTGCGCCGTCGTGCCGTCTTCGGCCACCAGGCTGCCGGATCCGTAGTAGGAACCGACGGCGCGGAGGTCCTGGAAGGTTGGCTCGTAGCCGTACTAGCTCGATCTTGGTCGGATCGAAGTCGGGACTGGTGGCGTCATTGCCGTTGACATCGACGGTCAGCCGCTCGGCCAGCTTCCACATGGTGTCCATGTTCCACTCGACCTCTTCGCCGTCGAGCACGTACGGTTCTCCGTACGCATGCGGCGGATACTCGAGGCCGGCCTCGTCGAACGCGTCGCGATGGTAGTAGAGCATGGATGGGTAGATCGCGAACGGCAGGCCTGCCTGGCCCTCACCGCCCACGTTGTAGAACTCGACGGAGCCCTGGCTGAACTGGCTCAGGTCATAGTTGTTCGCTTCGATCAGGTCGGTCAGGTCCAGCCACTCGCCGTGGAAGGCCTCCGAGCCGGATACGCCGACAGGTCCGACGATATCGGGGGCGTTGCCACCCGCGATCTCCACCGACATCGCGTCGCGGGCCGAGTCGTAGTCAACGACCTCGAGCTCGAGCTTGATGTTCGGGTGGCTCGCGTTGAACGCGTCGACGACCGCCTCTTCGACCGGGACCTGGATCTCGCCGTCGTCGCCGGTGCCCAGGCAGCAGAACCAGCGAATGGTGACGACCTCGCCGGTACCGCGCTCCGATGGCTCGCCACTCTGCGAGCCAGAGCTTGTCGTGCCGCCACATGCGGCAAGTACGAGCCCCAGGCTCACAAGGACCGCGCCCAAGCGCGGGATGGAACTACGCATGACTGCCCTCCTACTCGGATTGGAACTCGGGACAACCCCTGTCAGGCGTGTCGTCTTCGGCCCGCCTCCTCTCCCCCGTGCACCGGCACGTCGTGAGCACTGCGGCCCACGAGGCCGGCCGCCGCGACGAGCGGCGGGTCGGATTCGTCTGTCCAGCTGGCGCGCGCCACGGCGCGCTCAAGGTAGTAGCGGCTCCTGTCGCTGCGGACGAAGCTGCGCGCCGCCTCCACGGGCGTGCCGTCCTGCGTGTAGGCGACCCCGTCGACCTGCAGTGCCAGCGACCGCGGCGGATCGCCGAGCAGGCGCGACTCGCGGGCGCGCAGCAGCACCGGCTCGACCGTTTCCCGGGCGCGAACGACCCGGGCGCCGAACTCAGTGGCCAGCACGTCGTACAGAGAACGCCCCTCCAGGTCGTGGGCCAGGAGATCCGGGAACCGATGGGCCGGCAACCGGGCTTGCTCGAGGATCATCGGCTCACCCCCGCCCAGCCGAATGCGCTCGAGGAACACTACGGGCGATCCGGCCTGGAGGTTCATGGCGAGTGCGGCTGTCTCGCCGACGCGCTCCACCCGCGAGGTGATGATGCGGGTCGCCGGCTCCAGCCCGCGCCGCTGCATCTCCTCGGCAAAGCTCTGGACGCCGGCGATGTTGCGCTCGATGAGCGGTGAACGGACGAAGGTGCCGCGGCCGCGAGTGCGTTCGATCCTGCCCTCGCGCACCAGCTCACCGAGGGCATGACGGATGGTGATCAGGCTGCAGCCATAGCGCGCAGCCAGCTCGCGCTCGGTGGGAAGGCGGCTTCCGTGACGGAACTCGCCCGATTCGAGCGCAGCCTGCAGGTCGAGGTACACCTGGTGGTGCAGCGGGATAGGCCCGACCTCGAGCTGGAACCGTGCCATCGGCCTCCCTCGGCAGGCAGCCGTCAAGGTAAGCCTTGACGGGTATTGCTCATAACGTTATAAGCAATCAGTCGCTACGTCGTCAATACTTTTCCGTCCACGAGGTGACGATTGGGCATCAAGGTCGCCGTCATCGGCGGCGGCAGCACCTACACCCCCGAGCTGATCGAAGGGCTGACCAACCGCCGCGACCGCCTGCCGATCGACGAGCTCGTGCTCCACGACCTCGACCTGAGCCGGCTGCAGGTCGTGGGCGGACTTGCCCAGCGCATGCTGCACCGGGTCGAGTGGCCGGGTCGGCTTGACCCTCACCGAAGATGCCGGCACCGCGGTCGGGGACGCCGATTTCGTCCTGATCCAGCTACGCGTCGGCGGCCAGCGAGCGCGCCTCTCGGATGAGACGCTGCCCCTCGACTTCGGCACCATCGGCCAGGAGACGACCGGCGCCGGTGGCTTCGCCAAGGCGCTGCGCACGGTGCCGGTGGTGCTGGAGCTGGCCGAGCTGGTTCGTCAGCGGGCGGCGCCGGACGCATGGATCGTGGACTTCACCAATCCGGTCGGCATCGTCACCCAGGCGCTGCTGGACGAGGGGCACCGCGCGCTGGGCCTGTGCAACGTGGCGATCGGCTTCCAGCGACACTTCGCCGAGGACCTGGGTGTCGAGCCGGACCGCGTGGTGCTGGACCACATCGGCCTCAATCACCTGAGCTGGATCACCGCCGTCACCGTCGACGGGACGGATCGGCTGCCGGAGATCCTGGAGACGCACGCGTCGACCATCGCGTCCATGGTCCGGCTGCCGACCGAGACGATCCGCGAGCTCGGCGCGGTGCCGTCCTACTACCTGCGCTACTACTACGCCTTCGACGAGGTGCTGGCCGAACAGCGCGCCGGGCACAAGCGGGCGGAAGAGGTGATCGACCTGGAGCGGCAGCTGCTCGCGATGTATGCCGATCCGGCACTCGACACCAAGCCCGACCTGCTCGAACCACCGCGGCGGCGCGTTCTACAGCGAGGCGGCCGCGCAGCTGCTGGCCAGCCTGCATGACGGCGCGGGCGACGCCCAGGTGGTCGACCTGCGCAACGGCGGCGCCATCGACGGGCTGGATGCCACCGACGTGGTCGAGGTCTCGTCGCGAATCACCGGGGATGGCGCCACGCCGCTTCCCCAGCCTCGACTCCGTCCCGAGATGCTGGAGCTGATCCAGGCGGCCAAGGCCTACGAGCACCTGGCCGTCAGTGCCGCGGTGAACGGCGATCGCGAGCTGGCGCGCCAGGCGCTGGAGGCCAATCCGCTGGTCGGTCCGCGCATCGGCGACGTTGGCCCCCTGCTGGATGCCCTGCTCGAGGCCAACCGCAAGCACCTGCCGCGCTTCTACGCGGGCTGATGCCCAACGCCGCTCACGCCGCGCAGCCCGGCCCGACCCGGATGCGCCGCGAAATCGGCCAGATCCCGGCCGTGGTGGCCCGCGTTCTGAGCGAGGCACCGCATGACCTGCGCGAAGTCGCCGCCGCGGTTCGCAAATCGCGGCCCCGCTTCGCCGTGATCGCCGCCAGGGGCACGTCCGACCACGCCGCGAACTATGCCCAGTACCTGACGGAGATCCACCTCGGGCTGCCCACCGGCCTGGCCAAGCCGTCGATCACGACCATCTACGAGCGGCCGCTGCGCTGGAAGGGTGGACTGCTGCTGGCCATCTCGCAGTCGGGCCAGAGCCCCGACATCGTGGCGGTGGTCGCTGCCGCCCGCGCAGCAGGCGCGCTGACGGTGGCGATCACCAACCATCCGGATTCGCCCCTGGGTGCGGCGGCGCGAGCACGTGCTCCCCTGCCGCGCCGGTCGAGAGCGGGCCGTGCCGGCCACGAAGACATACGTGGCGCAGCTGGCGGTGGTGGCGGCGCTCGTCGAGGCGATCAAGCCCTCCAGCGACCTGTCCCAAGGGCTGGCCGGCCTCCCCGGCGCGCTGCGCGCCACCCTGCGCGCCACCGACCGCTGGCTCGCCGGCGACGACGGAGGCAAGTCGGCTCCAGGTCCGGCCGCGGTGGCTGCCTTCGCCCGGGCCAACCGCGCGCTGGTCGTGTCGCGCGGCTACAACCTGGCCACCGCCCTGGAGCTGGCCCTGAAGTTCAAGGAGACCTGCGGGCTGTTCGCGGAGGCCTACTCGACCGCCGACTTCGCCCACGGACCGGTGGTTCTGGCCCAGCCGCGCGTCCCGGTCCTGGCCATCCGGCCGGATGGACCGATGGGCGCGACTGGTCGACGAGACGCTGCAGCAGACCGGCGCGCGTGGCGGGGTGCCCGTCGTCATCGGCGGTCCCGAGGCGGCCGGCCGAGCCGGCGCGTTGGCGCTGCCCTTCGACCTGCCGGAGGCGCTGACGCCGATCGTCTACGCCGTGCCCGGCCAGCTGCTGGTGGAGGCGACCGCCCGACGGCGCGGCATCAGCCCCGATGCCCCGCCAGGGCTCGGCAAGGTGACCCGGACGCGCTGAGCCTCAGCCCGCGTCGCGGTGCAGCCGGGTGGTGACGCTGACCTCGGCCCGCTTGCCCGGCTCCCAGGCGAGCAGCACCTCGACCACCTCGCGCATGCGCAGGCGCGCGTGGACGATGTTCTGGTGCGCCGCGCTTCCAGTAGTTGAGCGGCTCCTCGTCGTCCGGCGGGCGATGCGGCATGCGGGTGATGGCGCAGCCGCGCTCGGCCGTGACGATGGCGCGCAGCGCGCGCTCCAGGTTGGCCTCGTACTCCATGTGCAGTCCGTGCAGCTCCTGCGGCGCCAGCATGTCCTCCAGCGCCTGGGCCCGCTGATCGAGCTCGTCCTCCTCGGCCTGCAGCAGCTGGACCGCCTCGTCGACGTCGACCGCCGGCGCCGCAGGGCGTCGATCGTGTCGGCCGCGCTGGCCAGCCGGCTGTCGATCTGCGCCGTCTCCTCCGCCAGCCGGTCGCGGTACTCGCGCAGCTCCTTGCCGTAGCCATGTGGCCGGCGGCGCTCGCCGCCGCGGCGCAGGAAGTTGGCCGGCAGCAGGGCGATGGCCAGCGCCGGCAGGAGCCAGCAGAGGCGATGCCCGGTCGAGCCTGTGCATCGGTCTATCTTCCCTTGCGCCGGTTGATCTCGTCGGTCAACTTCGGCACGATCGCGAACAGGTCGCCCACCACGAACAGGTCGGCGAATTCGCCGATCGGCGCGTCGGGGTCCTTGTTGATGGCGACCACGTTCTCCGCAGTCTGCATGCCGACCCGATGCTGGATCGCGCCGCTGATGCCGATCCCCATGTACAGCGCCGGCTTGACGACCTTGCCGGTCTGCCCGATCTGCAGCTGGTACGGGACCCAGCCCGCATCGGCGGCCGCCCGGCTGGCGCCCACCGCGCCGCCCAGCGCCGCCGCCAGATCATGGAGCGGCGCGAAGCCCGCCTCGCTGCCGACTCCGCGACCGCCGGCCACGATGACGGTGGCCTCTTCCAGGTTCGCGACCGCCGCCTCGGCCGGATGCGACTCGGCGATCGTGGCCTTGCCGAAGGCGCTGTCATCGGCCGTCGGCGCATCGCTCACCGCCGCCGACCCGCTGCCGCCCTCGACCGGGGTGAAGGTGTTGGCCAGCACCAGCACCACGGCCGGCTGCGGCGCGTCGTCGACCGGCTCGCTGACCGTGATGACCGTGCCCTGCAGGGTGGACTGCTCGACGCGCAGGCGCCCGTCGGCGATGGCTGCCGCACGAACCGGGCCGAACGCCGGGACGCCCAGCAGGCCAACCAGCGCGGCCGCCAGGTCGCGGCCGTTGGGCGTGGCCGGAGCGAGCAGCGCCTGCGGGGCTCAGATCCCTCACCGCGGCCGCCAGGGAGCCGCCACGCGTGATGGCCGGCGCATTCTCGTCGCCCAGCACCACGACCTTCGCGGCGCCGGCCGCGCCGAGGCGCGCGGCGCCGGCCTTCGCGCCGGGTCCGTAGGCCAGCCCCACCGCCGCGCCGCCGGAGGCCTTGGCGAGCTCGGCGGCGCCGGCCGCCAGCTCCAGCGCGCTGCGCGCGGGCTGTCCATCGGCGAACTCGGCGAGGAAGGCGATGTCGTTGCTCATGTCGGTCCTCCTCGCCTAGATCAGCTTCCGGGCGGCCAGCCAGTCGGCGATCCTGGTCGCCGCCTCGTCGGCACCCACGTTCTCGATGCGCTCGGTCGGCGGCTTGGCCTCGGGCGGATTGGCCTCGACCACCCGGGTCAGCGCCGCGCCGTGCACGGCGCCGGCGTCGAGGCCCAGGTCGGCCAGCGACCACGTCTCGAGCGACTTGCGCTTGGCGGCCATGATCCCCTTCAGGCTGGCGTAGCGCGGCTCACCCACCTGGTCGGTCACGCTGGCCACCACCGGCAGCGGCGCCTCCACGATGTCGAATCCCGTCGCCGTCAGCCGCCGCACGCGCGCCACGCCATCGCCCAGCGTCAGCTCTGAGCCGTAGGAGAGCAGCGGCAGCCCGCGCATGGCGGCCACCGCCCCCGGCACCAGCGAGCCACGAGCGTCGTCGGAGGCCATCCCCATCAGCGCGACGTCCGGCGCCAGCTTGTCCAGGGCCGCCGCCAGCACCTTGGCGGTCGCCCACTCATCGGCGCCGACCAGGGCGTCATCGGTCACCAGGTAGGCCTCCTCGCCGCCCATGGCCAGCGCGCGTCGCAGGGCCTCGGCCGCCGATTCCGGCCCCATCGACAGGTACGCGACCTCGTCCACCGCACCGGACTCCTGGAGCCGCAGCGCCTGCTCGATGGCGTACTCGTCCAGCGGGTTGACGACCGATTCGGTGGACGGCGCGGTCGAGCCGCAGGTCGGACGTGTACCGCTTCTCGGCGGTGGTGGCGGGCACCTGCTTGACGGTGACGACGATCTTCATCGAGGCTGCTCCTGCTGCGATCCCGGAGGCGCCAACGCCGGCGCGCTGCAGGAGCTGGCGCGCGATGATCAGGCGCTGGATCTGCTGCGGTTCCCTCGTAGAGCTGGGTGATCTTGGCGTCGCGCATCATCCGCTCGACCGGATATTCGGCGATGTAGCCGTATCCGCCCAGGACCTGGACCGCATCGGTGGTGACCCGCATGGCGGTGTCGCCGGCGATGAGCTTGGCGCAGCTGGTCCAGTACGCGAGGTCCGATGCATCGGCGTCCACCCGGGCCGCGGCAGCATAGGTGAGCTGCCGGGCGGCCTCCGTCTGGCTGGCCATGTCGGCCAGCATGAACTGGATCCCCTGGAAGTCGATCACGCGCTGGTCGAACTGCTTCCGGTCGGCGGCGTACCGCGCCGCCTCGTCGATGGCGCCCTGGGCGATGCCCACCGCCTGCGCCGCAATGCTCAGCCGTGAGCGGTCCAGCGTGTTCATGGCGATCTGGAAGCCCTCCCCCTCCTCGCCGAGCCGGTTCTCGACCGGCACGCGGACGTCGTCGAAGGTCAGCTCGGCGGTCGGCGAGCCGCGGATGCCCATCTTGTGCTCGACGCGCGCCACGGCGAAGCCCGGCGTCTCCGTCTCGACGATGAAGGCGCTCATGCCCTTGCGGCCGCCCGCCGCCGCGATCGGTCAGCGCGAAGACGGTCAGCACGTTGGCGACGCTGCCGTTGGTGATGAAGCGCTTGCTGCCGTTCAGGACGTAGCAGTCGCCCGTCGAGGCGGGCGCGCATCCGGTTGCTGGCCACGTCGCTGCCGGCGGCGGCCTCGGTCAGGGCGAAGGCGACCAGCCACTCCCCGGAGGCCAGCCGCGGGATGTAGCGGTCCTTCTGCTCGTCGGAGCCCGCCAGGAGGATCGGCAGCGACGCCGAGCTTCTGGACGATGGGGATCAGGCTGGTGGTGGCGTCCGCGCGAGCGATCTCCTCGACCACGATCGACTGCCCGATCGCGTCCAGCGCGGTGCCGCCGTAGCCGCTCCTCGAAGCCGGTGCCCAGCAGGTCCTGCTTGGCCAGCAGCTCCTGCAGATCCGACGGGAACTCGGCGGCGGCGTCGATCTCGGCGGCCCGCGGCGCGATGCGCTCGACGGCGAGCTCGCGCACCACGGCGCGCAGCTCGTCGTGCTCGGCGGTCGGCAGATAGGTCACGGCGTGCCCTCGTGCAGGCAGGGTGCCACAGGATACGCGAATCGTCCCGGCTGGGTCAGCCGACGGCTAGTCCAGCGGGCCCTGGATCTCGACCTGGCCCTCGTTGATGCGCGCCCGATAAGCGACCTGGCGGCTGGTGGCCGGCCCGTGACGCACCGCGCCGTCGGAGAGGCGGAAGGCGGAGTGGTGCCACGGGCACACGATGGTGTCGCCGTGCAGCGCCCCTTCCGACAGCGGCCCGCCGGCATGGGAGCAGGTCTCCTTCAGCGCGTTGACCACGTCGCCGCGCCGCACCAGCACCAGCGTCGTGGCGCCGAAGCTGGCCTTGGTGGGGGTCGCCTCCGGCCAGCTCGGCGGCGGCCATGATCGGCGTGAACTCGGCTGCCTTCTTGCCGCGGGCGAAGGCGTTGCGGTTGACCATGTAGCCGTACTTGAAGACCACGTGGCCGCCGATGTACGCACCGACCGAGATGACCAGGTAGCCGATCAGGAAGATCCAGAACGCCGCTGTCGTGCGCGCCGCCCAGCCGCAGGAAGAACGAGACGGCGAAGAGGACGATCCCGACGATGTTGATCAGCGCCGTGGAAGCCGGTGACGTTGCGCTCGTCGCCGGTGGCCGTGTCCTTGAAGTCGGTCAGGCCGGTCACGATGGCGCCCACGCCGGCCAGCGAGACCAGGCCGATCGACCAGGTGATGCGCGTCCTCGAGGCCGGTCACGCCCAGGAAGTAGCGCAGCACGTCCAGGACGACGGCGACGGTGGCGCCGCCGACGACCACGTCGATGAGCACCGGGTGCACCGGGTGGCCGAGCCAGCTGCCGTTCAGGAAGTCCTGGAGGAACTTGCCCGGGCGTACCCAGCGCGCCGATAGACCGCGTTGCGTGACGCCGGCGATGCCGTTCCACAGGCCGGACAGGGGACGCGCCCATCGTTCGATCACCAGACCACTCCCTCGTCGCCCCTCAGCGGCCGATCCGGCACGCTCTGCGAGCAAGCAAGCTGCGTGCCGCTGATACGCGCCCGGTCACGGCCGGCGAGGCTAGCCAGCCACCTCCTGGGCGAAGTCGCGGAAGACCGCGACGTGGCGCTCGATCTCCTCGTCGCTGTGCTGGACCGAGAGGGTCCACTGGTCGTCCGGGCCGGGCGGCAGCAGCACGCCGCGATTGGCGAGGTAGAAGAAGCCGGCCTCCCACAGCTCGCCGTCGAGGCCGATGAAGTCGCGATAGTTCGTCACCCGCTCCGGGGTGAACATCACGCAGCCCTTGGGACCCACGTTGATCGCGTAGCCGGGCAGGCCGAACTCGTCGAGCACCTCCTGGCAGCCGGCGGTGAGCCGATCGGCCATGGCCTGCAGGCGTGGATAGACGTCGCGGGTCAGCACCTGGGTCAGCGTCACCAGGCCGGCCGTCATCGACAGCGGGTTGCCGTTGAAGGTCCCCAGGTGCGCCACCCGGGTCGCGCCACCGGCCAGCGTGGAATGCTCGACGCCGGATGCCCGGGGCGTCGCGCTCCGGCACCTGCTCGATCGACCGCATGACCTCCTCGCGGCCGCCGAAGGCGCCGATCGGCACGCCGCCGCCGATGCTCTTGGCCAGGCAGATGAGGTCCGGCTGCACGCCGAAGTACTCGGTGGCGCCGCCGTAGGCGAGCACCACGCCGGTCTTGACCTCGTCGAAGATGAGCACGATGCCGTGCTCGGTGGCGAGCTCGCGCAGGCGCTCCAGGAAGCCCGGCAGCGGCGGCGCCACGCCGATGTTGAACTGCACCGGCTCGACGATGATGGCCGCGATCTCGTCGCGGTTCGCCTCCAGGATGGCGGCCACCGTATCGGCCTGGTTGAAGGGCGCCACGATCGTCTCGGCCATCCGGCTGCGCGGCAGGCCGGCGGTGGCCGGCACGGTGGTCGGCGAGTCGTCCGGCCCCATCGCCTCGCGCGGCGGCTGGATGCTGACCAGCACGTCGTCGTGGTGGCCGTGGTAGCCGCCCTCGAACTTGAGGATCTTCTCGCGCCCGGTGAAGCCGCGCGCCACCCGGATGGCGTCCATGGTGGCCTCGGTGCCCGAGTTGCTGAAGCGCACGAGGTCGATGCCGAAGCGCTGCTTGATCTCCTCGGCCAGCGCGACGCCATCCTCGACCGGGAACGTGTAGCAGGTGCCGTTGGCCACGCGGCGCTGCAGCGCCTCGGCCACCAGCGGATGCGAGTGGCCGGCGGCGAGCACGCCGAAGGCCATGTCGAAGTCGATGTACTCGTTGCCGTCCGCGTCCCAGATCCGCGATCCGCGCGCATCGGTCATGAACAGCGGGTACGGGTCGTAGGTCTGGAAGGAGCTGGCCACGCCCAGCGGCATCGCGCGCCGGGCGCGCTCGTGCAGCTCGGCGCTGCGCGGGGTGCGTGCCCGGTAGGCCGCCTCCTCCCGTTGCCCCACCTCCCGGACCCGCTCGCGGTCCACCTCGCGCCTCTCGGCAACGGTCAACGCTCGGTCCTCCTACCTCGTGCCCCACCGGTAGCTTTCCTTGACGAATCGCAGCTCCACCATCGTCTCGGTGGACCGGATCCCCTCGATCTTGGCCAGCTGATCGGCGAGCACGCGGAGCAGGTGCTCGTTGTCCTCGCAGACGACCTCGCAGATCATGTCGAATCGCCCGGCCGTGACCACGACGTAGGTCACCTCGTCCAGGGCGGCGACCGCCTCGGCCACCTCGTCCAGGCGCGCGGCGTCGACGTGCAGGCCGATGAAGGCCGGCTGCCCGAAGCCCATCGCCAGCGGATCGGTGACGCCGACCACCTGGACGATGCCGCGGCTGATCAGCCGCTCCGCTCGCTGGCGGACCGTCGCCTCCGGCACCTTCAGCTCCCGTCCGATCTGCGCGTACGGGCGCCGGCCGTCCAGCTGGAGGGCCTTGATGATCGCCTTGTCCAGGTCGTCGAGGAGCGGTCGGCGCCCCGACGTCCCGATTGAACGAACTGCCACGGTCTACGAATCGTAGCGGTGCCGGCGCAGCGTGGTCAAACTTTCCGCAACTTCTCGGCAAGAACTACGCGGATTCCGTTGACTCTTGCGGGATCAGTGGATCGGCGGCCTGCCAGGCGCCGGTGGCGTCGGCCAGCCACTCGGCCACGTCGCGGACGGCCACGTCGGTCCGTTCCAGGTCGGTCACGCCGTCGCGCAGCATGATCAGGCAGTACGGGCAGGCGGTGGCGATGGCATTCGCCTCGGTGGCCAGCGCATGCTCCACCCGCCGGTGGTTGATGCGCTGCCCCTCGCGCTCCTCCATCCACATCCGCGCCCCGCCGGCGCCGCAGCACATCCCCTTGCGATGGTGGAGCTCCATCTCGACCAGATCCGTGCCCGGCACGGCGTCGACCACCCGCCGGCCCTCGTCGTAGACCTGGTTGTAGCGGCCCAGGTAGCAGGCATCGTGGTAGGCGACCATGGCCTCGTGGTGCTCGGTCGGCACCAATCGGCCCTCCTGCCACCAGCGTGTCCAGCAGCTGGGTGTGGTGGATCACGCGCAGGCCGCGCAGGCCGAACTGCGGGTACTCGTTGCGGATGGTGTTGAAGCAGTGCGGGCAGCTGGCCACCACGGTCTGCACGCCGTGCACGTCGCGGGCCGAGGTGAGGGTGGTGACGTTCTCCTCGGCCAGCATCTGGAACAGGTACTCGTTGCCCGCCCGCCGGGCGGGATCGCCGCTGCAGGTCTCCTGCGAGCCGAGCACCGCGAACGGCACCTCCGCCTGGCGCAGCAGCTGGGCCATGGCGCGCACCACGCGCCGGTTGCGGTCGTCGAACGCGCCGGCGCAGCCGACCCAGTACAGGATCGGCGCATCGCGCCGGCCCATGCCGTAGATGGTGCGCCACGGCCGCTCATCGCCGGTCGACGGCGGTGCCGGCAGTGGGTCGCGGCCGAGGACGGGGACATCCAGGCCCTTGGCCCAGTCCAGCCGGGCCGACTTCGGCTGGCCCCACGGATTGCCGGCGTTCTCCATGTTGCGGAAGGCGGCGTTCAGCTCGGTCGGGAAGCGAGGACTCCTCCAGCACCAGGTTGCGGCGGATCTCGACGATCGAGTCGACGTGCTCGATCAGCACCGGGCAGCCCTCCACGCACCAGCCGCAGGTGGTGCACTGCCAGACCGCCTCCTCCGGAATGGCGTTGTCGACCAGCGGCAGCGACAGCGCCTCGGCCGCTCGCTCGCGGGCCAGGCCGAGTGCCGCGTCCGAGGCCTCGACGCCGCCGTTGGCCCCGCCCTTCGCCGCGCGCTGGGCGGAGGCGGCCGCCGCCAGCGCCGTCTCGGCCATCACGATCTGGTCGCGCAGCCCCTCCATGAAGTGCTTGGGGCTGAGCGTCTTGCCGGTCAGGCTGGCCGGGCAGAACTCCATGCAGCGGCCGCACTCGGTGCACGACAGGCCGTCCAGCAGGTGGCGCCAGGAGAGGTCCTGGAGCGTCTTGGCCCCGTAGACCAGCTCCTCGCCGGGCGGCGGCTCGGCCTCCAGGTCCATCGTGCGCAGCGCGCCGCGCGGCTCCAGGTTGCGGAAGTAGACGTTCGGCTCGCTGGTCAGGATGTGCAGGTGCTTGCTGAACGGCAGGTACGCGCCGAAGGCCAGCACGAAGCCGATGTGCAGCCAGGCGAACAGGCCGAACCAGGCCAGGGCGGCATCGGTCCCGATGGGTGCCAGCACGCCGGACAGCGGCCCGGCCAGGAACGCCAGCGTCGTGCCCGGGATCGTCCGGATGCGCCACGAAGCGCAGCGCGTCGCCGACCAGCTCGGTGGTGACGACGGCCAGGATCAGGGCCAGGATCACGAACGCGTCGCGCGACAGGGCCAGGCGGGTCGGCCGCAGCACGATGCGGCGGAAGAGCGAGTAGCAGCACGCCCGACCAGCACCAGGCCGATGAACAGGTTGGCCAGCCCCACCGCCAGCATCCACAGCACGCCGCCCAGCGGCCAGGCCAGCACCGTCTCGACCAGGCCGTTGGTGATGTAGTTGCCGGTCGTGACCAGCAGCGCCACGAAGCCCCAGAAGATGAAGGCATGCATCAGCCCCGGCACCGGGTCCTGCAGCAGCCGCTTCTGGCCGATGACGTAGACGACGAAGCCCCAGATGCGGCGCAGCGGCTGGTCGATGCGGTTCAGCGGACGCCCGGCCCGCAGCACCGCCACGTGGTAGCGGGCGCGCCGCCAGAACGCGGTCGCCGCCACTGCCAGGGCGACGACGATCAGCGGGTAGTACGGGATGCCGAGCGTCATGCGGCCGCAGATGCTACCGGCGCCGCAGGCCGGCCGAACGGTCAGGCGCGCCTCAGTGATCGCCGCCGGCCAGCTGCTCGGTCGCGTGGCGCAGCACCGGCAGAGCCGCGTTCAGCGACTCGATGGCGCCCTTCGGGGAGCCGGGCAGGTTGACGATCAGGGTCGTGCCTCGCGCCGCCACCACGCCCCGTGACAGCGAGGCCATGGGCGTGGAGGCGAGTCCGGCGGCGCGCATCATCTCGGCGATGCCCGGCACCTCACGGTCGGCGATCCGCAGCGTGGCGGCAGGCGTGACGTCGCTCGGGGTCAGGCCGGTGCCGCCCGTGGTCAGGATGAGCCGATGCCCGGCGTCCGCCAGGCGCGTCAGGGCCGCGGCGATGGCCGTCTTCGTCGTCCGGCACGACCACCGCGTCCGGCTCCGGGTCCCAGCCGGCGGCGCGCAGCGCCTCGACCAGGGCCGGGCCGGCCGTGTCGTCCCGCTCCCCCGCCGCCGAACGGTTCGAGCAGGTGACCACCACCGCCTCGTGCGCGGCGGCAGCGCACGGCGCGGGCTGGCCGTCTGCCGCCCAGGACCCGCTGCGGCCACCCTCCTTCTCCACCAGGGCCACGCGCTCGATCACGATGTCGCGCTGCAGCGCCTTGGCCATGTCGTACAGGGTCAGCGCCGCGACGCTGGCGGCGGTCAGCGCCTCCATCTCGACGCCGGTGCGCGCGGTGACCCCCACCTCGGCGCGGATCGTGACCGTGCCGGCCTCGCGGTCCGGGGTCAGCGTCACCTCGACCGTGTCCAGCGGCAGCGGATGGCACAGCGGGATCAGGTCTGCCGTCCGCTTGGCGCGCGCCGATGCCGGCCAGCCGCGCCACGCCGAACGCGTCGCCCTTCGGCCCGCCGGCGTCGATCAGGGTGCGCCAGCGTGTCGGGCTGCATGCGGACGGTGGCCTCCGCCACGGCGCGGCGGGCGGTCACCGGCTTGCCGCCCACGTCGACCATGCGCGCCTCCCCGCCCGGACCGAGATGGCTCGTCGTCATGCGATGGCTCCCAGCAGGAGCGCATCGTACGTCCGCCCCGCCTCGGCGGCCGGCTCCCCTTCCGGCACGATCAGCAGGGCGTTGGCGCTGGCCATGGGCCGCAGCTGCGACGAGGCCTGCCCGCCGGCCGGCCGCGCCTCCAGCCCATCGGCCCCGCGCGCCAGCTGCACCCGCAGGTAGGCGCGCCGCTCCTCGTCCTTCGGCATCCGGTCGCGGGCGACGCGCCGGCAGGGTCACCCGGCCGCTGCCTGACAGGCCGAGCATGCGGCGGATGAGCGGCCGCGCAAACAGCTCGAAGGTGACGAGGGCGCTGACCGGGTTGCCGGGCAGGCCGATCACCGGCACGCCCTCCACCGCGCCGAAGGCGAGCGGCTTGCCCGGCTGCACGCGGATGCGCCAGAAGTCGAGCGAGCCGAGGCGCTCGATCACGTCACGCACGTGGTCATGGCGCCCGACCGACACGCCGCCGGAGACGACCAGCAGGTCCGCCTCCGGCGCGCCGCGCACGACCTGCTGCTCGATCCGCGCTGGATCGTCCGGCGCGCGCTCCAGGCGGCATCGGCTCGCCGCCGGCCTCGGTGATGGCCGCCGCCAGCGCCAGCCCGTTGGCGTCGTGGATCTGGCCCGGCGCCAGCGGCGCACCGGGCGGCTGCAGCTCGTCGCCGGTCGACAGGATCGCGACCCGGGGGCGGCGCCGCACCTCCAGCTCGCCCAGGCCCAGCGATGCCAGCAGGCCCAGCGTGGCGGCGGTGAGCAGCTCGTCCGGCAGGGTCACGGCGTCGCCGGCACGCGTGTCGTGGCCCGCTGCGACGGACGTAGGCGCCCGGCTCGGTGGCTGGGCACCTCCACGTCCACCTCCCGTCTCGGCCACGACCTCAATCGGCGCAACCGCATCGGCGCCGGGCGGCATCGGGCGCGCCGGTCATGATCCGGGCGGCCGTGCCCGGCCCGACGTCGGGCAGCGTTCCGGCGCCCGGCCGCCACCTCGCCGACCAGCTCGCAGCCGGCCCGGCGTGTCCGCCGCGCGCAGCGCATAGCCGTCCATCGACGAGTTGTCGAACGGCGGGACGTCGACGGCCGCGGTGAGCTGGAACGAGGCCGGCACGCGGCCGAAGCATGCGGTCCAGTGGCAGGCGTCTCGGCCTCGGTCAACCGGGCCGTCGGCCAGGATGCCGGCCAGGGCCTCCTCGACCGAGCGCACTGGCTCAGACGCCGAGCTTCAGCCGCGTGTCGACCAGGCGCAGGATGCCGGTCGCGGGTCAGCAGGCCCACCACCGTGCGGCCATCGTCCTCGACCACCGGCAGCTGGTTGACCTGGCGCTCCTGCAGGAGCTCCAGCGCGCTGCCCAGCTCGTCGTCGGGACCGACGCGGGCGAGGTCCGCGTAGCGGGTCATGATGTCGGTGACGCGGGCGTCCGGCCAGTCCTCGCGCGCGACGCGGCGCACGTCGGACAGGCTCACGATGCCGGCCAGGCCGCCATCGTCGTGGCGGACCAGGAACGACCGCCCGTCGCCGCGGACCAGGCGGCTGTCGACCAGGTCGGCGATCGTCTCGTTCGGCGACACGGATGCCGGCTCGGCATCCATCACGTCGCGCACCTTCACGCCGGCCAGCGAGCGCTGGACGCCGAGCTGCTGGACAGTGGCGCCGGCCGCGTTCGAGAGGAACCAGCCGATCAGCGCCAGCCACAGCCCCGAGAAGTCGCCGGTGAACGCCCACCACACGCCCAGCGCGATCAGCAGGTAGCCGAACAGCCGCCCCACCACCGCCGCGCCCCGGGTGGCGGCGAACTGGTCGCCGCGCACCCGCCACAGGATGGCGCGCAGGATCCGCCCGCCGTCCATCGGGAAGGCCGGGATGATGTTGAAGATCGCCAGGCTGAGGTTGATGATCCCCAGCCAGCCGGTGATGGCGGCGACGTGCGGCTGGTCGATCACCAGCGAGGCTCCGATCGAGCGCGAGCGCCCAGCACCAGGCTGCTGGCGGGCCTGCCAGCCGCGATCAGCGCCTCCTGCCCGGGCGTCTTGGCGTCGCCCTCCAGCGTGGCCGCGCCGCCGAAGATGAAGAGGGTGATGTCGCGCACCTGGATGCCGAAGCGGCGGGCGACCAGCGCGTGGCTCAGCTCGTGCGACCAGGACCGATGCGAAGAAGAGCATCGGACCACGGCCGCCCCGACCCGAAGTAGGCGAGGCTCGATCCAGCCCGGGAACCGATCCGGCAGGTCGCCGGCGGCGAGCGCGTAGCGTGACGAGGAAGGCGATGACCAGCCAGGTCGGGTGCAGGGCGATGCGGATCCCCAGCGACGCTGCCGATCGAGAACGAGCGCCAGCCCACGGGCCGAGTGTAGCCGAGGGTGGCCGCTGGTGCCCTTCAGGCGCGCCCGCCGCAGGTCGCGGCGAGCCCAGCAGCGCTGACCAGGACCGCGCCGATCAGGATGGTGACGCCGGCGACCAGCGCGATCTCGTACCAGAACGGCTCCGGGAAGAAGCGCAGCAGGTTCGAATCCGGCCCGAACTGCCAGGTTCCGGCCGCGAAGAAGATGGCGTGGAAGGCGGCGAAGGCGGCGTCGAAGGCGACGGCGAAGAAGAAGCCCAGCAGCGATCGGCCGCCGTCCCGATGCCGCACCGCCGCGGCGACCATGCGCCCGTCCCCGCCGGAACGGCTCGCCCGCGCAACCGCCGGCCGATCACGATCACGATCGCCAGCGCCAGCGCGTCGGCCAGGATCAGGCCGCGCACCACGCCGCCGACGTCGCGCATGTGGCTGCGCTCCGACTCGTCGAGGACGGGCTGCTGCGCCGTCGATGCTGACCGCGAAGTCGCCGCCCAGCAGCAGGTCACCGAGCATCGAGGTGGTGGCGCGGTCCACCGTGGCCAGGTCGGTCCCGAGCAGCGCCGGAACGTCGTGGCGCGACTGCTCGAACGAGACGAACGGCGGCACGAAGAGCAGCAGCGGTCCGGTCAGCAGCACGGCGGTGCGCGGCGGCCAGGCCGAACAGCAGCACCAGCCAGGCAGGGGCGCGGCGCGGG
Source organism: uncultured Chloroflexia bacterium (assembly GCA_963783495.1). Lineage (GTDB taxonomy): Bacteria > Chloroflexota > Limnocylindria > QHBO01 > QHBO01 > DASSCW01. Next base: position 97,680 of record CAWANT010000006.1, read on the forward strand.
GCATCGATCATCGGTCCTGGAAGCGCGGACGCGTCGGTCAGTCGGCGCCCGGGCGTGATGGCGCCCACGATCAGGGACAGGACCCAGCTGACGATCGAGATCACGATCGCGCCAAGCAGCGCCGGCACGAAGCCATTGACCATGAAGCCCAGATCAAGCTGGTCGCTGATGCCAGCCGGTCAGCAGCAGCATCAGGGCGTTGATGACGATCAGGAACAGGCCCAGGGTCACGGCGGTGATCGGCAGGGTGATGATCCTCAGGATCGGCTTGATGAAGGTGTTGACCAGGCTGAAGATCACCGCCACCAGCAGGAACTGCCACCACTCGGCGCCGGTAAAGTCCATCTCGGTGATCTGCACGGCCACCCACAGGGCCGCGGCGTTGACCAGGATCTGAATGATTCTGTGCCATCGGCGCGTAGCGTAGCCGATCGCCGACTTGCTCAGGTGGGGAGCAGGCGCCCGCGCACCCAGGCGCCGCGCACCGTATCCGGCTGGATGCGATAGATCAGCCGGCTCAGGATCTCGTCCGGCCCGTCATGCGCGCCAGGGTTGCCGGCGTCGCCCAGCGGCGAGCGTGGTGGCTGGATCGACCACGATCAGGTCGGCTTCCTTGCCGGCCTCGACCGAGCCGATCCGATCCTCCAGCCCCAGCGCCCGCGCGCCGCCCAGCGTCGCCAGGCGCAGCCACTCGATCGGCGGCATGGCCGGGTGGGCGGCCATGCCCAGCGAGTGCAAGCCGTTCTGGGTATAGGCGCCCGCCCGCATCACGCCGAACAGCGAGACGTCCGGACCCGCCGCCACGTCCGAGCCGAGCCCGATGATCAGCCCGGCCTGCAGGTAGCGGCCGAGCGGCATGGCCCCGCTGGCCAGGAACAGGTTCGAGGCCGGGCAGTGCGCGATCGCCGCCCCGCTCTCGGCCAGGCGCCCGATCTCGCGATCCGACAGGTGGACCGCGTGCGCCAGGATCGCGCCGGGGCGCAGGCCGCCGGCACGGTCATAGACATCGGTGTAGTCGGCCGCATCGGGGAAGAGCCGGGCAACCTCGCGCCAGCTCGTTGACGTCCTCGGACAGGTGCGTCTGCCAGTACGCGCCGGTCTCGCGTGCCAGGCGCGCCGACTCGGCCAGCATCTCCGCCGAGCAGCTCACCGCGAAGCGCGGCGAGAAGGCGTAGGAGAGGCGTCCGCCGTCGCGCGCCGTGCCAGCGCTCGCAGAGCTCCGTCGACTGCCGAGCGCTGAGCTCGAGCACCTCCTGCGGCTGCCGCTGCGACGTCATACGACAGCCGATCCATCATCACCTTGCCGAGCACGGCCCGGATGCCGTGCGCCTCGGCCGCCCGGAAGCAGGCATCCAGGCTTGGCTGCCAGATGGCGCCGTAGGCGACCACCGTCGTCGTGCCCGCCCGCGCGAAGGCGCGGAACGCGGCCGGCGCCACCCGCTCGGCGGTCGCCTCGTCGAACTCCCGCTCCAGCGGAAAGATGTAGCGCTCCAGCCAGGCCAGCAGGTGCAGGCCGGCTCCGACGCCGGCGTTCGGCAGCTGCGGCAGGTGCGCATGCAGGTCGATCGAGGCCGGGCATCACCACCCACGGCCGCAGGTCGATCACGGTTTCGGCCTCCAGCGCGTCAGCGCTGGCGGGCTGATGGAGCCGATGGCGCCGCGCTCGTCGACGCGGATGAGGACGTCGTCCTCCCAGCGGATGCCGCCGTGGCCGTGCGGCGTCAGCAGGCGTGCGCGAATCGCGAAGGGCGGCTGCTGTGGCAGCGCTGGCGTCACGCTGCGGATGGTACCGGTTTCAGGAGGTCTGCCGGCTCCGGTCAGTCAGGGACGTCTATCGTCACCCAATCGACGAGGATGTGCCCGGAGGCGGGCGGCGGCAGCGAACCCTGCGGCCAGGTCTCCATCTGCATGATGTAGATCATCGGGCCGTCCGGCACCTTGGGGCCCTCGGAGCGACCGATGCGCCTGCCGTCGACGTGGAACGTGACGTAATCACGGCTGGCATGCCACTTCATGGTGTAGGTGTGCCAGCGCTGCAGCTTCACGCCAGCGTCGTACCAGTCCTGGAACTTGCCCGTGCGAGGCTCCGGGTCGTAGTGCATGAACGCATTGGCCGTCGACGTCAGGTTGAGCTTGGCCTCCGGATAGTCGATCTCGCCGTTGGAGTTCCCCTCCCCCTCGGTCGGCCACAACATGTAGACGACCTTGTAGCCCGGGATCACGTCGGCGCGCATGCAGACGGAGATCCGCATGGCCTTCCGGCCATCGAGCCTGGGCCGCATGGCGGCCACATATCGCGTCCCGCCTTCGGAGTGGATCCAGACGTCGAGCAGGCCATGGTGCTGCGACGTGGTCTTCATCGTGTTGTAGGTGCCGCGGCCGCTGGTGTCGCGGGATCCGAGGCGCGCTTGCCACTTGCCGCTGGGATGCTCGTGGCGACCGCCTGGCTTCCCCCACTGTCCCAGGGCGATGTCGGTCCGGAAGGAATCGGCCATCAGGCGCCGCCATCCTCTCGGAGCGCGGCCGCGACCGGTGCTGCATCGCCCGGAGGTTGCGGCGAGGCTCGCCGGCTGCACCCCCGTGGAGCTGTCCTGAATCACGGCCAGGGCCTTGGCGCGGATCGGGGACGCGACGGATCCGGGTTCGGCTCGAAACTCGATTGGAGTGGCGACGAGCAGTGCGGCCATGACGGCGCAGGCGATGGATCGGTGGGAACGGCGGACGCGCGCCAGGGACACTGAGGGCATATCACTCCGATGCAGGTAGCGGGGGTCAACAGAAGGTCGAGTTATGACCTTATGGGTGGACTGCGATGGTGGCGATGACGGGATGGTTCTGCAAGCGTGCCCCACGGACGTACGTCGCGGCCCCTACCCATCGGTACCGATACCAAGCGTGGCCTGCACGGCTGAGCGCACGGATTCCAGGGCGCGGCGAGCCTGGGCGAGGTGGAACCGATCGTGCCCTGCCGCCAGCGTGAAGGTCAGCCCGTAGCTCTCCGGACCGCGCTCGCGATGGATCCCGAACCGATCGCGCTGTTCGACAGGGGTGCGAGCCCACAGCGCCAGGTTGGCGCGACGGAGGGCCTCGAACGTCGCCAGCAGCTCGGCCGGGATCCTCGACCGGCTGGTGCAGCCGGTTGACCCACAGGTCCTGGTCGTAGCCCACCAGCTCCGGGCGGTCGTGGGCAAGGATCCACCGGTATCGGCCGGAGACCACGAGCTCGGCATCCAGCATGTGGGCAAGGCACTCGCTGACGGACCACTCACTGTCTTCGGGACGTCGGTCCGTATCGGCGCCGGCGTCGGCCAGCAGCTCGCGGATGAGCGGCACAGTCTCAGCCTGCACGTCGGCCGGATCGTCGTCGCCAACCAGGCTGACCAGCAGATCCTGGTAGGCCTTCGGGGCCGATACGGGATCCGGGCTGGCGACGGTCTGCATCGGCTCAGGCTAGCCGAGATGAAGTGGTCGGGGCGAGAGGATTCGAACCTCCGACCCCTTGGCCCCCAGCCAAGTGCGCTGCCAGACTGCGCCACGCCCCGACCGACCCCAGAAGTCTACGACACGACGCAGCGCCGAAGACGACGCTCGTCATGCGCCACAGATACGGACATTTCGCATTTGACAGACATCTGCGAGAGTCGGAACATGATGATCGACATGGCCACCACCCTGCCGGCCGGCGCAACGGGTCAGGAACCGCATCCCGACCACCGCTACGACGAGTTCATCGAAGGCTTCGCCCGCCTGATGGAGAGTCGCGGCATTCCACGGGCCGCCGGCCGCATCTTCTCCTTCCTGCAGGTGTCCGATCCCCCAGAACAAGCCGCGGCGGAAATCGCGAACGCGCTGGGGAGTCAGCCTGGGCACCGTCAGCAGCATGACCCGCCTGCTGATGCAGGCCGGGTGGGTGGAGCGGGTCTCACGCCGCGGCGAGCGGCAGGCGCGCTACCGGAGCAGCGCGGGGATGATGAGTCTCACCGTCGACGGGGTGATGGAGCCGACACGCCGCGCGCGCCAGCTCACCCAACGCGGCCTGGAGCTCATGGCCGACCGTCCGGCACCTGACAGGGCCCGGCTCGAGCGAGCTCAACGCCGTCTATGCATTCTTCGAGGAGTGGCTCCCCATGCTCCTCGAGCATTGGCACCAACGGGGGCAGAAAGAAGCGCAATGACCGCAGCCATCCAGACCGAGAAGCTCACCAAGTCGTACGGCAGCCATCGGGGCATCATCGAAGTCGACCTCGAGGTCCAGGAAGGCGAGGCGTTCGGCTTCCTCGGCCCGAACGGGGCCGGCAAGACGACCATGATCCGCACGCTGCTCGACCACATCCGGCCGACGAGCGGGCGGGCGACCATCTTCGGGATCGACACCTACGGCCGACCCCGTCGCCATCCACCGACGCCTTGGCTACCTGCCGGGCGAGTTCGTCCTGTACGACAAGCTCACCGGCGGGCAGACGTTGGAGTACTTCGCCAACCTGCGAGGTGGCGTGGACAAGGCCTACCAGGCCGACCTGATCGCGCGCCTGGACGTCGACACGTCTCGCAAGTTCCGGGAGTACTCGAAGGGCAACAAGCAGAAGATCGGCCTGATCATCGCCCTCCAGCATCGACCAGACCTGCTGATGCTGGACGAGCCGACCTCCGGCCTCGACCCGCTCATCCAGCAGGAGTTCTACGCGGTCATCCGCGAGGCAAAGGCTGAGGGCCGGACAGTCTTCCTCTCCTCGCACATCCTCTCGGAGGTCGAGAAGACCTGCGACCGGGTTGGCATCATCCGCGAGGGTAGCCTCGTGCGGGTGGACCGCACCGACGCCCTGCGTGACCTCGCCCACCACACTGTCGAGCTCGTCTTCACTGATCACGTGCCGGTCGAGACGTTCCGCGCCCTGCCCGGTGTGACCGACGTCGTGGCAGAGGACCACGTGCTCCGCATGCGTGTGTCCGGCAACATCACGCGAGTCGTCCGGGCCGCCGCCGAGTACGACCTGGCGGACTTCGTCAGCCGCGAGCCATCGCTCGAGGAGACCTTCCTGGCCGAGTACGGCCGCGGCGCCGCCGAGGTGGACCGAGACATGACCGCCAGCAACGCAGGCGACCGCCTTTCGCGCCCGTCGCCGTGGAGCCGCATCTACGGGTTCGGCAGCGTATTCGCCAAGACCGTTCGGGACTCGCGCCGCGCCGCATTGATCACCGCCGGCGTGCTCGGCCTGGTGTTCATCGGCGTCAGCTACGCCATCACCAGCGAGTTCGACACGCCGCAGTCCCGGGTCGAGATCGAGAACCTGGTCAACGCCGTGCCGCCGATCCTGCAGGGGATGGCCGGCAAGGTCGTCAACGTGGGAACCCTGGGCGGATACCTGCAATACAAGTACGGCGTCTTCTTCCCGCTCGTCGTCAGCCTGTGGTCGATCATGGCGCTTTCCGGCACGCTTGCCGGTGAGGCTCAGCGCGGCAGCCTGGAGTTCGTTCTGGCCAGCGGCAAGTCGCGCCGCCGCGTCGCTCTGCAGAAGCTCTCCGGCCACATCGTCATGCTCGGCGTGGCCGTCGTCGTCGCGATGGTGTCCATCGCCATCGCCGGGAACGCCTTCGCCGCTCTGCCCGGCGACGAGATCAGCCTCCTGTCCGCCTTCGGCTACGCGATCTGGCTGGGCCTGCTGGCGCTGGCCGGCGGGTCGCTCGCCTTCGCGCTCGGACCGTTCGTCGGCCGCGGGGCGGCCGCCGGCATTGCCGGGGCCGTCATGTTTGCCGGCTTCATCCTGAACGGCTACCAGGAGCCGGTGCCAGCGCTGGAGCCGTTCGCGAACCTGACCTGGTGGGGCTGGACGCACAACCACGTCGCGCTGGCCGGGGTGTACGACTGGCCGTCGGTTGCCGTCCTGGCCGTGGTGGATGTCGTCCTGCTGGCGATCGGGGTCGAGGCGTTCGCGCGTCGGGACGTCGGCGTAACGACGGCACTCCCAAGCCGTTTCTCTGCCACGACCGCTCCTGGGTCTGGGTGGAGCGCTGGGGCGCATCGTGAGCCACAACTTCACCACGACGATCGCCTGGGGGCTGGGCGTCGGATTCTTCGGTCTCGCTCTGGGTGGCGCGGCGCAGGACTTCATGGAGCAGCTTCGCAACGCGCCCGCCTTCGTCGAGCTGCTCCGCACCGTCTTCCCGAACGTCGACTACGCCTCAGCCGGGGGCTTCCTGCAGCTGCTGTTCGTTGACTTCGGCGTGATTCTGGCCGGCCTGTTCGCGGCGTCCATCGTGTCCGGCTGGGCATCGGACGAGACGTCTGGGCGGCTGGAGATGGTGCTGGCCACCCCGCTCAGCCGCGCCCGGTGGGCGATAGCCGGTGGGAGCGGAATGCTCGTCAGCGTGGTGCTGTTCATGGCCCTCACGATGGCTGGCATCGCCATCGGCGTGGCCACCACCGACAGCGACGTGGCCACGCCGGTCGTCGGATCGCTTGTGCTGGCGATGTACGCGGCCGCCTTGGTGGGGATCGGGCACGCCGTCGGCGGTGTCCTGGGCACGCGTTTCGCTGGCACGGTGGTGGTGGTCTTCGTCGTCGTCACCTGGTTCATCCAGCTGCTCGGGCCACTGCTCGGCCTGCCGCAGTTCGTGCAGGACCTGGCGCTGACGCACGCACTACGGGCAGCCGATGGTCGGCAGGTGGGATTCGGTGGGGATCGCGGCCTCGCTGGTGCTTGCGCTCGGCGGCATGGCCATCGGAACATGGGGGTTCCGGCGGAGGGACCTCAGGAGCTAGAGCGCCCCCAGCACGTGCGCCGCCTGCTGGCGGACTTCCGGGCGGCGATCCGTCGACGCCCGGCGCAGCAGCTCGACTGCGCCATCCGGCATGCGGGTCCACGTTCCCGAGCGCGGCGAGCGCATTGCGCAGGAGCCGATGCCGGCCTGCCCGCGTCAGCGCCGTCTCCCCCACCGCGCGGGCGAAGGCACGCGTGCCCAGGGGCAGCAGCCACTCGATCAGCGGCAGGAGCGGCACGCGCAGCGGGCCGTCGTCCTGCGCCTCGGCGTTGACCGGGCAGACCTCCTGGCACACGTCGCAACCGAAGATCCAGTCGCCGATGGCGCGCGACTCCCACTCGCCCAGCACGCCGCGATGCTCGATGGTCAGGTAGCTGATGCAGCGCCGCGCATCGATTGTCTGGGGCGCCACCAGCGCACCGGTCGGGCAGCCGGACAGGCAGCGAGTGCAGCTGCCGCAGTTGGTGCGGACCGGCTCGTCCACCGGCAGCTCGGCGGAGCTCAGGATGGCCCCCAGGAAGACCCACGATCCGGCGCGATCGTGGGTCAGCAGGTTCGTGTTCTTGCCGATCCAACCCAGCCCGGCCCGTGCCGCCAGCGCTCGTTCGGCCAATGGCCGATCGTCGACGTAGGCGGTGGCGCCCGCCGGCAGACCGGCATCGCGCAGGTCGTTCGCCAGCCCCTCCAGGCGGCGGCGCAGGGCGACGTGGTAGTCGCTGCCGACCGCGTAGCGGGCGATCAGCCCGGCGGGCTCGCGCGGCTCGGCGGCCAGCACCGGCGCCAGCGCGCGATGCAGCGCATCGGCGGCCCCGTCCCAGCCGCGCCGGTCGCCGCCGGCGTACGGCGCGGCAATCACGATCACGGAGCGCGCATCGGCTTCGTGCCGGCGCGGATCGGTGGCGGTGGCGGGGCGCCCGCCGCCCATCCAGTCCATGTCGCCCATGCGCCCGGCCGCGATGCTCGCCTCCATCCGGGCGCGGTCATCGGGGAGCGGCGCGGCGTCCGTGACGCCCACCAGCTGCAGACCATGGCGCCTGGCCAGGGTCTCCAGGCGCTCGCGCGCCATCATCGGTCAGTCCGCCTCGAGGATGACCCCGGTCATGCGCCCGTCCCGCATGACGGCCTGCAGCTCGCCGCGCTGGACGCGGCGGCGCACCGTGGACACGCTGACGCCAAGCCGCTTGGCAGCTTCGGCCACGCGCACGACGGAGCCTTGAGGCGGTTGCGACTCACTGAGCCGCTCGGCCACCACGTCGGCATGGAGCTGCCGCTCCGCGTCGTCCGGGATCCAGCGCCGCTCGAACGCCTTGCCGTGGAATCGGCGCTTGCCGGCCACGACCGTGCGTCGCTGGCGCAGAACGGAGCCAATGGCCAGCAGGATTCCACCGGTCACCAGCGAAATCAGGCTGGCCACCCCGAGATTCACGCGGAGGCGCAGGCTTCTCATGCCGGCATCCCTGCCAGCTCGTCCTTCCGTTCGCGCGCCATCAGCGCGGCCACCGCCTCCATGGGCGGGCGCGCGTCGTGGACGACGGCCGCCACCTGCTCGGCAATCGGCAGCTCCACGCCGTGCTGCGCAGCCAGATCCAGGGCACCGCGCACGGTGCTCACGCCCTCGGCCACCCCGTTGAGCTGCGCGGCCGCATCGGTCCAGGCCAGGCCCGGCGCCCATCAGCTCGCCGGCGCGGCGATTGCGCGACAACGGGCTCATGCAGGTCGCGATCAGGTCGCCCACTCCGGCCAGCCCGGCGAAGGTGAGCGGATGCGCGCCTGCCGCCACGCCCAGGCGGGTCATCTCGGCCAGGCCCGCGGGTGATGATGCCGGCCTTCGCCGAGTCGCCGAAGCCGAGCCCATCGACCATGCCGGCGGCCAGCGCGACGACGTTCTTCAGCGCGCCGCACAGCTCCACGCCCACCACGTCCGGGTTGGTGTAGACGCGGAACCGATCCGTCGCCAGCAGGCCGGCCATCTCGCGCGGCCAGCTCGGCGTCCTGCGAGGCCACCACGCTGCCAGCCGGCTTGCCGGCGGCGATTTCGCGGGCCAGGTTCGGCCCGGACAGCACCGCCACCCGCGCGCCCCGGCAGCTCCTGCGTCGATCACCTCGCTCATGCGGCAGTGGCTGCCCTCCTCGATCCCCTTCACCACGCTCAGCAGCGCGGCATTCGGGTCCAGGCTCGGTCCCAGGCGCCGCAGCGTCATCCCGCAGGTGGGCCGATGGCACGGCCAGCAGATAGGCCCGATGCGGCTCGGCCAGGAAAGCGTCCTCGGTCGCGACGCGGATGTTGGGCGGGAACGGCACATTCGGCAGGTAGCGGCGGTTCTCGCGGGCCAGCGCCAGCTCCTCGTTGCGTTCCGGCGAGTGCGCCCAGATCGTGACCGGCCGCTCCGCCGCGGCCAGCTTGATCGCCAGGGTCGTGCCCCAGGCGCCGGCGCCGATGACCCCGATCTGGTCGGTCACTCGACGGTGATCTCTTCGCGTTCGGGCGGCGGCTGCGGCGGCTGCCTTTTCGTCGAGCTTCGCGATCCAGTGGTCGAGATAGCTGCGCGCGGCCAGCAGCTGCTCACGGCCGGCGGCCTGCATGTGCGTGCGGGTCTGCGCCGGGAAGACTTCCCGCATCAACGCCCAGAAGGCGGTCTCGACGCTGTCGCGTCGCGCGCTGCCGCCTTCGGCGCGCGCTCGAGCGCACTGATCCGCGCCTCCAGCTCATCGGTTCGCGCTCGCTCGTCCACGGTTGCCACCTCCATTGCTGCTCCGCGGCGGGGCCGCGAAGCGGATCTTGAGTACATGGTCGTCGAACTTGGCGCCGAGCGTCGGCGCCTCGATCAGCGCACGGGGCAGAACCAGGTTCCGTCGCCAGCTGCCCACGTCGATCAGGATCTCATCGGCGTGGCGCGAGAGCGCGATCTCCTCCTTGCTGGCGAATGGCAGCTCCACGCTCAGCACGAACTGGCCGTCATCGCGGGAAACCGTGTACGGCCGGCCGTGATAGTACTGGGTCGTCGGATCGGTCTCGGCGTACACGGCCTTGCCCATCTCGCGCAGCATCTCCAGCCCAACCACCTCCCGATCGAAGTACGGCGCGTAGCGGACCGGGATCGGGGCGAAGGCCTGCTCCACCATCGGTCCATACCGCTGCTGTGCCTCATACCAGCCCCGGAAATACTTCCAGCCGACGTCGTCGGGCAGGATCCGGTTGGCGATCACCAGGTCGGTCGGGTAGCCGTACAGGTGGAAGTAGGTGAAGGAGCGCTGCGCCTCCTTGATCACCACCCGCTCCAGGGTCAGCACCACCCGCACCGACGTCCGATCCGGATCGATCAGCAGGTCGTGCATGTGCTCCAGCTTGCGGAACAGCTCCTCGCCCGCGTCGAAGACCTCGCTCGACGGGATGGGCATGCCCACCACGCGCTGGATGATGGGGCCGGTCAGCTTGGTGATCCGGCGACCGATGGGCTCGATCTTCTCCATCCACCAGCGGCCTGCCTCCGGCATGGAGAGGAGCCGGAGGGTTTCGCCCGTTGGCGCGGCGTCGACCACCACCACGTCGTAGTCGCCCGAGTCGTGGTGCTCGGCGATCCACAGCAGGCTGCCGACCTCGTCCATGCCGGGCAGCACGGTCATCTCGTCGGCCAGCACGTCGTCCAGGCCCCGCCAGCGCAATACGCTGGCCGCGTACTCCTGGATGCGGCCCCAGTACTTCGCGACGTTGTGGAAGACGTCCGACTCCTGGCCCCACAGGTTCGGGGCGATCTGGGTCGGCTCCGGACCCAGCTCGACCCCGAAGGCGTCGCCGAGCGAATGGGCGATGTCGGTCGACAGGACCATGGTGCGCAGCCCGCGATCGGCGCAGGCGATGGCCGTGGCGGCGGCCACGCTGGTCTTGCCCACGCCGCCCTTGCCGGTGTACAGCAGGATTCGGGTCACGCCGCTGATTGTCGCGGGTTCCGCGGCGAACCGCGAGATGCACGCCTAGTGACGGATCCAGTCATCACCCGCTGCTGTCCTGCACGTTACGGCGGTCGAATGAGCCCCTTCGCCTCAGGCGTGAATCACCGCCACCGTAGATGGACGCGGGGTCGAGCTGGGCCAGGGGCCAGCGGCCACCTGGGCACGAAAGCGAGCCGGCTGTCGGAGACGATGCCTCGAACTCGCCGCAATGGTGCGTGTCCTTCACGTATGAGGAATTCGCGCAGGGCCAAGGGCTCTAGCGGCGCTTGGACGTGCCCCTGCGCGGATGCTCGTCGCGGCCGGGCCGAGCGGCGGGCCGACTCCTCGGAGGCGCGGGCGCGGAAGATCAGGCGGATCGGCGTGCCCAGGAACCCGTACTCGTCGCGGATGCGGTTCTCCAGGTAGCGCCGGTAGCTGAAGTGGATCAGCTCGGGGTCGTTGACGAAGATCACGAACGTCGGGCGGCGCCACCGCCACCTGGGTGGCGTAGAGCACCTTGCCCAGCCGATTGCGGACATGCGATGGTGGATGGGCGCGCACCGCATCGGTCACGACCCGGTTCAGGTCGGCGGTGGGCACGCGCCGGTAGCGCTCTTCCGCCACGCGGCGCGCCTCGCGCAGGATGCGCTCCACCCGCTGTCCGGTCTGAGCGGAGGCGAACACGATGTCCGCCCAGGCGAGATACGGCGCCTCGCGGCGCAGCACCTTGAGCCACGCGTCGGCGGTGTGGCCGTCCTTCTCCACCACGTCCCACTTGTTGATGACCAGCACGATCCCCTTGCCCGCCTCCAGCACGTGGCCGACCACGTGCGCGTCCTGGGCGGTGTAGCCCTCGATCGCATCGGTCATCACCACGCCCACGTCGGCGCGGTCGATGGCCTTCATCGAGCGCAGCACCGAGTAGCGCTCGATCCCGCCCTGGACCGATCCCCGGCGGCGGATGCCGGCGGTGTCGACCAGGATCATCGGCTCGTCGTCGACCACCACGGCGGTGTCGACTGGATCCCGCGTGGTGCCGGGGATATCGGAGACGATCATTCGCTCCTGCCCGAGCACCCGATTCACGAAGGTGGACTTGCCCGTGTTCGGTCGCCCCACGATGGCCACCCGCGGCGGCCCCATCTCGGTCTCGGCCAGCTCGCTCAGCTCATCCGGCGACAGGGAGACATCGGTCCAATCCGGCTCGGTGGGCGCGGGCGGCGCCGGCGGGAGCGCGTCGACGATCATGTCGGCCAGGTCGCCGCTGTTGCGGCCGTGCTGGGCGCTGACGGTGATGGCCGGGTCCATGCCCAGCGCGTAGAACTCCGCGCCCTCCTGCTCCAGGCGCGGGTTGTCCGCCTTGTTGATGACCAGGATGGTTGGCTTGGAAGCCCGACGGAGCCGATCCGCGACCTCGTGATCCAGCGGCGCCAGGCCCGCCGCGGCATCCACCACGAACAGGATGACGTCCGCCTCCTCCATCGCCACCCGGGCCTGATCCTGGACCCGCGCCTCGATATGAGTGCCCGGCTCCAGCTCAAGGCCGCCGGTGTCGACCAGCGTGAAGTCGCGGCCGTTCCAGTCGCCGGTGCCGTAGACGCGATCGCGGGTCGTGCCCGGCAGGTCCTCGACGATCGCCAGCCGCTCGCCGATGAGGCGGTTGAAGAGGGTTGACTTCCCGACATTCGGGACGTCCCACGATGGCGACGACCGGCAGCGAGGTGGTGGGGGGCATGGCGCCGAGTGTAGGTGAGGGCCCACTCCCCCGCCGCCATCCCGGCTAGGATCGGACCGATGCGAATCGGAATCGTGTCCACGCGGCTGGCGGGCGTCGACGGGGTCACCTTCGAAGCCACCAAGTGGGAGATGGCGCTCGAGCGCATGGGCCACCAGGTCCGGATGTGCTCCGGCGCGGTCGACTGCGCTGCGCACGACCGCCCGCCTGGTGCCGCCGATGCACTTCGCCTGGCCCCCGGCCGCCCGCGTCACCGCAGGCGGCCTTCGATCCGGAGAGCGACCCCGTGGCCGTGCGGGCCGAGATCGACCGCCTGGCCGACCTGCTGGTGCCCGTCCTCGACCACTGGATCGACTCCGAACGCCTGGAGGCGCTGATCGTCGAGAACGCCTGGGCCATCCCGATGCACCTGCCGCTCGGCGTGGCGCTGCGTCGAATCGTGGAACGCCGCCAGATGCCGGCCATCGGCCACCATCACGACTACTGGTGGGAGCGCAGCCGCTTTTCGAAGCTGCGTGGTGCCGGACGTGCTGGAAGAGGCCTTCCCGCCGGATCTGCCGAACATTCGCCACGCCAGCATCAACTCGCTGGCGGCCGAAGAGCTGCGCCGCCACCGCGGGATCGAGTCGCATGGTGGTGCCCAACGTCTTCGACTTCGAGCGGCCGCGGCCGCGGCCGCATCCCGCCGTGCGGCGCCGGATGCGCGCCGAGCTGGGCATGAACGAGCACGGCCTGCTGGTCGTGCAGCCGACGCGGGTGGTGCCGCGCAAGGGGATCGAGCTGGCGATCGACCTGGTCGGCCGCCTCGGCGATCCGGAGACGGTCCTGCTCATCACCTCGCCGGCCGGCGACGAAGGGCTCGACTACCTGGTGGAGCTGGAGCGCCAGGCGGAGACGGCCAAGGTCCAGCTGCGCTACGCGGCCGACCGCTTCGAGCCCGACCTCGAGGGCAAGCCGGTCGGCCCTGCCCACACCCTGCACGACGCCTACCTGGCGGCCGACCTGATCACCTACCCCAGCCTGTACGAGGGCTACGGCAACGCCCTGATCGAGGCGATCTTCTACGGCAAGCCGGTGGTCGTGAACCGCTACTCGGTCTACGTGGCCGACATCGCGCCGCTGGGCCTGGAGTTCATCGAGATCGACGGCGAGGTCACCGATGACACCGTGGCCGAGGTGCGCCGCGCCATCGACGATCCGGACCGCCAGGCACGGATCGCATCCCGCAACTTCGAGATCGCGCGGCGACGGCTCTCGTACAAGGTCCTGCGCCGGCGGCTGCGCCGGCTCCTCGGCGAGGTGGAGGGCGGCGTCACCGGCGGCTGACGGCGGCTAGGCCGCCAGGGCTGGTGCTCGTCCCAATGGCCGCCATGCTTGGCATGCCAATGTCCGGCGTGCTCGAAGTCAAGATGGTCGCCGTGGCGGATCGACTCATGTCCGCAGACCTCCTCGGCGTGCACGTGTCCGTGATCGCCCTCGTGCTGCTCGCAGTCCTGCTCGTTCTGGTCCATCGGATTGGGTACCTCCAGCCAATCAGGGCTGCATTCGGCATGCCGCCACGCAAGGCGAGCCGCTGCGCCTCACGACGGATGGCGCATGCGCGATGGGCCGAATGCCGCTAGTCTTCGTCGCTCCCCGCCGATACCGTCGCCGCGGTTGGGCTCTGCACGCGCCAGAAGCGCGACCCAATCGGCGTCAATCGGAGGACGGAATGCGGGTCATCGGCCGGCGAACTTCACGCTTCATCGCCGTCGGCCTCGCAGCCGCGATGCTGCCCGCTTGCGCCTACCTCGCGACGCCGAGCGCGTCGCCAAGCCAGGGTGCGATCGCCTCGGCCTCCGGGCGCGCGAGTCCCGAGCCCACGGAGCCCGCCGGGCATGTCGCCCGGGGCCTCGCGATCGTGCAGCCTCCGGACACGGATAGCCCTCTCACCGAGATCTTCGTCGTCCAGCGCAACGGTCGCCTGCGCCAGGTCACGGGCCTCGGCCAGGGGCAGTCGGTGGGTGGGGCAAGGCCGGTCTGGTCGCCGGATGGGGAGCGGATCGCCTTTGGGCCGTCCGTGCTCGGCAGCGGCGCCTTCCCGGCCGTGTGGGTCGTGAACGCGGACGGCACCGGCCAGCGCATGATCCAGCAGCTGGACGCGGAGGAGTTCAGCGCACCGTCCTGGTCGTCCAACGGCAAACGGCTGCTGTACAGCGACGCGACGCCGCCCGGGGACCGCCGGCTCTGGCTCGCCAACATCGTCACCAACGAGGTGCGGCGCATCGGCACCGGCGCCCTCCCGCGCTGGCTCCCTGACGGCAAGCGAATCAGCTACGTCGACGGCGTCGAGGGCCGGGTGCAGGGCTCCCCAACCGCCCTGACCCAGGTCGTCTACGTCATGGACCTTCAGGACGGCCGTCCGCTGGAGTTCACCGAAGCGCAGGACGCCGTCTGGTCACCCGACGGCGCCACGGTGCTCATCCAGACCGAGGGCCGGCTGCTGTCAGCCAACGCCGACGGCTCCGATCCCCGGCAGGTGGCCGAAGGTGACCTGCCCGTCTGGTCGCCCGATGGGTCCCGCGTTCGCCTACCTGTCGGGAAACGACTCCGATGGCCGTTCACTGGTGGCGGTAATGGATCGCGACGGAATGCCGCTCTGGTCCGGCGTCGTCGGCTCGGCACCGGCCTGGTCTCCGGACGGGTCACGGTTGGCGGTCCAGGTCGACTATCCCGAGCGAGGTGGTCGTGGTGCTGGACGCGGAGACCGGCGAGGCATGCTGTGGGAGGCTCCCGGTTCGATGCCGGCCTGGCGCCCCTAGGCCGCCAGGGCGTAGATCCGGTCGCGGACCTCTTCGAGGTCGACCTCGGGCGTGGAGGTGCCGCCGGTGATGCCGATCCGCGCCTTGCCATCCAGCCACTCGGCGTAGTCCGCGGCGAGCTCATCGGCATCGGCGACGTGGATGGTGTCCTCGCAGATCTCGCGGCACTTGACCGCCAGCTCCTTGGTGTTCGAGGAGTTCTTGCCGCCGACCACCACCATGGCGTCGACCTCGGCCGCCAGCTTCACGCTGTCGTCCTGGCGCGTCAGGGTCACCGGGCAGACGGTGTTGACCACGCGCAGGTCGTGGCATCGGCGCAGGCAGAAGGCGGCGAACTCCTCCAGCTTGTGCGGCAGGATGGTCGACTGCGACAGCACGCCCAGCTTCTTGGTGCGCGGCACGCGCTCCCAGGTGGACCGATCCATGTCGTCGACCACGACGTGCTTGTTCGCCGGCGTACGAGCGGACGCCCTTGACCTCCGGATGGTCCTCGTGGCCGATGATGCAGACCGTGTAGCCGGCCTCCGCCAGCTCGCGGGCGGCCTTCTGCGACTGCAGCACCCAGGTGCAGGTGGCGTCGATCACCTCCAGCTCGCCCGAGTCCTCGGCCTTGGCCGCGCAGCTTCTCCATCTCGGAGGCCGGGACGCCGTGGGCGCGGATGACCAGCGTGCCGCCCTCGACCTGGTCGGCCAGGTCGGCGGTGCGGATGCCGCGATCCGACAGGTCGGCCTTGATGCCCGGGTTGTGCACCAGCTGGCCGAGCGTGGTCACCTCCTGGCCCTGCTCGCGGGCGTGCTTGGCCTTGTCGATCGCCAGCCGCACGCCATAGCAGAAGCCGGCGCGCTCGGCGATGCGCACGTCGGGTCGGGTTCGTGCTGCGGTGGTCATCGGTTCCATTCTATCGGCGCGGCTCGATTTGGCCCGGGTCGGGCACTAGACTGACGCGCGGTGGCAGGTCCCCGGCGCGACCCGTACGCCATCCTGGGGATGCCGCGCGCTGCCAGCCGGAACGAGATCGCTGCCGCCTACCGGCGACTCGCCAAGGCGATCCATCCCGATGTGGCGACCGGCGCCGCGCCCGACATGCGGGACCTGAACTGGGCCTGGCACGTGCTGTCCGACCCCGCCCGCCGCGCCGATTGGGACGCGACCCACCCGGTGGGTGGCAGCCACTGGGGCACGTCGCGAACGGCACCGCGCACGCTGGAGTCCGGCCGAGAACGCGGAGGTCGCCGCTGCCGCCTGGTCGGCCGGCGCCGGCATGGACCGATGCGCCGGACGCGCCTGGGCGCCGCAAGCGCCTTCGGCTGCATCGGGCTCCTGGTGATCGGCGGTCCTGCTGGTCGTCCTCGTCCTGATCGCCGCGCTCTACTCGACGGTCCCGGACCCGGTCAGCGATCCGGTGGACCAGGAAGCCGCAGGCGAGCGGGGCGCCATAGCCGCTCCCTCCGCGATCGCGTCCGCCGGCGGCCCCCTGGGTCGCCCCATCGCCCACGCTGCTCCGGCGGCAGCAGGGCGGCGATCGCCCGCATGATGCGTGTCCGTGCCCGCCCGCAGCGCGGCCCGATCGAGGCCATCGGCGCTGCACCGGCAGGCGAGAACACTGGGCCGATCCGGATCGTGACCTTCGACCGCCGTGGGATGAGGCGGCGGCCCGCGGAAGATGTGCTGCGTGCCGGCCACGCCGACCGGCACGATCGGCACGCCGGTGCGCATGGCCAGCAGCGCCGCGCCGGCGCGTCCCTCGCGCCAGCATGCCCGTCGCGGCTGCGCGTACCCTCCGGGAAGAGGCCCAGCGCCCCACCCTGCTCCAGGGCGGCCAGCGCGATGCGCTGCGCCGGCCGATCGCCCGCGCCGCGGCGCACGAAGATGACGCCGGCGTCGCGCGCCAGCCAGCCGGCGACCGGCCAGCTGCGCATCTCCTCCTTGGCCATGAAGTGGACGATGCGCCCGCTGCGGTGCCCCACCGCCCAGCCGACGGTCGGCGGGTCCAGGTTCGAGCAGTGGTTGGCGACCACCAGCATCGGGCCGGTGCGCGGGACGTGCTCCAGCCCCTCGACCCGTGCCGGGCCGACCAGCCACAGCAGCCAGCTGGTGACCACCGCGCCGGGATGGAAGACCCAGGTCCCCATCAGTCCTGGACCGATGCGGCCGCTGCCGCGGCGATCAGCGGCCCGCGCGGGCAGGTGCTGGATGATCTCGTCGACCGATGCGTCCACGCTCAGCTCGCCGGTGTCGATCACCAGCGCATCGTGCGCCTTGCGCAGCGGGGCCACCGCGCCGCTGCGAGTCGGCGGCGTCGCGCTCCTCGATCTCGTGCAGGTAGCGCTCGAATCGGTCCTGGCGTCCCATCTCGGAGGCGCGGCGCGCGGCCCTGACCGCGGCGCTGGCGGTCAGGAAGACCTTGAGCGTGGCGTCTGGCAGCACCACCGTGCCGATGTCGCGGCCGACCATGACCGTGTCCCGCCGGCGCGCCTCGCGGCGCTGCAGGCGGAGCATGGCGCGGCGCACCGGCGCATGGCGGCTGACGGCGCTCACCGCCCGATCGACCCGGGGCGTGCGCGCCTCGTTGGTCACGTCGCGCCCGTCGAGCAGCACCGTCTCGCGCCGACCCTCCTGGTCGGGACGGGGCCGCTCGACCTCGATCGTCACCTCCTTCGCCAGCCGGCCCAGCGCCTCGCCGTCATCCGGCGAGACGCCAGCGCTCCAGCGCCGCCAGGGTCAGCGCCCGATACATGAGCCCGGTATCGACGAAGGTGGCGTCGATACGCTGCGCCAGCGCGTACCCGATCGTGCTCTTGCCGGAGCCGGACGGCCCGTCGATGGCCACCGCCAGCGGCCCGTCCGTTTCGTCGCCGGCGCGGTCGCCGCTCGCGCGGCGGTCCGGGTGCCTGGCCCGACCAGCCGTCGCACCTCGGTCGCGGTGAGCGGCCGCCACTCACCGAGGCCCAGGCCGCGGATGGTGAGCGGGCCCAGGCGGACGCGCACCAGCCGGCGTGACCCGCAGCCCCACCGCCGCGAAGAGGCGCCGCACCTCGCGCTTGCGCCCCTCGCCGACCCGCACGCGCAGCCAGTCGCCGGTCTCGCCGGGCTCGCGCGCCACTTCCCGGGGTGGCGCCGCGGAGCGGGCGGTGAGCAGGCGCGCCGGCCCGTCTTCCAGCTGGACGCCGTCCAGCAGCGCCACCAGCTCGTCCGGATGCGGGGCGCGCTCCAGCAGCACCGCGTACTCGCGCTCCATGGCGTAGCGGGGATGCAGCAGGCGATTGGCCCACGCGCCGTCGTTGGTGAGCACCATCAGCCCCTCCGAATCGACATCCAGCCGACCGGCGGGCCACAGGCGGGCGCCGGAGGCGACCTCGGTACCGTCCAGCAGGCGCACGACGCTCTGCCTCCCGCGCTCGTCCTGCGACGACGAGACGTAGCCGCGCGGCTTGTGGACGGCGACGTGGATGGCTGCCTCCGCCTGCCCGATGGGTCGGCCGTCAACCGCGATCGCGTCGGACTCGGCGTCCGCCGACTGGCCGAGCTGCGCCACTCGGCCGTTGACCGTCACCCGCCCGTCGCGGATCAGCGTCTCGGCGCCGCGGCGGGAGGCCACCCCGGCACGCGCGAGCGTCTTCTGGAGGCGCTCAGCCGGCATCCGCCGGCTCGCCCGGCAGCGCCTCGGCGGCAACGTCGTCCAGCCCGGTCAGCGCCGTCAGGGCCGCCGCCTCACTGGTGAGCGGCGGCAGGTCGTCCAGCGAGGTGAGCCCGAAGCGCTCCAGGAAGGTGAAGGTGGTGCCCAGCAGAATCGGGCGGCCGGGCGTGTCACGCCGGCCGATCTCGGCGATCAGGCGCCGATGCAGGAGCGAGCGCACGACGTAGTCCGAATCCACGCCCCGCACCCGATCGATGTCGGCCCGCGTGCAGGGCTGGCGGTAGGCGACGACCGCCAGCGCCTCGAGCGCGGCTGGCGTCAGCCGCGTCTCCTGGCGTGCGGCATACGCCGCCAGCCGGCTGCCGAGCTCGGGCGCGGTGACCAGCTGCCACTCCTCGTCCATGCGCTGCAGGCGCAGCCCGCGGCCGTCGTCCCCCAGCCGCTGCCCCAGCTCAGCGAGGGCGGCCTCGACCTGCAGGCGCGGCACTTCGGCCAGCTCCGCCAGCTCGCCGGTCGCCAGCGGTCGCTCGGCGATGAAGAGCAGCGCCTCGAAGTAGGCGGCCAGATCGTGCGGGTCGCTCATGGCGCGGTCCCGGTGCATGGAACGCAGCACGATCGGTCCGAACAGCTCGTCCTGCTGCACCGTGGCCTGACGGCGCCGCACCAGCTCCAGCATGGCGAGCACCGTGACCGCGATCTCGGTGCGGCTCTGGCAGCCGGCCAGGACCCGCTGCAGGACGACCTGCCCGGCGCGGCCCATGGCGCCGCGCAGCGTCGCGATCTGCATGGCGATCGTCACCTCACGCGGCACGACCTGCGGCGGTGCCGGCGGCCGGCTCGGGGATGGCCGCCAGGCGCTCCAGGGCCTCAGACAGGAGGAAGGCAGGCATGGGCTCCGCCCTGGCCTCCGGCAGGTCGGCCTCGCGCGGCTCGCGGCGGTAGGCGGGGCGGACCATGTCCCACTCGCCGAGCACCCGCGAGGCATCACGCAGCGCCCGGTACTCGACCAGGCGCCGGCGCAGCTCGTCCTCATCGGGCTCGTCCTCGGCCACCAGGCCGGCGGGCATCGCATCGCCGGGCAGCAGCCGCCGCGACTTGAGCAGGATCAGCTGGGAGGCGATCCGCCACGAAGTCGGCCAGCTCGTCGGCCGGCACCGGATGGTTGGCCAGGTGCTGGACGTACGCATCGGCCATCTCCGCCAGCGGCACGGTCAGCACGTCCAGCTGGCGCGACTCGATCAGCTGCAGCAGCAGGTCGAGCGGGCCGGCGAAGACCTGCCAGCTGCAGCTCGAACGGCTGCGGCTCGACCTCGATCGGGATCGGCTCGAGTGGCATCGCGCTCAGGATGCCTCGTCGGCGGAGACGAAGGCGGCCGCCAGCGACGCGTCGGCCCCGTCGGCGTCCCGCGGATGAAGGCCACCGTACGCGGGGAGCAGCCGGCCGCGGCCGCCGCATCGGCCGAAAGGTCGGCGTGATGGAGGTACAGGTGGAACGGGTAGCGCCACGATCCAGGGTCCGGCGAGGCAAGGCGTTCCAGCTGGGCGGCGCCACCGCCTCGAGCAGCACGCCCGCCACCCGGTGCCAGAGGCGCATGCGATGGCCCTTGCCCGCATCGTGCAGCAGCGCGGCCGCCAGCAGGTCGCGGATCGTCATGGCCGGCGACCATGCAGGCGGCCCACCACGTCGAGCGCGTGGCGGCGGTCGGCGACCGGCATGGCCGCGAACAGGGGCCACGCCGATCCGGCAGCAGGCTGCGGGCCGTCGCTGTTTCGGCCGGCGTGACGCTGGCGCGGACATGCCCCAGGAACTGCTCGACGCGGTGCATGGCGACCAGGCCCTAGATGCCGGTCAGCACGGCGGTGATGGTGCTCGCCGCCGACGAAGAGCCAACCCAGCGGATCCAGCCCGCCGGCTCCCATCTGCGGCAGCAGGACCAGCAGCAGCAGGACGATCACCCCGTACGGTCGCGTAGCGCTGCACCGTGGAGGCGATGTTGGGGGGCAGGAACGGCAGCACCAGGTTGTAGCCGTCCAGCGGCGGGATGGGCAGCAGGTTGAAGAGCGCCAGGATGACGTTGAAATGGACGATGGCGAACAGCAGCTGCCAGACGAAATCGGACGGGCCGTCCGCGACGCCGGCCAGCACCACGCCCCGGAAGGCGACCGCCGCCACCGAGGCAACGACCAGGTTGGCCAGCGGGCCGGCGGCAGCGACGTACGACATGCCGATAGCGGCCGGGACGCAGGGCATAGGGATTGACCTGGACCGGCTTGCCCCAGCCGAAGCCGGCGATGCAGGAAGAAGATGGCGCCAATCGGATCGATGTGATCGGTCGGGTTGAGGCTGACCCGACCCATGGCGCGGGGCCGATGGTCGCCCAGCTGATCGGCAACGTAGGCGTGCATGAACTCGTGGAAGGTGATGCCCACCACCAGCGCCACCAGCAGCCCGAGCAGCTGGGCGACATCCATGTCAGCCGAACAGCATCTAGACCAGCTCCGGCAAGCAGCTCGCGCAGCACGCTGACCAGCCGAGCCGCGCCGATCGGGCCCATGGCCAGCACTTCCTCGTGGGTCACCTCGCCCACCATGTCCGGCGTGGCCTTGTTGGTGACCAGGCTGAAGCCCAGCACCCGCACGCCCATGTGGCGCGCCACCAGCAGCTCGTGCACGGTCGACATGCCGACGGCATCGGCGCCCAGGGTGCGCAGCATGCGCAGCTCGGCGCGAGTCTCGTAGGCCGGGCCCGGACAGCATCAGGTAGACGCCTTCGCGCAGGGCGATCCCCGCCCGATCGCCGGCGGCACGGGCGCGTGCGCGCAGCCCCTCGTCCCAGGCGTCGGCCATGGCCACGAAGCGCGGTCCGAAGCGGTCGAGGTTCGGGCCAAGCAGCGGGTTCTCGCCGGACAGGTTGATGGTGTCGCTGATGATCATCACGTCGCCGGGATCGAACTCGGGGTTCACGCCGCCGGATGCGTTGGTGAGCACCAGCGTCTCGATCCCCAGCGACAGCACCGCCCGCAGCAGCAGGGTCGACTGGCGGTGGCTCCAGCCCTCGTAGGGGTGGGCGCGCCCGGACAGGATCGCCACGGTGGCCCCCGCCGCCCGGCCGATCACCAGCTCGCCGGCGTGCCCCTCCACCTCCGAGCCGGGCACGTGCGGAATCTCGCGATACGGGATGGTCAGGCGGTGATCGGGTTCCAGCAGGTCCACCACGCCGCCCAGCCCGGAGCCCAGCACGAATGCCAGCCGTGGCATCGCGAGCTCCGGCTCACCGGCCAGCCGCGTCTCGGATGACGTCGGCGGCCTCGTCGATGCGGTGCTCAAGCTCCGCACCGTAGAGCCCGTCGGGCAGCGCGCCCCGGCGGACCGGCTCCACCTACAGCCGCTCCAGCAGCTCGCGCTTCTTCGCCTCGTACTCCTCGGGCGTGATGAGGCCCTTGTCGCGCAGCCCGGCAAGGCTCTCCAGCCTGGCGGCCACATCGCTCGACCCGCCACCGGCCGCCGCCGCGACCGCCGGAGCTGCGGGCGGCACCGGGGCAGGCGAGGGCGCTGACGCGGCGTCGGTTCGCACCTCGGACACCTGGGAGGAGCCGGCGCGCGGCGCCATCGGCTCAGCCCGCTGCATGCTCGGGCGGCGGGTCCCTGCCGCTGGGCGGGAGGCGGCGCCAGGTCCGGGAACTCCAGGCGCTCCTTCTGGTTCAGCATCGCGACCTTGAACTTCACCGGCTCGGCCAGCATCGGGAAGTCGTTGACCATGCCGGCCTCGGCCATTTCGGAGGCGGTCATGATGTCGAGGTTGCCGTAGTCGAAGATGCGGCCCAGCCAGCTCTGGGTCAGGCGGGCGTCGTTCACCTTCTCCAGGCTTGAGTCGCCCATCTGCTTGTTGAAGATGCCCTCCGCCTTGATCACGCGGCGGGTCGTGATCAGGTACTCCTGGTTGCGCCAGGACCAGATCTTGAGGCCCATGAAGGCCAGCGAGACGATCAGCAGCGACCAGCGACACGACCTGCACGCCACCCTCGATGGAGCCGAGATCGCTGGAGGTGGCCCAGATCAGGACCGCGAGCACCAGGATGGCGCCGATCACGAACAGCCAGGTCTGGCCCAGGATCGCCAGCCAGTGCTGGCGGCTCTCGAAGACGACCTCCTCGCCACGGCTCAGGAGGTTCCTCGCATACGACATGGGGGCTTGCTCCGTCTCAGGCTCTCGGGTGCGCCCTCGCGTAGACCTCGCGAAGGCGCTCGCCGGTCAGGTGCGTGTAGAGCTGGGTGGTGCTGATGCTAGCATGGCCAAGGAGCGTCTGGACCACCCGCAGATCGGCGCCGCCCTCCAGCAGATGGGTCGCGAAGCTGTGCCGAAACGTGTGCGGCGTGACGTGCCCCACCACCCCGGCCGCTTCCGTCCAGCGCCGCACCATGCGCCAGACCGATTCGCGCGTCAGCCGTCGACCGCGCTGGCTGACGAAGACCGCCGCCGTCGGTTTGCCGGCCGTCCATGTCGCGCGCGGACCGCTCAGGTACCGATGCATTCGCTCTCGCGCCGGCTCCCCCATCGGCACCCGCCGTTCACGGTTGCCCTTGCCGATGACGCGGACCTGCAGGCCGTCAAGGTCGAGCCGATCGGTGTCCAGACCGGTCAGCTCGCTCACCCGCAGCCCGCAGGCGTAGAGCAGCTCCAGGATGGCGGCATCGCGGATGCCCACAGCGTCCTCCGGTGGCGCATTCAGGATCCGCTCCACCTCGTCCGGATCCAGCACGTCGGGCAGGTAGCTGCCCGGCCGCGGGCTGTCGAGCAGGGCGCCAACGTCACGATGGGCGATCCCCTCGCGCAGCGCGAAGCCATAGAAGCTGCGGATGGCGGCCACCTTGCGCGCCTGGGTGCTTGGCCGCAGCCCGTCGCGTCGTAGCCCGTTCACGAAGCTGCGGACCGGCTCAGGGTCGGCGCGCCACGAGGTGCCGGCCACCGCAGCGAACTGCCCAAGGTCGCGCCGGTAGGCGGCAATGGTCAGCGGGGAGAGGCCCCGCTCGACCTGCAGCTCCAGCAGGAAGGCGTCAATCGCGCCGATCAGGGCGGGATCGGAGCTCGTCACCCGGCGGCGGCACGCAGCAGCGCATCCGCCGCTGCCCGCGCCTCGTCGCCCGCCCCTTCGCCGGCCAGCATCGCGGCCAGCTCGGTCGCTCGCGCCTCGGCCTGCAGCACCGACGCCTTGGCCACGGTCCGGCCGCCCACCACTCGCTTGCCCACGTGGACATGCACGTCGGCGAAGGCGGCGACCTGCGCGAGGTGCGTGACGCACAGCACCTGGTGGAATCGGGCCAGGTCGCGCAGCCGTTCGCCCAGTGCCGTGCGCGTGCCGGCCGCCGATCCCGGCGTCGACCTCGTCGAACACCAGCACCGGCGTCTCGTCGGCGCCGGCCAGGACCACCTTCAGCGCCAGCGAGAGGCGGCTCGCCTCGCCGCCCGACGCGATCCGCCCCAGCGGCCGCGGCGGCTCACCGGGGTTCGGGGCGAAGGTGAACGTGATCCGATCCGTCCCACTGGGCCCAACCTCCCCGGCCTCGACGGTCACGTCGAAGGCGCCACCCGGCAGGCCCAGCGCCGGCAGCTCGCCGTTCACCCGCCTTGCCAGCACCTTTGCTGCCGACCGTCGTTCGCGGCCCAGGGCGGCGGCGGCCTTCTCCAGCTCGCGGCGCTGGCGCGCCTCATCAGCCCGCAACTGCTCCCGAATGGTGTCCTGTTGCTCGAGCCGTTCCAGTTCTGCCGCCGATTGCTCGCCGAACTCCGTGACGCCCGCGAGCGTCTCCCCGTACTTGCGCTTCAGGTCGTAGAGCAGCGCCAGCCGCTCCTCGGCAGCAGCGCGCGCGGCCGGTTCGAGGTCCAGGCCCTCGCCGAGGTCGGCCACGTCACGGGCCAGCTCCACGGCCTCGGCCTCCAGCGAGACGGCGCGATCGGCCAGCGACGCGAAGCGCTCGTCCAGGGCAGCCGCCTGCGCCAGCTCGGCCCGCGCGGTGGCCAGCGCATCCAGCCCGGCGGACTCGTCGCGCAGGGCGCGGACAGCGACATCGGCCGCGCGCGCGATCGCCTCGGCATGGGTCGCAGCACGCAGCTGGCGCTCCAGGGCCTCGTCCTCACCCGTCTGCACCACCGCGGCCGTGATCTCGTCGACCTGGTGACGCAGCAGCTCCACCCGGCGCGCGAGCTCGTGCTCGTCGGTGAGCATCTCGGCGGCCTGGGCCACGGTCCCGCGCCAGGCGCGATGCGCCACGCCCACCTCCGCGACGCGACCCTCCAGCTCCCCGAAACGATCCAGCAGAGCCAGCTGCCGATCAGCGGTCAGCAGGCGCTGCTGCTCATGCTGCCCATGAATCTCGGCCAGGCGCCCGCCCAGCGTCGCCAGCCCACCGACCGTGACGCTGCGGTCATTGACGCGCACCACGGAGCGGCCATCCGCGCCCACCTCGCGCCGGATGATGGCCATCCCCTCGCCGGCGGCGAGCACGTCGGCCAGCGGATCGTCGTCATCGGCAGGGACATCGGTGAAGACCGCTTCGACGCGCGCGGCATCGGCACCGGACCGCACCTGGTCGGTGGCCGCACGAGCGCCGAGGGCCAGCGCCAGCGCGTCGACGACCAACGACTTGCCCGCCCCGGTCTCGCCGGTGAGCACCGTGAATCCGCGGCGAGAGCGGCAGCCGGACGCGCTCGATGACGGCCAGGTTTTCGACGGTGAGCTCGGTCAGCGACATCGGGCCATCAGGATGCGCCCTTCAGTAGGGCAGTCGCGCGGCCTTGGTGCGCAGCAGGTCGTAGAACGGCGTGGCACCGGTCGGCTCGATCAACCGCAGCGGTGCCGCCAATGCCCGCACCTCGACGCGGTCGCCAGCCGCCAGCGCCAGGTCCCACTGGCCATCGATGGACACCACGGCGCCGCTGCCGGCGCTGCGCACCGACATGGTCACGACATGCTCCTCACCGGCCACCACGCTGTGCAGCGAGGTCAGGTAGGCGGCCACC
This sequence comes from uncultured Chloroflexia bacterium, assembly GCA_963783495.1. Taxonomy (GTDB): domain Bacteria; phylum Chloroflexota; class Limnocylindria; order QHBO01; family QHBO01; genus DASSCW01. Next base: position 123,561 of record CAWANT010000006.1, read on the forward strand.
GGGGTGATGATCATGTTCCGCAGCCGCGGGTCCAGGATGGCGCCGCCGGCGCTGAACGAATACGCGGTGGAGCCGGTGGGCGTGGCGACCACCACGCCATCGGCCACGTAGGTGGCCAGGTGGCTGCCGCTGACGTCCACCTCGACCTGGATCAGCTGCACCCGCGCGCCGCGCGCCACGACCACCTCGTTCAGGCACGCGTGCGTCTCGCGCGCTCCGTCAGCACGGACCACGGTGGCCTCGATCCGGAAGCGCTCATCGATGGCGTAGTCACCGGCGGCCACCTGGTCGAGCGCGCGCTCGAGCCCATCGGCCTCGACCTTGGCCAGGAAGCCGACCCGTCCCAGGTTCACGCCCAGGGCGGGCACCCCGCGTCCGCCGATCGCTCCGGCGGTGCGCAGGAAGGTGCCGTCGCCGCCCAGCACGCAGACCAGGTCGCTGCCCGCGCACTTGGCCACGATCGTGTCCCGGTCCTCCGCGGCCGCGTCCCACGTCTCGGCATCGTGGGCGTGGCTCCAGGCCATGCCACGGGCGAGCAGCTCGCGCGCCTCGGGATCAGTGGGGTTGTAGGCGAAGCCGATGCGCATCTATTCGTCGCGCGGCGGCGCTGTGGCCGGGTCCAGGCGCGCGGCGATCTCGGCGACCTGGCGCCGCAGTGCGGCGATCTCGCTGCCGATGTCCTCCTGGACCGCGGCATAGGAGCGATCCAGGCCGGCTGCGATCAGGGCGCGCATCAGGCTCGACGGCGACACCCCGCGCGCGCGAGCCGCCGCTTCGACACGCGCCAGCAGCGCGTCAGGCATGCGCAGCGACACGATCTGCCGCATCGTGTCGGTGGCCGGGTCCTGGACCGGGGGTGCCACCACCTCCAGTCCCTCGAACCCGACGCTGAGCTGCTCCCCGGACGGCTGGGTGGTCCGCTTCCTCATGCCGTGCGGCATCGTAATACGAGCTGGCTAGGCCGATGGCGTGGCGAGCCCCTCGATCAGCGGCTCCAGCACGTCCCGCGTCGTCCCCGGCGGCTCCCCGAGGTGGGCCAGGAACTCGACATTGCCGTCCGTTCCGGTGACGGGGGACCGGATGACTCCGTGGATGCCGAAGCCCGCCTCCATGGCATCCGCGGCGAACCGGCGCAGCACGGCCGCGTGCGTGGCTGGATCGCGAACCACGCCGCCACGGGGCACGGCCTCCCTGCCGGCCTCGAATTGCGGCTTGACCAGCGCAACCACGCCGCCTCCCGGTCCAAGCAGACGTCGCACGACCGGCAGCACCAGGCGCAGCGAGATGAAGGAAAGGTCCAACGTGACGAGATCGATCGGTTCCGGCAGGCCCTCCAGGGTGCGCAGGTTGGTCCTCTCCATCGATACGACGCGCGGATCCCGCCGCAGGCGGTCGATCAGCTGTGCGCGACCCACGTCAACGGCATAGACGCGCGCAGCGCCGCGAGTGAGAAGGACATCGGTGAAGCCACCAGTCGACGCGCCGGCGTCCATGGCCGTCGCGCCATCCACTTCCAAACCAAAGGCGTCCAGCCCCGCTGCCAGCTTGTCGCCGGCGCGGCTCGCCCAGCGCGGCCGGTCGCGCACGGTCACCGCCACGTCCGGGTCCACGAGGTTGCCGGCCTTCAGCGACCGACCGCCGCCGCCCAGCTCCACCTCGCCCGCCAGGACCATGGCCTGCGCCGTGGCACGGCTGGGCGCCAGGCCACGGTCAACGAGCAGCTGGTCCAGCCGCACCCGCGCCATCGGTCAGAGCGTGCGGATCACGCGTGCCGGGTTGCCCACCGCCACCACGTCCGCGGGCAGATCACGCACCACCACGGCGCCCGCGCCGACCACCGTCCGCTCGCCCACCGTGACACCCGGACCGATGATCGCCCCGCCGCCCAACCACGAGCCGCTGCCAATGGTGATGGGACGGGCCAGCTCCCAACCGCTCGCCCGCTCGGCGGCGTCAATCGGGTGCGTGGCGGTCAGCAGCTGAACGTTCGGGCCCATCTGCACGTCGTCACCGATCGCGACGGCGGCGCAGTCGAGCATGACCGCTCCCGCATTGACGAAGCACCGCTCGCCCACGGTGATCTGCGTGCCGTAGTCGCAGAAGAAGGGCGAGACGATGGTGCTGTCGGCGCCGATCGCGCCCAGCAGCTCCGTGAGCAGTCCCGAGCGCGTTGACCGATCGGCATTGCTGGTGCCATTCAGACGAAACAGCAGGTCAGCCGCCCGTCGATGGGCGGCTACCAGCTCGGGGTCATGGGCGAGGTAGAGCTCGCCACGGAGCATGCGCTCGCGCTGCTCGCCCATCCGCGCCGAGGTCAGGCGGCGCCGACGTCGCTGGTCTGGGAGACGGTTGGGGCCTCTGGCAGTTCCAGCGCCTCGCGCACCTGGGCGTAGATCCCGTCGGGATCGATCCGCTGCTGGCGACGCAGGTCGTCGACGGCACCGTGGTGCACGAATCCCTCAACCAGGGCGATCTTCAGCAGCGGGACGTGCGTGCCGGCGCGGTTCAGCGCGTCCAGCACGCCGTCGCCGAAGCCGCCCATGGCCGCGGATTCCTCGCCCGTGATCACCATCCGCTTCCCTGCCGCATGCTGGGCCAGACACGCCTCGTCGAGCGGCTTCGCCCAACGGGCGTTGATCACGGTGGCGGCCAGGCCGTGCTCTCGCTCCAACCGGCCGGCAACTGCCAGCAGCCGCTGCACGATCGGCCCGAATCCCACCATCAGCAGGTCGCTGCCGCCTCGCAGCACCTCGGCCCGACCGATCTCGAGCGCCTGGCCCGTGCGATCGGCCAGGTCCTCGCCGGCGTCGCGCGGGTAGTGGAGCGAAATCGGGCCGTGGTGCTGCATCGCGGTGACCACCATGTCCCGCATCTCCTGCTCGTCCTTGGGCGAGCCGATCACCAGGTTCGGCAGCGCGCGCTGGGCAGAGAGCGTGAACATGCCCTGGTGGCTGGTGCCGTCCTCCCCGACCAGCCCTGCCCGATCGATTGCCAGCAGCACGGGAGCATCGTTCTGGCACACGTCGTGGACCACCTGGTCGTAGGCGCGCTGGCTGAAGGTGGAGTACAGCGCCACCACCGGCCGCAGGCCGGCCAGCGCCAGGCCGGTGGCCATGGTCACCGAATGCTGCTCGGCAATGCCCACATCGAAAAATCGGCTCGGGAATCGGTCGGCAAAGCGCGACAGCCCGGTTCCGGTTGGCATTCCGGCCGTAATGGCGCAGATGCGAGCATCGGCCTCCGCCAGGCGCACCAGCTCCTCGACGAAGGTGTGGGTGTACGTCTTCGGCTTCCGCCTGGGCGCCGACTCGGTGGGCAGCGGCTCCTCGGTCGGATCGATCAGGGTCAGGTCAACTGGCGGCAGGCTGGCGCCGTGGAAGGAGACGCTGTCCTGCTCGGCGGGCGCGTAGCCGCGGCCCTTCACGGTCTTGACATGCACCAGCACCGGCGAGCGCATCGCGAAGGCTCGGTCGAAGGTCTCCTCCAGCTCGGCCAGGTCGTGGCCGTCCAGGACGCCGATGTAGGTGAGGCCCATGTCCTCGAAGAAGCCGACCGATGCCCATGACCGCTTGAAGCCTTCCTTGGCCCATGCCAGCACGTCGAACAGCGGCTGCCCGACCAATGGCACGCGCGGCAGCGCGCGCTGGGTGACGGACTTCGTCTCCTGGTAGGCACGCGTCAGGCGCAGCTTGTTGAGACGAGTCGAAAGGCCGCCGACCGAAGGGCTGATGCTCATCTCGTTGTCGTTCAGCACGATGAGCAGGCGATGCCGGGCATGACCGAGGTGGTTCAGCGCCTCCAGGGTCAGCCCCGTCTGCAGGGCGGCGTCGCCGACCACCACTGAGATCCTCTGCCGGCGGGCGGGATCGTTGGCGGGTTTCAGGTCGCGGGCAGCCGCCAACCCGATGCCGATGCTCACGCCGGTCCCGGCATGTCCACCGTCGAAGACGTCGTGCTCGCTTTCCGCCCGCCGAGGGAAGCCACCGACGCCGTTCAGCTGCCGAAGCGTTTCGAAACGCTCGGCACGCCCGGTCAGGAGCTTGTGCGCGTAGGCCTGGTGGCCGGTGTCCCACACGATCCGGTCGCGCGGCGAGTCCATGACCCGGTGGAGCGCCAGCGTGAGCTCCACGGTTCCCAGCGAGCTGGCCAGGTGGCCGCCCGTCTGGCTGACCGTCCGGATCATCTTGGTCCGCAGCTCACCCGCGAGCTCTGCCATCTGGCTCGCCGTCATCCCGCGCAGCTGTGCGGGATCGTGGAGCGTGTCGAGAATCGCCACTCGTCCTCCCTGGTCTTGGCAGCGCGAAAGTATAGGCAGATGCCCGCCGCCACCCCGTCACTCGGCAAGCGACTTTTCGAAGACGTGCGATGTCTTGTCCAGGCTGAAGCCCTCGCGCAGGTAGAACCGATGCGCCCGCTGGCGGGTGACCCGGGTTGCCACCATCAGGCGCTGACAGCCATGTGACGCGGCCCAGGCGGCAGCTGCCCCCACGAGTTCCGAGCCGACGCCATCGCCACGCGCCCGCTCGTCGACGATGAGGCCAGCGATCTGCGCCGTCAGCGGCGCGGTCAACGTGCGCTTGAGCTCGACGTGCAGCCAGCCGATCGCGCGGTCACGCGGATCGGTCGCCACCAGCACGGCGGCGTCCTTGTTGACAGCGACCGCCGCTAACCGGCGACGCAGCTCGTCGGGCTCGATCGGATAGCCGAGCTGTCCGGCCTGGTCGGCCATGGCGGCGAGGTCGCTATCACGTGGTGTCCGGACGCTGACCGTGGCTGCCACGGTCAGCTTTCGGCGTCGGTCGGGACCGGCTCCTCGGTAAGGCCGCGGCCAAGCTGTGAGATGGTCAGCTCGGCGTCGCGCAACCGTGCCTCGCAGGCGGCATGGAGCTCCAGTCCGCGGCGGTAGAGCTCGATCGACTCTTCGAGGGGCAGGTTGCCCGCCTCGAGCGACTGCACAATCTGTTGCAGCTCGGCGATCAACTCATCGAATGGCCGGCCAGCAAGGTCCGTTGGCGGCGGCGCAGCATCGGTCATGGCTGGGTCTCCTCGCTTGCTCCCTCGACCCGCGTGGCCAGCGTGCCGCGTGCCACGGTCACGTTGAGGGCGTCACCACGCGTGGTCTGGGCGGGGTCGCGTACCACCGTTCCGTCGGCAAGCCGCGCCACCGCGTAGCCACGCTCGAGAGTTGCGGCTGGCGACAGCGCCCGCAGGGAATCCGCCTGGGCGATGAGCGAGGCTCGCGCTCCACCGACGCGGACCGACGAGGGCGCGATGACCCCGGTCGACCAGCTCGGCTGCGCGCTGGCGAGCCGCCGCCACATCCGGCGCCAGCCGGGTCAACGCCCGGTCCTCCTCCGCCAGGAAGCGTCGGCGACCGGTCACCGAGCTGAGCATGGCCGCCGCAGCACGGTCGCGCAGCCGCGCCAGGATGGTCGGGAACTGCGCCATGTCCGGCACGGCCTGCTCGGCGGCCGCGCTTGGGGTTGGGGCACGAACATCCGCCGCGAAGTCGGCCAATGTGACGTCCGATTCATGACCGACGCCCACGATGATCGGCATCGGGGCGGCGGCAATCGTGCGCACCACGAGCTCGTCGTTGAACGACCACAGGTCTTCCAGTGAGCCGCCGCCCCGCGCCAGGATGACCAGGTCGATTGCCCGCTGCCGGTAAACGCGCTTCAGAGCCCGGGCGATGCCTGTGGCCGAAGCCGCCCCCTGCACGTTCGTGGGCACCAGCACCAGCTCGCCAACCGGATAGCGCCGCCGCATGACGTTGACGATGTCGCGCCACACCACACCGACGGGCGACGTCACCACCCCGATCCGCCGCGGCCAGCGAGGCAGCGCCCGCTTGCGCGCGTCCTCGAACAGGCCCTCCGCGGCCAGCTTGGCGCGCAGCTGCTCGTAGCGCTGGTGCAGGTCGCCGGCGCCGGCCGGCGTCAGGGTCGTGACGTACAGCTGGTAGACGCCCTGCGGCTCGTACGCGCGCAAGCGACCGTGCACGATCACCTGCATCCCGTGCTCGGGTCGCACGTTGGCCACCGACAGCTCCTCGCGGAAGAGGACGGCCCGAATCTGGCTCTGGGCATCCTTCAGGGTGAAGAAGCAATGGCCCGATGGTGGAAACGAGGGCTGGCTGACCTCGCCCTCGACCCAGACGTCGGCGAGCGACGGGTCGCTGTCAAGCAGCTGTCGCACGCGCCGGTTGAGGTCCGACACGCGCATGATTCGCGGAACCGCCTGGACTGCCGGCGGCGCGACGGGATCCATCGGCCCGTCAGGTTCGGCGGGCTCCGGGGTATCCCACAGGCTGCGCTGCTCGGCACTCACCGATCGGACCTACTGCAGCCGGGTGACGTACTCGCCGGTGCGCGTGTCGACGCGCAGCATGTCGCCCTCGCTGACGAACAGGGGGACCTGCACTACCAGCCCCGTCTCCAGCGTGGCCGGCTTCTTCGCGCCGGTCGCCGTATCGCCGGCAAAGCCCCGCTCGGTCGCGGTCACCTGCAGGTCGACCGTCACCGGCAGGTCGACCCCCAGCACCTCCGCCTCGTACATGTCGACGAAGACCTCGGTGTTCTCCTTCAGGTAGCGCGCGTCCTCGCCAAGCATGGCGCCACGGATCGCGAACTGGTCGTACGTCTCGCTGTCCATGAAGTGATAGGCGTCGCCGTCGCTGTACAGGTACTGCACCTTGCGCGACTCGACCCGCGCGCGTGGCCAGCGAGTCCCGGCCTGGAAGGTGCGCTCCACGATGTCGCCCTTCCGCACGTTCTGCAGCTTCATCCGCACCTGGGCTGAGCCGCGGGCCATCTTGATGTGCGTCCAGTCCAGGACCTTCATGAGCTGGCCGTCCAGCTCGATGATGATTCCCTTCTTGACGTCGCCGGTGCTGATCAACAGGCGTCCTCGTGTCCGTTCGGTGCGGTTGCCAAGGATATACGCGCCACTCAGGTTCGTGGTCACGGCAGACGGCCTCGCCCGGGAAGCGGTGATCGGCCCGTGGGTGCGCGACTGGAGGTCAGGCCGGGCACTCCGCGCTGGCCCGGGCGATGTTGGCCTCCTGCTCGCCCAGCGTCCGTGCGAAGTAGTGCGAACCGTCGCGCTGGCCGCCCGGGGCAGGCCGCCACGAAGTAGTAGTAGCCGCTGGCCGTGTCGGCGCGGGCCACGGCCTGCAGCGAACGCGCGCGTGGCGCGGCGATGGCGTGACGGCGGCAGCCCCTTGTTCAGGTAGGTCTGGTAGCCGGCCAGCCTCGTCGGGCAGCTGCACATCGGCGCCGCCAGTCGGCAATTGCGGCCACCACTCGATGGCGCCCCAGTCGTCCGACCGCCGCATCGCGATACTCGGCAGTGGCGAGCCCGTACTGGAGCGTCGGATCGGCGTTGAGCAGTCCGACCGTCTCGCGTCCGGGTGGTTCAGCCGGTTCAGGTAGACCCCGGCGATCAGCGGCACGCTCCTCGTCCAGCACGGCCTCACGCTCGACGATGCTGGCCAGGTTCACCGCCTCGTCCAGCGTCAGACCCTGGCGTCGGAAGCCAGTCAGCATCCGGTCGGTGAGGTTGTTGCCGAAGCCGGTCAGCAGGCGTGTCGAGCACCTGCGGGCCAGGCGTTCAGGAAGATCCGGTACGTGTTCGGGGCCAGGTAGCCCTCCAGCGTGCGACCCGCCGGCAGATCGGCCAGGAAGGGGTAGTCGCGGATCAGGTCCGGTCGGCGGATCGGTCGCCAGCGCCGCGAAATCCTCCAGGTTCATGGTCAGGTTGGTGGTGCCCAGGTAGCCGACGATCTCCTCCAGCCGCCAACCCTCCGTGAGGGTGACCTCCACCTCCTCGCCTGCCTCCTGGCGCAGGGCGGCCACGATCTGCGACGGGCGAAGGGACGGCGACAGGTCATAGGAGCCGGCCTGCAGCGAGCCAGACCGACCGGCCTCCATGACCGCCCACTGGAAAGCGAGCCGGCTCTTGATCAGCCCTCTCGGACCAGAGCAGCTCGCCGATCTCCGCGTCGCTGGCCCCGTCCGGGACGATGATGGTGATGCGGTCGCCGTCGTCACTGGCCGGCTCGTCGGCCAGGGCCTGCGGCTGGTACCACTGCACGAAGTCGCGCACGATGCCCTGCTCGATCGAGCCGGGATGGTCCTCGATCCAGACCATCAGGCGTGGCGAGAAGGCCAGGAAGCCAAGGAAGAGCAAGACCCCGGCGAGCGCGATGACGCCGGCAAACCAGGCCGAGCAGCACCACGGGCTGGAAGGTTCGACGTCGACCGTTTGGCGCTCCTCGTTCGGCGCGGACGCGGCGGATGCGCGCGTTCCGGCGTTCCTCGAGATCCCGACGGGGATCCGGGGGTCGGGTCATTCGGCCTCCTGTGGGGAACGCGAGCGAGGGCCCGCGTCCAGATATTCTTGCAGGATCAGCCGGGCGGCTGCCGAGTCCAGCTCCCCCGAGCGGCGATCACGCCCCCGCCGCGGTCCCATCTGCTCCAGCGCCTGCCAGCTGGTGAGGCGCTCGTCCTGGAAGTCGACCGCCAGGCCCGTTGCCGCCAGCCGCTCCCCGAACTTTCGCGCCGCGGCGGCTTGGACGCCCTCCGAGCCATCCATGTTGCGCGGCAGGCCCAGCACGATCGTGGCGGCCTCCTCGTCGCGCGCGAGCTGCGCGATGACGCCGATGTCGGCGGCGGTGTTCCGCCGTCGCAGGGCCGGGCCTGGCGAATGCCATGCCGGTGTCCGTGTCGCCGATGGCCACGCCGATGCGACGGCTGCCATGGTCCAGCCCGATCAGCCGGGTCACTGACCGCTTTCCGCCGGCTCGACTCTGATGCTGATGCGCCAGTCCAGGCGCGGTAGGCGATCGACCCAGCCCGGCCACAGGCTGACGTTGGATGGACCGATGGCTCGCCAGCGCATCCTGGGCGTCCGCGGCCGTCATGCCGACCAGCGCGCGGCGGATATTCTCCTGGTCCAGGTCCGGCACGGCGGCCGCGGTGACGGTGGTCTGGACCACGATCGACTCGCCATCGAGCGCGGCTTCACCGATGTCGACTCGATCGTGTCCTCGGCCAGCGTCGTGTTGGGCGGCACCGCTCCCTCATCGGCCAGGAAGGCCTCCGTCGCCTCCGCTTCGGCATCCGCCCGCCAGCACGAAGGTGCGGTCCACCGGCACGGTGCCGGTCAGCTCGAACGTGAACGGTTCCTCGCTCACGTGGCCGACCAGGTCGTCGGGGACGGGGATGTCGGGGCGGGGAGGCGGCGCGGTCGGATAGACGCGCTCCGCATCGCCGGTCAGGAGGTCGGCCAGCTGGGACTCCAGATCGCGCACGATGGCGCCTCGCACCCGCGCCACGTCCGTCCGCCGCACCACGTTGAGCTCGGTCTCCGAGCCGCCCTCCATGGGCCCAGCGTTGATCACCCGCCGGTTCTGTGGCGCCCCCTGACGCAGCTGCTCGTCAATCTCCTCGTCCTCGACCTGGTTGATCGACCTCCGGCGGCAGGTTGCTCGCCGTGCCCGGCTCCACCGCCTCCACCGCCACGTCGGCGGTGCCCGGCGAAGAAGAACGAGCTGTCCGGCACGCTCACGGCCTGCTCCGTCACGAAGAAGACGTTGCCGTCGGCCGAGACGGCCGTGCCCTGTGGCACGAACACGACCTGCGGCGAGTAGTTGAGCAGGGTGACCGTGCCGGTGGCGGCCGTCCGCCGCGTGCGATGGCCGGTCGCTTCGCCGGTCTTGGTCGACTGCAACGGCTCGGTATCCGATGGCTGGACCGGCGGCCGGACCGAGTAGCTGACCGGACCCACGGCCACCGGATCCGGATGGATCGTGACGGTGGCGCCGGGCAGCACGGTGGCGAAGGCGGCGCCCGCCATCAGCAACAGGATCAGGATCGCCGCGATCGCCGCGCGCGGGACGCTGCGGGCAGCGGAACGGGGCCGGCGTCGTGCGGGCGACCGCTCCGGCGCCCGGGTGGAGGGCTTGGGCGCCGGTGCCGGCCGTTGCGGTGGGCACCGCCTGCGTCTCGTCCAGCCGCGACGGCCAGCGGCACAGCCGCGGCGGCAGCCGCGGCGAGCGCGGCGGGCTGGTCGGGGGCGGCGGGTTCGCCCGCGCCGCGCACCACGTGGATCGGAGCGATGGCGGCCGGCGGCGGCGCGGCCGGGCACGGCACCGTCCACGTTCGCATCGGCAACCGAGGCAAACGCCGCGATCCCCGCCTCGGCGGCGAGCGCCCGGGCGCCGGGATCGGCGACCAGGGCGATGTCGCGCCCCTCCTCCGCGGCCACCTGCGCCAGCAGCCGGAGCGCCACCGCGCTGCTGGTGGCCTTGGTGCGGCCCGAGGCGACCAGCACCACCCGCTTGGCATCGGCCTCGCGCAGCCGGCGAACCACGCTGGTGACCTCGTCGTCCGGCTCCAGGTAGAGGAGCTGGGTGTCGTCAGCCATCGGTCCTACAGCTGCAGTGCGCGCACGGCCTGCCGCATGGCACGGTCCGTGGCGCTCGACTGCGAATCCAGGATCAACGCCTGGTGGGCCAGCGCCATGGGCGTGACATCCTGCCGCGTGGCGAGCGAGGCGGTCGCGTCCCGCAGGCCGGCCACTTCGGCGGGCCGCAGCGCCGCCACCTGCGGCTTGCGCGCGAACGGCAGCCGCCGCCACCAGTCATCCCGAGCCAGCACCTCGGCCACCTGCGGCAGCTCGGCCCCGCCGCCGCACAGGTAGACCCGCGCCGGCAGGAGCTCACCATCGGCCAGGTCGGAGACCATCAGCTCCACGCCCCGCCGCCAGACCGCCGCGTCCTCGGCCAGCGCGTCCTGCAGGCTCTCCGCCGGGACGGATTCGGGCAGCTCGATCGGCCGATGCCGCCAGCTTCAGCGTCTCGGCGCGGGCGAAGGACAGGCCGAACCGTTCAGCCAACCCCTTGGTGAAGGCGCGACCGCCCAGCGCCAGCATCTTGGTGCCGGCGATGCCGCCGTGCCGAACGAGCGCCACGTCCGTCGTGCCGCCGCCGATGTCCACGAACACCGCGCCGGCGTCGCCGAGCTCGCCCGGGTCCAGGCAGGTCGCCACGGCATAGGGCTCCGCGATCACGCCCAGCAGCTGCAGGCCAAGCCGATGGGCGACTGACTGCAGCGCCCCGAGGTGCACCATCGGCGCAAAGGCATTGAAGACGGCCAGCTCCAGCTGGCTGCCGGTGAAGCCGATGGGGTTGCTGACCGGATAGCCGTCGATCTTCATCTCGACGATGGCGGCATGGACCAGGCGCACCTCCATCCGCTCGACGCCCGACTCCCAGGCGATGCGCGACTCGGCCTCGTCGAGTGCCTCCGACTGCGCGCGCTGGACGATGCGCTCCAGCTCAGGCTGGCTCAGTGGGTTCTGCGGGCTGATCGCGATGGACGGTCCGAACCGAGGTCGTGCCTTTGACCAGCTCGCCGGCGATGCCGATCACCGCCGAGCCCGGCCGCAGCTCGGCCATCTGCTCCGCCTCGTCCAGCGCCTTGCGGCAGTTCGCCACCACGGCGTCGATGTCACTGACCGTCCCCGACTGCATGTGGGTCAGGCCCTGCCGCTGCCGGCCGACGCCACGCACCACGCCGGTGAGCACCCCCTCGCGCTCGTCCAGCGCCACAACCAGCGCCTTGGCGAACTCGGTGCCGACGTCCAGCGCCGTCAGCGCCTGCGGGCCGCGCCTGTCCCGCAGGGCTCGTGCCTGATCGACCCATGCGGAGCCGCTCCAGGATCCCGCCAAATAGCTGTTGCACCGTGCCTCCCGCCAGGTCAGTGCGCCTCGAGGGGAGCCAGCGCCTCGAGCGCCAGCCGTGCTGCCTCGCGCACGGCCTGCTCCAGCCCGGCCGCCTTGCTGCCACCCGCCTGGGCCAGCTCCGGCCGTCCGCCGCCGCCGCCGCCGATCAGCGGCCCGACCTGCCGCACGATCTGGACCGCGTCGAAGCCCTCGGCGGCCAGGTCGCGGCTGGCCGCGACCACCAGCGTCGGGCCCGATCCGTTGCCGGAGGCAATCGACACGAAGCGTCCGGTCATCCCGCGCAGATCGTCGGCCCAACGCCTCAGCGCATCCGCGTCGGCATCGGGGTAGTGCTCGACGATGACCTTGACGTCGCCCGCCTGCTGCGCTCCAGCCAGTGCCGCCGCGGCGTCCAGCCTCGGCGCCGTGGCGTTGCGTGGCTCCCTGGCGGCCTTCTCCGACTCACGGACCCGGGCGGTCAGCGCCTCGATCCGCGCCGGGACCTCGAGCTCGGCCACGCCGAGCCTGGTTGCCGCCTCGCGCAGCGCCTCCAGGCGCTCCGCCACCAGCTCCTCCGCGGCCTCGCCGGTCACCGCCTCGATTCGCCGCAGCCCCGCGCCGATGCTCGACTCGCCGGTGATGCGGAACGAGCCGATCTGGCCGGTGGCGGCCACGTGCGTCCCGCCGCAGAGCTCCCGGCTGAAGCCGTCGACCTGCACCACCCGCACGTTCTCCGGCACGTACTTCTCGCCGAAGAACATGTCGGCGCCCAGGTCGCGAGCATCGCCGAGGCTCATCCAGGTCGGGTCAACGCCGGCGTCGCGGCGGATCTGCTCGTTCACGCGGCGCTCCACCTCGCGCAGCTGCGGACGTGGCGTGGCCGAGGACGCCGGAAAGTCGAAGCGCAGCCCCTCCGGGCCCACCCAGCTGCCGGCCTGCTTGGCCTGCTCGCCGATGACATCCCGCAGGGCACGATGCAGCAGGTGGGTGGCGGTGTGGTTGCGGGCCGCCGCCCAGCGCCGCCGCTCGTCCACGCGCGCCTCGACCTGATCGCCGACCGCCAGCTCGCCCTCCAACCGGCCGACGTGCACGATCGCATCGCCGACCCGCTGGGTGTCCTCCACGACGAGCCTGCCCTTCGGGCCCAGCAGCTCACCCTGGTCGCCAATCTGGCCGCCGCCCTCCGCGTAGAACGGGCTGCGATCGAGCACGACCTGGGTGGCCGCCGGTTCGCCGCCAAGGCCACGCACTGCCAGCCCATCCGCGCGGGTGTCGTTCGGATAGCCAATGAATTCGCTCGTCAGCTCGGCGAGCGAGGGATCGGCGACGAAGCGGGCGCCCTTGCCGCCGCGCGATCGCTCGCGCTGCTCGGCCATGGCCCGGTCGAAGCCCTCGCGATCGACCGACACGTCGCTCTCCGCCGCGATCTCCACGGTCAGGTCGATCGGAAAGCCGAAGGTGTCGTGCAGCCGGAACGCCTCGTCCCCGGGGATGAAGCCGTTGCCGCCGGCCGCCTCGATCAGCGCCAGCAGCTTCTCCGTACCCGCCTCCAGCGTCCGCGCGAACTTCCCCTCTTCGGCCTCGACCTCGTCCAGGATCCGGTCACGCTGCTCGGCCAGCGCCGGGTAGGCCTCGCCCATGATGTCGACCACCACCGCGCAGGTCTGGCGCAGGAACGGTCCGTCGATGCCCATCAGGCGGCCGTGACGCACCGCCCGGCGCATGATCCGGCGCAGGACGTAGCCGGCCCCCTCGTTCGACGGCGTCACGCCGTCGGCGATGAGGAAGGTCATCGCCCGCGAATGATCGGCCACCACCTGGTAGCTGAAGCGCTCGGACTCGACCGTCTCGGGGTTGTGACCGATGAACTCCGCCAGCCGCTCGATGATCGGCGTGAACAGGTCGGTCCCGTAGTTCGAGTCGACCCCCTGCACCACCGAGGCGATCGCGCTCCAGCCCCATGCCGGTATCGACCGACTTGAATGGCAGCGGCGTCAGCGAGCCGTCGGCGGCGCGATCGAACTCCATGAAGACCAGGTTCCAGATCTCCAGCCAGCGCGGGCAGTGCTCCGAGTGATCCGGGATGCAGTGCTCGCCCTCGGACAGCTCCGGACCGCGGTCGTAGTGCAGCTCGCTGCACGGCCCGCATGGGCCGGTGTCGCCCATGCGCCAGAAGTTCTTCTCGTCGCCCTCCGCGATGTTGCCCCAGCGCACCAGACGCTCGGGCGGCAGCCCGATCTCATCGGCCCAGACGCGGTGGGCCTCGTCGTCATCGGTGTAGACCGTGGCGGCCACCCGCTCAGGCGGCAGGCCGAGCTCCTTGGTCAGGTACTCCCACGCCCAGTGGATGGCGTCGCGCTTGAAGTAGTCGCCGAAGCTCCAGTTGCCGAGCATCTCGAACAGGGTGTGGTGGCGCGGGGTGCGGCCGACCTCCTCGAAGTCGTTGTGCTTGCCGGCCACCCGCAGGCAGGGCTGCGAGTCCACCGCACGAACGTAGTCGCGCTTCTCCTCGCCGGTCAGGACGCGCTTGAAGGCAGCCATCCCGGAGTTGACGAACAGCAGCGTCGGATCGTCGCGCGCCAGCAGCGGGGCAGCGGGCACCCGGGTATGCCCGCGCTCCTCGAAGAAGCGCTGGTACCCCTCGCGGATCTGCGCTGCCGTCATCGGCTGCAACGATTCACATCCTCACCAGGTCCGTCTCACCACAAGAGCCGGCTCCCACCGGCTCTTGGACTGCGTGGCTGCGGTGGCAGCGATGATCAGGCTGCGCCCTCCGGCGCGGCCCCGCCCTGCGACGCAGCCTCGCCCTCAGCCGGGGCAGAGGCATCGTACGCGCCCATCATCTCGGCGCGAGCCTTCTCTGCGGCCGCACGGCCCTCGTTGACCGCGTCGTCGAAGGCGGCCCGCCGCTCGTCAACGAACTCGCCGACGTGTTCGCGCATCTCCTCGCCGCTCGACGGTGACAGCAGCAGCCCCACGGCCGCACCGATCAATCCGCCGATGGCCAGGCCGGCCAGGAAGCTCCCGAGACCGGAGTCCTTCATGGGATCTGCTCGTCCTCCCGTGCGTGCGGGGATTGTACCGACCCGATCGGTTGGCGTCCCATCGGCTCGTCCCCCGACTCGCCGACCGGTGTCGCGACCGTGACCTGCGTCGCCATCACCGACGGCTCGGCCAGCACGCGCTGCTCCAGCGCGTCGGTCTGCGCCCGCAACGCGTGCAGCTCGTTGGCCAGGTCGCTGGTCAGCACCTCGGTGCCGTCGGCGATGTCGCGGGTGCGACCGACCATGGTTTCCAGCTCCGCCTCGGCCAGCCGCGTCAGCCGGCGGGCGTCGTTGGCCAGCGACCGCGTGTCGCGCGCCAGCGGCCGCAGGGTCAGCGCCATCATGATCACGCCGATCCCGACCAGCAGGGCGCCGAGCCCCACGCCGATCCAGAAGATGGTGATCGCGAGGTCCATCAGCGCCTCCCCCTCATCCGTCGGTGGAGTTCGAGTCCGCCCGCTCGTCGGCCGTCGGCAGCATGGCCACCAGCAGCAGCGTGCCCAGCATCAAGAGCTGGGCGCCGATGCAGGCTGCCAGGATGTGATAGTCGCCCAGGACCAGTATGTCCAGCCCGGTGGCGCCACCGACGGCGTCTCCGGCGATGGTCCCCAGCAGCGATGCCAGAGCCAGCAGCGCGACCATCCGGCCCCACCGGCCGCGCACGGCCAGGAAGGCTGCCAGGTTGATGACCGCCAGCAGGACGGTGATCAGCAGCCATGGCGTCATGCGGCCCGAGCGATCCGCCCCCCACCAAGGCAGACATCGCCGTCGTACAGGACCGCCGCCTGGCCGGGTGCCGGTGCCCAGACCGGAGTGGCGGTTTCGACCGCGAACCGATCGTCCCCCAGCAGCGTGATCTCGGCCGGCACGTCCGGCGCGCGGTGCCGGATGCGGACCGAGGCGCGGAACCGCTCGGCCGGCGGCTCCCCGGCCACGAAGCGGCGTCCGTCGACCGTGAAGGTCGAGGCCGCGACCTCTTCGCGGCGGCCGATCACCACCGTGTTGCTGGCGGGGCGCACCTCACGCACGTATACCGCCTCGCCCAATGCCAGGCCCAGGCCGTGCCGCTGTCCGACCGTGTAGTGCGCGTAGCCGGTGTGCGTTCCCACCGCCGTGCCATCCGCATCCACGATCGGCCCGGGCTCGCCGGCGTAGCCTCGCCGCTCCGCGAGCAGCTCACGGTAGTCCCCGGCCGGCACGAAGCAGATCTCCTGGCTCTCCGGCTTGGCGGCGGTTGGGAGACCCAGCTCGGTGGCGATCTGCCGCACCTGGGGCTTGGTCAGCTCCCCCAGCGGGAAGCGCGTGTGGCGCAGCTGCTCCTGGTCCAGGACCCACAGGAAGTAGGTCTGGTCCTTGTCGGCATCCGCGGCGCGCAACAGGACGCGGCGCCCGTCGCGATCGGCGACCCGCGCGTAGTGGCCGGTGGCCACCATGTCGGCGCCGTAGGCGGCCAGGCCGCGCCGCAGCAGCTCGTCGAACTTGATGTACTGGTTGCACGCCTGGCACGGGTTCGGCGTGGCGCCATCGAGGTAGCCGTCGGCAAAGGCGTCGATCACGCGCGCCCCGAACTCGCGCTCCAGGTTGAGGATGAAGAACGGGATCCCCGCGATCTGCGCCACCCGACGGGCATCGTCGGCCGCGTCCGGTGAGCAGCAGGATCGGCTCTGCTCGTAGCCCTCACCACCGTCGGGATGCAGGCGCATCCAGACGCCGATCACCTCGTCGGTCCGTGCCTCGCGGGCCAGCAGCGCGGCGGCAACGCTGGAATCCACCCCGCCGCTCATGGCGGCCACGGTCCGGCCCATCAGGCCGATGCGACCTCGGCGCGCTCCCCCATCCCGGCACGCAGCCGCCCGAGCACGGAGCCCATCGCCTCGATGGTCCGTCGCACGTCGTCCTCGGTCGTGGTCAGTCCCGCGCGTGAGCCGCAGCGAGCCATGGGCCTGATCCGGCTCGATGCCCATCGCCAGCAGGACATGGCTCGGGTCGGCGGAGCCCGTGGTGCAGGCGCTGCCGGTCGAGGCGGCGATGCCCTCCAGGTCCAGCGCCGCCACCAGGTCGCCGCCCTCGACGCCATCGACGAGGAAGCTGGCGTTGTTCGGCAGCCGCTCGGTGGCGTGGCCGGTCAGGGTCACGCCCGGCAGCGCCGTGAGCCCGACGATCAGCCCGTCGCGCAGACGGGCCAGGCGCGCGTTCTCGGCCTCGCGCGCGACCAGGTCGTCCTGCGCCAGCTCGAGCGCCCTGGCGAAACCCACGATCCCCGCCACGTTCTCCGTGCCGGCCCGTCGCTGACGCTCCTGCGAGCCGCCGGACAGCTGGGTCAGCAGCGGAGTCCCCTGCCGCACGAACAATGCCCCCACGCCCTTCGGACCATAGATCTTGTGGGCGCCCAGGCTCAGCAGATCGACCTGCAGCGTGTCCACGTCCAGCGGCAGGAAGCCCGCCGCCTGCACGGCGTCGACGTGGAACAGGACCTTGCGCTGGCGGCAGATCGCGCCGATCTCCCGGATCGGCTGGACGGTTCCCACCTCGTTGTTGGCGTACATCACGCTGACCACGGTCGTGTGGTCGCGAATGGCCGATGCCACGTCGGCCGGATCCAGCCGGCCGTATCGGTCCACCGGCAGATACGTCACCTCGAAGCCGAATCGCTCCAGCACGGCGCACGAGTGCATGACCGCCTTGTGCTCGACGCTGCTGGTCACCACCCGGCGCCCATCGGCGCTGGCCGCCCAGGCTGCCCCCTTGACCGCCAGGTTGTCCGCCTCGGTCCCGCCGGAGGTGAAGACGACCTCGCGTGGCTTGGCGCCCAGGATGCGCGCCACCGTCTCCCGTGCCTCGTCCAGGCCAAGCCGCGCCCGACGCCCGGTGCCGTGAATGCTCGACGGGTTGCCGAAATGCTCGGTCAGGTATGGCTGCATGACGTCCAGCACCTCAGGCCGCAGCGGCGTGGTGGCGGCGTGGTCGAGGTAGACGCTCATCGGAAGCGATTATGCCGCAGCCGGCCGGGCTACCCTTCCGGGCGGGGAAGACGAGCCCAGCAACCGATGGGACCGAAGGACCGATGGAGGAGCCGGATGATCATTCGCACCCTTGACGAGGTCACCGATACCGAACGCGACGTGGCCGGCGAGGGCTGGCGCAGCCGCCGCCTCCTGCTGAAGCGCGACGCCATGGGCTTTTCGCTGCATGACACCGTGGTCGAGGCTGGCTGGGAGAAGGAGATGGAGTACGCGAACCACCTCGAGGCCTGCTACTGCATCGAGGGCGAAGGGGAGGTGGAGGACCTGGCCACCGGTGAGCGCCATCCAATCGTGCCCGGCACCGTCTACGCGCTGGACGCCCACGATCGCCACATCATGCGAGTGAAGTCCGACCTGCGGCTGGTCTGCGTCTTCAACCCGGCCCTCGCCGGCGGCGAGGTGCATGACGAGTCCGGTGCGTTTCCCGCCGATGCCGACGACTAGTCGCGCTTGACGATCCGGAGGCCGAGCTCGTCGAGCTGACCGTCGGCGATCGGTGACGGCGCGCCCATCATCAGGTCCGTCCCGGACTGGGTCTTGGGGAAGGCCATCACCTCGCGGATGTTGTCCACGTCGGCGAGCAGGGCGGCCCATCGGTCGATGCCCAGCGCGATTCCCCCGTGCGGGGGCGCCCCGAACTCCAGGGCGTCCAGCAACGCCCCGAATTCGTCGCGCATCCCCTCCAGCGAGTGGCCCTGCAGGGCGAAGGCGCGCTCCAGCAGGTCCCGCCGGTGGATTCGGACCGATCCGCCACCCAGCTCCCAGCCATTGAGCCCGAGGTCGTACTGCTGCGCCTTCACGCCGCCGGGATCCGACTCGAGGTTGGCCTCCTCCTCCCAGACCGGGGCGCTGAACGGGTTGTGGGTGGCGTCCCAGCGCAGCCCTTCCTCGTCCCACTGGAACATCGGGAAGCGGTGGATCCACACGTAGGCCAGCACGCCCGGGTCGCGGAGCCCCAGCCGTTCGCCCATCTCCAACCGCAGGTGGCCCAGCGCCTCGGCGGCCCTCACACGGTCGATGTCCGCGACGATCAGGATCAGGTCACCGGCCGCCGCCCCCACCGCATCGCGCACGGCGCCGGTCGAGTCGCCCAGGAACTTGGCGGCGGGCCCGGCGAGCGAGCCGTCGGCCTCGACCGTGAGATGCACCAGGCCGCCCGCGCCGTGCCGCTTGGCGAGGTCGGTGAGCTCATCGAGCTCCCGGCGTGAGTAGCCGCCACAGCCCGCAGCCACGATCCCGAAGACCGCGCCGCTGGCATCGACCGCCGCACTGAATACGCGGAAGTCGACGCCGCGGACCGTCTCGGTCAGGTCGGTGAGCTCCAGGCCGAAACGGATGTCGGGCTTGTCGGAGCCGAAGCGAGCCAGCGCCTCGTCGTAGGTGAGCCGCGGGAACGGCTCGGCCAGGATCGGGCGCTCCGGCATGACTTCGCGGCTGATGCGCGTGACCGCGCGTTCGACGGTGTCCATCACGTCGGTCTCGTCGACGAAGCTCATCTCGAGGTCGAGCTGCGTGAACTCCGGCTGCCGGTCGCCGCGGAGGTCCTCGTCGCGCCAACAACGTGCCAGCTGGTAATAGCGGTCGTAGCCGGACACCATCAGCAGCTGCTTGAGCTGCTGCGGCGACTGCGGCAGCGCGTAGAAGCGGCCATGCTGCATGCGGCTGGGCACGACGAAGTCGCGCGCGCCCTCCGGCGTGGAGCGGATCAGCGATGGCGTCTCGATGTCGATGAAGCCGTCGTCCTCCAGCGCGCGGCGGATGGCGCCGGACAGGCTCGCGCGCAGCACGATCCGGTCGCGCATCGTCGGGCGCCGCAGGTCCAGGTAGCGGTACTCCAGGCGCAGCGACTCATCCAGCCCGGGCTGCTCCTCGTTGATATAGAACGGCGGCACCTTGCTGGGGTTGAGGACGGTGAACCGATCGACCGCCACCTCGATCGCCCCCGTCGCCAGCTCCGCGTTGGCGGTGCCCTCCGGCCGCTCGCGCACGACGCCCTCGACCTGCACCACCCATTCGCTGCGGGCGGGTTCGGCGGCGGCGTGGGCCTCCGGCGCCTCCTCCTGGTTGGTGACCACCTGGGTCAGGCCGTAGCGATCGCGCAGGTCGAAGAAGGCCAGGTGGCCGTGGTCGCGCCGCCGATGCACCCAGCCGGACAGCGTCACCCGCTGCCCGACATGCTCGGGGCGCAGCTCGCCGCAGGTGTGGCTCCGGAATGCCTGTGCCATGGGACGCTGAATGGTAGCGAGTCATGCGGCGGGCGCGGGCTCCGTGCCGGCTCCGTACATCAGGGATGTGCGCCAGATGCCGCCATGCGTTCCCACTAAACGTGATCCGGCTCAGCCCTCGCTGACGACCCGGGATACCTCGTCCAGCGACACGTCGCGCTGCTCGCCGGAGTCGAGGTCACGGAGCACGACCCTCCCCCGCTCCAGCTCCTCGCCGACGATCACCGCCCAGTGCGCCCCGACCTTGGCCGCCGCCTCGAGCTGGCGGCCGAGCTTGCGCTCGCTGCCGTCGGCCCGCACCCGGAGGCCGGCGTCGCGCAACTGACCGGCGACCCGCAGCCGCGGCTCGAGGACCGACGGTTCGGCCGAGACCACCGCGACCAAGGCACGACCCGGCGCGACCTCCACCTCCATCTCCTGCGCCGCCAGCACGGCGCGATCGATGCCCAGCCCGAAGCCGATCCCCGGCGTCGGGCGTCCGCCCAGGAGCTCCGCCAGCCCGTCGTAGCGGCCGCCGCCGGCCAGCGCCTGCTGCTGCCCCCGCCGATCGGCCACGAAGAACTCGAACGTGGTACGGGTGTAGTAGTCGAGGCCGCGCACGATGGTCGGGTCGACCTCGTAGCGCAGGCCCAGCCCATCGAGCAGGCGCAGGACCGCGTTGAAGTGGTCGCGGCAGGCATCGCACAGGTGGTCGACGCTGCGCGGCGCACCCGCCGCCAGCTCGCGATCGAGCTGCCGGTCGTCAAGGACCCGCAGCGGGTTGACCTGCAGCCGTCGTCGCGAGTCATCGGACAGGCGATCGGCGTGCGCGCCGAAGTAGTCGATCAGGGCCTGCCGATAGCCGGGGCGGCATATCGCGTCGCCGATCGAGTTCAGGTAGACGACCGCATCCTTGATTCCCGCCTCGGCGTAGAAGCGATGGGCGAGCTCGATGAGCTCGGCGTCGACCATCGGCCCAGGATCGCCGAGCACCTCGACGTCCCACTGGCTGAACTGCCGGTAGCGGCCGGCCTGCGGCCGGTCGTAGCGGAACATGGGCCCCAGCATCCAGAGACGCAGTGGCCCGGGGCGCACGTGCATGCCGTGCTCGATGAAGGCACGGATGATCCCGGCGGTCGGCTCCGGCCGCAGCGCCCAATCGGCTCGCGCCTCGTCCGACCCGGCGGCCCCGGTTACGCGAAACATCTCCTTCTCGACCGCATCGGACGACTCCCCCAGCCCGCGCGCGAACAGCTCTACCCGCTCGAACAGCGGGATGTCGATCCGGTCGAACGCGTAGCGCTCGCTGAGATCGCGCGCCAGGCCCTCCATCCTGCTCCAGGCGGCGCCTTCCTCGGGAAGCAGGTCGCGCGTGCCGCGGGGGGCTTTGATCTGGCCGGCCATGCGCTGGAGTGTACCGATGGGTCACCGGGCCAGGGGCTAGCCTGCGCGGATGGAGCGGAAGGCTGCCGACGAGGGCCGAGAGCTCATCGGGCTGGCGATCCTGGCTGCGGTCTTCGCAGTGGCCCTGGTCGTCCGGGTTCTGGCCATCGGCCTGGACGGCCACAGCGGCGACGTCCTCATCATTCACGGCTGGGCCGAACGGATGGCCGACGTCGGCCCGTGGGGCTTCTACGAGGGGTGGATCTCGGTCTACCCGCTGCTCCTCTATGCGTTGTGGCCGATGGGCCTTCTGCTCGACGGTGCGGCGCTGGACCTGGCCATCAAGGGCTCGTCAATCCCGTTCGACCTCGCCATCGGGCTGCTGCTGTGGCTCGTGGTGCGGCGCTGGGCCGGTCCCGGCGCCGGGCTCGCGGCGACGACGCTCTACCTGCTGAATCCGGCAGTCGTCATCGCCGGGCCGATGTGGGGCCAGATCGACGCGGCCGGCACGCTCTTCTTCCTGCTGGGGCTGCTGGCAGTCGGCGCCCACCGATGGGTGGCGTCGGGAGCGCTGTCCGCGGTCGCCGGGATGGCCAAGCCGCAGTTCGGAGGGTTGGTGATCCCGGTGGCCGCGACTGCCATCCTGCGTTGGCGCGCCGGGGCCGGGCCGCGGCCCCTGCTATTGGCGGTTCTGGGCGCGCTCGTGACCTACGCGCTGCTGGCGGCGCCGCTGCTCCTGGATCCGCTGCGATATGCCGACCAGCTGTGGGAGAACGCCAGCCACAGCCCGTACGTGTCGCTGTTCGCCCTCAACCCGTGGGGCCTGCTGGTCGGCTTCGAGATCCCCGACGGCGGCCTGGCGATCATCGGCGTCGGGCTCCTGCTGCTCGGGCTGGTGGGCGCCACCATCCCGCTCTGGCGGCGCCAGGACCTCTATGCCCTGCTGGCCTGCGGGACGCTGGTGGTGTTCGCCTTCTACTTCCTCCCCACGCGCTCGCACGAGCGGTACCTGTTCCCGGCCATGGCCTTGCTGGCGCCATTCGCCGCGGTGTCGCTGCGGTTCCTGGTCCCCTACCTCGTCCTGAGCGCCGCCTTCGCCGCCTCGCTGATCCACGCGCTGGCATATGGCGCACCCAGCTCGCTGGCGCCGGCGCTGGTGACGCTGATGCGCAACGAGGTCGCGCCGTGGGCAATCGGCCTGCCGTTGATCGCCGCCGCGGTGACGATCACCTGGCTCCTGTTGCGAGGTGCTAACGCGCCTCGCGGGTGACGGTGGTGACGTCGCGAATGCGCTCGATCTTGGTCAGCACCCTCGAGAGCTGATCCAGCGACGTGACCTTCAGCGTGGCGCTGATGATGGCCGTGCCATCCGGGTGCGTGCCGATGGAGGCAGCCACGATGTTCACCTTGGCCTCCGCCACCACGTTCGTGATCTCGTTGAGCAGCCCGGCCGGTCCAGCGCCTCGATCCGCACCGTGATCGGGTAGGTCTGCTGGTCGACCGACTCCCAGTCCACGTCGATCAGCCGCTCGATGTCCCGCTCCGAGAGGACCGACGGGCAGTTGGCGCGGTGGATGGTCACGCCCTTGCCGCGCGTCACGTAGCCGGTGATGGCGTCGCCCGGGATCGGCGAGCAGCAGTTCGCGAAGCGCACCAGCAGGTCGCCCACGCCCTTGACCCGCACCCCGGTGGTGGACGGGAGCCACCGACGGCGGCGCCACCTCGGGCAGGGTGATGGCCGCGTCGTCGTGGACCTCCAGCTTGGAGACCACGTTCCCGGCGAGACGGCTCCATAGCCAATGGCGGCGAAGAAGTCGTCCAGCTCCTTGTAATGCGCCTGCTGGGCGATCTCCGTCAGCTTGTCGGTCGACACCGATCCCAGCGTCTCGTGCGCGACGCGCCGCAGCTCGCGGTCGAGCAGCTCCTTGCCCTGCGTGATGTTCTCGTCGCGCTGCTGGCGCTTGAACCATTGGCGGATCTTCTCGCGCGCGGCGCTGGTCTGGACGATGTTCAGCCAGTCGCGCGACGGGCCGTGCGCGGCCTTGGTGGTGATGATCTCGACGATGTCGCCGTTGCGGAGGCGGTAGTCGAGCGGCACCAGCCGGTTGTTGACCTTGGCGCCGATGGTCCGATGCCCGACGTCGGTGTGGATGCGGTAGGCGAAGTCGAGCGGCGTGGCGCCGGCGGGCAGGTCCTTGACGTCGCCCTTCGGGGTGAAGACGAAGACCTGGTCCTGGAAGACCTCGAGCTTGAGGCCCTCCACGAATTCGGTGGCATCGGCCACTTCCCGCTGCCAGTCGATCAGCTGGCGCACCCAGGCCAGCTTCTCGTCGTAGCGGCGGTCGCCGCGGGAGCCCTCCTTGTAGCGCCAGTGGGCCGCGATCCCCGCCTCCGCCACGTCGTGCATGTGGCGGGTGCGGATCTGGACCTCCAGCGGCTTGGCATCGGGCCCGATGACGGCGGTGTGCAGGCTCTGGTACATGTTCGCCTTGGGCATGGCGATGTAGTCGTCGAACTGCCCCGGAATCGGCTTCCAGATCGAATGAACGACGCCAAGGGCGGCGTAGCAGTCCTTGACGTCGTCGACGAGCAGGCGGATGGCGTTGACGTCGTAGATCTCGTCGAACTCGACGCCCTTGCGCTCCATCTTCTTGGCGATGGAATAGAGGTGCTTCGGCCGCCCGGAGATATCGGCGTTGATCTCGACCTTGGCCAGCTCCTTGCGCAGGATGCCGATCGACTTGTTGATGAAGCTCTCGCGCACCTTGCGGCGGTCGGCCAGCATCTCGACCAGCTGGCGATAGCGCTCCGGCTCGATGTACTTGAACGAGAGGTCCTCGAGCTCCCACTTGATCTGCCACATCCCCAGCCGATGGGCCAGCGGGGCATAGATCTCCATGGTCTGGCGCGCGATGCGCGCCTGCTTCTCTGCCGGCAGGAACCCCAGCGTGCGCATGTTGTGGAGCCGATCGGCGAGCTTGATGATGACCACGCGCACGTCCTCGGCCATGGCCATGAACATCTTCCGGATGTTCTCGGCCTGCTGCTCCTCCATGGTCCGCGCCGAACCGAACTTGGAGAGCTTGGTGACCCCGTCGACCAGCCGACCGACCTCGCGACCGAAGCGCTTCTCGATCTCCGGGATGGTCATGTCGGTGTCTTCGGGGACGTCGTGGAGGAGCGCGGCGGCCAGGGTCTCGGCGTCCATCTGCGAGCGTGGCGAGGTAGTAGGCGACCTCCACCGGATGCTGGACGTAGGGCTCGCCCGATGCCCGCAGCTGGCCCTCGTGCGCCTGCTCGGCCACGGCGAAGGCACGCTCGATCAGGCCGATGTTGATGCTCGGCCGATGCTGCCGCGCTTCGGCGACAACATCCTCGATCGAATGGGACGGCTCCGCCTGTGCCTGCGTGCGCGCGATGCGCTGCACTACTGCGGCCGGAGCCGCCCGCAGGCGGGCTAGATCCACCTCAAGATGGTAACAGGACGCGTGCTGAGATCAGCCCGGCGACATCGGGGCAGCCGAGCGGTGAGGCCTAGCGACGAATGTCCGCGACGCCGCTCCGGACCGACTGGACGAAGCGGCGGGTGGTGTACCAGAAGCGATTCGTGACCAGGTCGTAGAGCCCCGGGTGGCGCAGCGGCTCGCCGCCGAACGTGCGCTTGAAGTCGCTGAAGCCCTTCCAGGCGGGGTTGGCACGTTCGTCATCCGGCTCGACCACGCCCCACATGTCGACCGTCGTCACGCCGTCGCCCGCCAGCGTGCGGAGCATCTCGGCCATCACGGCGTGTGATCCGTAGTTGTGCTTGTACTGCTCGTCGCGCCGCAGGGCGCCGTAGAGGTAATAGGCACGGTCGCCGACGCGCGGGAAGGCCATGGCGGCGATCGGCGTGCCGTCGACACGGGCGATCCCCAGGTACCAGCCGCCAGCGGCGGCGAACTCGGTGGCCAGGCGCATCAGGAACTCGGGCGATCGCACCCGGAAGTCGGCGTGCTCGGCGACATCGGCCTGGAGGTCATGCAGGACCGAGACCTCCGCCTCGTCCGGCTCGCGCGAGATGGCGACCTCGGTCCCCTCGCGAGCGGCGCGCCTGGAAAGGCGCCGCGCGTCCGCGTGCCACGAGGCCTCGAGCTCCTCGCCTCCGTCCAGCAGCTCCACGATGCGGGTGGTGGGTGCCTGCAGGTCCTGGGCGGGCCGCAGATCGTGCTCGGCTGCCAGGTGGCTGAAGTCGAAGTCCTGGCCTGGCTCGTTTCGCGGATCCAGCTTGACCACCAACGCCCTCTCCTTGAGCGCCAGTGAGCGGAGGCCCTGGGCCAGCCAGGCGAAGATTCGGTCCGCGTTCGGGGCCGATCGGTCCCAGACCGGGCCGTGCGGTACGTAGGCGATCTGGCGGCCGAAGGCGCCCCGTCGGACCAGAACCTGGGCGACACCCTGGATCTGCCCGGCGTCCTCGACCAGGATCCGGAAGGGTGGCTCGCCCGCCATGGCGGTGCATTCGCCCCAGCCCCAGGCCTGGAGGAGGTCAGCCTCCGGACGGGAGGCGATGAACGCATCCCAGCGGGATCGGTCCGTGTCGTCGGCACGACGGGCGATGGGTGGCATCTCACCGAAGCCTAGCGTGCCTCGTCCTCGATACCGGGCGGTGATTTCCGTCCAACGACCGCGACTAGACCTTTTCGTTCTCCGCGATGCGGGCCTTGACCAGCTTGATGACGAGGTCTCGGGGGATCGGCGTGTCGGGCGTGAAGTTCACCGATCCCTTGGTCGTCTTGAAGCCTGTCAGATCGGCCGTGTGGGCCTCCATCACCGTCGGGCTCTGGACGTGGAAGGAGCAGTGGTTCTTGGCCGCCGAGTAGCTGACCAGGTTCTTGCCGTTCAGTCGGAACATCGGGACGCCGTAGTTGATCAGCTCCTCGGCACCTGGCGCTGCGGAACGGATGACCTGGCGCAGGTCCTCGAGCGCGGCGCGCTGGTCCGGCGGCACGACCGCCAGGAATTCCTCGACGCTGCCGGCCGGCTCATGGAGTCAGGCCTTCCAGCGCGTGGCGCCGTATGGCTCGGCGGTCGAAAAAGCGTAGATCGTCGTCGGCACGACCTCGGTAGACATCCCACGGCGGCGGCCCGGCGCTCGGGGCGCTGAACTCGTGCCAGAAGGCACCGTCGCGGACCTGGGGTCCCCAGTCCGTGAAGAGCTCGGCGATCCGGCTGCAGCTCGGCCTCGTCGCGCACGATCACGGCCTCTCCCTCGGCGGTCACATCGGTCCCGGGAGCCGCAACGGTGATGGCGCATCGCGGGTCACGGGCCAGGTTCTTCGACTTCGCGTCCCCGCGCCGGAGGTGAAGTAGAAGGTGCCCTCGTCCCAGACGATGCCGACCGGCACCACGTGCGGGCTGCCGTCTGGATTCGTCGTGGCGAGCCAGAAGCGCCCGAACGCGTCGAGCGCATCGAGGTCGCGCGTCTTGTCGAGGCTCTCGGTGACGCGCTTCCACTCGAGAGGCGGAGAGCCGTATCCGTCCAGGTTCTTCTCGTCGGCCGGACGCGCGGCAATCATGAAGGCGCTCCTTCGCACGTGTCTGCTCGTCCAGACGGCCCGTCCGGGCCGTACTCATCGGTCCTTCAATCGTCCGAGCCTGCAAGGCGCCTGCCGGACAGGCGCAGCCGAGCGCGCTGGGCGATCCCATAGGCGGGCAGCGCGAATCGCAACGCCATGTCCTCCGCCGGCTCGATCGGCAGGTCGCGGGCGCCAACGTAGTCGACCTGGCGTCCGCCGAAGCCTTCCTTGAACTGGGCGATGCCGCCGGTGGCCAGGCCCCACAGGTCGTAGGTGGCGAAGCCGTCGCGTTTGAAGGCCGCGATCGCCTCCCACTTCAGCAGGTAGTTGGCGCGCGAGTCCGCACCGGCATCGGTCATGCCGCCGAATGCCTCGGCCGCTCGGTCACCCACCGTGAAGTGGAAGAGCGTCGCCAGCCGCTCGCCATCGCGAGTGGCAAAGCAGAGCCGGACGTGACCGGCGGGCGCGAACAGGTCCCAAACCCGCTGGTAGTAGGCGCGGGCGCGGGCGACGAAGCCGGCACGCTCGGCGGTGTGCGTGTAGATCGCGTAGAAGTCGTCCAGCCACTGGTCGGCGATGGGCCGGAAGGCGCTGCCGTCCATGTGCTCGACGGTGATGCCCTCGCGCTCCGCCTTGGCCACGTACTGACGGTGCTTCCGCTTCATGGCGCCCCGCAGCGCCTCCTCATCCAGTGACAGGTCGATCAGCCGCGTGCGTGGCGGCTGGACCCGCGTCGCGCCCCGCCAGGGTGGCTCCAGCAATGCCTGGCCGAACGGACTGTCCGGCGTGGCCTCCGGATCGACCTTGATGGTGGCGATCCCCTCGTCCCGCGCAAGTGCGCGCAAGGCCGATGTCATCGCCTGCCGTACCCCGGCGTCGTCGAGGTCGCCCACCGGTCCGCGCGGTACGTAGCCAAGGCGCCACTTGACCAGCGGGTACGTCCCGGATCAGGACCTGTGCCCCGGCCAGCGGTGGCTTGGCAGGGTCGGGACCGATCGCGACGCGCACCGGCCGCCAGCCGAACGGCTCGCGCAGCTCGCCCCATTCCCACAGCTGGGGGAAGCTGCGGTAGGCGGCGGACGCGACGAACGCGTTCCAGTCGTTGCGATGGGTGACCCGCCAGGCACGGAGCTCAGGCATCGGTTCCACCATAGCCCGCGCCGCGCAGAACCCGTCGCGCGACCTCCTTCTCGTCCCACCAGCGCCCCTCGGTGCCGTAGATGATGGTCTTCTCGTGGCCCTTGCCGGCCAGCAGGATGACGTCGCCGTCTCGCGCCAGGCCGATGGCGTGGCCGATCGCCGTCGGGCGGTCGTCGATCACGAACAGCGTCTCGCCCTCTCGGGCGCCGGCATCGCGGGCACCGGCGGCGATGGCCTCGTTGATGGCGCGCGGATCCTCGAGGCGAGGGTCCTCGTCGGTGACGATGGTGACGTCGGCGAGCTCGGCGCTGGCACGCCCCATGGCCGGTCGCTTGGTCGGGTCGCGCTCGCCCGCCGAGCCGAAGACGGCGATCACGCGCCCGCTGGCCAAGCGGGCGCAGGGTGCGCAGCACCTTGCCCAGCGAGTCGGCGGTATGCGCGTAGTCGACCACCACGCCGAACGGCTGGCCCAGGTCCACGGTCTCCATGCGGCCGGGCACGCCGGGCACCGCACCCAGTGCGCGCGCGGCCAGGTCGAGGTCGATGCCCTCGACCTTGGCCAGCGCCATCACCGCCAAGGCGTTGTGCACGTTGAAGCTGCCCGGCAGCTGCAGGTCCACCCGACCGCTCCAATCGACGGTCGTGACCGTGAAGGACGTGCCGTTGGCGCGGGCGTCGACCTCCGACGCGCGGAGATCGGCCTCGCCCTCCAGCCCGTAGGTCACGACCCGGCCCGCCGGCCACGGCATGGAAGTAGGCGACCGAGGGATCATCGACATTGAGGATCGAGATCGGGACCTGCTGGAAGAGCATGGCCTTCGCCGACCGGTAGTTCTCCCACGAGCCGTGGAACTCCAGGTGCTCGCTGGTCAGGTTGGTAAGGATGCCGACGTCGAACGCGACGTTCCGCGTGCGTGCCTGGGCCAGGCCGTGGCTGGTCGCCTCCATCACCACGCTGTCGTTGCCGGCCGCGACCATGTCGGCCAGCAGCGCCTGCAGCTCCAGCGCCTCCGGCGTGGTGTTGCGGTTCTCGTTGGGCGATCGCTCGTCGCCGATCCCGACCTCCACCGTGCCGACCAGGCCGGGCCGCCAGCCGGCCGCGCGCAGCATCGCCTCGGCCAGGAAGGCGGTGGTGGTCTTGCCGTCGGTGCCGGTGATGCCGATGACGTGGAGGCGCCGCGATGGGTGGTCGTACCAGGCATCGGCCGCATCGGCCAGCGCGTCGCGGGAGCGCGTCGACCACCAGCTGCGGGATGTCCAGGCCCGGGAGCTCGCGCTCGACAACCACCGCCAGCGCGCCGTTGGCGATCGCCTGCGGGCAGCGTAGTCATGGCCGTCGACGTGGACGCCCGGGATGGCGAAGAAGAGCGTGCCCGGCTCGACCGCGCGCGAGTCGTAGGCCAGGCCGCGGACCTCGCCCACCGGCAGGCCGATCACCCGCTCCGGCCCGATCTCGTCGGTCAGCTGCCCGAGTGGCATGCTCCGCGGCCGGCTCATCGGTCCCGCGGGCGCCAGCGCGCGACCAGTTCCGCGGACGGTCGCTCGCCAGCTCTCGGCCATCGCGCGCATGCGGTACAGGGTGCGATCGACGACGATGTCCCAGGTGCCCGCCCAGACCACCGCCCGCCCGCCGAAGCCCTTCTTGAAGAGGCCGACCCCGTACCACGGGTGGTCGGGCGCGGCGTCCTCCGGCGCGATCCCCCACAGGTCGTGGACGTCGTCGCGCCCGCAGGCGCGGGCGTGGCGCATCATCGCCATCTGCAGCGCGTACGAGGCGTAGCGCTTGGGCTGCCCCTTCTCCTCGCGGCGCGAGCCGGAGAACAGGTAGAAGGACCGATCGCCCTCGACCACCAGCATGGCGCTGGCCAGCAGCTCGCTCCTCGCGACGCGCCTCGAAGATCGTGGCGCGACCGGCGCTGGCCAGGGCGCGCCAGGCCACCCGGTAGCGCTGCAGCGGTGGCTTCGGGAAGCCGGCCCGGCGCTGCGTCTCGAGCACCAGACCATGGAGCGCGTCGATCGCCTCCAGGTTGCCCGCGTCGGTGACCATGGCGACCGCCACGCCCTCTCGCTCGGCGCGGCGGACGGCGTAGCGCGTGTCCTTGTCGAAGCCCGCCAGCAGGGTCTCGTCGTCGGCCAGCTCCACCAGGCGCGTCTGGCCGACCTGCAGCGTGCCCGGCTCGTGGTGGAGCTTCGCGAACAGGCTGGTCGGCTTGCTGCCGCGCTCCAGCCGCGGCTCCAGCTTCACGGCGATCGCCCGGTCGCGGCGGGCGGCCTCGCGCAGGCCGATGGCCACGGCCCGCAGCCGCTCGGCGGCCTGGGGATGGTCGTAGTCCATCACCGGGCCGTGCGGCACGTACCAGAAGCTGCGCCCCAGCGGCAGGCGCCGCACCTGCGCGGCGGCGATGGCCACCAGCTCACCCTCGTCCTCTGGCCACGAAACGCCGCTGCGGCTGGCCGTCGAAGGCGGCGACATCGGCCCACGACCAGTCGTGCAGGAAGTCGCCGGCGGCGCATCGGGCCAGCAGCTCCTGCCAGGCGGCGTGGTCGGCGTCGGTGGCCGGGCGGACCTTGATCATGCGGGCGCGCGCTTGCGGCGGCGCATGAGGTTGCGCAGCAGGGCGATCTCCGGCGAGCGCAGCGCGGACGCCACCAGCAGGAAGATGGCCGCGCCGGCCGCCCCCAGCACGACGACCACCAGCACGCGGCTGATGCCGCCCTGCAGCAGTGCCGGCAACCACGTTTCGCACCAGCGTCAGCCCACCGAGCATCGATCAGCGCGGCGGCGCCGGCGCCCACCGCCGAGCGCGCGGCCGAGCGAAGGACCGCCGCGCCCTCGATCGACTCGATCCGCCGGTGCAGCGCCAAGAGCAGGCCCGATCACCTCCAGGCTGGCGCTGATCGATAGGGCCAGCGCCAGGCCCGCGACACCCATCGGTCCCACCAGCCAGGCCATGAGCGGCACGTTGATGGCTACCGCGATGATCGCCCACAGCACGGGGGTGCGCGTGTCCTGCATGGCGTAGAAGGCGCGCGTCAGCACGTGCACCACGATGTGCGCCACCAGGCCGATGGCGAAGAACGCGAGTGCGTTTGCCGTCAGTACCAGCCGATTGCTCGCTGAACAGCCCGTATTGGAAGAAGACCGATGTGATCGGATCTGCCAGCACGATCATGGCCGCCGTCAGCGGGGCGGCGATGAAGATCAGCACCCGCAGGCTGGTCGCCACCTGGCGCCGGATCTCGCCGACGTGCCCAAGCGCGGCGTCGCGGCTGAGGGTCGGGAAGAGCGCGACCGCCACGCTGACGCCCAGCACGCCGACCGGGATCTGCGAAGCTGGAAGGCGTAGTTGTAGGCCGTCAGGCTGCCCGCCGGCAGGCCGGAGGCCAGGACGGTCGACACGATGAAGTTGATCTGGCCCGCCGCCAGGCCCAGCATGCGCGGGCCCATCAGCAAGGCGACCTTGCGCACGCCCGGGATGGCGCAGGCCGATGGTCAGGTCGTAGCGCTGCCCCACCTTGCCGAGCTGCCGGCAGCTGGATGGCGAGATGGGCCAAGCGAGCCGATGGCCACGCCGACCGCCAGCCCCTCCACGCCCATGATCGGCGCCAGGAAGATGGCGGCCAGGATGATGACCAGGTTGTAGGCGAGCGGTGCCAGCGATGGCACCGCGAACCGCTCGTACGAGTTCAGGATGCCGCTCACGACGGCCCCCATCCCGATCAGGACCGGGCGAAAGCAGCATGACCCGCGTCATCCGGATGGTGAGCTCGGTCGTCGGCGCGTCGAAGCCGGGCGCCACGATCGGGACCAGCAGCGGCGCGAAGATGGCCATCACCAGGCGACAGGCCGGCCAGCGCGATGACGACCAGGTTGATGACGCTGCTGGCCAGCCGCCACGCCTCGGCCTCCTGCCCGCGCGCGCGATAGCTGGCGAAGACCGGGATGAGCGCCGCGCTCAGCGCGCCGGCCACCACCAGCTGGAAGATCGCGTCCGGGATGCGGAAGGCGGCGAAGTAGGCGTCCAGCTCGCGGCTCGCGCCGAACTGCGAGCCGATCACCAGCAGCCGGACCCAGCCCAGCAGCCGGCTGGCCAGCGCGGCGACGGTCAGGATCAGGCTGGCCGTGGCCAGGACGCGCGCCGGTGGACGGCCCCGGTCGGCGTCGGCTCGGCGACCGGCTGGTCCGCCGGAGATCCCCTCCAGCGGTGTCGGCTGGTCCTCCCTCACCGGCCGTCGCCGGCGCTCGCCCCGTCCCGAGCGCGGATGCGCCGAGCGGTAGGCGCTGCGCACGGCGGCGTCCGAGAGGTGGGTGTAGATCTGGGTGGTGGCGAGGTTGGCGTGGCCCAGCAGCTCCTGGACGGTGCGCAGGTCGGCGCCGCCCTCCAGCAGGTGCGTGGCGAACGAGTGCCGCAGGGTGTGCGGCGAGGTGCGGGTGCGCCACGCCGGTCGCCTCCACCCAGCGGTCGACGATGAGGCGCGCGCCACGCGCCGTCAGGGCGCCGCCGCGCGCGTTCAGGAACAGCGCCGGCCGCTCGGTAGGCGCCGCGCGCAGCCAGCCGCGGCCTGCCCGCCGGCCAGGTAGGCCTGCAGCGCGGCCTGCGCCGGTCGGCCGAACAGCAGCTCCCGCTCCTTGGCGCCCTTGCCGATCACCCGCAGCCGCCTGCGCGCGACGTCGACCCGGTCGATGGTCAGCGAGGCGGCCTCGCTGATCCGCATGCCCGTGGCGTAGAGCAGCTCCAGCAGCGCGGCATCGCGCCGGGCCAGCGCGTGCGCCAGCGCGGCCATTGATCCCGCGCCGGGTCGCTGGGCCGCGAGGCGGGCCGGCGCCTCGACCAGGCAGCGCCGCATCGTCCACGCTCAGCACCCGCGGCAGCCGTGCCCGGCTTGCGGGGCGTGCGGACGCCGGCCAGCGGATCGGCGTCGATCCAGCCCTGCCGCGCGGCGTGGCGGTAGAAGCGAGCGGATGGCCGCCAGGCTGGCCGCCGACCGACGACGCGGCCAGGTCGCCGATCGGCCAGCACGGCGAGGTAGGCGCGCACGGTGGCGCGATCTGGGCGCCGCCAATCGGCGGCGCGATCGGCGAGGAAGCCAAGGAACTCGGTGGCATTGACGCCGATACTCGACGACCGTGCCGGCGGCGGCGTTACGGGCCTCGAGGTGCGAAAGGAAGCGCTCCAGCGCGCTGGCGGCGTCGGCCGCCGGGCGCCGAGCTCAGCCACGCGCCCCGCCGGCGCTGGCGACGCGCCGGCTCGTCGTCGGCCGCTCCATCGGGCCGCAGCCCGTCGGTGGCGGCGCCGTCGGCGGCGCCGCGCCGCGGCAGGCTCTCACGGCCGGCGGTCCAGCTGGCGTAGTCGCAATCGGGATAGCGGTCGCAGCCCCAGAACGGCCGCCGGCCGCGGCGGGCGCGCTTGGTGACGACCGTCCCCTGGCCGCACTGTGGGCACGTGCCGAACTGCTCGCTGGCGGGTGGCGGGTTCTTCTTGATGTAGCGGCATTCCGGATAGCGATCGCAGCCCACGAACGGGCCGAAGCGGCCGCGTCTGGCGACCAGGTGGCCCTCGTTGCACAGCGGGCAGACCTCCCCCACGCCGGGCATCTCGGGGATCTCCTCCGGCTCCTCGCCGGGCAGCGGCTGCGGTGTACTTGCATTCGGGGTAGCCGGCGCAGCCCAGGAACCAGCCGTTGCGGCCGAACCGCTTGACCAGCATGTCGCCCTTGTCGCCGGTCAGCGGGCAGGGGATGTCGGTCACCTCGATCTGCTTGGCGATCTTCTCGCGGCCCTCGGTGACCTTGGCGC
Organism: uncultured Chloroflexia bacterium; assembly: GCA_963783495.1. Classification (GTDB taxonomy): domain Bacteria; phylum Chloroflexota; class Limnocylindria; order QHBO01; family QHBO01; genus DASSCW01. The sequence continues at coordinate 157,432 of CAWANT010000006.1, forward strand.
TGAACGGGACCCAGAAGTCGCGGACCATCGGCACCCACTCGCGCTCGCCGCCGGCCACGTCGTCCAGCTGGTCCTCCATGCGGGCGGTGAAGTCCAGGTCGACGATCTCCGGGAAGTGCTCCACCAGCAGGTCGGTCACCCGGAAGGCCGACTCCTCGGGGAAGAGGCGGCGATCCTTGATGTTCACGTAGCCGCGCTGCCGGATCGTCTCGATGGTTGGCGCGTAGGTCGACGGACGCCCGATCCCGCGCTCCTCCAGCGCCCGGATCAGCGTCGCCTCGGTGAAGCGCGGCGGCGGCTGGGTGAAGTGCTGCTCGGCTGACAGGCCGATGCAGGTCCAGCGCCTCGCCGTCCTGCAGGTCGGGCAGGATCGGTCAGGCGCTCGTCCTCCTCGTCGTCCTTGCCCTCGACGTAGAGTGCCTGGTAGCCGTCGAAGATCCGCTTCCGCGCCCCTGCGTGCAGGGTGTAGCGGTCCGCGCGTGACATCGACCCCGACCTGGTCGAAGCGGGCCGGTGCCATCTGCGAGGCCAGGGCCCGCTTCCAGATCAGGTCATAGAGCCGCAGCTCGTCCGGCTTGAGGTGGCCCGATCAGCGACTCCGGCGTGCGGGCGAAGCTGGAGGGCCGGATCGCCTCGTGCGCCTCCTGCGCGCCGCGCGTCTTGGTCCGGTAGGCGTTCGGACGGTCCGGCACGAACTCGGCGCCGTAGCGCTGGCCGACCACGTCGCGCGCCTCGCCCACCGCGCCCGCCGCGATCGTCACCGAGTCGGTGCGCATGTAGGTGATCAGGCCGACCTGGCCCTCCGGCAGGGCGACGCCTTCGTACAGCGACTGCGCCACGCTCATGGTGCGGCGTGCGCCGAAGCTCAGCTTGCGCGACGCCTCCTGCTGGAGCGTGCTGGTGGTGAAGGGCGGCGGCGCGTTCTTCTTCTGCTGGCTGCGGGTGACCTTGCTGACCGTGAAGGTGGCGGCGCGCAGCGCTTCCTCGTGCTGCCGCGCCTCATCCTCGGAGCCGATGCGGGCCTTCTCGCCGTCGATGCGGGTCAGCTCGGCCGCAAAGCTCGCCTCGCTGCCCGGTCGGCGCAGCTGGGCCGGCAGCGTCCAGTACTCCTCCGGCACGAAGGCCTCGATCTCGCGCTCGCGATCGACCACCAGGCGCACGGCCACGCTCTGCACCCGTCCGGCTGACAGGCCGCGTCGGATCTTGCTGCTCACCAGCGGGCTGAGCTTGTAGCCGACCAGCCGATCGATGACGCGGCGGGCCTGCTGCGCGTTGACCAGGTCCAGGTTGATGCTGCGCGGGTGGGCGAAGGCCTCGTCGATGGCGCCCTTGGTGATCTCGCTGAAGGTCACCCGGCGAACGCTGGTCCGGCGTCCAGGCCGGCGTACTCGGCGATATGCCAGGCGATCGACTCACCTTCACGGTCGAGGTCGGTGGCCAGCCACACCTGATCGGCAGCGACGCGCCTGGTCGGCGAGCGGTCGAGCTCCTTGCGGCGCTCCTTGAGCGGCTCGTAGCGCGGCGCGAAGTCATGGTCGACGTCCACGCCCAGGCTGCGCGGCGGCAGGTCGCGGACATGGCCGTAGGAGGCCAGCACGGTGTAGCCGGGGCCCAGGTACCGCTCGATTGTCTTGGCCTTGGCGGGCGACTCAACGATCACGAGGTCGCCCGACGTTCGCTTCTTCGGGGGCATACGGTCAGGGAGTGTAGCACCGGGTCTGCCGCATTCCGCGGCCACAGCGGAGGCGCCGCGCACGAGTGTGCGGGCGCCTCAGGGCCGTGGCAGCGGGCCGCATCGGCCAGCGGACAGGGTTCGCTAGCCGGCGAAGTCCCACACGATGATGACCTTGCCGCCGCTCTGCGGCGATGCCGATCCCGAGCCGGCTGTAGTGCGGGCTCAGGATGTTGCCGATGTGGTTCGCGATAGCCGGGATACGGCTCCGACATGAAGGTGGAGTGGCACCACTCCAGCGTCGCGCGCAGGCCGATGCCGTTGTAGTAGCAGATGTTCTCGCCGGACGAGCTGAAGCTGATGCCTGCCCGCCGCAGCCGATCCGCGCCTGGTCGAGCCGTCGCGCCCGGTGTGGCTGAAGTAGCCGTAGTTCAGCATGTCCCACGCGTGGGCCGAGGCCACCGCGCCGATGGCCGCGTCCAGGCGCAGTGGGCGCGAAGCCATAGTCGCGCGCGCGCCTGGTTGATCTGCCACAGGGCGAACTCCTGCATGTCGGCCGGCGCGGCAGGTCCCGGTGCTGACGCGCGCGGCGCCGTGCCCGAGTGGATTGTCTGTTCCGTGGTCGCGCCGACGCCGGCGGCGTGCGGAATGTCCAGCTGATGCTGACCGCGTTGCCGTCCTTGTCCTGGCGGCCTTGCCGAGGCTGACCTCGATCAGGCTGCCGCGCGGCAAGGCGCCGCTGAACATGTAGTGCAGCTCCGTGCCGCCGTTCTTCCAATCGACGCGGCCGCCAATCGCGCCGCCCGGTGGTCAGGTTGATCACCCGCACGGCGTCGCGCGGTCGCGTCGGTATCCATCGGCTGGCTGAAGCGCGAGCGTCGACCTGCTTGGCCTGGACGTCGGTTGCGTGCCGCTCCGGAGTGAAGCGAATCAGCTCGGCGTCCGCGCGCGTCGTGAACGAGAAGCTCACGTCGCCGCCGAGCCGGTTGCCAGCCGCGTCGTGCGCGCCGACCAGGGTGACGGCGTAGCGGGTATCCGCCTTCAGGCGATCCGCGCGGCACGAATCGCACCTCGTTGTCGCTCCAGCTGAAGCTGCCGCGAACCCGGGGCTGGATGCTGAAGCGGGCCTCGACGTCGGCCTTGTCCATTGGCGCGGTGAAGGCGATGCGGATGCCCGTCTCGGCGCTGGCATCGTCCAGCGTGTCGACCGGCGCATCGATGAGCGGTGTGTCGCCGAGCACCGCGCCGTCGGCGATGTCGTAGGCGATCGCGCGTCACCTGGCTCCCGCCGGTTGAACTGTGGCTGCGCGTGATCGGACAGGAGGCGCACCTCGAACTCGGACACGCTCGGCGCGGTCTGGGTCGTGAAGCTGAGCACGCGGTCCTCGCCGAGCTCGGCACCCTGGGCCAGCTTCGCGGAAGCCGCGACGGTGACCAGGTAGCGGCGGTCGGTCTGCCAGCGTCCGCTGGGCAGCAGCGTGAGCGTGCGGTGATCGTCACTCCAGGCGGTCTGCGACTTCCGTCGCGGGACGGAGCGCGAGGTTGGCCTCGCACCGAGGCCGGATCCATCGGCTCCTCGAACGAAACGACCACCGGATCGGTCGGTGAGCGACACCGACGCCGACGTTGGCGGGAAGGATGGAGGTGGTGGTGGCGAAGGGGTCCGGGTTAGGGCCCGCGGCAGCATCCTGGAGGGAGAAGCCGAGGGCGACGGCGAGGGCGAGACCGGCGACCGAGAGCCGGGTGATCGCCCGATGCTGTCGAAGGCGAGCGTAAACGCTCGGCTGTGTGGCGCGCACAGTCGCGCCGATTCTTTGGACAGGACTCAATAGACCAAGGACTCCTACGGCGTGTTTCACCCAACGGGCACTGTCGGGCGGACCACGTGAGGCGCGCGCAGTATACCGGGCTGGGCACTGGTTGCGCTCCCGCTGCACGTCGTATGCCCGCTCAGCGAGCGGTTCCGAGCCGACGCGCGGCGAGCGTCGGATGGAACGTCGCGCCGCCATATGACGTGACCAGGCCACGCGCCTCGAGCAGCGTCAGCGCGCTTGCCAGCTCGGCCGTGGAGAGCTCCGTCGTGCCCAGCAGCTCCTCGATCGAGCCCGGATGGTTGATCAGCCGATAGAGGACCATCCCCTCCGGATCGGAGAGGGTGTCCACGCTCAGCGGCTTTGCCCCGGAGCTCAGGCCGATGGCCGTCAGCAGCCCGGCCGCCGAGGTGACGATGGCCGCCAGGTGATCGGCGATGAGTCGGTTGCAGCCACGCGAGGCAAGGGAGTCGATCGGTCCCGGCACGGCATACAGCTCCCGGCCGAGCTCCACCGCCGCGGCGGCAGTGAGCAGCGCTCCGGAGTGGTCCGGCGCCTCGACCACCACGGTGGCCCGCGCCAGCGCGGCGATGATGCGGTTGCGCCGCGCGAAATCCGGCCGGCCGGGATTGTGGCCCGGCGCCAGCTTCGGTGAGGAGCGCGCCGCCCTCCGCGACGAGGCGCGCCGCGAGCTCGTCGATGCCGCGGCGGGTAGATCCGGTCCAGGGGCGACGGCAGGACCGCCACGCTGCGGCCGCCGGCGGCGAGGGCCGCCGTGTGCGCCTCGCCATCGATGCCCATGGCCAGCCCGCTGACCACTGTCACGCCGGCCCGGGCCAGCTCGTCGGCGATCTCCTGCGCGGCCGAGCGGCCGTACCCGGTCGCGCGCCGCGTGCCCACTATCGCCACCGCCGGCGCCACGAAGCCTGCTGGGTCGCCGGCGCAGTACAGGACCGGTGGCCGCGGATCGGCAATGCGGAGAGCCGCTGGATAGTCGGGGTCGAGCGCCGTGAGCGTCGACTCCGCCACAGGCCTTCACGGCGGCCTCCACCTGGCGCGCCACGGCGGGCGCACCCCGTCGCCGGATGCGCGCGAACCCCTCCAGCGCATCCTGCGGCCGCCGTGGCAGGCAGGCCAGCAGCTCCGTCGCCGGCAGCCCACGCGCCGCGCGCCGAACCGAATCGCTCCAGCATGCCGGGCGAAGCCGACGCCGCCGACTCCCGGAACCAGCGAGATCGCAATCCAGTAGGGACGGTCGGCCTCAGCGTCGATCGAGGGCATGTCGAGTGCCCGCCAGTGGCCGAGCGGGGCTCGGGGATCCGCGGCGTCGACTCCTCTGCCTGCCGACGGCCGTGCGCGTCCGACCCCGATCACGCTGCCACCTCCGGCCGGTAGTGCAGCGCCTCGTCGACGTGCTCCGCACGGACGTCGTCGGTTGGGCCAGGTCGGCGATGGTGCGCGCCACCCTGGCGATTCGGTGCAGCCGCCGTGGTGAGAGCCGGAACTTGACGCCGCGGCGCTGCAGCAGCGTTCGCAGATGCGGGTCAAGCGCCACGGCCGCCATCCCCGCCGGTAGCCGGCAGCTCGCCGTTGGCCATGCCCTGCCGCTCGCGCTGCCGCTGCCAGGCCATCCGAATCCGCTGCGCCACGGCCGCGCTCGGCTCGACGCCATCCGTGTCGGCCTGCCGCGGCTCATCGGCCCTGACCCACAGATCGAGGCGGTCGCGCATGCGGCCCCGACAGGCGGCCGGCATAGCGTCGCGCCTGCCCGTCGTCGCAGCGGCACCGACGCGAGGCGGAGGTCATCCAGCCGCACGGACATGGGTTGAAGGCCATCAACAGCGTGAAACGGGCCGGGAGCATCAGCGCTCCCTCGACCCGGGCGATGGTCACGGCCCCGGCCTCGAGTGGCTGGCGCAGCGCGTCCAGCGCGTCCGTGCGGAACTCGAGCGCCTCGTCCAGGAAGCAGGATGCCCCGATGCGCCAGAGAGGCTTCGCCCGGCCGCACGCGGGGCCCGCCGCCGACCAGGCCCTGGGTCGACACGGTGTGATGCGGCGCGCGAAATGGTCGCTGCCGGATGAGCGGGCCGGCGCCGATCGATCAGCCCGGCGGCCGAGTAGATGCGGCTGACCTCGATCGCCTCCGCGTCCTCCAGCGGTGGCTGCAGCGCCTCGGCGCAGCGCAGCAGCAGGGTCTTCCCTACCCCAGGCGGACCGCAGACCGCCAGATTGTGCCGACCCGCCACGGCGATCTCCAGCGCCCGCCTGGCCGTGGCCTGGCCGATGAGGTCACCCAGGTCCGGCACGCCGTCCGGCGGCCGCCACGCCGGCATCGGCGTCGGCAGCGCCGCCGCGAGCTCGCGAACCCCGGCCAGGTGCGCCACCACGTCTCCCAACCGAGGCGCCGGCCGCACGGCGATCCCGGCCACGCAGGCGGCCTCGGCTTCGTCGCCGAGGGCCACCGTCACGCTGCCGATGCCGGCCGATTGCGCGGCCGCCACGAGCGACAGCACGCCATTCACCGGCCGCACGCTGCCATCCAGCGCCAGCTCGCCGAGGAGCGCGGTTGTCTCGAGCCGGCTCAGGTCGGGCAGCTGGCCGGACGCAGCCAGGATGCCGACCGCGATGGCCACGTCGTACGCGGTCCCGTCCTTGGGCACATCGGCCGGGGCGAGGTTGACGGTGATCCGCCGCGACGGCAGCTCGAAGCCGGAGTTGCGCAGAGCCGATCGGACGCGCTCCCGCGCCTCCTGGACCTGGCTGCCGGCCAGTCCCACGATGGTGAGCGAGGGCAGCCCGAAGGCCACATCCACCTCGACCCGCACCGGCAGGCCTTCCACGCCGAGCAGCGAGGCGCTGAGCGTCTGGGCCAGCATGCGCACTCCGTCGGGGAGGCGTGGGTGACGGGAAGTGCCGGCCGCCCGCCTGCTCGCCTCCCAAACTCCAGCGGCGACCGGCGGAAGCGAGGCTATCGGACGATCCCTTACTCGCGCGGTTAGCGGAGCGTTATCGGGAGCGCGGCGACCGGTCAGGCGCGGGCGGCGGCGACCTCGGCGGCGAGCTGCTCGTCGACCTTGCGCGCGAAATCGGCGACCGAGCGGCCCAGGGGTCCATCGGGCCGGGAGGACATGAACGGCTCGCCCGAGTTCAGGGCGCTGATGGCGCCGCGGTACTCGTTGATGACCTGGTAATCGACCTTGCGGTTGAGGGCCGATTCGGCGTTGTTGACGTTGATGCCGGTGTAGGCGTTCGATCGATTCAGGACCAGCTGGACCTTCCCCTTCTCGTAGCCGAGATGGTCCATCGTCTCGAGCACCGAGCGGACGTTCTTCAGGCAGGACAGGTCCGCGGTCATGATCACGAAGATGACGTCGGCCTCGTCGAAGAGCTGCAGGTTGAAGTCGTCGATCGTCTTCACCATGTCGACGAAGGTGTAGTCGTACATCTTCCGGAACAGGTTGAGCAGCGTGCTGACCGTGGTGGGATCGGTTCGCTGCCGTTCCATGACGATGTCGGCCGCCTCCGGCGAGGGCGGCGCCAGCAGCAGGTCGATGCCCGAGTGGTGGCGGACGATCAGCTTGCGCAGCAGGTCGGCATCCAGATCGGGCTCGCTGACGGCGTTGACGATCGAGGCCGTGTCCAGGCCCAGGTCCAGGAAGACGCGGAGGTCGCCGAACTGCAGGTTCGCGTCGATCAGCGCCGTGCGGCGGCGCAGCTCGCGACTCATGGCGATGGCGCGTGTTGATGGCGATGGTGGTCGTGCCCACGCCGCCCTTCGCCCCGTAGAAGCACCGCCAGCCGGCCCAGCGTCGTCGCCTCCGCCCCGGCCGCCGTGGGCAGCGCGCCGCCACGAGCCAGCAGGGCCTTGATGCGCGCCATCAGCTCCAGCGGATGGAAGGGCTTGACGATGTCATCGTCGGCGCCGGCGCGCAGGCCCTTGACCCGCTCGCCGACGTCCGCCTCGGCGGTGAGCATGATGATCGGCACGCGGCGCCCATCCGACTCGGCGGCACGGATCTGCTGCGTCGCGGCGTAGCCATCCAGCTTGGGCATCGCCACGTCCATCAGGATCAGGTCCGGCTGGGCGAGTCCTTGGCCATCGCGACGCCGGTCTGGCCGTCGGAGGCGACGATCACCTCGAATCCCTCCTGCTTGAGGGTGAAGACCAGGACGCGCTGGATGTTCAGGTCGTCATCGACGACGAGGACCTTCGTGGCAGCCATGCAAGGACCTTAGCCGGCGGGGTGATGTCCGGGCGGGTGCGTCCGAGCGGACAGGCGCGGTGCCGCGCCGGGCGCGATTATACGGGCGCCACCCCGTCCAGGTGCCGCTCCAGGAACCCGAGCACCCGACGCTCGTACGCCTCCCCGCCCACGGCATGCGCGTCGCTGTGGGCGGCGCCGTCCACGACCATCAGCTCCTTCGGCTCCCTGGCGGCCTCGAACAGCCGCACCGCCTGCGTCCAGTCCACCAGGCGATCCTCGCGCGGAGCGATCAGCAGCAGCCCCCGCGGGGCGATCTGGCCCACGCGCTGGATCGGCTGCCGCAGCCAGCGTCCGCGCCCGAACCGAGGCGGCAGCCACCACCAGCCGCGATCCGAGCCGCGCCAACGGATAGCGGCCCTCGCGCATGCGGTTGGCGATCGGGTTCTGGAGCTCGGCGTAGGCGGCATCGGCGACCACCGCGGCCACCGGCAGGTCCGGCGCGGCCATGATCGCCACCGCGCCGCCCATGCTGATGCCCATCAGGGCGATCGGTCCGTATCCGCGGCCCTGCAGGAAGCGCACCGCCGCCGCCACGTCGCGCTGCTCCAGCGTGCCCAGCGTGATCGGCGCGTCATCCGAGTTGCCGTGGCCGCGGAAGTCGAACTGCAGGATGTTGTAGCGCGGCTGGATCCAGGGCACGAATTCGGTCAGCCACGGCAGGCGGTGCCAGCTGAAGCCGTGCATCAGGATCACCGCGGCCCTGGTGTCGCGCCCGGCGGGGATCAGCCAGCCATCCAGGGTGTAGCCGTCATCGGTCGTGAAGCGCACGTCCTCGTGGGCCAGGCCGATGTCCCCCGGATGCGCCGGCGCCCCCTCCTCGGTCGGCTCCACCGGCTTGCGCGGCGGGCGCACGATGCGCCGCGAGCCCTCGACCGTGACGAGGCCCAGGTAGCCGGCCGCCCCGGCCGCCACGATGCGGCCGAGCCAGGCGGCCAGGCTGCGACGCGTGGAACGGTGGCGCGCCATGGCCTCAGCCGGAGGAGGCCGGTCCCTCGCTCTCGCTCGAGATGCGGGCCGAGCGCATCGCGTCGCCGATCGGCCGGCTGAGCTCGGACAGCTCCATCGGCACGATCCAGGTGGTCGAATTGCTGGCGGCCAGCGACTTCAGCGCCTCCAGGTACTGGAGCGCCATCGTCTTCTCGTCGACGCCCTGCGCGGCGCCGAAGATGGTCTGCAGCGCGTTGCTGAAGCCCTCGGCGCGCAGGATCTGCGACTGGCGCTCGCCCTCGGCGCGGAGGATGTTCGACTGCTTGTCGCCCTCGGCCACGTTGATGGTCGCCTGCCGCGTGCCCTCCGACTCGGTGATCACCGCCCGGCGGTTGCGCTCGGCGCTCATCTGCCGGTTCATGGCGTCCTGGATGTCGCGCGGCGGCACGATCTCGCGGATCTCGACGCTGGTGATCTTCACGCCCCAGCGCTCGGTCACCTCGTCCAGCTTGGCGCGCAGGATGTGGTTGATCTCCTCGCGCTTGGCCAGCACGTCGTCAAGCGGGATGTCGCCGATGACGGCGCGCAGCGTGGTCGCGGCCAGCGCCTGCGAGGCGCCGGAGAAGCTCGTGATCGCCGTCACCGACTGCTCCGGGTCGAACACCTTCGAGTAGACCAGGAAGTCGATGCTGATCGGCGCGTTGTCCTTGGTGATGCAGGTCTGCGGCGGCAGCTCGATATAGAACTCGCGCAGGTCCACCTTCACCGGCTGCTGGATGATCGGCACCAGCAGCACCAGGCCCGGCCCGGCTGCCCCGTTGGTCACGCGGCCGAGCGTGAAGATGACCAGGCGCTCGTACTGGCGGACGATGTTGATGGTGCTGTAGATCAGGAACAGGAGCACCAGCGCGACGACGACCAGGATCACGACCGGAACGATCTCATCCATGGCGCGGGTCACACCTCTCAGGGTTCAGTGCGCGAAGCATACGACGCCGCAGCGCAGGCACCGAGACGCACCCGAGCGGCCGCGGCGCACCTACGGGTGCGAATGCGACCTTGATGGCGCCCGAGGTTCCGCGATGGAGGACCGTGCGCATCGCCTGGCGCCACTCCTCGAGCGGGAAGGTGTGCGTGACCAGCTCGCCGATCGGCAGCTCCGGATGGGCCGCCAGCAGGCGGATCGCCTCGTCCATGGTGTGCGGCGCGCCGGGAGCGACGGCTCCGGACCGTAGACGTAGGTGCCCTCGATCCGCAGCTCGCGCGCCCAGGCCAGCGTCCAGTCCAGCCCGCCGAGCTCCGCCGGCCCGCCCACCAGCACCACTCGCCCGCCGGCGTCGGCCACGCGCCAGCGCATCGGCCACGCTCTCGCGACTGCCGACCGCGTCGTAGACCTGCGCGAAGCCGCCAGTCAGCACCGCCTGGCCCAGGATGGACCGATGCCGCCGCGCCCCGGCATGCTGCTCCGCGGCCTCGACCGCGGCGTCCGCGGCCGCTGCCGCCACCGTGGCGCCCAGCCGCTCACCCAGCGCGCGCTGGCGGTCGTGGCGGGCCAGCAGCACGACCTCCGGCACCGGCGCGACCAGTCGCAGGGCCGCCACGGTGAGCAGGCCCAGCGTCCCGGCGCCGATCACCAGCACCGGCTCGCCGGCCGCCGGCGGCTCGGCCAGCACGGCGTGCAGCGCCACGCTGAAGGGCTCGACCAGCACCGCCGCCTCGTCAGCGAGCGCATCGGGCACCGGGTGCAGCTGGCTGCGGTGCACCGACCATCGCATCGGACCAGCCGCCGGGCAGGTCCGCGCAGTAGCCCGATCAGCAGGCCCGGCGAGATGCCGCCCTCGGTCGGCTCGCTCGCAGAAGCGCGACTGCCCGCCGGCGCAGCGGCGGCACGGCTCGAGCCCACGGACGACGCAGCCGATGACCGGGTCCACCACCACCCGCCGGCCGTCCTCCTCGACCACGCCGACCACCTCGTGGCCCAGCACGGCCGGGAACGAGGCGAACGGCGACAGGATCGCGCTGGCGTGCCCGGTCAGCAGCGCCATGTCGGTGCCGCAGACGCCGGCCAGGGTGGGCCGCAGGCGGACCCAGTCATCGCCGCGCAGGGCGGGGGGTCGTATCGGTGCAGCTCCAGCCACGGCATCCAGCCGCCGGCCATCCGTGGCAGGCGATCACCCAGCAGGCGCAGCACTCGCTGGTTCGTGGCCGACGCGCCGAAGCGCAGCCGCAGGCCGCGCGCCGATCCGGCCACGTGCTGGGGTCTGGTCAGTCCATCGGGACCCGGCGCACGATGCTCGGACCGACCCGTTCCAGGATCTCGTCCAGGCTGTGGCCGGTGATGGTCAGGCCGTGGTTCTTGAGGCCGATGACGGCGCGCGACGGGTCCGGAGCCTGCCGGACCAGCTCGGCCACCTCCAGCGCCAGCTCCTCCGTGCCGCAGGGGTAGACGACCTCGGTCGAGATGGCGCCCGCCATCCAGCCATGCACGTGCAGGATGCCGCCCACCTCGGGATGCTCGCGATAGATGGTCAGGTGCTCGATGGCGTCGACCGACACGCGCCGCGGCCGCACGTGGGGCGGCACGCTCAGGCGCACCACGCCGGTGGCCGGGTCGTAGCCGGTGACCAGCAGGATCTCGGTGCCGACCTCGCGCAGCTTGCTCTTGTCGACCCCGCTGGCGCTCATCCAGAACCGATCGCCGTCATGCCGCGCGCTGCGCGTTGCCGTACGAGAGGCCGCCGATCCCGAACAGGCGCTTGACATGCCGCAGCTCGTCCGCGGTGAGCAGCTCGTCGATGGGCCACGGCGCCGGCAGCAGGTCGAGCTCCCCCATCCGCATCCCGGCCCGATGGATCGACTCCGTGTGCTCGTCGCCCTGCCACAGCTCCTGCGGCAGGTCCGGGACGAAGCTGTTCTCGATCACCAGTCGCGACTCGGCCAGCGGGATCAGCCGCTCGACCACGGACTCGAAGAAGGCGTCGTCGTCGCCATCGTGCTCGAAGCGGTGGAAGCCCTGCTCCATGGTGATGAAGTGCGCATCGGTCCCATCCCGATCGCGGACCATGGGGATGAAGACGTTCGACAGCGAGCGCACCAGCAGGGAGTAGCCGGCCTGCAGCATGTCGTTCGGGCGCTGCTCGAGCTCCGCCAGGCCGACCACGAAGATGTCCTTCGAGCGGCGGCGGAAGCTGGTCGGGTCGTCCGCGCTGACGGCGTTCAGGATGACGCGCACATCCGGATCCAGGTGCATGGCGTCGCGGCCGCTGGGCCGGTGGACCGGATAGCCGCGCTCCTCCAGGCGCTGCGTCACGCCGTCCAGGAACCAGCGCACCAGGCCGGCCTTGCCATCCCCGACCACCGCGACCGCCGACGGACCGCTGCGGACCGGCTGGCCGGCAACCGTCAGCGGTGTTCCGTGATGGTGGATCAGCTCCTCGGCAGTGCCGGTCATGCGGGCGACTCGCCCGCGTCCGTGCTCTCCGTGTCAGCCTCGCCTGGCTCCACGATCAGCTCCAGTCCCTCGACCGCTACGACTCGCACGGGGCTCCCGGGTGCAATTTCCGGTCCGGCGCTGCGAGCGGACCACGCCTCGCCACCCGCGTAGGCGATGCCCCGCGGCGCGATCAGGGTCTGCGCCACGCCCCCGGCGCCAACCAGGCCCATCACCGGCCGAGCGAGAACCGGGCGATTCCGCATGGCCATCAGGGCGCGCACGATGCCATACACGTAGCCCAGCGACAGCGCGACCACCAGCGCCAGCAGCCACGGGCTGATCGACACGTTGATCGCGTCCTCGCTGCGGGTCGACCCCGGTCCACAGGGCGAAGGCGCCCAGCACGATGGCAATCACCCCACCGATGGTGAGCAGGCCGTATGACGTGACGTGCAGCTCCAGGATGAAGAGCCCGATGCCGACCAGGATCAGCAGCAGCCCGCCGACGTTGAGGGGCAGGCTGTTGGAGCCGATGAAGGCCAGCACCAGCGCAATGACGCCCACCGGGCCACTGAAGAAGTTCGGGTGGAACAGCTCGCTGACGATCCCGTAGAAGCCGATGGTGAACAGGATGAAGGCGAGGTTCGGGTCGGAGAGCAGGTGCAGGAACGACTGGCCCAGGCTCATGTCGACGTCCTGGATCGGCAGGCCGGAGAGCGGCGGCAGCGGCTGGCTCCTCGAACTCGTAGGCGTTGCCCGTCAGCCCGCTGCGCCGGTGTCGATCTGCGCGAACAGGTCATCGACGTCCGTGGCAACCAGGTCCACCACCGGTGGATCCATGGCCACCGCCTCCGCGGCGGACACGCTGGCCGCATCGCGCACCGCCGCCTCCGCCCACTCGGTGTTGCGGTTATGCGCGGCGGCCAGATCCTTGATCTTGGCCGCGTTCGAGTTGTTGATCTTGTCGGCCAGCGTGTCGGGCAGCTCCGCGCCGCCACTGCCGACGACCGACGCGGCCCCGATGGTGGTCGACGGCGCCATGGCCGCCACGTCGCCGGCCAGGGTGATGAAGGTGGCGGCGCTGCCGGCCTGGGCCCCTTCCGGCGTGACGTACGTGATGACCGGGACCTGGCTGCCCAGCATGGCCTTGATGATGCGATCCATGCTGGTCAGCTCGCCGCCCGGCGAGTCGATCTCGATCAGTGCCGCCGCGGCGCCGCCCTCGGCGGCAGTGGCCAGCCCCTGCTCGATGTACGCGGCGTTGACCTGGTCGATTACGCCCTGCAGCTCGAGCCGCACGACGTGGTCGTCCGCGGCGAACGCGGGCAGGGCCAGCGAGAGGGTGCCCAGCAGCAGGGCACCGAGCGTGAGAGCCCGCCGCAAGCGCACCATTCAGCGAGTATACGCATCACTCCGCCGAGCTCCCGCTGGGCACCCCGAGCAGCGCGGCGGCGACCAGCTGAGACCACGTCTCGAGCCGCTCCCAGGCGGCTGCCACCTCGGGCGTATCGGCCATCCGTCCGCTCAGCTTGTCGGTCTCCCGCACGCGGACCGGCCTGCCCGCCGCCTCGACCTGGAAGACGATTCCCAGGTGGACCGATCCCACCGGGTTCGTGTCGTCATTGAGCAGCCCCAGCAGGTGGAACTCAGGCTCCCAATCGGCCTCGAGCTCCTCCGCCCATTCGCGACGCAGGCCTCCCTGCAGCGGGTCGTCGCCGGCATCCACCGGGTTGAGGTGCCCGCCCACGCCGATGCTCGCCTTGCGATGCAGCCGCGGGTCGCCCCCCGCGGTGGTGCGCTCCATCAGGAAGGTGAGCTCCCCGTCGCGCACCACGACATATGGGATCAGCTGCTTCCACTCGGGCGACTCCTCGGCCACCGGCCGATCGAGGTAGCGGCCGTGCTCGGCGACCGCCAGCCGTAGCACGGTCATCTGCTCGTCGCCCGCTGACCGCAGACCGGTGAAGTCACACCCGCCTGGTACCTCTGTCCGGGGAAGAACTAGGACTCGTTCCATGACATTGAGGGCTCTGGTGTGGTTGGTGGCGGATTGCCGAGGTCGGCTGCAAGGTTCCGCGCAAGGTGCGGGTACTAGTGTGCGGGCAGTACGTGAGTACCAAACCGGTTCCGAACCCCGGATCGGCCGATCTCACCATCTGGGACTCAGCAATTATGCCCATCCACCGATTTGCCCTCTCCGGTCGACGCACCGTCGGCGCACGGCGGCGCACCGGGCCTCGCTCCCAGCGTGGACAGTCACTCGTCGAGTTCGCGCTTCTGCTGCCCCTCCTGCTGATCATCCTCCTCGGCGTCGCCGATTTCGGGCGCGTCTTCCAGGCTGGAATCGTGATGGAGTCGGCCACGCGCGCCGCCGCCGAAGCGGGGGCGGTCGAGTATCTCCGCCAGGTTTCCACGGGGAACGAGCCTGACTACAACATCATCCAGACACGAGCCGCCGACGTGGCCTGTCGTGAAGCCAAGTTGGAGAACGTCGCCGACCCGGGAACGTGCGCGCAATGGCCGGTCATCCGCGTTTGCATCCACGATCTTCTCGCTGGGCACGTCAATTGCGGGCAGCCGCAACCGCCGCAAACGGGTTCGGTGCCGGCGGAGTGCGGCGCGACGGCCATCCCGTCGGGAACTCAGGGGAGCGGCCTCACCGTCCAGCCGACCGACGCGAATCCCACTCCGCGGGAGGCGTACGTCGAGGTGCGCACCTGCTACCGCTTCACCACGCTCATTCCGGTGAACGACTTCCTCCCGATCGGCGAGGTCTTCCTGCAGCGGGAGGCGGTCTTCACGGTGGCGGATTACTGATGGCACGGCATGTCCGCCCCGGATCGGCCCGCGGCCAGACCCTCGTCGAATTCGCCCTGGTCCTGCCCCTGTTCCTGATGCTCGTGGTCGGCATCCTCGTGCTCGGCATCGGCCTGTTCTACCAGCAGCAGGTCGTGAATGCGGCACGCGAAGCCGCGCGGTATGCGGCCATTCACAGCGCGACGGCCGAGTGCCCGACCAGCTCGTGGCTACCCTTCAACCCAGGTATGGTGCCGAGCGGAGCCGTCGTCGACCCTCTTGATCAGAACTGCGATCCGGCGGCGACTCAGTGGCCACTGATGCAAGCACATGGTCGCGAACGCGCTGGCTTTGGCTTCGTCAAGTCCGATCTCCACTTCGCGGCCTGCTGGACCGGGTATACCGAACTTGCCACGTTGGCATACGATGCTCCGCCCTTCACCGGCGACGGAAGCCCGAACCTTCCACCTGAGCCCTGCACCATCAACGGGACGGATCCCGTTGCCAATACATCGGCCCTTCCTTGCCCGCCGCCCGCCACCGTGCCCACCGACGATAAGGCCAGCAACCTGGCCGTCTCATCCGGCGGCACCGCCAACCAGGTGACGGTCTACGGCTGCTACCTATGGCGTCCGCCAATGGCCGGATTCCTGTTGATTCCCGAGACGGTGACGCTGCGCGCGACGATCACCGAGATCATGCAACACCAGAGGTGACCTCAATGAACCCTGCGCCTCGCGGACAAGTCCTGATCATTGGCGCGGTCGCCATGGTGGTCCTTCTGGGCATCGCAGCCCTCGTCGTTGATCTTGGTTTCGGTTGGATGCTCCGCCGAGCGGAGCAGAACGCTGTGGATCCGGCGGCAGTGGCGGCGGCTCGCTACATACCGGACATTCTCGACGACGGGGATTGGACCGAGGCGTATCGGGCGGCGTGCTTCTACCTGAATCAGCATGGCTTCTTCGAGGACAACAACGACACCTGCCAAGAGGCGCGTACCGCGGGCGATCTCTGGGTCGGCAACCCCCGCGATGGGGACTTTGCCGGAAGTCCAGGCGCCGTGGAGGTCTGGATGAGTGCGGAGCATGAAGTGTTCTTCGGACGCCTGTTCGGCCAGTCCACGGCGTCCGTCGCGACGTCGGCCGTCGCGGCGAATGGCGACACTGGCGTCGGGAACGCCAGCCCCAATGCTCTCGTGGCATTCGATCCGCAATCCTGTGGGGCTGGCCAGGTCAACGGCAATGGGCAGGTAAACATCACGAACCTCGGCGACCCTGGCACGCCGGGCGGCTTCGTATATGTCAACTCGCTGTGCGGCATCAATCCCCCCGGTGGGTCCGATGACGACACCTGCAACAATGCCGGCACCGGTGGCTTCACCATGAATGGCAATCCTTCAATCCTGGTCACCGAGCAAGTCTTCGTCCGCGGAACCTGCGACACGAATCCCGGTCCGTGGAGCGGCACAACCACGGAAGGCGCAGCGGAGATAACCGACGGCCTCTTCGGCCTTGTCGAGCCGAGCATCGTCGGCCAGCCCGAATGGGGCCGGACATCATGCCCCGCGGGGGGCACCCTGCTTGTACCCGGTCCAGGGTGTAGCTTCACGTCTCGAACCCCGACGACCCTCAGCCCTGGGGCTTACTACGGTGGAATCGTAATCTCCGGCCAGGCACAGGTCCGTTTCAACCCGGGCGTCTACTACATCGCCGGCGGCGGAATCCAGTACCAGGGCAACGCGAGCTCTGCGTTCGAAGTCATCGGCGGCACGGGCGGGAATCCGGGCCGCGCGCTGTTCTTCAGCACGGGCGACCCGGCATATGGCGGCGTGTGCGCCCTCGATCCCACCTTCCCGCAGAACTCCCCACCGCAATTCGCACTGCCAGATGGAGACCTGACGTTCGACGGCGCATGGCTGACGGAGACCAACGCGGCCGGCACCTACACGACCATCGCCGAACTCGCCGGGGATGTGACGGCTGACGCGACCTATCTGGCCTCGCCGGCCGAGCCCACTGGGCCGAATCACTTCGAGGTCCGACTCTCCGACATCGTTCCCCCCATCCCAGATTCGGGAATCTTCGTTCGGTACCGATATGGGGAGCAGGTCGGCTCGGACGCTGTCATCAACCTCGAGGTCGAGCTGCTGAAAGGCACCACGGTCATCGCCTCTCAGCTCCAGTCGGACATCCCGGCCATCTCGAGCTGGCAGGTCGGCGAGTTCGAACTGACGACCGCGGACCTGGCTGAGATCGGCACCGACTGGACGGACCTGCGGCTCAACTTCAAGGCGACCTCGACGCCGGGCGCGGACGGAGACACCAACCTCGACCGGGCGCTCGTCAGCTGGGCACAGGTTCAAATTCCCGCCGATTCGTCCCGCCACTGCCAAGGGATGATCCGGCTCGCCGGACAAGCCGATGTCAAGGCCTTTGCGACCGATGTCGACCCCTGGACGGGCCTGCTGTTTTGGCAGGACGGGACGCTCACCGGCAACGGCCGCGGCAACAACCCTGTCGCGATGATCGATGTTCAGGGCAACGGCGGCATGTACATCGCCGGCACCATTTACGCACCCAGTGCTCTGGTCAAGATCAACGGCAATGGGACGAGCGAAGCCGACGTCGCGGCAGTCCAGGTGCTTGCCTGGCAGTTCCAGGTCGGGGGCAACGGGATCTTGAACATCCCGTACGACCCCGACCAGCTATTCGGGACGCCGATGGTGGCACGCAAGGGGCTAGTGGAGTAACCGTCGACGAGGCGGTCAGCCCTCAGGCTGGCTGAGCCGGACCGGTTTCGGCCAGCCTAATGGCCAGCGCCACCGCCTCGTGCGGGTCGCGGGCGCGATGGACGCGAGGACCCGGCAGGCGGTGGTCCGCCTCGAGACGCCATGAGCTGAGCGTCACCACGTGGCGGCCCATGCGCAGCGCCAGCCCGATCTCCGACAGCGTGCCGTGGCGGCCGCCCACCGCCAGCACGGCGTCGGCGGCGGTGACGACCACCAGGTTGCGCACCACGCCCAGGCCGGTGGGTATCGCCTGGCGGACGTAGTCGTTCGCCTCGCTGCGCATCGGCGCCGGGCAGGATGCCGATCGTCATGCCGCCGGCCGCCGCCGCTCCGCGGGAGGCGGCGCGCATGACGCCGCCGAGCCCGCCGGTGACGACCGTCGCGCCGGCTGCGCGCCAGCAGCGCGCCGACCTCCTCGGCCCACTCCAGCAGGCGATGTCGCGTCGGGACCGCGAGGATCGCCCTCGCCGATCACCGCCACGTGCGGCGGACGGATCGGGGCGATCGGCTCGCTCATGCGGGCGGCCGCCTGCCGCGAGCGCGCCGAGAGCTGGAATCGCGCCCAGCGCCTCGTAGCGGGCAGGGCCATTGCCGACATGGCTGCGCATGAGCGTCGATCGTGTCGACGGGCACGTCGCGCGGACGGGCAATGTCTCGATGGGAAGCGACGGCAGCGGTGGCGCCGTCGTCGATCGCGCGCGCGCGCCAGCGTGACGTGCGGGCGGAACGGCGAACCCGCATCGGTCCGGTCGCAGCGCGCACCAGCGCGCCAGCTCGCCCAGCCGTCGTTCGGCGTCCTGGATGCCGTACCACAGCACGCGCGCGTGGCGCCCGACCGGGAAAGCCGCCGAGGCCACCGGCGGCGACCGAGAACGGCTCGCGCTCTGCCACGGCTCGCGCGAGACGCTGCGCGATGCCGGCCGGCACCACCTCGGGCGGCGTCGCCCCCAGGAAGGCCAGGGTGATGTGCCAGCCCTCCGGATCGGTCCAGCGCCATTCGGCGTCTACGTCGCGCGATCGGCGCGCACTCGGCGAAGCCCATGCCCGCAGCTCCTCGCGCAGGCCGGCCGGCAGCGGCACCGCGACGAAGCAGCGCCAGGGCCGGGGCGTCGCGGCCTCGGTCATGCGCTCGCGCGCTGCAGGCGCGCATCCACCAGCGGCACCAGCTCCGCCAGCGAGCGGATCAGCGGCACGCCATCCGGCACGTCGCTCTCGCGTGAACCGCTCGCGCCGGTCGATCAGCACCGGCGAGATGCCGACCGCCATGCGCGCCCTGCACGTCGGCGTCCATGTGGTCGCCCACGTGGATCGCCTCCTCGGGCCGGACACCCGCCTCGGCCAGGGCGTGCTCGAAGATGCCGCGGTGCGGCTTCTCGTAGCCGACGCGCGCGCTGGCGGCCACGAAGTCGAAGTGGGACACCAGCTCCAGGCTGTGCAGCAGCTCCGGCAGCTGCCAGATCCAGTTGCTGACCGCGCCGAGGATCAGCCCGCGGTCGCGGAGAGCCTCCAGCGCCGGCATGGCGTCGGGAAAGACGTGCCAGCTGCTGACCAGCATGAACAGCTCGGACAGCCGGCGGAAGAACTCGTCCGGCATCGGCCCCACGCCCAGCGCGTCGAGCGCCCGCTGATCCATCTCGACCGTCCGCCGAAAGCTCGTCTCGGGCGTCGCGTCGAAGCCGTCATCCAGCCCGTAGCGGCCGTGGTGGTAGGTGCTGCGCAGCGCGTCGCGCAGGGCCTCCGGATGGAACGAGTCACGCCGTACTCCTCGAGGGCCAGCGTGTAGACGCCCTCCCACGATGGGTTGGCGCGCAGCACGGTGTCGCCGATGTCCAGGAAGACGGCGCGCGGCGGAGTCATCGGTCCAAGCCTAGCGCCCGGCACGCCCAGAGGTCAGGCGGCCGATGATGCCCTGCCGGCCCAGGATCTGATAGATCTCCGTGCGGTAACGCAGGCCCGAAGCATGGCGCGACAGCCAGCGCAGGTAATCGGGGTCCTGCCGGGCCAGGTCGCGCAGCGCCCAGCCGGAATAGCGGCCGAACGCCAGCTTGGTGCCGGCATGCGCCGAGCGCGGCGGCGGCGGGACGGCTGTCTTCACCGGCTCGCGCTTGAAGTCATAGGTGACCCGTCGCTTGCTGCGATCCCAGTTGGCACGCAGGTCCGGATCGCGGACGATGGCCCACGCGGCGTTCAGCTCCGCCATGCGGCGCGCGGCGAGCTTGCTGGGGTCGTGGTCGGGATGATATTTCTGCGCCAGCGCGCGGTAGGCCGCGCTCAGCACTTCCTGGTCGGCGGCGGGCAGCACCTGCAGCACCCGGTAGGGATCGGCAACCGCCATGCGGAGCGCCCCCCGGTATGGATTTCGGCTGAGGGTTCGGCTCAGTCGTTGTACAGCCGCTCCTCGATCAGCTTCTCGGCCGTCTGGCGGCCGGTCGGATCGAAGCAGCTGTACTCGAAGAGCTTCTCGTACTCGAGGTCGACGTTGTCCTGCCCGCCGCGGTTCTTCTCGACCGAGGCCACCACCCAGTCGCGATAGCGCTGCGCCTGGTAGGGATTGAACTCGATGTTGACCTTGGCGACGATGTGGTACTTGTCGTTCAGGATCAGGATGATGTCGCTCTCGTAGTTGATGGCCGATGAGCCGCGCAGGTGATGGTTGCGCAGGCGCTTGGCCTTCAGGCCCTCCCGGTCGGCGGCGACGATCGAGACGACTGGCACCTCCAGGGCGAGGGCGATGTCCTTCAGGCCCGATACGATCCGCGTCACCTTCTCCTCCTCCGTGTTCGGCTCCGGGATGACCGGCACCTTCTGGAGGTAGTCGACGAAGAGGACGAGGCGCCGCTCGTCGGTCGAGCCACGATGCTCGTCCACCAGCGACCGCAGGTTATCGACGGTCGAGCTGGTGGCCGTGCCGCGCAACAGGTAGAGGTTGCTGCCGTAGCGCGCGATGCGCTCCAGGCTTGGGCGTAGCCGCGGGTTGGTGCCCGAGCTTGGCGCGCGTGCCGGTCTCGGCGGCGGCGGTGTAGGAGCCCAGGACCTCCTTCTTGACGTCCTGGATCTTCACCGCGCCCGACTTCTGGGGCAGGTGGGTGAGCGCCGACTCCATCGCGATCATGCGCTGGATCAGGTACTCCTCCTCGTGCTCGAAGCACACGTAGAGGACGGTCGCCTGGCCGGATGCGGCCATGTTGCGGGCCATCTGCAGCGCCATGGTCGTCTTGCCGGCGCCCTGGGCACCGCCGATCAGCATCAGCTCGCCCGGTCGCAGGCCGCCGCCGATCGTCTTGTCCAGCGGCACGAAGCCCGTGGCGATGGGCATGAACTCCTCGACCTTGCCCGAGGCGATCCGCTCGTTCAGGTTGGTCAGGACGTCCAGGGCGGATCGCGGCGCGAGCGTCCCCTCCCCGGCCTCGAGCTTCCAGTCCGCGGTTTCCGCGGGTTCGGTGATCGGCTCCTCGATCATGGGTGTCGGCAGCTCCATTTCGTTCGTGATCGGGCTGCGCGGGCCTCGCTTCGCGGCTCTGTCCGCGACTCGGTGCCAGCGCGCAACGGAGGCGAGTATACGTTCCACCTCCTAGTGCCGAAATGGCCCGATTGGACTACCGCCGATCACGACTGACGTGCTCGCGCTAGGCTGCACACCTCACCCAGACCCAAGCAGGAACGGAGGGCAACGCGTGCACTGTCCGAGGGACCAGACCGAGCTCGTGGTCGAGCATCACGAGGGGATTGACGTGGACCGCTGTCCGCAATGCCGGGGCGGTTGGCTCGATGACGACGAGCTCTCCCAGGTCGAGGCGACGGTCAAGTCGACCGACGAGCAACGGACCGGCATGCTCGAGTACGCCAACCGCAACTCGGAGCTGGCGTGCCCCAAGTGCGGCGGCAAGATGACGGCCTTCAACTATCGGGCCTACAACCTCGAGCTGGACGTGTGCGACCAGCATCACGGGTTCTGGCTGGACGAGGGCGAGGCGGTTCGCGTCCGTGAGATCGTCGAGGAGCGCGTCGCCGGCCTCGAACGGTCCGTGAAGGCGGAGGGTGACTGGGACCGATTCCTTGGCGACCTGCAAGAAGGGACCCTCGTTCTGGGATCGACTCACCGGCGGCTGACCCACTCCGCGTGGAGCTGGCGGCTCACCCAGCCAGCTGGGAACAGGCCAGGAACGGCCAGAAGCCCGGCCGCAGATGGGCCGGGCTTCTGGCGTGGTGTGCGAGCGCCTAGGCGGGTTGCGGGGCAGGTCCGCGACGGCGCTTGGTCGGCGTCTCGTCGCCTGTCGGCTCGGCCTCGACGTCGCCGCTCTCCGGGGTCTCGCCCTCGGAGATCGGGCGCGCCGTGGGCCCAGAGCTGCGCGGCGGCAGCACGCCCTCGAACAGCGCCTCGAACTCCTCGTGCTCGATGGTCTCCTTCTCGACCAGCAGCGCGGCCAGCTTGTCCAGCACCGCGCGCTGCGCGATGAGGGCCTCCTTGGCGCGCTCGTAGGCGCGGTCGATGATCTCGCGCACCTCGGCGTCGATCTTGGCGGCCACCTCGTCCGAGTAGTTCCGCTGCTCGCTGATCTCGCGGCCCAGGAAGATCATCTCCTCCTTGCGGCCGAAGGTCAGCGGACCCAGCTTCTCGCTCATGCCGTACTGCGTGACCATGGCCCGGGCCAGGTTGGTGGCCTTCTCGATGTCGTTCGACGAGCCGGTGGTCATTTCGCCGAACACGAGCTGCTCGGACACGTTGCCGCCCAGCATGCCGGCGATCTTGTCCTCGAACTCCGACTTGGAGTGGAGGTATCGGTCCTCCTGCGGAAGGCTCATCGTGTAGCCGAGCGCCATGCCCCGCGACACGATCGTGACCTTCGTCACCGGGTCGCACTTGGGGAGGACGCGCTGCACGACGGCGTGACCGCCCTCGTGGTAGGCGATGATCGCCTTCTCCTCCTCGGTGATGATCCGGCTGCGGCGCTCCGGTCCGGCGATGACCCGATCGATGGCCTCGTTGAACTCGTCGGCGCCAATGGACTTCTTGTTGCGGCGCGCCGCCAGGATGGCGGCCTCGTTCACGAGGTTCGCCAGGTCCGCACCCGAGAAGCCCGGGGAGCGACGCGCCAGCGCCTCGACGTTGACCGTCTTGTCGAGCGGCTTGCCCTTGATGTGGACGTTGAGGATCTCCTTGCGCCCCTTGATGTCCGGCCGGTCCAGCACGACCTGGCGGTCGAAGCGGCCCGGGCGCAGGAGGGCGGGGTCAAGGACATCGGGCCGGTTGGTGGCGGCCACCACGATCACGTTGGTGTTCGTGTCGAAGCCATCCATCTCGACCAGGATCTGGTTCAGGGTCTGCTCGCGCTCGTCGTGCGAGCCGCCCAGGCCGGCGCCGCGCTGGCGGCCGACCGCGTCGATCTCGTCCACGAACACGATGCACGGCGAGTTGCGCTTGGCCTGCTCGAACAGGTCGCGCACCCGCGAGGCGCCGACGCCCACGAACATCTCCACGAACTCCGAGCCGGAGATCGAGAAGAAGGGAACGCCCGCCTCGCCGGCCACCGCCCGCGCGAGCAGCGTCTTGCCGGTGCCCGGCGGGCCGACCAGCAGCACGCCACGCGGGATGCGCGCGCCGAGCGAGTTGAACTTCTCGGGGTACTTCAGGAACTCGACCACCTCGGTCAGCTCCTGCTTCGCCTCGTCGACGCCCGCGACGTCGTTGAAGGTGACGACGGTCTTGTTGCCCAGGAACATGCGCGCCCGGCTCTTGCCGAAGCTCATGGCCTGGTTATTGGTGCCCTGCGCCTGGCGCATCATGAAGAAGATGAACGCGCCGATCAGCAGCACCGGCAGCAGCGCGGTGATGAGCAGCGTGATGATGCTGCCGGCGGCGCTGGGCTCGACCGGGTTGAAGGCAATCTCCGAGGCGCATTGCTGCGTCGTCTCATGGCCCGCCGCGCTGCAGATCTGGTTGTAGATCTCGGTGCCCTGCGAGCCAGGCGGAGCGACCGCGGTCACGGGCTCCTGCGCGTCGGTGAGCTCCACGGTCAGGCGGTCGCCGTCCATGGTGATGGATTCGATCTTGCCGGCGCCGGCATCCTCCAGGAGCTGGCTATAGGTATAGGGTTCCTGTCCGCTGTCGCCGAGCATGTACGTCCAGAGCAGCGCGAGCCCGAAGACGGCCAGGACGACGAGCAGGACGCTGTTGCGAACGAGTCGGCTGCTCAAGGGATGTGTCTTCTATCCTCCGTAGGGATCGACGGCCGGCCGGAGTCCGGCCAGTCGCCTGCCTGCGCGGACGCAGGTCCGGGAAGTATATGTGCGGCGTGGCAAGCGGACCAATCGGCCCGATACGCCCATGCCATGGCAGGACCGATGCCAGCCTGGCTGCCCCCGCACGATATTGATACGCGCCGGGGCACTCAGTGGGTCAATCCTGCACCCGCTCCAGCACGATGCAGCCGTTCGCGGACCGATGCGCTGCGGCCGTCCCCGAGCTCGATGGTCAGGCCGCCCCGCGGCCCTTCGGCTGCCTCCAGCAGCGCATCGATGCGCTCGGCCGACGGTGACGGCTCCCCGACGGCCAGACGCAGCACGCGACGCCCGATGGCACGGACCGGCGGCTCACGCCAGTCGATACCGGAGTCGCTCCGTCGGCGAGTGAGCTCCGCCACCGCGATCGCGTCCAGCGCATCGTCATCATCCGCGGCGAGCTGAGCCAGCCGTTGAAGCGCCTCGACGGCCCGGGGGTTGAGCCGCTCCAGGGCCGGCAGGATCTCGGCGCGCACCAGGTTGCGCGCCGCCGCCGCCACGTCGTCGTTGGTCGGGTCCAGCAGGTAGCCGATGCCCGCCTCATCCAGCGCGTCCCGCAGGTCGCCCCGCCGCGCGTCGATCAACGGACGCATGATCCGTCCGCGCCGCGCCGGGATCCCGCGCAGTCCCCGCAGGCCGCTGCCACGTGCCATGCGCAGGAGCATCGTCTCGGCCACGTCGTCGGCGGTATGGGCGGTCGCGATCAACGCCGCTGGCACCGAGGGATCGCAGCCAGCTCTTCGAGGAAGCGGTAGCGCACCACGCGCCCAGCGTCCTCGCGCGAGCGGTGCTGCGCGCGGGCGATGGCCGCGACGTCGGCCCGATGCAGCATGCACTCCAGGCCGAGCGCCGATGCCGTTCTGGCCACCCGCGTCGCATCGGCTGCCGAATCGGGACGCAGCTGGTGGTCGACGTGGGCGACCACCAGGCTCCAATGGCGTGCACCGCTCGACACCAGCCGAGCCGCGCCGTGCAGCAGCGCGGTCGAGTCAGGGCCGCCGGAAACGGCCAGGATGAGGATGGCGTCGTCGGGCAGCCCACGGGTGCCGGGCTCAACGGCAGCCGCCAGCCGATCAAGGGGTGCGGGAGGGGTGGTAGCGGAGGGCGGATTCGAACCACCGGCCAAGGGCTTATGAGTCCCCTGCTCTACCACTGAGCTACTCCGCCACGGATTGCGTGCTCAGATCGATCAGGAGCCTATCGAACGAACACCATCCGAGAATACCGACCGGCGGTAACGCCGGCAACTCAGGCGGTACAACGCTCGAACGGCGGATAAATCCACCAGACCGGTTTGATGCGTCAGCGCTGGGGCGGCCCACAGGACCTTCAATGGAATCCCGCTGGGCCGCGGTCAAGCGCGAGGCTGAGAACATCCTTCAACATCGAGTGAGACGCTCCCCGTACGCTCGACCGGCCGCCCGAGACGATGATTTCGCCCGCCTCACCGCAGTCGTATGCGACGGCCTTCTCTGATCCGCTGAGCGGGTAGAGCGGGTCGCCCGATGTGAGCTCCTCGAGCCGGACCTCCAGGCGACCCGTCTCACCATCGGCGGCCGCCACCGACCGAAGGTGTCGGCCGTCACGAACAGCGCGAACGGCACGAACGGCCGATGAGTCGACGATGCCCTCCCGCTGAACGTCGTCGACGGACGCTCGCAGGTCCCAGAGGAGGTTCGCGAGGAGGACCAGTTTGGATGCGGCATCGCTGCCGTCGAGGTCGTCCGTCGGGTCGGCCTCCGCGATCCCACGGGATTGGGCCAATGCAATCGCATCCGCCAGCGCCTCGCCTGCGGCCAGCCGCTCCAACACGAAGGTGCTCGTTCCGTTGAGGGCTCCGCGAATCCGAAGGCAGCGGAAGCCACGGAGGCTCAGGCGAGCAATGTCGCTGGCCGGGAGGGCTGCCCCGGTTGCGGCGGAGATCCTTATGCGGCAGCCCGTTCGACTCGCCGCGTCAGCAATGAGACCCCACCGTCGAGCGAGATGGGACTTGGTGGCGGTGACGACGTCGACCCGTACGTCGAAAGCGGCGAGGACGTGAGCGGTTGCCGTGTCAACGAGGTGCTCGCCGCTCGGAATCGCCTGGACCACGATCGAAGCGGCCGTGGCGGTGATGAAGTCCTCCAGCCGCGTCACAGGCTGCCACATGTCCCGCGGAGGAACGGCGGCTGCATGGGTCTGGCCGCTCGCACCGAGGACGATCTGCTGGTCGGCGCCTCGGATGCCCGCGAGCCTGTACGCCGATCCCATATCGGCGATGGAGCTCTGATCCACGTTCGTCGATGAGCTTCACGAAGTCGCGTGCCACGGGACCGTACCCGAACAGTGCGACGTTGACGAGAGTGTTCAACTCCTATGAACCCGGCGTTCGGTGGCTATCAGCCTGCGGCACTTTCGGTCATGGTGCAAGACTCTTGGCATCATCGCTGCAGGGTTCGCCTTGACGACAGTGATTCACCGGTGGAGGTTTGACTTGACCGAATTTGTCGCGGCTCCGGCGGCCCGCCTCGCCGATGTGCCGCCGTCAAACATCAGGGTGATTTTCGACCGTGCACGCGAGCTCGAGGACCAGGGACTCCACGTCTACCACTTGGAGATTGGTCGCCCTGACTTTGATACGCCTGCGCTGATCAAACGCGCCACGGTCGAGGCATTGGACGCCGGCGCCGTCCACTACGCGTCGAATTGGGGCATCCCCGAGCTTCGCAGCGCGATCGCCGCAAAGCTGAGCCGGGACAGCGGGCTGACATACGCGCCCTCCGACGAGATCGTGGTGACCATCGGCGCGAACGAAGCGGTGTGGATCGCCATGATGGCCTACGTCAATCCGGGAGACGAAGTCATTATCCCGACCCCGGCGTGGCCGCATTACGCGCAATGCGTTCGACTTGCCGGCGGGGTCCCGGTCACCCTCCAACTCGAGGAGAGCGACGACTGGCGCATCGATCCCGAGGCGCTTGGCCGCTCGATCACGCCTCGGACGCGGATGGTCATTCTCTGCACGCCCCAAAATCCGACTGGAGCGGTCCTCGACCGGCCGCGGCTCGAGGCGATCGCCGCAAAGCTCCAGGGAACGAAGGTAATCGCGCTCTCCGATGAGATCTACGAACATCTGATGTACGACGGGACGAGCCACGTGTCGCCGGCATCGATCTCGGGAATGCGGGATCGGACCCTGCTCGTTTCGGGCTTCGCGAAGGCCTACGCGATGGACGGTTGGCGCCTCGGGTACCTGGCCGGACCCCGCGACCTCGTCAAGTGGGCGCTACGCGTCCACCAGTACACCACGGTCTGCGCACCGACGTTCGAGCAGTACGGCGCAGCGGCCGCCCTCAATGGCCCGCAGGACGACCGCGAGCGGATGGTCGCCGAGTTCGCTCGGCGACGCCGGGCAATCCTCGACATCCTCGATGCTCAGGACATCGTCACGCATTCCAAAGCGGAGGGCGCCTTCTACATCTGGCTCAACTACCCGGCGGGTGCGCCGAATGCTTCGGAGCTCGCCATCGGTCTCCTCGAGGAGCAGCAGGTCGCGGTCGTCCCGGGGACCGCATTCGACGAGACGCAGGAGCATGGGCTGCGGATTGCGTACGCGGCGCCGCTTGACGACGTGACGGAAGGGATACGGCGGCTGATCGATTACGTTCGCCTGCACGCCGCCGAGATCACCACGCCGGACATCCGCCCCAACCTGGTCGACAGCTCTACGGGGTGAAGGGCCGACTGCCCGGCGGCGACAGTATCCGAGGCCGGAGAGCTATTAAGGCCAGCCGAGCACGGAAATTGCAGTGACGGACCACGCTTGGAGGAGGCTGAGATGAAGGCCCTAGCGTGCATGTCCACACTAATACTCGCTCTCGCTGCTTGCGCCCCGGCTGAGCCCGCGGGCGACGGAACCGCTGGCCCGAGCGCTCCCGAGGGTTCGGCCGCGGTGGAGGGGACGATCCGGGTCGCGCTCGGCGATATCGAAGGGGTCGAGACGCTCAACCTGCTCATCGCGCTGGAGCGCGTCCGCGAGCGCGGGATCGATGTCGAGCTCACGGAGTTCGCGGAGGAGGACATCGCCGCCGAAGCGGTCCTGAGCGGGCAGGCCGACGTCACCCTCGGCGCGCCATACGCGGTAATCCAGGAGACCGGTGCCCCGATCCGGCTCATCTGCCAGCTGCAGACGGCGCGCTTCTTCGCGATCGTCGATGCGGCGGCGTATCCGGACTGGCAGGCCCTGGACGGCGAGCCCTTCACCGTCCACTCACGCGGCTCGACGACCGAGGCCATGGCGCTGCTGGTGCAGCAGGAGGAGGGCATCGAGTTCAGCGAGATCAGCTATGTGACCGGCGCGGAGGTGCGCGCCACCGCGCTCCTGCAAGGCAACGTGCAGGCGACCTTCCTCGACATCCCGAGCTGGAATTTCGTGCAGGAGGAGGCGCCCGACCAGTTCCACGAGTTGCCACTGCCCGACGTCGCGGCTACCGATGAGGCCTTCGTGGCCAACACCGCCTGGCTGGCCGAGAACCAGGAGGTCGCGCAGGTGCTGCTCGAGGAGACGCTGAATACCTGGAACGCGATCATCGAGGATCCCAACTTCGTGGTCGAGGAGCGGGAGCGGCTCGGCCTGGCCGAGGACCTCGAGCCGGAGCTCGAGGAGCAGATCGTGCCGTACTACGAGCAGGCGTCGCAGGAGGGCGTCTTCACCACCGACTGCGGCGGCGAGGAGGCAGCCCGGACCGACTTCGAGTTCTACGGCCTGGTCGGGCAGGTCGAAGGCGATCCCGCGACACTGAACGTCGAGGACTTCTGGGACCTCGCGCCATCGGAGGCGGCGCTCGAGACCGTCGGCCAGTGATCGCGCCGACAAGGATCTTCACGGGCCGGTGACCGGCGGCGACCTCGCCGCTCCGGCCGCCGGCGCCGCCGGCAGGCGGAGCGTGTGGGGCGGATGGCCGCCCGCCACACGCACTTGGCTGCTGCGCGCCGGCTCGATCGCCGCGGTCCTCGCGCTCTGGGAGCTCGGCGGCCGGATCCCGATCAGCCTGACCTTCCCGAGCTTCACGGAGACCATCGCGGCATTCGGCGAGATGCTCGCCGACGGCACGTTCGTGCGCGCCTACTCCGAGACAATCGGGCCCCTCGTCGTCGGCATCACCCTGACCGCGATCGGAGGCGTGGCGGCCGGGGTGGCGATGGGCCTCTCACCGAAGGCGGAGTGGTTTGGCATGCCGGTATTCGTGATCCTCCAGGCGGCACCATCGGCCGCGATCATCCCGCTGATCACCTTCATCTACGGCATCGACTTCGCCGCCAAGGTCTTCGCCGTCGTGCTGCTGAGCACGCCCGTGATCGTGCTGAACTCGTATCGCGGGATCCGCAACACGCCGGTTTCGCTGATCGAGATGAGTCAGGCCTTCCTGGCCAACCCCCGGCAACGCATCTGGATGGTGATCCTGCCCGCCGCCAGCGGACTCATCTTCGCCGGCCTTCGCCTGGGGCTGGCCCAGGGGTTCACCGGTGCGATCCTGGCCGAGCTGCTGATCACCCCGACCGGCGTGGGTGACCTGATCACCTTCTACCGCTCGCAAGCCGAGTACGCCTACATGTACGCGGCCATCCTGTCCATCATCCTCGTCGCCAGCGTCACGATCACGCTGCTGCAACGGCTCGAGCTGCGCCTCTTCCGCCCGGAGCTTCGCGCGCCATGACCGATTCGACCGCCACGACCGGGGGCAACCCGCGGACCGATGCAACCGCCGAGCCGGCGGTCCGCGTTGTGGACGTCACGAAGGACTTCGCGGGCGGAACGCGCGCGCTGGAGGAGGTCACCTTCGACGCGCCGCCCGGCGAGCTGACGACCCTGATCGGTCCGAGCGGCTGCGGCAAGACTACGACGCTCAAGATCGTGGCCGGACTGATCCCGGCGACCTCGGGCCAGGTCATCGTCAAGGGTCGCCCGGTCACGGGACCAGGCCCGGAGCGTGCCTTCGTGTTCCAGGACTTCGCCCTGCTGCCGTGGGCCACCGTGTTGCGCAACGCCGCCTTCGGGCTGGAGCTGCGCGGCGTGCCGAAGGCCGAACGCGAGGCGAAGGCTGGCGCATACATCGCCAAGGCGGGTCTGGCGGGCTTCGAGCACCACTACCCGCACCAGCTGTCGGGCGGGATGCGCCAGCGGGTCGGCCTGGCCAGGGCGCTGGCCGTGGATGCCGACGTCCTCCTCATGGATGAGCCGTTCGCATCGGTCGACGAGCAGATCCGTCGCACGTTCCAGGAGGACCTGCTGCAGCTGCTGGCCGACGAGCGCAAGACGGTCCTGTTCGTGACCCACTCCATCGAGGAGGCGGTGTACGTCAGCGACCAGATCGTGATCCTGACCCGCGGGCCGGGTCGCGTTACGAAGACGGTGCGGCCGGACATCCCTCGAGACGGCACGCCGGACGAGATCCGCCGCAGCCAGCCCTACCTCGACACAATCGAGGAGATCTGGAGCGAGCTGCGCGCCTACGCCGAGGAGGACATGCGGGCACCGGCCGAGGCGGCGCCGTGACCATCGCCGGCCGTCGCATCCCGATGGCAGTCTCGCTGCTGGTCTGGTTCGCCCTCTGGGAGATCGTCGGCCGCCTCGAGCTCGTGTTCCTCATCCCGCCGTTCACGGACGTCCTCGCGGCCATCGGCACCGTGGTGACGTCGGATCGCTTCGCGGAGGCGGCCCTGATCACACTCCAGGCCTACGGCATCGGCATGGCCCTGGCGCTGGCGGTCGGCATCGGCATGGGCTTCTGGATGGGTCGGGTGAAGGCCGTCGGGGAGTTAATGGGCATGTGGGCGAACATCTTCGAGAGCTCGCCCCTGACCGCCATCGTGCCAGCGCTCATGGCGCTCCTCGGCTTCGGCCTGCCGACGATGATCGTGACTGTCTTCCTCTTCAGCGTCTGGGTCATCGCGCTCGACACCCAGGTCGGCGTCGCCCGCGTCAGCCAGTCGTTGCTCGAGATGGGCCGATCCTTCGGCGCCAGCCGACGACAGGTGCTGACCAAGATCGTGCTTCCCGCCGCCCTCCCGGAAATCCTGGCCGGCGTTCGGCTCGGCCTGATTCGGGGGGTGAAGGGCGTCATCATCGGGCAGCTGCTAATCGCCATCGTCGGCATCGGCTACCTCTTCGAGCGCTACTCACGCAGCTTCCTGATGGCCGAGTTCTGGGCGCTGCTGATCATCGTCTTCGCGTTCGCCTTTGCGGCATCCGAAACGATCGCCTACTTCGAGCGCAAAGTCGCCTTCTACGCGACGACTCGCTAGCGGTTCGGCATTGACGGTGGCGCGACTACTCCGCTGCTGACTGCATCGGCTTGGGGGCCTGCTGACCTATTCCCAGCCCGACCTCGATGGCGGTGCAGATGCAACCTTCGCGCGCCAGCCTGGAGGCCTTGGCGTGGGCGTCGTCGCATTCACGACGATACCGTCACCCCGCCGTCTGCGACGTCGTGACAGCTAGCAATAACTGAACAGCAAGACTCGCAAGGCGCCAGCGTGAATGGCCGGTCAGCACTGCGCTCAGGACGCCGAAGTTGCAGTCGATAACTTCGGTCGTGACGCTCGCCTTCTCACGCTCGTAGCACAGCCCTGGCGTTCACAGACTTATGAGTCCCTGCTCTACCACTGAGCTACTCCGCCGCGGTGTCGGATGAGGCGCAACGCGATCCGTGAAAGAAGGGGCGCCCGCTGCGCGGACGCCCCTGAGATCGGCCAGGCGGTCGGCTATTGGAGGTCGATGTCCTCGACCACGTAGTCGCCGGGCGTCCCGTCCGCGATGATGAACGCGGTGCTGTTATCGCCCTTGCCGGCGACGCGGTGCGTCGGGTTTGCCGCGGCGTAGGCATCCCAGTTGGGATATGACGCGGCCGGCCCGCTGCCCAGGAAATTCACGACGCAATCTGGATTCTCGGTGCTCACGAGCACCGTCTCGCCCGATGCGCCACCGCAGTTGGCGGCGTCGAGGACAGCCCAGTAATCGAACATCTTGTCGCCGTCGCTGTCGACGGGGATGTTCAGGCGCGGCGCGCCGCCGGCGACGTCACCAGTCGACGTGAACGACACGTCTACGTTGGCGAGGAACTTGTTCGAGAGCGCACGAGCCCGGCTGAACACGCCACCGAACTCGATGCCGAACTCGCCGCCGGTCGCGTCGAGATGGATGGTCGCGGCGTCGCCTTCGATGGTGACCGTGCCGTCGTCACCGAACGCGACCAGCGGAGCGGCAGCCATGGCCGTGCCGGCGAAGGCGAGCGCCATGCTTGCAGCGGACAGGGCGGCGATGAATCGTCGAGACTTCACGGGTAGAACCCCCTAACGGTGCCGCGTGCGCGGCTACTCAGGTGGCAGCGCCGAGGCTGCCTGTACCAGCATGCGGGGTTGGCTCGTTCCAGTCAGCCCGTACAAAAGGCCCACCGCCTGCGAGGTGACCAAGCGGGGGTGCCGGTGGCCCGCCCCCCACTGCACCGATTACACGGGACGAATACGCCGCCAACGGACCGTCGCGCTACGTCCGCATCGGCCAGCCGCCACAATCGACGCGAGCGGTACCGTCAGTGTCCGAGCGACGCGAGGAATCGGAAGACCGGCAACGCCGACGCCAGGTCCTCGGCCAGCAGGTCTGGCAGCATCGGTGAGACGACCTCGTCATCGCTGAGGCCGCGCCCGAATGTCAGATCCTTGAACCGCAGCTCGGCGGCCATCGGGTGATCGGCCGGGAGCCCGGGCGGGACTCGCTTGAGCATCTCGTGGCTCTCCAGCGGGCCCAACCGCCGCAGGAACTCCGGGTCCTCGAGCACTGCCCGCACCGCCTCAGGATCTTCGATGACCGCTTGGCGGAAGGCATCCAGGCGCGGTTTTTCCGGGTGCCACATGCCGCCCCCGACATATGAACGTCCGGGCTGAATGTGGACGTAGGCGCCGCCGCTCCCGTGGGCCGCCGAGGCGGCGCCGTTCGCGGAGCCGATCCAGGGCAGGCTGGCGCTGACGTGCGTCTTGTAGGGCGACTTGTCCTTCGAGAACCGGACGTCGCGATAGATGCGGAAGATCGCGTGGCGCGGGTCGGCCTCGATCGGGATGCCGCGGCTGGCAAAGCGCTCGCCGAGGGCCACGACCAGCCCCTCCATCGGTTCCTTGAGCAGGCGCTCGTAATCGGCCTTGCGTGGCTGGAACCAGGCGCGCTCGTTGTGTTCGGCGAGGTCGGTCAGGAACTGGAGAGCCTCCGCCGAAAAGACAGCCGCCGCGGACGCCGTCGCCAACGTCAACCTCCTCCAGCCTGGGCCGTGACCGGCGAGCCCCAGCGTTCGGCCAGGTCGGCCAGCAGGGTGAGTGACGGGGCAAAGTAGAACGAGCCCGTGACCGGACGCGAGAAGTCGGTCAGGCGGTCGTGCAGGCCGTCTTCCAGGCCGAACATGCGGGCCAGCATCCTGTCGAAGCGCGTGCGATCGGCCGAGAAGGCAACGAAGTAGAGACCGGCCTCGCTGACCGTCCCGTAGGGCACGCTGCGGCGGTAGATGGGTCGCTTCTGGCCGGCGTCGTCGGTGATCTCGACACGGGCGATGTGCGCATTCGGCGGCTTCTCGTCGTCCGCCAGCTCACGGCTGGTGGCTCTCGTCCGACCCACCACCAGATGCTGTTCGGCGATCGGCAGGCGTGCAAAGGCATCCAGGTCGTGCACCCAGCGCATGACCAGCACGTGGCTGCCGCCAGCACCCGGCTGTCCTTCCGGCACGAGCGCCGCCTCGGGCGCCTCGTCGGTCGTCGGGTTGTCGGTGCCGTCGATGAAGCCGATCAGGTCTCGCGAGTCGCGATGCACGAAGGCCGGCTGGTCGGTGGCCATGATCGCCACGTCGGCCAGGGCCTCCACGGCTGCCCGGGCGTGCTCGAACACCACGTCGCGGGAGCTGCCGTTGATCCACAGCCAGAAGTCGTGCTGGGTCGCGGGCGCGCGATGGCCGCCTACCGCGCTGATGGGCGTGAACGGTCGCAGCTCCTCGGGCGCGTGCTCGGGCGCGACGGCGCGCCACAGGTCACTGCCGAATCCGGCGACCAGGTTGACACCGCCGGCCGCCACCGCCGGAGCGCGCAGGCGGCTCAGCGCCGCTGTGGCCACCGTCATCTCGACGTCCGGGCGCAGGTCGAACTCGATGAACTCGTGGGCGATGGTGCCCTGCGCGAAGATTCCGAACTGCGGCACCTGCATCATGGCCGTACCGTACATCGGCCCTCTGAGGCTGACCAGATAGCGTCGCGTCCAGCGACCGGCTACAGGCCGTTGCGACAGGCGAGCTGTCGCGGACGCGTCGCCAGATGGTTCGGTGGCGCGGAGGTCAGGGTCCGAAGAAGAGGTCGAGCCACTGCTGCAGCAGCGGTTCGGTGGGGCCGTGCTGCCCGCCCGCCTCCGGCGCCAGCACCTCGCTGCCCGGCGGAATGATCAGCAGCCGCTCGCCCAGGTACCCCAGGTTCAGGAGCTTGCGCGCTTCGACCGCCACGTACGCGTCAGACCGCAGATAGTCGAGCTCGCGCTGCAGCTCAGCGTTCTCTTCCTCGACGGCCGCAATCTCGGCCCGGATGGCATCGGCTTCGTGCTCGATCAACCAGCTGGCGTAGACCTGGCGCCCTACCTGGAACACCACGAACGTGCCCACCACCAGCAGCACGGCCAGCCAGGCCATCCCTCCACGCGAGGCTGGCAGCGTGTAGCGCGGTCGCCGCCGCGCAGGAGGGGCTGGCCGTCCGGCAGAGAGATCGATCCCGGTCATCTGCGGCGAGTCTACCGGCCGCGTTTTCCACCGTGCAAACGAATTCGGCCCCCGGTTATCCACAATTTCGCCGAGCTATAGAACAGGCGTGCTACCGTAACCGAACGCCCGTTCGGATCATGGACGACGACCAGCGACCAGGAGGCACCGATGATCCTCGACCGCCCGAGCTCCGTTGACGACACCATCGGGGCGCTGCTGGGAGACCCGGCCATCGCACGCCTGATCGCGGCGCACCGGGTGATGGAGCCGCAGCCGCCACGGTACGCGCCGTGGCCGGAAGGGCTCGATCCGCGGCTGGTGGACGCGCTGCGCAGTCGCGGCTTCGAGGCGCTGTACACGCACCAGGCGGCGGCCGTCGAGACGGTCCGCGCCGGTCGAAACGTATGCGTGGTGACGCCCACCGCCTCCGGCAAGACGCTCTGCTACAACCTGCCGGTCATCGACGCGGTGGCTCGCGACGAGGCGGCGCGTGCCCTGTACCTCTTCCCCACCAAGGCGCTGGCCGCCGACCAGCTGGTGGAGCTGCGCGCGCTGGCCGAGGCAGCCGACATCCCCCTCAAGACCCATACCTACGACGGCGACACGCCGACCGCCATCCGCAGCGTGGTGCGCAGCGCGGGCCAGGTGGCCATCACCAACCCGGACATGCTGCACTCGGCGATCCTTCCGCACCACACCAAGTGGTTCAAGCTGT
Source organism: uncultured Chloroflexia bacterium (assembly GCA_963783495.1). Classification (GTDB taxonomy): domain Bacteria; phylum Chloroflexota; class Limnocylindria; order QHBO01; family QHBO01; genus DASSCW01. Next base: position 192,878 of record CAWANT010000006.1, read on the forward strand.
TCGAGAACCTGCAGTTCGTCGTGATCGACGAGCTGCACACCTATCGCGGGCTGTTCGGCAGCCACGTCGCCAACGTCATCCGTCGCCTTCGGCGTGTCTGCCGCCACTACGGCGCCGACCCCGTGTTCATCTGCGCGAGCGCGACCATCGCCAACCCCGGCGAGCTGGCCGAGCGGCTGCTGGAGGCGCCGGTTGACGTCATCACCGAGAGCGGGGCGCCGCGCGGGCGGAAGCACATCCTGGTCGTCAACCCGCCGGTCGCCAATCCGCAGCTGGGCATCCGTGGTTCGGCGCTGCTGACCGGACAATTGCTGGCCGAACGGCTGATCCGCGGTGGCGTCCAGACGATCGCCTTCGCCAGCTCTCGCACGCCAGGTCGAAGTGCTGACGACGTACCTGCAGGAGACGTTCGAGCCGCTGCCCGGCCACCCGCACACGATCCGCGGCTATCGAGGCGGCTACCTGCCCAACCAGCGCCACGAGATCGAGGCCGGGCTGCGCGACGGACGGGTGCGCGGCGTGGTGGCCACCAATGCCCTCGAGCTGGGGATCGACATCGGCAGCCTGGACGCGGCCATCAGCGTCGGCTACCCCGGCACCATCGCCTCGACCTGGCAGCAGATGGGGCGGTCCGGGCGGCGATCGGGCACCAGCCTGGCCGCCCTGGTCTGCTCCTCGGCGCCCATCGATCAGTTCCTGGCGGCCCATCCCGAATACCTGTTCGACAGCTCGCCCGAGCACGGCCTGGTCAACCCGGACAACCTGCATGTCCTGCTCAACCACCTGCGCGCGGCCAGCTTCGAGCTGCCGGTGCCCGCCGCCGAGCGCTTCGGCATCGAGGAGACGCCCACCCTGCTCGACGTGCTGGAGGAGGACGGATACCTCCGCCACGCCGATGACGACCGCTACTACTGGAGCCACGACAACTTCCCGGCCAGTGACTTCAGCCTGCGCTCGGGGGCGCCGGAGAACGTCGTCATCGTCGATACCAGCGGTGACCGGCACCGCGTGCTCGGCGAGGTCGACCTGTTCGCCGCACCCCTGCTGGTCCACGAGAAGGCGATCTACATCCATGAGGGCGTGCAACACCACGTCGATCGCCTGGACTGGGACGAGCGCAAGGCCTACGTCACGCGCACTGACGTCGACTACTACACCGATGCCGACCTGGGCATCACGCTCAAGGTGCTGGAGGTCTTCGAAGAGGCCGACGAGCGCCCGGCCGGCAAGCGCCAACGCGGCGAGGTGATGGTCGCCTGGAAGGTGACCATGTTCAAGAAGCTCAAGTTCCACACCCACGAGAACGTGGGCTGGGGCTCGATCAGCATCCCCGAGCAGGAGATGCACACCACCGCCACCTGGCTGGTGCCGCCGGCGGACCTGGTGAACCGATACGACCGCGACACCCTGGACGGCGCCCTGATCGGCCTGGCCCGGGTGGCGCGCACGACCGGCGCCCTGCTGCTGATGTGCGACCCGCGCGACCTGGGCGTGCTGGCGCAGGTGCAGGCGCCGTTCACCGGCCAGCCCACGCTGTACCTCTACGACGCGACACCCGGTGGCGTCGGCCTGACCGAGCGCCTCTACACGCTCACGCCGGACTTGATCCGGACGTCCCGCCAGGCGGTCGAGTCCTGCCCATGCGCCGATGGCTGCCCGGCCTGCGTCGGCCCGGCGATCGAGGTCGGGAGGCGGGGCAAGCAGGTCGTGATCGAGTTGCTCACCGCCCTCGATGGCTGAGCCGGCGCTGGCCCCGCGCTCCCTGGCCGATCGGCTGGCCTCCATTCGGCAGCCGGTCGTGCGGCCGCACGGTCGCGCGCGAGGACCGATTGGAGCTGCTCGCGCGCTGGTTCGGCGCCCGCACCCTGGTGGTCGAGGACGGTCGCGCGCTGGTCGTCGAGCGCCAGCTCCGACTCCCCGCTGGGGTCTGCCGCGCCCTGGCCGACGCATCCGGCGGCGGCCTACTTCGACACCGAGACGACCGGCCTGTCGACCGGCGCCGGCACCGTCATCTTCCTGGCCGGCGTGGCGCGATTGAGCGGGGACGGCATCGACCGTGCGCCAGTACCTGCTCCCCGATTACCCCTTCGAGCGACCGCTGCTGCGCGCGCTGGCTGCCGACCTGGCCGCTGCCGATCGCCTGGTGACCTACAACGGGCGGACCTTCGACATGCCGATGCTCGCGGCGCGCCTCACCTTCCACGGGCTCTTCCGCGAGCAGGCCACCGTCCCGGACGCCCACGACGATCTGCTGCCCACGGCACGACGGTTGTTCCGGCGGCCGCTCGGCGGAGCGCGGCTGGCGGACGTGGAGGCGGGCGTGCTGGGCGTGCGGCGGGAGGTCGACTGCCCGGGCAGCGAGGTGCCGGCGCGCTACTTCGGGTACCTGAGTGGCGGGTCGCCGGACATCCTGGCGGTGGTGCTCGACCACAACTTCCAGGACGTGGTCAGCCTGGCGCTGTTGGAAGCCGAGCTTGCGCGGTTGCGCGCCGGCGGGTGGCGCGACGCGGCGGTCCTGGATCCGCGCGGCATGGCGCTCGACCTGCTGCGTGCCGGCGCGGTCGATGACGCGCTGGAGCTGGTCGAGTCGGCCCAGGCGATCGCCGCCGATCCGGCCGAAGCGAACGCGTTACGCCGGGTCGCCTCGCGCCTGCTGCTGGCGACCGGCGAGGTCGAGCGCGCGGAGGAGCTCTGGCGAATCGGCACGCGGCGGGCATCGGTGGACGCCGCCACCGCCTGGATCGAGGTGGCGCGCATCCGCGAGCGGCACGGCCACGACCTGGCCGGCGCGCTGGCCGCCGCCACCTCCGCCTCGCGAGTGCTGGACCTGGCGCTGGCGCTGGGGCGCGGCGGCAGCCTGGATGCCATCGGCCGCACGCGGCTGCGGGTCGAGAGCCGCGTCAGGCGGCTGCGGCGCTGGGTGGCCGCCGCGGATCGTCGCGCCACCCGTGCGGCACGCGTCGCCTGACCGAGCGCTAGCCGGTGCGCCGGCCGCGAAGCACCTCCGCGACCTCGTCCATCGCGGAGAGGGCCGCCGCTTCGGGATGCGCGCCACCGGAGCCGGCCGAGGGCCAGCAGCATGAAGGCGGCGAACATGTCGCCGGCGCCGATGGTCGAGACATCCTCGACCGGCTGCCCCATGGCCAGGTGGCGCGGGCCTCGATCCGACGTCGAGCCATGGACCGTTCGCGCCATCGGTCACCACCAGCGGTGGACGGTCGCCGAGGGCCGCGCGCAGCACCTGCAGCTGCGACAGGGCGTCGGCTCCGTCGGCCCGCATGTCCTCGCTGCTGCCGATGACCAGGTCGAGGCGCCGCGAGTGCGGCCAGCAACGCGGCATCCATGGCCAGTGACCCGTCGGGACCGGACCGGCTCGCCCTCCTCGGTGCTGCGCAGCCAGCCCTGCAGGATGGCTCCGCGGATCGCACCGCGGCCCGAGGGCCAGCGCGGGGGCAGGGACCTCGTCGGCCACCGGTGCGAAGAGCACGGCGGCGGTCGGTCGGGCGAGGCTCGCCGGGACGCGACCGCCTCGTCGCTCGAGCACCAGCTCACGGCCGGTCGGCGGTCTCGGCGTGGCCGAAGGTGATGCTCGCCGGGCTGGTCGAGACCTCCATCCTGACGCCGCGAGCTCGCGCAGCTCGGCCAGGCCAGCCTGCGCCTCCGGCTCGGGGCCGGCGGTGGTCACGATCCCGACGGGCAGCCCGCGCGCGGCCAGCGCGCGGGCGATGTGCAGGACCGCCCCGCCGGGCGCCGAGGAGCCATCGGCGAAGCGGTCGACCGTCAGGCCGCCGACCACCACCAGGTCCAGGGCGCGCGACGGCGATCCGGAGGTCATCGGTCTATCATCGGTCCATGACCCGCCTCTACTTCTACGAGCTGCACGAAGGTGCGACCGATCTCCTGACCGACGCGCTGCTGGTGAGCGAGTCCGAGCACCGTCCCGACGAATTTGCCGCGGTGGTCGAGCGTGCGCGCGCCGCCGTGGTGGAGACCTTCGAGGAGGACACGCTGGTGGAAGCGATCGCGCGGGAGCTGGAGCGCAGCCATGGCTTCACCTATATCGGCGACGAGAAGCTGACCGCCTCGATGAGCGTTGGCGCGGAGGCGGACGACACGTACCTGGTCGACCAGTCCGACGAATTCCGCAGCATGATCGTCGAGCTCGACCGCACGTCCTGACCGCTCGCGAGCCGACGTCGCTCCGACTCAGCGGGAGACGTTGAACAGGACCTCGATGACGTCGCCGTCCCGCACCTGATACGCCTTCCCCTCCGAGCGCAGCACGCCGCGCTTGCGCGCCTCGGCCATGCTGCCGGCCGCCATCAGGTCCTCGTAGGTGACCACCTCGGCGCGGATGAAGCCGCGCGCCAGGTCGGTGTGGATGGCCGCCGCCGCGTCGACCGCCGTGTCGCCGTGCGACAGGGTCCAGGCGCGGCACTCGTCCTCGCCGGCGGTGAAGAAGCTGAACAGGCCGAGCAGCGCATAGGTCAGGCGGATGACCCGGCCGCGCGACGCCTCGGCGATGCCGAGGTCCTCCATGAAGAGCGCCGCGTCGTCCTCGGGGAGCTGCGCGATCTCCGCCTCGATCTTGCCGGCCAGCGCCGCCACGTCGGTCGAGGGCTGGGCGAAGCCGTCCCCTCCCCGCCTCCTCCATGCGCCGCCGCCTCGCCGAGCTGCGCCTCGTCGATGCTCAGGACGACCAGCACCGGCTTCTGGGTCAGGAAGCGGTAGCCCCGCAGCCGCCGCTCCTCGTCGGCATCGAGGCCGAAGGAGCGGAGGGGCTAGTCCGTCCGACAGATGCGGCAGCAGCCGGTCCAGCAGCACCTCCTCCATCGCGTTCTGCTCGCGCTCGGCGGTCGACCCATGACGGCCCGAGGTGCGCAGCTTCTCCAGCCGCTTCTCGACGACGGTCAGGTCGGCGACGGTGAACTCCAGCTCCAGCTCTTCCACGTCGCGCCACGGGTCGGCCGGCCGCTCGGCAGCGCCGCCCTCGAAGGCGCGAGCCACGTGCAGCAGCGCGTCGGCGTTGCGGATCTGGGCCAGCACATCGGGCTGGATGGTGCCCTCGCGCGCGGCCCCGGCCGGAATGGCGACATCCACGTAGGTGACATCGGCGGGGGTCGTCTTCTTCGGCTTGAACAGCGCCGACAGGCGGTCCAGGCGTTCATCGGGCACCTTGACGACGCCGACGTTGGGAGCCGCTCGGCCGCCGGAGTATCCGCCGGTTTCGGCGTGGCCGCCGGTCAGGGCGTTGAAGACGGTGCTCTTTCCGGACCCGGGCAGTCCGACGATGGTGACCTGCACCGGCTAGTACCCGGCCTCCAGATCCACCACGTTCTCGAGCGGCTGCCCGTCCGCGAAGCGCCGCAGGTTCTCGACGAAGAGGCGCACCGAGCGCTCCACGACCTGGTCGGACGACCAGCTGGTATGCGGCGTCAGGATCAGGTTCGGCGTGTCATACAGCGGTGAGTCGGGTGGCAACGGCTCATCGGTGAAGACGTCCAGCACCGCGCCGGCGATCCAGCTCGCCTCGAGTGCGCGGCGCAGCGCAAGCTCATCAATCAGCCGGCCGCGGGCGATGTTGATCAGCCAGGCACTCTCGCGCATGGCCCGCAGCTGCTCGGCGCCGATCATGCCCGCGGTCTCGTCGGTCAGCGGCGCCGCCACCACCACGAGGTCGCTGGCGCCCAGCACCTCCTCCAGCTGGTCGTAGCCGAAGAGCTGGACATTCGGCTCGGCTGCGCCGCGGTCGGCATGGCGTCGGGTGGCCAGGATGGCGGTGCCGAACGGCTCCAGCAGGCGCGCCACCTCCGAGCCGATGCTGCCGTAGCCGATGACTCCCACCGTCAGGGAACCCAGCTCGTGGCCGCGGAGCGGCTGCCAGGTCCGTTCGCGCTGCAGCTCCAACAGCTGCGGAAGGTGGCGGGCGATGGCCAGGCACATCATCACCACGTACTCGGCGATAGGTCGGCTGAAGACGCCGCGTGCGTTGGTGACGGTCAGCCCGCGCTCGCGCACGGCCGGCGTGGCGACGCGGTCGATGCCGGCCGAGAAGGAATGGATCCACTCCAGGCGCGGCGCACGACTGATCACGTGGTCCAGCACCGAGGCCGGCACGCCGCCACGCAGCAGCACCCGCGCCGCGCCAAAAGAGGCCTCGGCGTCATCGTGGACGGTGCCCTCGCGCGAGATGGCCACTACCCGCACGCCGGGCACCTCCTCGATCTGGGCGACGTGCTCGCTTGCCAGCGGGGCTCCAAAGATCGGCGTGGCCAGGACGACCAGCGGCTCGGTGCTCAGTGCGCCTCCCCCGCTGCGGCTCCGTCCATGCGGGCGATCCAGCGCGCCGGCGCGCGAATCTCGTCCAGGCTGGGCAGCGCCTCAGGTCCCTGCCAGACCCGGTTCATGAAGGCGCGGTCGCGCGAGGCGATGACGGTGTCCACGAAGCGCTCGCCAGCCTGGTACTGCTCCATCTTCAGATCGAGCCCGGTGAGGCGCAGGATGGCCCGCTCCAGCGGCCCGCGGTTCACGTTGCGGCGCTCGAAGCGGTCGTGGATCTGGGTGAAGCCCGGCAGCAATCGCTCGCCGGCGGCATTCATGACGTGGTTGGAGTAGCCCTCCAGCAATGACATCAGCGCCTGGGTGCGCTGGAACGTGTCGCAGCTGCGCGGGCGTCATGAGCCGCTCGAGCCAGTGCCCGCCGTCACGGTTGGCGACCGCGCTCCGCAGGCGTGCGCCCATGCCACTGGAGTCGGCGGCCAGTCGGTCGATGGACTCGGCCACCAGGCTGGCAAAGTGTGGTCGCAGCCAGGCGTAGGCCTCGAACTCGAAAGCGTGCGTCGCCTCGTGCAGCGCAATGAAGGTTCGGAATTCGTCGAGCGGCAGCCGCATGTTGGCGGCGGTGGCACGGATGTTCGGCTCCACGAAATGCAGCCGGCCGCGCGCCGTCGGGCGTGGCGGCCAACAGGCTGATGTCGTACTGGCCGAGCACCTTGCGCGCCAGGAACGCCATGAGGAAGCCGAGCTGCTGGTTGCCGATCGACCGGTTGACGATGCGGGCCAGCGCTCGACCCGGCGTATCCGCCCCGGCCTGGCTGGCCATGATCTGCTCGATCCGATCGAAGAGCTGCTCGAAGGTGACCAGGTTCAGGTCGATCCATTCACGCCGATCGATCACCGCCGGGGTCTCCAGCGCGGCCGGCAGCTCGGCGCCGATCTCCTCGGCCACGATGGGCTCGATCCGCCGCAGGGCGTCGCGGTAGAAGTCCTCGGCCGAATCGCGGACCTCCGGCGCGAAGCGGTGCGGCATCGGCGCCCAGCCGACGGCGGGCGATGCCGCGCACGGTCTCCCAATCGATGAGTCGGGTGCCGGCGCGGCGCATGATCTCGCGTTGCGCGACGGTGGCCCCCATGGCGAGCAGCCCGCCGACCACGATGCCCATGCCCAGCCGGCCGGCGTTACGTGTCATCGGCCTGAGTCTAGTGCGCTCCTACGGCCGCCGCCTCCACCGCCGGGAGCCGCTCGCCGAAGACGCGCTCCGCCACCGTGCTGAAAGCCGCCACATCACCGGTGGTGGCGATTCGGTGGCCCCGGGCAGCAGCATCGGCGTGGCTCAACGGCGCGCGTGTGCCGAGCGCGTCCAACAGGTCCTCGGTAGCCAGCGCGCTGGTGAAGGCAGAGTCGACCACCGCCACCTGCGGGCCGACGCGGCGCTCGATCAGCGGCCGCAGCAGCGGGTAATGGGTGCAGCCCAGCAGCAGCGTGTCGATCTGTGGGTCACCCGCCAGCAGCTCGTCGAGATAGCCATCCACCGCGGCGATCGCCTTGGGTCCATCGAGCATGCCCGCCTCCACCATGGGCACCAGGTCGGGGCAGGCCTGCTGCCGCACCACCAGCCGGTGATCGGCCTCGTTGATGGCGGCCGGGTAGGCGCCGGACGCCACCGTCCCGACCGTGGCGATCACGCCCACGTGTCCCGCCCGCGTCGCGGCGGCGGCGGTCACCGCACCGGGGCGCACGACGCCGAGCACCGGCACCGGCGACGCGTCGCGCACGTCGTCGAGAGCGTGCGAGGTGGCGGTGTTGCAGGCAAGCACCAGCGCTTTGACGTCCTGGTTCAGGAGCCACGCCACGCACTCCAGCGTGAAGCGCCGAACCTCGTCGGCCGGTCGTGGCCCATACGGCGTCCGCGCGTTGTCGCCGAGATAGACGGTCGACTCGTCCGGCAAGCGGCGGCGGATCTCCGAGAGAACCGTCAACCCGCCAACCCCCGAATCGAAGACCCCGATCGGCCGGGGGTCGGTGGAACGGGTCACCGGAGTGCGTCAGCGGGACGCGAGAACCGGGGCGCGCTCGCGCAGATGAGAGCCGAGCGAGGCGGCGATGTGCTTGATGCCCTTCGAGATGGGGGCCTCAGGGCTCCCCGAGATGAACGGGACACCCTCGTTGTTGGCTGCCACCACCAGGCGACCATCGGACACGAGCTCGAAGTCGATAGGGCCACCCAGGGCAGTCTCGACATCGGCCTTGCTGATGCCCCCGGTCGAGTCGGATCGGTTCAGGATGGTGGCCAGCTTGCTGGCTGGATAGCCGATGGCGTCGAATGCCTCGCCCGCCATGGCCAGGTTGCGGATCGCCATGGAGTCGTACGTCAGCACCTGCAGGATCAGGTCGGACGCGTCGAGGAAGACGAGCACGTCGTCTCCGAGACCGGCGCGCGTATCGATCACCACGAACTGGTACAGCTGGCGCAGGATGCTGAGCGACTTTTCCAGGTCGCGGACCGTGACCATCTCGGCCATCTCCACCCGCGGCGGGGCCAGCAGGATGTCGACACCCGACGGGTCCTTCCAGGCCACGTCGGCAACGTCAGCCTCGCGGATGCGGTCGGTGGGCAGGTTCACGATCGATGGCGCGGTGGCCGGAACCCGCAGCAGGCCGCGCAGGTCGCTGAACTGCAGTGAGCCGTCGACCAGGCAGACCCGATGATCGGCGGCCAGCGCCACGGCCAGGTTGTAGGCAATGGTGGTCCGCCCGACGCCGCCCTTCGGAGAGAAGAGCGAGATCATCATGCTGCCTTCGCGCGTGGACTGGGCACTGCGCGCCTCGTAGGTCTTGCGCACGATGGTCGTGAGGTCGAAGCCGGAGAAAGGCATCCTCAGGACGCTGTCGACCCCGCGCTCGGCACTCTCGCTCACCGGGTTCTGGGGCACGGTCAGCATCACCACGCCGACCTGCGGCTCTGACTGCCTGACGCCGAGTGCCACGTCGCCGCCGGAGACGCGGCCCTGGAGCAGCGCATCGACGATGACAACATCGGGCTTGAACTCGGAGACGGCGGCAACCGCGCGATCGCCGGCAGTCACCACATCGAGCATCTTGATCTGAGACTGGGCCTGCAGGAGCTGGCGCATGTGCGCCGCCACCTGCGGGACGTCCTCGATCACCAGGAGTCGGATCTGTTCTGCTGCCAAGTCTGCCCTCTACCCTGCGTCCACAGCGGCCCAGCTGATGCCGCCTTCATCACTCACCGGCGCGACGGACCACCAGGATCCGACGCTCACTGGCCGCATTGGGCGGGTCCAGGTCGTGCGAGCCGTACGCAAACTCGACTGCCAATCCGGCCTGCCGGATGAGCGCGGCGAGTGCGTCATCCAATGGATACCAGAGCCGATAGCTGGCCGGAAACCGCGCTATCGTACCATCGGGTCGTCCTACGTCGACGATCGTCGAGAAGGCCACCCGCAGCCCTTCGGGCGCCTCCCGGCGCATCAGCTGGCTGCGGCGGACGACCTCCTGGCCCTTCATCCTGCGGCGCCAATCGACGGACAATGGCAGGTCCCGATCCGGCAGCAGGGCAGGCCCCAGGTCGTCCAGGATGAGCCGGCCATGCTGCGCCAGCAGCGAGGCCACGCCGCTGAGCATGCGCAGCGCGTCCTCCGGACCGTCGAGGTGCGGCATGACGCCCGCGGCCACCACCAGGTTGGCGCCCGCCGCGCCCAGCATGCCGCGCACCGGCAGCAGCTCCAGGCGCCGGACGTCCCCCTCGACCAGATGCAGCCGGCCCTGGCTGAGTGCGGCGGCCAGCAATGGCTCGGCCGCGACCCGCGCAGCGGCCCGTCGCAGCAGGGCAGCCGAGCCGTCAACGCCCACGATCCGTCGTCCCTTGCCGGCGGCAAAGCTGCGCAGCAGCCTGCCGGAGCCGCAGCCGAGATCCAGCACTGCCGGTCCGCTGCGCCGCGTCTGCTCGCGATAGAAGACGAGGTCCTCCACCACCTCGTCGTGCTCCAGGTCATACAGCTCCGCCAGCAAGTCGGCGTCGGCGGGCTGGCCCGCGAAGATGTCGCCGCTCACGGGGAGTCGATGCGCCGGACGGCCAGCCACTCGATGGCAGCGGCCAGCAGCAGCACGAAGATCACCACCGGCACCGTCAGTGCGCCACCCAGTCGCAAGCCGCCGAAGACTGCCACGGTGCCGCCGGCCAAGACCCCGCGGCGGATGGCGCGGCCCCAGGCGCCGCGGTACAGGATGCGGCCGCGCAACACGAACTCTGAGAGCAACGCGAATGGCACGACCAGCAGTCCGACCGCCAGGGCGGCAAGGCCGATGACCAGGACGCGGTTGCTGACCGCACCCGGGCAGGGCTGCTCGAGAGTGTCGGTAGGACACGCCACGCTGGCGAACGCGAATAACAGGGCGGCCACCAGCACGGCGAGCAGCGCCAGGGCGGCGACGGCCAGCCTGGTGCGGCGGCTCACCGATGGACGGCGCGCAAGGCTGGGCAGCTCATCGGGCGGCGTCCGGACAGATATCGCGGAACGGGCAGAAGCCGCAGCGCATGGGCGTCGGGTTGGCGCCGAAGTCGCCGGCTCGGATCCCCTCGCTCACGGTCGCGACCTGGCTGGCCGCCTTCTCCAGGCGCTTCGGCGTCGGCGCGCTGCGCCCGACCATGCCGGACTCCAGGAAGTGGAGGGCCAGCTCATCGGGCAGGCGCCCGTGCTGCGACTCATAGGCGAGGGCGTAGAGCGAGAGCTGCAGCGAGTCGCGTGAGCGACGCGCCGCCGTGGCCGGGTCGCGCACGTCGGCCGACTTGTAGTCGGTGATGACCACCCGCCCGTCGCCGTCGAGGTCGACACGGTCATAGCGGCCGCGTACCCGGTCGCGACCCAGGACCACCGAGAAGTCCTCCTCGACCGCCACCGGGCGAGCGGGCTCGATCTGCTGCTCGTCCCAGAAGCGATCGAGTGCCTCGCGGGCCGCCGCGCGGCGCGCCTCCTCATGCTGCTGGGTGAGGAACCCCACCGACTCCCAGGCGGCGTCAAGCTCGGCCTGGAGCTCTTCGCGGCGACGTGGACAGGCCGGCCAGCTGACGGCGGTGGTAGGCCTGCACGGCGGCGTGCAGGGCACGGCCGTAGGCCATCTGGTGCGACGCGGCGGTCGGGAGCCGGATGACGTGGGCGTAGCGATAGCGCGCCGGGCAGTCCAGGTAGTCACTGATCTGGCCGTAGCTGAGCCGCAGCTGGCGGTCACCCAGGCTGACGGGCTTGGCCGGCGCAGCCGGCGGCGTCTGCGCGCGCTGGTTGCGGGCCAGGCGCTCGGCGACACTGGGCCGCAGCATGTCGGCTGGGGTCGCCGGCGGCAGGTCCAGCGCCTCCAGCAGGTACGGACTCGGCCGTCGCGCGCTGCGGGTGCCGTAATCGCGTGCCCAGCTCAGGTGGAGCGCTTCGCGGGACCGCGTCATGCCGACGTAGAACAGCCGGCGTTCCTCGGCCAGATGGTGGTCGCCTTCGGGCGTCGGCTCCCGGACCAGCGACGTCGGCAGCGGCAGCAGATCGCCGCGTGAGCGGGTCGGGAAGCGATCGTCGACCAGGCCGACCATGTGGACGATCGGGAACTCGAGGCCTTTGGCCTTGTGGTAGGTCAGGACGTGTACCGCCTCGCCATGGTCGAGATCAACGTCGGCGGTGGAAGGGTCGTCTCCCGCCTCCATCAGCGTATCGAGCTGCGCGACCAGGAACGGCAGCCGGTCGTCCCGCAGCAGGCCGGCCTGGCGACGGACGATCTCGAAGAAGCGCGCCACGTTGGCGAGCGCGCTCCTCCCCGCCCTCGCGCGCCTCGCGCGCCAGCCGCCCAAGCCAGCCGGTGCTGGTGACGAAGTGGTAGAGCAGCTCTCCGGCGTTACGCTCCGTGCTCAGCTGCCGGTGCTGATCGAGGCTGGCCAGCAGGCGCTCGATCACCTGCATGGCCCGCGGACCGAAGCGGGCAGGCTCCCCGTCGCGCGCGTGGCGGAGCGACTGCTCCAACGGCGGTCCGACGCCGGCTGGCCGCATTCAGCGCGACGGTCACGTCGCCTGCGGATCCAGCCCGAAGATCTCGGAGGTGGCCAGGTCGTAGCAGCTGACGGAGTCCTCCGGGTCGTTGACGGCGCGCAGGAAGCTGACCAGCAGCCGGACCTCCGGCTGGTGGTAGAGCCCGGCCGTGCCGGAGAAGCGCCACGGGATGCGCGCCATGTTCAGTGCCCGCAGGATGGGATCCGCATCGCGGTTGGTGCGCACCAGGATCGCGTGGTCGCCCGGGACTGCGGCCGGTGCGGAGGGAGTCGCCGATGCGCTCGGCCAGCGCATCGGCCTCGTCCGAGCCGGTATCGAAGGCCAGCAGCTGGATCGGCCCGCCATCGCCGATCGGCTGCTCGAAACGAGCCCGGGCGATCAGCCGCTTGTCGAGGCCCTCGCGCGACTCCAGCCGGTCCGGGTCGTTGTGCTGGATGAGCCGATAGGCGGCGTCCAGGATTGGCTGACGGCTGCGGAAGTTGTCGTTCAGCACCACGCTGCCGGCGCGCGGAAACGCGGCGCGGAAGCCGAGGATGTTCGACAGGGCGGCGCCCGCGGAAGCGATAGATGCTCTGGTCGTCGTCGCCCACGACCGTCACGTTGGCCGTGGCCGAGCCGGCCAGCAGCTTGACCAGCTCGAACTGCGCGTGGTTCGTGTCCTGGAACTCGTCGACCAGGATGTAGCGGTAGCGCTGCCGCTCCTCGCTCAGGACGGCGGGATGCTCGCGCAGCAGGCGCAGCGCCAGGCTCACCTGGTCGCCGAAGTCGAGCCGATCGTTGGCCCGCATCAGCTCGCTCGTAGGCGACGTAGAGCGCGGCCAGCTCCTTCTGCTGGGCCGCCCGTTCGGCCAGCGCCGTCGTCGAACGGCGCTTCGGCGGCCGCGGCCGCCAGCCGCTTGCGCGGCTGACAGGTACTCCGCGGGCGCGACGTCCTCGTCGCGGGCGCGGCTGATCAGAGTGACCAGGGCGTGGAGGAAGCGGGTCGGGTCGCCCAGCGGGCGGTATCGGTCGAGTGGCAGCTCGAACAGGTGCTCGCGCAGGAAGATCACCTGCTCGGCGCGCGACATGACGGTGGAGCGGTCCGAGAGGCCGGCCTCGAGCGCGTGGTCGCGCAGCAGCCGGTCGCCGAAGGCGTGGAAGGTGCTGATCACCGTGTCGGTGTAGCCGTACGGGCACCAGCCGGTCGACGCGCTCGGTCATCTCCAGCGCCGCCCGATCCGTGAACGTCAGCGCCAGGATCTCCGACGGCTTGGCGCGTTTCTCGGCGATCAGCCAGGCGATGCGGCGGGTGATGACCGTGGTCTTGCCGGTTCCTGCACCGGCCACGATCAGCAGCGGGCCGTTGCCATGCGTGACCGCCTTGCGCTGGCGGGCGGTCAGGTCGGCCAGCAGCGGCGGCTGGATGCGCAGGTGCGGACGGGGGCGGCGTGCCGGTGGAGCGACCAACTCCTCGAAGATCGGGAGCTGGTCGGGTGAAGGCACGACCGCTGGCATTTCGTCGATGGTAGCCCAGGAGGTATTCACCGAACCCTTATCGCGCGCTTACCGGACACCTCGTCTGTCACGGCCCGTGCGCTCGACGCAAGGGGGGTGCCGTCTTTGAATCTGAGTCCTTGATTGATCTTGGCCAATACCGCTACTGTCGGGGACGCTGCCCGACGGAGGGTGAGGGGAGCAATGGCCGATCAGCTCGAAATCGGCGCACATGGCATCACCGCCATCCTGGCTACCTGGCTGGGCCTGATCGTCCTGACCCGGGCCGGCCGGCAGCGCGGTGCACAGGTCTTCGCGTTCGTCACCGGCCTGCTGGTGGTCTGGTCAGTGGCCATTCTCATCGAGCGGCTCAGCACCGACCCCGGCGTTGACGTGGCGTTCAACGCGATCGAGGACGTCGCCGCCTTCCTGCTCCCCGCCGCCACCCTGCACGTCGCCCTCGCGCTCGCTGTCGAGGGCCGCCTGTCCGTGACGCAACGACGAACGCTGATCGCGTCGTACGTCCTCTGCGGCGCGGTCGCACTCGAAGCCGTCTTCCTCCCGGAGCAGCAGCTCGCGGTGTCCCCGCCGCACCTCGAGCCATTCGGCATCCCCGGCGAGGTCGTGGGCTGGGCGTGGATCCTGGCGCGCCTCCTCATCCTGGGCGCAGCGCTGTACTGGATCGTCGCGGCCCTCCGCGTGGCCGGGGATGATGTGGCCCGCCAGCGTCAATTGCAGGCCGCGCTGGCCACCGTCGGAGTCGGCGCCCTGGGCGGCATCGTGCGCATCCTGCCGGGAGTATCGGAGAGCGATCCCTGGATCGGCGTGTCGCTCGTCACGGCCTCCATGGTCCTCGCCGCCTACGCCGTCTTCGTGACAGGGCCTCTTCATGTCGACCGACGCGGCCGGTCGAGCGTTCTCGTACACGATGGTGGTGGGCATCGGGGTCACCTTCTTCGTCACCCTGCTGGTGGCCCTCGAACGCGTGACGCAGGAGGTCCTCCACATCGAGCTGCCGATCATCACCGGCCTGGCGCTGGTGGTGACCATTGCCCTGCTCGGCCCGCTCACCGATCTCGTACGTCGCGTGCTGCGCGGACGTTCACCCCGCGACCGCGCCTACTACCGCTTGCTCCAGGCGCTGGGCGAGGAGGTGCTCACCGCCCAGAGGCCGGACACCGCGGTCCTGCCCGCCCTTGCTCGCATGGTCCGCATCTTCCGCCTCCGCGGCGCTGCCGTCCTCGCGCCGACTGGCGAGCTGCTGGCCGAGCACGGGACGCTCGAGCCGGACGACCCATTGGCGCTGCGGCTTCCGCTGCAGTACCGCGACCTCACCGAGGGAACGGTGATCTTCGGCGCGAAGCAGACCGGCCTGCCGTTCACCGAGCCGGAGACCGACCTGCTGACGTCGGCTGCCGGCTACCTCGCCGCGTCGCTGAGCCTGGCGGTGCGAAGCGATCAGGAGGCTGCCGCGCTGGAGACACTGTCGGCGGAGCGCGACGCGGTGATCAGCCGGGGTTCGGAACTGAGCGAGGCGCTGGTCGAGGCGGTCTCCGCGACCACCGGCCTGCACGTCTTCGCCCTCGGCCCGCTGCGGGTCGAGCGCGACGGTGAGCTGGTCCAGCGCTGGGGCGGCGAGAAGGCGGGCACGCGCCAGGCGGAGGCCGTCTTCGCCTTCCTCTACGACCGCGGCGAGCATGGCGTGGCCAAGGACGAGTTCGTTGAGCTCATCTGGCCCGATGTCGACCTGGAGCGGGCCGACCTGGCCTTCCATCGCACGCTGGGCGGCCTGCGCGGCGACGCTGGAGCCCGGACGGCGAGGGGGCGATCGCGGCGGCGCCATCAGCTTCCACAACGACCGGTACCGGCTCGATCCGGAGCTGATCGGCTGGTCCGATGCGCAGGCCATTCGAGGAGGCGATGAGCGCCGCCAGCGCCGGCGCCGACCCGGACGTCGCGTTGCAGCATCTGGAGCGGGCGCGGTCGTTGTACCGCGGCGACTACCTGGATGATTGCCCGTTCTATGGCGACTCGGCGCAGGTCGAGGATCGCCGCGAGCTGCTTCGCGGGCGGTGCGTCGACCTGCTCCTTGCCCTTGGCGAGCGGTACGAGGCCCGCGGCGACCGCCCCGCGGCGGCCGCCTGCTTCCGCCAGGCGCGCCAGGTTGCCGGCGACGAGCTGCCGCTGGCGGACGAGGCCCTCAGCCGGCTCGGCGCCTCGGCCTGAGGCGTCGCCGCTCGGCGCGACGAAAGGCGAGGATCGCCTCGGCGTGGCGCCGCGAGGTCCGCAGCTCGTCGCGCAGCCGGCCGACGGTCAGCGGTCCACGCTTCGTCAGGCGATCCACGCGCTCCGCGATCGACGACCAGACATCGCGCGGGTAGTCCACGCCGGAGCCGATCTCAACCAGCTCCCCGACTGCGCCGCAGCTGGGCCAGGACCGCCGGCGTGATGCCCAGCCGGGCCGCCGGCCCGTCCACCCGCGGCGGCTCGGCGCGTGCCTCGCGCAGGCCATCCAGCAGCCGGTCGGCGCGCTCGCGCATGACAGGGTCCAGACGAGGCCGATGTTGCGGTAACCGCACGCGGTGCCCCCGACGCACCAGGGCACCTGCCGCGACCATGCCGTCGATCACCCGGCGCACGCCGGCATCGTCCAGCGCCAAGGGTGCGGACCCGCGGTGGCCGGGGGCCGCCCGCGGCGTGGCGCGAACCGCACCAACGACCGTATCGACGCGCACGTCGGCGGCCATCGGCTCACGGCGGTGGATGCGCTGCAGGGCGTGGATCACGCGTCGTTCGGCGATCCGCCGCTGGCGGGCGTCGATCGGCCCAGCATCCGTTCCGTCAGGTCCCGCGGACACGTCAGGCGGGGTTGGCGTTGGTCCCGCCCATCGCCGACCCGGATCGCCTGGGCCTCTTCCTCCGACAGCGTGTGGCTGGAGCTGCCGGACTCCACCGGCTTGGCGAAGAGCCGCGTGTTGGTGCGCCCATGCAGGCTGGAGATCACGACTCCGTCACGCCGATCGTCGAGCAGCGCCAGCGCAAAGCTCTGGTCGGAGCCGGTGTCCTCGAACGGGTTGAAGCGGACCAGGCCGATGTGCTGGATGCTGGTCTGGGTCCGATGCTCCAGCGTCGCCTGCAGTGCATCGATCTCGCCCAGCCGGCTCCGGACCTCTTCGACCCTCGCGACGTGCGTCTGGAGCACCTCGTCCAGGGATCCGCCGCTGCCATCGCGCACGAGCCGCCGATAGCCATCCACGGCGCGCCCGACGCGGATCGACTGCAGGATCGCCAGCACCAGCAGGACCACGATCGCCACCGCCATCACGATCAGCACGGCGGCCAGGTTCTCGGTCAGGACGCGGTTGAGCTCGTCCATCGGGTGGGCGCTCCGAGGCTGCGATCGGCCTTCCGGCACCGGGCGGGCCGAACGGGGCGGGGCCCGGGATGGCTGGTATCATACCGGCCCCGCAGGGCTGAACCCTGCATCGACGCGTGCCCGCGGCGAACACCGCGGCACCTGAGCATCGATCACGAGGCAGCATGGCTCGAAGAGGCAAGGCAGCGAACCGGAACGCTCGGCGCAGGGCGCAACGCAGCACCGCGCAGCGCCAGCCGACGACCGGTCCCGCGGGCGACGCGTCGGCGGTCGAGGCGGACTCGTCCACGACCGCCATGCCGGATGCCTTCGAGATCGCCGATGCCGAAGTGCGGGCCGCCGCACAGCCGCCGCTGGCCACGACCGCCGGCGCGATGCGCGCCAAGCCACGTCCCGCCGACCCGCGCGTCACGGTTGGCTCGTCGCGGCTGAACGAGCGCGCTGTGGCCGAGTACCACTACGTCCAGCGCGACCTGCGCAACATCGGCATCCTGGCCGTCATCCTGGCCGCACTGCTGGCCGCCGCCACGGTCCTGGTCAACGTCACCGGCCTGATCTGAGCCGCAGCGGGCAAGCGCCGATCGGGCGCTAATTCGGCCGCGGCTCCTCCGCGGCAACCTCTTGCGCCGCCATCTCCTTCTCGAGCCGCTGAGCGTGGCGTTCCTCAACTCGATCGGTGGTCCGGCTGATCGTCTGCCGGGCGACTTCGGAGGCAAAGACCACCAGGACCCCGACTCCGGCGAGCACGAAGAAGATCGTGAAGATCTTGCCGATCGCCGTTGCCGGCGCGAAGTCCCCGTAGCCCACCGTGGCCAGGGTCGTCACCGAGAAGTAGAGCGCGTCCAGCGGGTCCCAGCGCTCGATCAGGGTGTAGAAGACCGTCCCGGTCGCCAGGAGGCCGATGAGCACGAGGCCAATCGTCCTCGTCCGCTCCTGGCGGATGACGAGCGCGACCGACCCGATGAAGGTCGTCCACAGGAAGGCAATCGCACGCATCAGCCCTTCCCGTTGCTGCGCCGCTGCCGGCGCAGCCGCTGCAGTCGCTCGCCGATCTGCGATCTCCAGGCCCTGATCGGATGGCTCGTAGTAGACCTTGCCAGCGAGCTCATCGGGCAGGTACTGCTGGTCGACATCGGCGTCGTCGTAGTCGTGCGGGATAGAGGTACCCCTTGCCATAGCCGTGCTCGCGTGCCAGTCGGCGGTGGGCCGACGGCCGCAGGTGCAGCGGCACCGGCAGCCGCCCCTGCTCCTCGACGTCCGCCAGCGCGCTGAAGTAGGCGGCCCCTGCCCGGTTCGACTTCGGCGCCGAGGCGACGTAGGCGGCCGCCTGCGCCAGCGCGTACTGCGCCTCCGGCAGTCCGATCATCTCGACCGCCTGCATGGCCGACACCGCGACCTGCAGCGCGCGTGGATCGGCGTTGCCGACGTCCTCGCTGGCCGCGATCACGATCCGGCGGGCGATGAAGGTCGGGTCCTCCCCGGCCGCCACCATGCTGGCGCACCAGTACAGCGCGGCATCCGGGTCGTTGCCCCGCATGCTCTTGATGAAGGCCGAGGCGGCCTCGTAGTGCTGGTCGCCGACCCGGTCGTAGGCCAGCAGCCGCTGCTGGGCAGCCTCCGCCACCGCCTCCGGCCCGATGTCGACGCCGTCCGGCGCCACCGAGGCCGTCGCCTCCAGGATGTTGAGCGCCTGCCGGGCGTCCCCGCCGGACAGGTCGAGCAGCGAGGCCAGCGCCTCATCCGTGAGCTGAGACGCGCCGACCCAGGCCGCGCTCCTCGCTCAGCGCCCGTTCGACGATGACTCGCAGCTCGTCCTCGGCCAACGGCTCCAGCCGATAGACCCGCAGGCGCGACAGGAGCGGCGAGTTCAGCTCGTAGTACGGGATTCTCGGTGGTGGCACCGATCAGGGTGATCGTGCCGTCCTCGACGTGCGGCAGCAGGGCGTCCTGCTGTGCCTTGTTGAACCGATGCAGCTCGTCGATGAAGGCGACCGTCCGACCACCCTGCTGGCGCAGCGCCTTCGCATCGGCCACCAGCGCGCGCACGTCGGCGACCCCGCTGGTCACCGCCGACAGCTGCCGCCAGGTGCCCTCCGAGCGCTCCGCCAGCAGCCGCGCCAGCGTGGTCTTGCCGGAGCCCGGCGGTCCCCACAGCACCATGGACGGCAGGTAGCCGGGCTTCACCACCCGGCTCAGCGCGCCGTCGTCGCCGATCAAGCGCCACCTGGCCCACGAACTCGTCCAGGCTGCGCGGCCGCATCCGCGCCGCCAGGGGCGCATCGGCCGGCGGCTCGGCGTCGAACAGCGGTGCGGTCAGGTCCGGCGACTTGCGCGGCATCGATCGGCCTCCATCGGCCGATTATGATGCGGCGCATGGAACAGAACCTGCGCATCCCCGGCCCGACGCCGATCCCCGACGAAGTGCGCCAGGCCCAGGCCGCTCCGATGATCGATCACCGCGGCACCGAGTTCGCCTCGATGCAGGCGGAGATCACCAACGGGCTCGCGACGCTGATCGGCACGCAGCGGCGACGTGGTCCTGCTGACTGGCTCCGGCTCCGGCGCAATGGAAGCGGCCGTCGTCAACAGCCTCTCGCCCGGCGACCGGGTGCTGGCCGTCATCATCGGCGGCTTCGGCGATCGCTTCGCCGACATCGCGGAGGCGTTCGGCGCGCAGGTCGACCGCATGGAGGTCGAGTGGGGCGAGGCTGCCGACCCGGCCACGCTCGCCGCTCGCCTGGCCGACGCAGTCACCGTACCGCGCCGTGCTGCTGACCCATAACGAGACCTCGACCGGCGTCGCCAACCCACTCCGCGAGCTGGTCGCCGCCGTCCATGCCGCGCCGGGCGACCCGTTGGTGATCGTCGACGGCATCAGCGGCCTGGGCGCCATGCCGTTCGAGATGGACGCCTGGGGCGTCGACCTGGTGGTCAGCGCCAGCCAGAAGGCGTGGATGGCCTCGCCCGGCATTGCCATCGCCGCCATCGGCAACGCGCCCGGGCGGCCGAGGCGCTTGGCCAGCATGCCGCGCGTCTACTGGAGACTTCGCCGAGGCCCGCAAGTGGGCGGAGAAGGGCCAGACGCCCTGGACCCCGGCCGTGGCCGTGCTGTACGGCCTGCGCGTCGGGGTACGGCGGCTGATGGAAGAGGGTCGCGAGCGCACCTGGGCCCGCCATGAGGCGATTGCCGCCGGATCGCAGGCCGGCCTGGAGGGCCTGGGGCTGCGGCTCGTCGCGAAGCCGCAGGATCGGTCCGCCACCGTCACCGCCGCCTGGCTGCCGGACGGCCTGGAGTGGGCTCCGTTCAACCGGGACATGCGCGACCGCGGGCTGGTGGTGGCCGGCGGCCAGGGCAAGTGGACGGGCAGGATCATGCGCTTCGGGCACATGGGCATGGTCGAGATCGCCGAGATGGTCGACGCGGTGCGGGTCATGGGCGAGACCATGGGCGACCACGGCTTCGCCACCGATGTCGCCGCTGCCTGCCAGGGCACCCAGGACGCCTACGAGGCATCGCGCTCCGCCGCCGCACGGTGACGCCACCGCCTGCTGCTGGTGCGGCACGGCGTCACGACCTGGAATCGGGAGGGTCGCTTCCAGGGGCACCTCGATCCACCGCTCGACCCGAGCGGGGTCGAGCAGGCGCGGCTGCTCGGGGCGCGCCTGGCCGCGGACGAGCATGGCCCGCTGCGGATCGTCACCTCGCCGCTGACGCGGGCATCGGCCACCGCGGAGCTGCTCGCCGAAGCCCTGCGCGGCGTCGGGCGCCAGATAGCTGTCGAGACGCAGGACGGCCTGATGGAGATCGGCCAGGGCGACTGGTCGGGACGGACACACTCCGAGATCGCGCGCGACGACCCGGAGCGCTACGCCGCCTGGCGCGCCGGCGGCGACCGGGTCACGCCGCCCGGCGGCGAGACACTGGAGGCAGCGACCAGCCGCATCGTGGCGGCGCTCGGCGCGCTCACGACAGAGCGGAAGGACAGCCCTCTGCCTGGTATCGCACGGGGGCATCCTGCGATTGGCGGCCGGCCACCTGCTGGAGCTGCCGCTTCTCGCGGCATGGGCGCTCGACGTGGACAACGCATCGGTCTCACGGCTGTCCCGGCAGGCCATGGACGATCCATGGCGGGTCGAGTCGTGGAACGACACGGCCCATCTGCTGGGGCAGGTCGGACTGCACGAGGACGAGGCAGAGGGCGCGCCACTGGCGTTGTGAACGTGCCGAACTCCGCGGCTCGCGGCTCAGTGGCTGGGCAACACTCCGCGAAGTCGCCGGCGCACGGCCAGCCACACCAACGGCCACTGCAGGCGCTTCCAGGCGGCCTCCATGCGCGCGATGGCGTTTCCGCTGATTCCGTGGCCGGAGTAGCTCTGCCACACCTTGCCATCGGCGATGGTGCGGATCTGCGGCTGCTGCTTGGGAATCTGCTCCTCCAGCCAGCCGGCGTACTCGTAGATCGTTTCTGACGGCCGCTGTGCCACGCCGGCGCGGTCCGCCGCCATGGCCAGCCTGCGCCACTGCCGGTCGCCGGGTGCCAGGAAGCGCAACGACCGGCGGGCGCGGCGCCAGCGCCACGCGGCGATGCCCAGCACCAGCACGATCAGACCCGCGATGACCATCAGGTTGCCGCCCAGCGCTCCGCCGTCCTGCGTGTCCTCGCCGGGCGGGGCGCCGCCGACGATCGGGTTCAGCGACGGCAACGCATTGACGTTGCCATCATCGGTGGGATCGAGCCCGACCGGCAGGCTGGGCAGGGGGCCACCGGAGCCCGCAGGCTGCTCTACCCGGCCAGGGACCCGGACGACGGGGCGGATCGACTTGGTCGCCTCGAATACCTGCCAGCCATAGCCGGGGAAGTACAGCTCGGCCCATGCATGGGCGTTCTTCTGCCTGACCTGCCACACCGGCGAGGGCGCCGCATCCGGCGGAAGGTCAGGCACCTGGACGCGCTGGCCGGGCGCATATCCCACCGCCATCCTGGCCGGGATCCCGAGCGTGCGGGCCATGACGACCATGGCGGACGCGTACTGCTCGCAGAATCCCACCTGGCCGTTGGTCGGATCGAAGAGGAAGTAGTCGACCAGGTCCTGCCCAGGATCGTCCGGGAGGCCTGCGGTCGTGCTGTAGGCGAACGCTTCGTTGCCCTGGAGATATCGCGCCAGGGCCTCGGCCTGATCGAACGGGGTGGAGGCCTCGGCGGCCATCGGCGATCTCGTCTGCCAGCTGCCGCGTCCGCTCCGTCACGCCATCGGTGCCGAGATAGAACCGCGCGACTTCCGCCGGGTAGCTCGTGCCCGCGGCCTGCAGCTGGGCCTTGGTTGCCTTGCTGATGGCCACCGTCATCGCGTAGCCGGTACCGGCGTCGACAGGCCCCGTCGCCTTCAACGCACCGAGGAACGGCTGGTCACCGGTCTCGACCACCAGGACCGGCGCGAACGTCTTGATCGGGTAGCCGGCCGAGTACAGGTAGCGCGAGGTTGGGCTCTGGATCTGGACCTCGATGGTCTCGTTCTCGAACGCCTCGCCCACGGTCGGCACCTCGGGGCTGTCTGCGCCGAAGGTTGGCTGCTCTCTCTCCACCTGCCGCTCGCGGCCGGGCGTCTGAGTCCAGCCGTGCCCGTCGTAGTTGTCATAGGTCACGGCGCGCAGGTACAGGCCCTGTGTCGCCGCGACCGTCAGCATCGGCTTGTCGCTGCTGGACCATTCGCCGGCGATCCGGAAGCTGGGACCGAAATTCGTGCCGTGGAATCGCGACTCGGAGTTGCTCAGCCCACCGAAGACGGTGTCCAGGTTGTCGCGGACGCCGCCCCAGACCGTGTCCAGGTTGTTCCACACGGCGGTCAGCGGCGCGGCCACCGCCACCGTGGTGAGGACGGAGGCCATCACCAGGCTGCCGGCTATGAACACCAGGCCGCTCCGCATGATGGCGGCCGGCACCTCGCTGTTCTCGTTGACGCGGCGCCGCTGCCAGCCCTCCTCGCGGCCGATGAGGGCCGCGCGCAGCCACAGCAGCAGCGCGGCGAGCATGAACAGGACGAGGTAGGGAAGGAGATCGGTCAGGGTCGCCGAAATGTTCGCGATGACCAGCGCACCGACCAGCAGGATGGCGTCCAGCACCCGATGGTGCCGGTACAGCGTGTAGGCGGCGATGAAGGCCGTCACCCACATCAGCACGCCGAGCCCGACGGCGTAGGGGGTGAGCTGCGGCGCGTAGCCGCGGTCGGCCAGGATGCGCACCCAGTTCACCGCGTCGTCCCGCAGAGTCAGGAACCGGGCGTCCTGCGACAGCACCGGGAAGTACTCGCCGCCGACGGTCCACAGCACGATGCCGGCCCCGACCACCGCACTGATCGGCAGCGTCAGGGTCACGCTCAGCGGGGTGAGCGCCAGGAAGGCTCCCAGCAGGAGCGCGAAGAATGCGATCGGCACCAGGAACTCGGTCTGCTCGAGCCACTCGGCGCGCTGCACGCTCCAGCACAGGCTGAGCAGCATGACCATCAGCAGGGCGGCCGACAGCCAGCCCTCCCGCGGCTGCAGGTAGCGCCGCAGTCCCTCAGGCACGGAGCTCCTCCCGGGACAACACGGCGGGTCGCGAGGCCCGGCGGCCGGTGGCGCCACCCAGCACCTCGGGGATGTCGTCACCCGAGCGCAGCAGGTAGTAGGTGATGTCGTACTCGGCCAGCGCGTGGCGAACGGCCGACAGCTCCGGCGATGCCTCGTCGCTGCGTCCCACGTAGCTGTCGCGATCGAGCAGCACCACCACCGCGCCCACTCCGCGGCGCCGCAGCGAGGCCAGCGCGCGGACCCACTCGCGGTCGGTGGAGCCGGTCACGATGCAGAGCGTCATGCCGCGCCGCAGCTGCGGGAGCGAGGCCACCAGGACTTCAGCCAGCGGGCGAGAGCCGTCGGCCTGCACGTTGGCCAGCAGGTGCAGGATCTTCTGCTCCACGCGCGTGCCGCGGTCCGGTGTCAGGACGTGCTGCCGTCGCGACGACACCGTCATCCCCACCGCCCGGTTCTCACCCAGCGTCTGCACCGCGATCGACGCGGCGGCGCTGACGCCGGCCTCCACCGAGGCGGACTCCCCCACCCCGGCATGCGCGGAGCGCTCGAGATCGAGCAGCAGCAGCAGGTCGGCGGTCTGCTCCAGGTCGAACTCCTTCACGTGCAGCTCGGAGTGCCGCACGCTGGAGAGCCAGTGGATGCGGTTGATGGCGTCGCCATGGACGTAGGGCCGGATGCTGCTGACCAGCGGGCTGGCCGCCTCGAAGCGCCGACGCGATGGCGCGGTGCCGTCAACCGGCGACGGCGGCAGGCGCCAGTGCGGCAGCTCATGGACCTTCGGGAAAACGACCACCCAGGTCGGCTGGCCAACCACCATCTCGCTGGCGAACAGGCCGAATGGGTCTCCGGTTCGTACCCGCAGGGCGCCGAGCCGGTACGAGCCACGGCGCAGCAGCGTGACCTTGGCCAGCCACTGCCGGTTGCCGCGAGCGGCGACCCCGATCACCCGGCCCGGCAGCGGCGCCGGAAGGGTCGAGTCGTTCCACAGCTCCACCCATGGCTTGCCCCAGCCGGTCTCGTTGTCGACGCGGTAGACCGCCTGCAGCACCTCGCCCACCTGGGCGCGCGGGTTCAGGACGTGGTAGCCGGCCCGCAGCCCCTGCAGGCCGCGCCGCGCGTACAGCCACGAGGCCAAGCAGCAGTCCGCCCAACAGGTACACCAGGAAGAAGAGGACGGGGATGCCCGTGCTGAAGGCAGCCACCACCAGCACGGTGCCAAGGAAGACGAAGCGGAGCTGTTTGGCCAGGCTGCCCATTGCGCGGACCTCTATGGACCTCTGTTCCGAAAGCGCGCTAGACGGGACCCGCCGTGGCGCTGGTTGCCTCGCCGATCGGCACCTGGGCCAGGATCTCGCGCACGATCGAATCGGGATCGATCTCTCGCAGCGATGCCTGGCTCTTGATGATCAGCCGATGGGCGAGGACGGCGACGGCCAGCTGCTTCACGTCGTCGGGGATGACGTAGTCGCGGCCCTCGAGCGCGGCCAGCGCCTGGCTCGAGCGATAGAGGTTCAAGCGAGCCTCGCGGCGAGGCGCCCAGGTAGACGTCCGGATGCTCGCGCGTGGCGGTGACCAGCCGGACGATGTACTCGGCCACGGTCTGGTCGACGTAGATCTCCTTGATCCCCGACTGCATCTGGCGCAGCTCCTCCAGGTCCAGGGTCTGGCGCAGGTCGTCGATCGGGTGCAGGCGCTTCTGCTCGTCCAGGATGACGATCTCCTCCATCGCCTTGGGATAGCCCAGGCGAAGGCGGAGCATGAACCGATCGAGCTGCGCCTCGGGCAGGGCGAAGGTCCCCTCGTACTCGATCGGGTTCTGGGTGGCGATCACCAGGAACGGCGACGGCATCGGGTAGGTGGTGCCGTCGATGGTGGCCTGCCGCTCCTCCATGCACTCCAGCAGCGCGGACTGGGTCTTGGGGGTGGCCCGGTTGATCTCATCGGCCAGCACCACCTGCGCCATGATCGGCCCCGGCCGGAACTCGAACTCCTGGGTCTTCTGGTTGAAGATGGACAGGCCGGTCACGTCGGACGGCAGCAGGTCCGGGGTGAACTGGATGCGGCGGAACGAGCAGCCGATGGACTTGGACAGCGCCTTGGCCAGCATCGTCTTGCCGACGCCGGGCACGTCCTCGATCAGGATGTGGCCTTCGCAGAGGAGGGCGACGAGGGCCATCCGGACCTCGACGTGCTTGCCGACGATGACGCGCTCGACGTTGGCGACGACGCGCTCTGCCGGCTCCTGGACGTTCTTCACCATGTGATGTTCGAGATCCTTCGTCTGGATTGGGGCTCGGTGCGGTGGGCACCCTTGCACTTCACAATACCCCACCCTGTTACAGAGTGGTTCAGGAGCCGATGCTGTTCAATCTTCCCGACGCAATCGCGGCCGATGGAGTGCCGTCAGCCACCCGAGCCCAGGATCTTCAGCCACTCGGCCATCACCGCCCCGCCGACAGGGGCCGCGCGACCCGAGCCTGAGCCGCCGCCCTCGACGATCACCGCCACCGCGATGGCCGGCGTTGCCGAGCCCTGCGCCGGCGCGAAGCCGATGAACCAGGAGTGCGGCTCCCGCCCAGGCCCCAGCTCGGCCGTGCCGGTCTTGCCGGCGGTCCGCACGCCGGGGACCCCGAAGTTGCTCACCGCGCCGGCGCCCGCGTAGAGGCGGCCCAGCGGACCCTCGACCGCGTCGACCATGGCGGAGCGAACCTGGGACGCCGTGCCCGCGCTGACGACTCGCGTGCCGCCCGGCGGCGACAGCGTCTCGAGCACCTGGTCGCTCGGACCGCGCGCCGGCCGGTTGGCATGCGCCCGGATGTCGCGCACCACGTACGGCGTGGGCATGACGCCGTCATTGGCGATGGTCGCCGCCACCAGCGCCATCTGCACCGGGGTGACGCTGACGCGCCCCTGCCCGAAGGACGCCTGCGCCAGCTCCGCGCGATCGCTGAACGGCGAACAGTCGCCATCCACCTGCGGGGTGGTCACGTAGGACGCCGCCACCGGCAGCGCGCGATCGCGGATCGCCGATCGCCAGGCCGGAGCAGAAGCCGAAGGCGCGCGCCTGGTCCAGGTAGTCCTCCGGGCCAACCTCCAGGCCGACGTGGGCGAAGAAGATGTTGCTCGATACCTGCAGCGCCTCGGACAGCGCCCACAGGGCGGGCTGGACGGGGCTGAGGTCGTGCTCCAGCACGCGGAACCCATCCACCACGAAGCCCTCGGTCTCCTGGCGCGGCTGGTCGGGGAAGGTGGTCTGTGGCGTGATGGCGCCGGTCTCGAGACCGGCCGCGGCGGTGACGACCTTCATGATCGAGCCGGGCGTGTAGTGGCCCTGCCGGTCGCGCGCCACCAGCGGGTTGCCGGGCTGGTTGCGGATCTGGTTCATGGCCGGCCCGGCCAGTGCCGGGTCGCCGGAGATCGGCGTGGCGTTGAACGTCGGCGTGGAGGTCATGGCCAGCACGGCGCCCGTGCGCGGGTCGATGGCCACCACCGCCCCGATGTCGGAGCCCAGCTGCGCGGCGGCGAAGTCCTGCAGCCGCTGGTCGACGGTCAGCGTCAGGTCCCGCGGTCGCGGCTGACGTCCGAGCACGTCGTCCACGATGTCGTTCAGCGGGTTTGGATCGGTCTGGCCGATCAGGATGTCGTCCCAGACGCGCTCCAGCCCGGTGGTCCCGAATCGCAGGCTCGCGAAGCCGATGAGGTGGGTGAAGGCCGTCGTCGGGGTAGGTGCGCCGGCTGATCCCGTCGACCACCTGGCTGGAGGCCAGGACGTTGCCGCGCACGTCGAAGATCGAGCCACGCGGCATGCTGCGCCGCGCGGCGATCACCTCCGGGTTGTCCGGCCGGGCGGCCAGCGTCGGGGCATCCACCACCTGCCACCAGCTGAGCGCCGACGGTCACGATGGCAAAGGCCAGGACGAGGTACACCGCCAGCCGCCGGGCATGGACGGCGATCACGGTCCGCGGCCCTCCTGCTCGGCCGCCACCGCCGACCGGTGGCTGATGGCCAGCAGCAGCCCGATGATGATGAAGCTGGCCAGCAGGCTCGACCCGCCATAGCTGACGAACGGGAAGGTGATGCCGGTGAGCGGGATGAGCTTCACGATCCCGGCGGTGATGATCAGCGTCTGCAGGCCCAGGCTGACGGTCAGCCCCACGGCCAGCATGGCGCTGAAGTCATCGCGGGCCAGGATCGCGACCCGCAGGCCGCGGAAGACGAGCGCCAGCGTCAGGGCCAGCAGCCCGCATGCCCCGATCACGCCCAGCTCCTCGGCGATCACGGCGAAGATGAAGTCGGTCTCCACCCCGAAGAACCGGCCGCCGGTGGTCGGCAGCAGCGACTGGCCAAGCCCTTCGCCGAACAGGCCGCCGCGTCCGAAGGCGTACAGCGACTGCACGGTCTGGTAGCCCGCTCCGCTGGGATCGGCGAAGGGATCGAGCCAGGCGTCCACCCGCCGCGCGACGTGCTCGAACAGCCGCGACGCCACGAAGGAGCCGGCCAGGAACAGCAGCAGGCCGATCAGCACGTAGCTGCGCCGCCCGGTGGCGACGAACAGCATGGTCAGGAAGATGCCGAAGAAGAGGAGCGCGGTGCCCAGGTCCTTGCCGAAGATCACCACCAGCATGACGATCACGAAGATGGCGAGCATCGGCAGCAGGTAGGGCAGCGGCGGCACCCGGATCGGGTCCGAGCGCGCAGGCTGGCGTCGCGCAGCAGCGCGCGATGCTCCGCCAGGTAGCCGGCAATGAAGAGCGACCAGCACGATCTTGATGAACTCGGTGGGCTGGAAGCCGATCGGCCCCAGGTAGATCCACAGCCGCGCGCCGTTGACCTCGGTGCCGAACAGGAAGGTGAAGATCAGCAGGGCGATGCCGGCCAGCGCCCAGGTGTACTTGTAGTGGCGCAGGAAGCGGTCGTCGCGCAGGCCGATCGGCGACGGTCAGCATGGCCACCAGCCCGACCCCGAACCACAGCAGCTGCGTCGTGGCGCGAGTCGAGATTCAGGCCGAACGCGCTGGTGCTGCCGAGGTCCGGCGCCAGGCGGTTGAGCATGACCATCCCGATCCCGCCGATGGTCGCGACCAGCGGCAGCAGCAGCGGATCGCCGCGGTTGCCGGTGGCCACCAGCACGAAGTGGGCAGCCAGCATCATCACCATGTAGATGGCGGCCAGGATCATCGGCCCCGGATCGGCCGACGCCGTGCGGTAGATGTTGGTGGCCGCGAAGCCGATCGGCAGCAGGATCAGCAGCGGCAGCAGCATGCGCAGCTCCACCCAGCGCCAGGTCGACGCGCGCCCGCGGCGTGCGGCGGCGTCAGCGCTCAAGCCGCATCCTGACCCGACCGATCGTCAGCTCGTCGCCGAAGGACAGCGCCACCGGCCGATCGATGCGATGGCCGTTGACGTAGGTGCCGTTGGTGCTGCCCTGGTCCTCGACGAACCAGCTCCGCCCGCGGAAGGTGAGCATGGCGTGGGTGGCGCTCACGAAGTCGTCGTCGATGAAGATGGTGTTGTTCACGTTGCGGCCGATGGAGTTGATCGGCCCCAGCGCGATGGCGCCGCCCGGCGGGCGGCTCGTCGTCCGGCGACTCGAGGACGGCCAGCCGTCCGATGCCGGCCTGGCTGGCCAGCTGCGCCCGCTCGGCGCTGCGCAGGTCGCGCAGCAGGGAGCGCGCGAAGCGCCAGCAGGATCAGGTAGAGGAGCCCCAGGAAGCCGAGCTGGAGGACGAGGAGCAGGATCCGGAGGACCTCCCCGGTCATCCGCGCACCTGGAACTCGATCTCCGTCGACGCCGATGCGGATCATGTCGCCCGGCCCCAGCGCGATCTCGTTGACCGGCTGCCCGTTCACGAACGAGCCGTTGCGGCTGCCCAGGTCGGCGAAGCCGTAGGCGCCGTGCTGCAGCTTCAGCTGGCAGTGGTGCCGGCTGACCAGCGCGTCGTCGACGATCACGTCGTTGTCGCTGGCGCGGCCGATGCTGATCAAGCGCGCCTCCCAGGTCGAACTGGACCGGCGGCGCGCCATCGGTCTTGACCAGCAGGTAGGCGCGCTGCGCGGAGTCGGGTGGCGGCGCCTCGGCGCCGGGCCTGGCGAAGACGACGGTGTCCGACGACGCCGGCATGGGCTTGTCGTCGCGCATGCGCGCGCCCTCGTCGTCCATGACGTTCGCCGCCACGCGGACATCGCGCCGCGGGACCGATGCGTCGGACAGGATCCGGACGCGCGGGCGGGCGACCAGCGTGTAGCGCTCATGCCGCGCGCGACTGAGCACGCGATGTGCCAGATCGTCCTCCAGCGAGCCGCGATACGACGCGAAGGTCGTCGTAGTCGGCGGGGTGGAGGTGGAGGTGTACGCGTTCGGCACGATCACGCCGTCGTCGCGAAAGGAGCGGTTCGTATCCATGGCGCGCTCGATTCGCTTCTCCAGCGAGACCGGCTGCAGCGACGCTCCCAGGCGGCCCGCCGGCGCCTCGAACAGCCGCTCGAAGAAGGCTTCGAGCCGCGAGAGGATGCCCATCGCCCGATCCTAGCACGGGGCGGCACGGTCCGGACGGCCCGGCGTGCCGGGGTACCAACGCCGCTGCCATCGGCCACCAATCCGGCCATAGGGCGTGCTGGAGGAGCGTCGGTATACTTTCGCTCCCTGAACGCAGACACCCGCATGGGACGCCGCCTTGACATCGATGCCCGAAGCGCTAACTGAATCCTTCTGCGAGCGGTGCGGCACTCGGTACGAGTTCGCCGCCCCGACGCGAGCTGAACACCATGCGCAAGACGCGCGGGCTGATCTCCGGGCTCAAGAACTACATCATGAGCCAGGACGCCCTCGGCGACGCCGTCGGCGACGCGATGCGCAGCCAGGAAGAGGCGCTCGCCTCCCAGCAGCTCGAAGCGTTCC
The DNA here is from genome assembly GCA_963783495.1 of uncultured Chloroflexia bacterium. GTDB lineage: Bacteria > Chloroflexota > Limnocylindria > QHBO01 > QHBO01 > DASSCW01. Next base: position 223,524 of record CAWANT010000006.1, read on the forward strand.
ACGAGTCGTTCAACTTCTGCATCAACTGCCGCCAGTACACCTGCCCAACTGCTGGAACGACGACGCCGGCCGCTGCCGCACCTGCGTCCCGATCGCCGGCACCGACGACCTGCTGGAGCGCTTCGAGGCCTCGTTCCACGCGCAGCATCCGGAGATCGCCGCGGCCGCCGCCAGGCGGAGATGGAGCAGGCCGACCTCAACCGCCGGCTTGGCCTGGAGACCTGGCCCAGCGAGGACCTGGGGAACGCCCCGACCAATGGCGCCGAGCCCGCCTGGCCGGAGTCCGAGATGGCGCCCGCCGACATGACGCCCGCCGAGCCGGAGCCGATGGTGGCGGAGGTCGAGCCGGAGCCGGAGCCGATGGTTGCCGAGTTCGAGTCCGAGCCGGAGCCGGCGGTTGCAGACGCGGTCATGGCCGCCGCCGCCATTGATGCGGTCAATGCCGACGACTACCCGCCGCTCCGCATCCTCATGTGGGAAGAGGACGCGGCGATCGCCCTCGAGCCCGAGCCGGAGCCCGTCGTGGCCGAGGTCGAGCCGGAGGCCGAGCCCGTCGTGGCCGAGGTCGAGCCGGAGGCCGAGCCCGTCGTGGCCGAGGTCGAGCCGGAGCCGAGCCGTCGCCGCCGAGGTCGAGCCGGAGCCGGTGGTGGCCGCGGAGGTCCTCGAGCCGGAGCCGGTCATGCCGGCACCGGAGCCGATCCGTCCCGTCAGCGAAACCATCATCCACATGCCACAGCAGCTGCCGCCGCAGGCCGCCGGATGCGGACCGCGTGGCCGCCGAGGCGGAATCCCGCGTGGATCGCCGCCCGCAAGGCGCAGCTCGACCTGCTGGGGATCGGCGATCCGGGCGAGGGAGCCGTGGGTCCGGACCGCTCGAACGTCCTGCCATACCGCTCGAGCGGCGCATCGGTCTCCGCCAGGGAGATGGCCATCCGCACCGCCTCCGGGCTGCCGGCCCCTGGCGCCTTCTGGGAGGCTTCGGCGCGCGAGGTCGCCGGCGCCATGAGCCATGTCGGCGTCCAGTCGTGCGGCGAGTGCGGCCTGTCGCTCAGCGCCTCGGCGCGGTTCTGCCGGCGGTGCGGCACGCCGCAGGCCCGGTCGGCCTAGCCAACCAGTCGGAGCCTAGGCGGTCTCCTTCTTCCCGCCGTCCTTGGCGCGGCGCCGGCACCGGTGCTCGATCCGCCATCGCTCGATCCGCCGTCGCTCGAGTCCGCCGGACGCTCGGCTTCGTCTCGCTGCCCGACGGCGACTTGGCTGGGGCTGGGGAAGCGCTCGCGGTGGAAGACGACCCGGCGGAGCGTGAATCGGTCTTGTAGAAGCCGCTGCCCTTGAAGATGATGCCGGCCGGGAAGAACACCCGGCGGAGCTCGCCGCCGCAACGCTCACAGCGCTCGGGACCCGACTCCTGCATGGAGTGGATCACCTCGACGGTGTGTCCGCAGCTGGCGGCACTGGTAGTCATACGTCGGCACGGCCGGCGCATGATCGCACAGGCGTCACCGCCCGGCGCGAAGGTCGATCAGGCGTTGCGAGGTGCGGGAGACGAGCTGGGCCAGCCACGAGCGCCGCTGTGGCGCACTGACCTTCGGGGCGTCGCCCTGGACCACGATGCGCGCAACGTCGTGGAGGTCGGTGGAGATCTTCTCGCGCGGGAACTTGGTGATCACCGGCTGCCCCTCGTTCGAGGCGATGACCGCCTTCGGCCCGTTCGACACCACGGTGGCGCTGACGGGCAGCCTGAGCACCTCCTCGATGTCGGGCAGCCGGATGCCGTGGTTGGCACGGTTCACGACGACGCGGACGATGTCGCCCAGGCCGACTTCGCGGGCCAGGCCCAGGAACTGCGCGCTGTTGCGACAGCGCACCGACCTCCGGCGTCACCACCAGCAGGATCTCGGTGGCCAGCGTCAGCATGGCCATGGTGCGGTCGTCGTAGCCCGGATGGGTGTCGACCACCACGTACGAGTGATGAGCCTTGGCCCAGCGCAGGGCGGCGAGCAGCAGGTCGACGCCCACGTTCTCGGAAGTCGGCCGGGTCGCTGCCCCAGGTCAGGACGCGAACGCCGGAGGGCTCGTGCGTGGCGACGCACTGCCTCGAAGGCGGCATCGGTCCATTCCTCGGGCGCGGAGTCGGCCAGGTCGGCCAGGCCCATGCGGTACTTGACCGCGAGCACGGAGGTGACGTTGCCGACGCCCACGTCGGCGTCGAAGAGGAGGACGTTGGCGCGCGTCTGCTCGCGCAGCGCCACGGCCGTGTTCACCGAAATGGTCGTCTTCCCGACCCCGCCCTTCGGGGCGAAGATGCTGATCACGCGGCCCTCGCCGATGATCGTGCCGTCCTCGGCCGTGGTCGTGGTGAGCGCGGCCTCGTCGCCGGGCAGGGCCTTGCCCGATCGGATGAGCAGCGCCTGCAGTCGGTAGACCAGCGCGTCGCTGGGGATCGGCTTGACCGCGTACTCGTCGCGGGTCGAGGAGGAGGTGGTCGCAAACTCGGGGATCTCGTCGCCGAAGAGGAGCAGCGTGGGAACCGGGGTGTCGCCATGGATCGCCGCATACAGCGGCTGCGTCATCTCCGCCGGGAGGTCGCAGTCGATCACGGCCAGATCGACGCGGCCACCATCGGTCAGGGTGGCCAGCGCCGCGGCGCTGTCGGTCAGTGTGTCGAAGCCGGCACGCCCCAGGTCAGCGGCGAGGCCGTTGCCGTTGTCGGCCATGGCCAGGAGGACGGTAGGACGCTCCATCGGTTCCCTTCGGTGCGGTTAGAACGGTTGCGGACCACACCACTATTGGGCGCACCCACCCGCACGACAATGGGACCAGGGCCCCTGAGGTTCCGCCGAAGGTACCGGCCCGTTGCGCCCCGGGCGACAGAAGCGGCCTCTGCGGATTCAGGTCCGGCTCATGCGCATGCCGCACTTGGGGCAGTAGAACGCGCCGGCGCTCCCCGCCTCGAAGCCGCAATGCGCGCAGACCAGCCCGGAATGCCCGCCGATCGACGGCGCGCGGGCGGATTCGGCCGCTCCGAGGCTGTATCCCGACGCGATGACCTGCTGGTAGAGCGAGCTGAGCAGGCGCTGACCGATGCGATCGGTGTCGCCGCGCTGCCCCTTGCCGCCCCAGCCCACGACGGCGCGCACGACCAGCTCGCCAGACAGCTCATCCCAGTGGCTGGCCAGCCCGCCCACGATGGCGGCGTAGTCGGGATAGCCGCTGGTGTCCGTCTCGCCGTGCAGCAGCGCGCCGAAGAAGGTGTCGACCGTCATGTCCAGCGCATCGGTCTGATTCCAGCACGTAGAGGGCGTGGCGGCCGATCGGTCCCGTCTCGCGCCGCGCCAGCACCCACTGCTGCATCTCGTTGAATCGCTCCATGGTGGGCGCGGCGTCGCTGTACTCCATGGAGAGCGGCTCGATCGTCTCGACCGGGAGAGTTGGCCAGCGGCTCCACGATGCTCGGGCAGCATCGCCCGCACGGCCGGATCGGGCTGCATGCGCAGGCCGTCGCTCGACTTGGCCAGGTAGTTCAGCTTCAGCGAGTACTGCTGGGCTGAAACGTCTTCCTGGACGGGGCTGGGCGGCGGAGGCGCGGCCTCTTCGACCTTGCTCTTGCGGCGGAGGAAAGACATGCGAGGTCCCTTGGGGGTCAGCGCGGCCGATTCTAACAGCGGTACCCGCGCGCCCCGCGATAGCCCGATCGGGTCAGGCGAGCCGGATCACGCGCCATCGGTCAGGCCGGCGAGCTGCGTCTTCATCTCCGCCAGCCGCTCGCGCTCGCGCTGCACGACGGCCGCCGGGGCGCGCTCGACGAAGCGGGCATCGCCCAGCAGCTCCTCAAGGCGCTGGATGCCCTGCCGCAGGTAAGCCTCGCGACCGGAGGCCGCAGGTTGAGCCTCCGCACGCTCCATCCAGGCGACGCCCAGGCCGCTGCTGGTGGCCGGCGCGCCGGGCGGTGCGGTCTCGCCAGGCCGCAGCTCGATCGGTCGCGCCCGCGCCATCGGCTCCAGGAAGCGAAGGGCCGTATCCAGGCCACGTGCCGCCGACCCGGCGGCCGGAGCGACCGCGAGCGGAATCCAGGCGCCGGCGGGCACGCCGGCCGCGGAGCGCAGGTTGCGCACGCCGCGCACCAGCTCGATCAGGTCGGCGACCTGCGCGTCGACGACGGCGTCGGCTTCGCCGGCCTGCGGCCAGCGGGCGCCGATGAGCAGCGGCTCGTGGTCGGTGAGCTGCCGGATCGAGGGCGTGCAGCCGGCTCCAGATCTCCTCCGTCACGAACGGCACGATCGGGTGCAGCAGGCGCAGGGTGGCGGCCAGCGTGCCTGCGGCGCACAGCCAGACGCGCGAGCGCTCCCCGTCCGAGGCGTCCTCGCGGCGCAGCTCGAGCTTGGCCATCTCCAGGAACCAGTCGCAGTAGTCGCTCCAGGCGAAGTCGTACAGGCCGCCGGCGTAGCCGGCAGCATCCAGCTCATCCAGCTGGCGGGTCGCGCGCGCGGTGGCATCGGCCAGGCGCGAGCGGATCCAGCGCTCGGCCAGGCCGGCCTCGCCCGCCGGCTCGGCCGGCGGCTCCGGCCGCGAGCCGATCACGAAGCGAGCCGCGTTCCACAGCTTGTTGGTGAAGTTGCGCGCGCCCTGGATCTTGGCCTCCGTGAGCCGCTGATCGCTGCCCGGCGATGTCCCGACCGTCAGCGAGAAGCGCAGCGCATCGGCGCCGAACTCCTCGACCAGTTCCAGCGGATCGGCCACGTTGCCCTTGGTCTTGCTCATCTTCACGCCGCCCTCGCCCCGCACGATGCCGTGCAGGAAGACGGTGTGGAACGGCTCCTCATCGGTCAGGAAGAGGCCCAGCATCATCATGCGGGCGACCCAGAAGAAGAGGATGTCGTAGCCGGTCTCCATGACCGAGGTCGGATAGAAGCGGCGGTAGTCCCGGCGTCTCGTCCGGCCAGCCCAGGGTGCTGAACGGCCACAGGCCGCTGCTGAACCAGGTGTCGAAGATGTCGGTCTCCTGGGTCAGCTCCGCCGATGGCCGGCCGCACGTCGCGCAGGCATCGGGCCCCTCCTCGGCGTCGGACACGGTGATGTGGCCGTCCGGGCAGTACCAGGCCGGGATGCGATGTCCCCACCACAGCTGGCGACCCACGGCCCAGTCGTGGATGTTCTCCATCCAGTGGGCGTAGACCTTCTCGAAGTGGGCCGGCATGATGGTGGTGCGACCCTCCCGCACGCTGGCCAGCGCACGCTCGGCCAGCGGTCCGGTGCGCACGAACCACTGGATCGACAGGCGCGGCTCGACCACCGTGCCGCACCGTTCGCAGCGGCCGATGACCATCTGATGGGGCTGCTCTCCTTCGAGGTCGCCCGTGGCGGCCAGCCGCTCGACAATGAGGGGGCGAGCCTCGTATCGATCCATGCCGGCGAACTCGCCCGCCTCGCCGTTCAAGCGAGCGTCCTCGTCCAGGACGTTGATGAGCGGGAGGTCGTGGCGCCGCCCCACCTCGTAGTCGTCGAAGTCGTGCGCCGGGGTGATCTTCACTGCGCCGGTGCCGAACTCGCGCTCTACATGCTCGTCGGCGATGATCGGCAGGCGCCGGCCCAGGAACGGCAGGATCGCTTCGCGGCCGACCAAGGCTCGATAGCGATCGTCCTCGGGGTGCACCGCCACCGCCGTGTCGCCGAAGATGGTTTCGGGGCGGGTGGTGGCGACCGTGATCCACGCCGCCGGATCGGGTGTGCCATCGGCCCGGGCGAGGTGGTAGCGAATGCTCCACAGCGTGCCGGCTTCCTCGTGCTTGATGTTCTCCAGGTCGCTGATGGTGGTGCGGCAGCGGGGGCACCAGTTGACGAGTGCCTCGCCGCGATAGGCGAGGTCCGCATCCCACAGCCGCTTGAAGGCGACGCGGACGGCCCGCGCGCTGCCGGCATCCATGGTGAACCGCTCCCGCGACCAGTCGGCGCTGGCACCCAGCCGACGCATCTGCTGGCCGATGACGCCGCGCGTCTCGTCCATGAACTGCCACATCCGCTCCAGGTAACGCTCGCGACCGAGCGACGCGCGGGTCTCCCCCTCCTCGCCGATGATCTTGTCCAGCACGAACTGCGCGGCAATGCTGGCGTGATCGACCCCCGGCACCCACAGCGTGTCGTCGCCGCGCATGCGGTGGTAGCGGATCAGCAGGTCCTCCAGCGTCACGAAGACCGCGTGGCCGTTGTGCAGCGCGCCGGTGATGTTGGGCGGCGGCATGGTGATCACGAAGCGCTCCGCCCCTGGCGGCTGCACTGGCGCTGGCGCGAAGGCCCCGCTCGCCAGCCATCGCGCATAGATGCCTGGTTCGATGGCGGCAGCGTCGTAGCGCGTCGGCAGATCTCGGCGCGTCGTCGTCGTCATCGGTCTGGCTCCTTCGCGAGGGCAAGCAGAAGCCCGTCCGCCGAAGGACGAACGGGCTCGTCGTGGTACCACCTTCGTTCGGTGCACTGGCTCGACCGATGCACCCTCGTATCCCGCGGTATCGGGCGGACCCGGCCGGCTCGCGTGCGACCTTCCCCCTCTCGTTCCCAGGCGGGCTTTCAGCCCGTGGCTCGCCCTCTCTTGGGGGCCGATGGAGGGGTACTCCTCACGGTCAGCGCCGTGCCATGGAGTGTATCACCGCAGCGCCCTGGCGCCCGACTCGAGGGCATCGCGTGAACCCGGCTCGCCTAAGGTCAGCGCGCGCGGCTGAGGGTGACGACCAGCGTCCCGTCCGTGTCCTCGACCGTGGCGGAGGGGCCTTCCACGCTCTGCACGGCGCCGACCATGTCGAAGTCCGCCGCATGACTGGCGCGGTACACGAACTCGCCGGTGGGGCCGAGCGACAATGTCACGCCGCGCACACCCTCGACGCGCTCGAGCGCCTGCTTGAAGCTGGTGATGGCGCCGAAGCTGCCCAGCCCCTTGACGATGACCGCGGTGGACGTCTCGCTGCCGTTCGCCGGCGCGGGCGCTGCGGCGGCGACCGGCTGCGTGCCGCCGGCGATGCGCTGGTCGAGCTGCGCGAGTCGCGCGGCCAGGCGGTTGTCGGTCCCGGCATCGGGCACTTCCGGCGCGGCCTCGGCCAGCCGTCTCGGCGGTGCCTTCGGCCTCGGCAGTGGTCGCTGCATCGGCGCCGGCCTCGGCTGTCTCGCCGATCGCGGCCATGCGCGGGTCATCGGCTGGGACCGCCACATCGGCGGCGGCGTGCCTCGGCCGGCGGTGTCGCGCTGTTCAGCTCAGGTGCGCGGGGCATGCGCTTGGCCGCGGCCACGAACGCCGCCGGGTCGCTGATCTCGCCCAGCTGGGCGAAGAACGCCGCCAGGTCACGCTCGTGGTCGGCGAGCCGTGCGCGGGTCGCCTCGATATCGCGCTCGCTGGCAGCACGGTGCTCCGACACTTGCTGATCCACCTTGGTGCGGCGCGCGTCACGCCGCGTCTCGGCCTCAGACTTGATCCGCTCGATCTCGTCGTGCTCCCAATCCGCGACCCCCTGCAGGTCGAGGTCAGCGGCCCGCCGCAGGTCGGCTTCCTTCTCGGCGGCCGTGGCGTTGAGCTTCTCGATGTGCGCGTCGACGGCGGTGCGCAGGTCGGCAAGGCTGGCGTCGCGTGAGCTCTCGGCCACGCCGCGCATGGCGCCGACCAGGCTGACCAGGAACTCGCTCGACCCGCCTTCCGGCATCACGTCAGCGGCATGGGTGTCTGACGTCGCCCCGCGTGGCTCGTCGGCCGGCGTCTCGGTCACCGTCGTCTCAGGAGCCGACGGCTCGCGGGTCTGGGCGTCGCCGGTCTGGGCCTCGGCCGGGGCGTCGGGGGTCATGGTGTCGACCGCGCTTGTCGCGGTCTCGCTGGCGGCCTCATCGTGCTGCACGTCGTCCTCGCCCTGCTTGTCATTGGCGGTCCAGGAGAGTCGGAAGCCCGTCCGCCGTCGGTCCATGCCCATGCTGGTGATGCTGCCTCCTGCACGCCGTTGGTTGGCGCGCTGCGTTGGGCCATGCTAGCCCGGCCCATGCTCGAAGGCGCAGCGACCCGAAGTACCGCCTTGGAACGCCGGTAGTACCAACCGGGTCGGTTGCTACCATGCGCCCGATGTTCGCCGAGACATGGCCCGACGTGGCCCTTCAGGTCGTCCTGATCGTCCTCGCCGCGGTGGCCGCCTACGTCGCCATCCGCATTGCCGTGGCGACGGCGGTGCGCCATCTGATCGCGCGGCGCACCGAAGATGCAGACGCCGGCAATCTCAGCCAGGTCGAGCTCGCGCGCCGCGTCACGACGTTGGGCCAGCTGCTGGTGAAGATCGCGGCCGCGGTGATCGTGATCGTCGCGACGCTGATGGTGCTGGAGGCGTTCAGCGTGGACATCGGTCCGGCCATCGCGGGCCTTGGCATCGCCGGCCTGGCGGTCGGCTTCGGCGCCCAGGCCTTGATCAAGGACTGGCTGTCGGGCATCTTCATCGTGGCCGAGAACCAGTACAACGCGGGCGAGCACGTCCGCATCGCCGGGGTGGAGGGCGTGGTCGAGGATTTCAGCCTGCGACGGACCATGCTGCGGGACGAAGACGGTTCCGTGCACCACGTGCCGAACGGCCAGATCATCGTGGCCTCGAACCTGAGCCGCGGTCGCCATGCCGCACCGGCCAAGGTGGGATTCGGCGCCGGGTCGAGCGCCGCAGGCGCCAGCAGGGACGCGAAGGACTCGGAAGGGAAGCCGCCGGAATCGGCCTAGGCCGATTCCTCCTCGCGCTCGGCCGCGCGTTCGGCGGCACGCTCCTTGGTGCCGCGGCGACGCGGCTCGGCGTCGTCGGTCTCGGTGACCAGCATCGGCGGCTGGCCGTGCTCGATCGTCTCGGCGGTGATGACCACCTTCTTGACGTCGGTCCGCTCCGGGATGTCGTACATCACCTCCAGGAGCGCCTCCTCGACGATGGTGCGCAGCGCGCGCGCCCCGGTCTTGCGGCCGATCGCCAGCTTGGCGGTGGCGTCCAGCGCCTCCGGCGTGAAGACCAGCTCCACCTTGTCGAGCTGCAGGAACTTGCTGAACTGCTTGGTGACCGCGTTCTTCGGCTCGGTCAGGACCTTGACCAGGTCCTCCATGGCCAGCGCGGCCAGGCTCACCACCACCGGCAGGCGGCCGACGAACTCGGGGATGAGGCCGTACTTCAGCAGGTCCTCCGGCATGAGCTGGTCCATCAGCTTGCGTCGGTCGTCCCTGGTGCGCTGCGCCTCCGAGCCGAAGCCGATGCCGCGCGCGACCCACCCGCTCCTCGACGATCTTCTCGAGTCCCTCGAAGGCGCCGCCGCAGATGAACAGCACGTTGGTGGTGTCGATCTGGATGAAGTCCTGGTGCGGGTGCTTGCGGCCGCCCTGCGGCGGCACGTTGGCGACCGTGCCCTCCAGGATCTTGAGCAGCGCCTGCTGCACGCCCTCGCCGGAGACGTCGCGGGTGATCGAGGGGTTGTCGGTCTTGCGCGCGATCTTGTCGATCTCGTCGATGTAGATGATCCCGCGCTGGGCACGCTGCACGTCGAAGTCGGCGGCCTGGATGAGGCGCAGCAGGATGTTCTCGACGTCCTCTCCGACATAGCCCGCCTCGGTGAGCGAGGTGGCATCGGCGATGCAGAACGGCACGTCCAGCACCTTGGCCAGGGTCTGGGCCAGCAGCGTCTTGCCGGATCCGGTGGGGCCGACCAGCAGCACGTTCGACTTGCCGAGCTCGACGTCGTCGACGCTCTGGCCGGCGTTCACGCGCTTGTAGTGGTTGTAGACCGCCACGGAGAGGACCTTCTTGGCCTGCTCCTGGCTGATGACGTACTGGTCCAGGCGCTCCTTGATCTTGCGCGGGCTGGGCAGCGGGGTGGCCGCGGCCTTGCCGGCGCGCGGCGCCTCGAGCATCTCCTCTTCGATGATCTCCTGGCAGAGGTTGATGCACTCGTCGCAGATGTACACGCCCTGGCCGGCGATCAGCTTGCGGACCTGCTCCTGGCTCTTGCCGCAGAAGGAGCAGCGGTACGGCACCTTGGTCTTGCTGGTCATGCGGGCCCGAGAATAGCACGCGCCCGCGCGCAAACCCCCATGGCCCGATGGTCGTGGGATGCTTGACGCGCCATGCCTGAGCCGATCGCGATCGGGTCCGTCGACACCGCCTGGGGACCGATGCAGCTCGCCACCACGCCACGCGGCATCCTGCTGATCGGGCGCGGTGATGATCCCGCGCCACTGCTCGCCGCGGTGCAGCGACGCCTGCCACGCGCCGATCTGGACGGCACGCGGCCCGCCCAGGCGGAGTGGCTGGCCGCATGGGTCGCCGGCGAGCGGCGCGACCTGCCGCCCGTTGACCTGCGCGGCCTGTCGGACTTCGACATGGCGGTCTACCGGGCCGTCCGCGAGATCGGCTGGGGCGATCGCGCCACGTACCGCGACATCGCGATGACCGTCGGACGCCCGGGCGGCGCGCGCGCGGTCGGCGGGGCGATGGCGCGCTGCCCCATCTTCCCCGCCGTCCCATGCCACCGCGTGGTGCGCGCGGCCGACGGCTGGAGCGGCTGGGGGGCCAGCGGCGACGCGCGCAAGCGCGTCCTGCTCGATCGGGAAGCGCGTTGACGGGGTCGCCTAGCATCGGCACATGGCGACCCTGGACGATGCCCACCGGATCGCATCGGCCCTGCCCGAGGCAACGCCGGACCCCGGCGGGTTCGCCTACCGCGTTGGCGGCAGGCTATTCACCTGGACATGGATGGAGCGCGTCCAGCCCAAGCGTCCACGGGTGGCGAATCCGGAGGTGATAGCCGTCAGGGTGGCGGACGAGACCGAGAAGCAGGCGATGCTGGCGCTGGATCCTGACGTCTTCTTCACCGAGCCGCACTACGACGGCTACCCGGCCGTGCTTGTCCGGCTGCCCGCCATCGATGAGGCGCTGCTGGAGACGGTCGTCGGCGACGCCTGGCGGCTGCGAGCGCCGCGGCGGCTCAGCGGGTAGCAGCCCCGGCGCGGCCGGCGCGACGCGGGTTGTCGGCCACCGCGGCCAACACCGACTTCACCTCGAACGGTGTCAGGCCGCGATGCTTGGCCAGGATCAGGGCCACCAGACCGGTCACGTGCGGCGCGGCGAAGCTGTTGCCGGTGGCCACCGTGCTGCCGCCGTCCTTCCACGCGATCGGCACGTCGACGCCCCATGCCCCGAACTCGACCGGCGGCGACGGGTTGTAGTAGAGCCGCCACGGATCGGCCTCGCCATGGGCGGCGACGGAGATGACGGTGGAGAACAGCGACGGATAGCTGGCGGCCGGCACGTTGTTGGCGGCGCTGACCAGCGGAATGCCGCGGAAGTACGCCTTGTCGACCAGGTCGTGGAAGACGGAGAACATGGCCTCGCTCTTCGACGAGAGGCTCAGGTTGAGCACGTCGACGCCGTGGTCGATCGCCCACTCCAGTCCGGCGGCGAAGGCCGCGCCCTTGCCGCGCAGGTCGGACCCGAGCACCCGGATGGAGACGAGCTCGACCTCCGGGGCCATCCCCAGGATGATGCCGCCGCAGGCGGTGGCATGGCCGTACATGTCCGCCCCGTCGTCTGGCACCACGTTGGGCTCCCCGTCGACCAGCTCGATCGCCACGCTCTCGACCACCCTGCCGTTCAGGCGCGGGTGCGAGATCTCCAGGCCACTGTCGACGATGCCGACTCGGATGCCGGCGCCAGTCGAGCCGCCCCACGCCCAATCGCGGCTGATGCCACGCAGGCGCATGCGGCGGGCAAGGCCCGGGACGTCCGTAAACGGCTCGGACCAGGCCGGCAGGTCGAGGCCGCTCACCGCCGCCTTGGCGCTCGCTCCGCGTGGCGCGCCACCACGTTCAGGATGTCGGCGACCAGCGTCAGGTCGCGCTCCCCCAGGGTACGCAGCGCCTCGACGTGGTCGACCAGGTGCCAGAAGGGCGTATCGGCATGGTCGTCCAGGCCGCGGGTCGCGTCGGACACGATGGCGTCGACCTGCTCGGTGGTCAGGCTCTCATCGCCGATGTGCTCCAGGATGTGGGTCATCAGGCGCGCCGTCCCACGCTGCACGCGCGTGGCCGTGATGGCGGCCGTGGCCTGCGCGGCGAAGACGGCCAGCAGCTCCATATCGCGCAGCGAGAAGCTCTCCAGGCCATTCTTGTCGAGGACCTGGAGCACGCCGATGGTGCCCTCCTCGTCATAGAGGGGCACGGCCGCAACCGAGCGCGGCACGTAGCCGGTCCGCTCCGCCGCCTTGCGATCGAAACGCGGGTCGGAGGCGACGTCGGTGAGCGACACCGCCTGGCCGGTGGAAAAGACGAAGCCGGCGATGCCCTCGTTCGGCTTGACGGTCAGGCCGACCGCGCCGGCGCCGTGCTCGCCGGCCGCAACCCGGTATTCCAGGCGGTCCGGGTCGCGCTCGAACAGAGCGATCGACGACGCCTCGGCGTCGAACAGGCTGACGGTGGCGTCGACGATCGACTGGAGCAGCTTCTGCTCCACCGGGCCCTGCAGACCGCGGGCAACGACAGACCGCCGGGCCACCGCCTTCAGGGCGGCGACCGCGGCGGTCAGATTCGCGTCAGGAGGCCGTTCAGGCACCCCGCTGGTGGTAGTGCCCTTCGGTGTCGCTGTCGTCCTCGGTCACTGAAATGTCGTCCGACAACGAAGAACCAGGCAGATGCTTGTGGCCCTCGGTGTCGTCTTCCGGCGTCGCCGGATACGGCAGCTTCTTATGTCCCTCGGTGTCCTTCGGGTCCTGATCTTCTCCCATTGCCCCATCACCTCTTCTGTCATGTCGGTCGCCATCGGGGCGTCCGTTGGCGTGAACCTTATATCCCCCGCCGCCTTGCGAATAGCCCTATTGTGACGCTCAATCTATCGGTTGCGCGACACTATTTTTTCTTCGGCTCCGGCTCGCCGGCCGCGTCGGCCTCGTGCGCCTCTTCGGCGGTGGGCATGGTGCCGGCCGCGGCCTGGGCCATGCTGATCAGCGATTCGGTGTTGCCCGCAAAGACCTCGTCGATGACGCCGTATGCCTTTGCCTCGTCCGCGCTCATGAAGTAATCGCGCTCGGAGTCGCGCCGGACCTTCTCGTACTCCTGCCCGGAGTGATCGGCCAGGATATGTATCAGCCGATCCGTCAGGTGCAGCATCTCCTTGACCTGGATCTCGACATCCGGCGTGTTACCGCGGAAGCCGCCCGAGCCCTGGTGGATCATGATTCGGCTGTTCGGCAATGCGTAGCGCTTGCCTTTCGCGCCCGCCGCCAGCAGCACCGCACCCATCGAGGCGGCCTGGCCGATGCAGATGGTGCTGACCGGTGCCTTCAGGTACTGGATCGTGTCGTAGATGGCCAGGCCGCTGGTGACGACGCCGCCCGGCGAGTTCACGTAGAGGCTGATGTCCTTCTCCGGGTCCTCCGACTCAAGGAACAGCAGCTGGGCAATGACCAGGTTGGCGATGTGGTCCTCGATGGTGTCGCCCAGGAAGATGATTCGCTCCTTGAGCAGGCGCGAATAGATGTCGAAGGCCCGCTCGCCGCGGGCGCTCGACTCGATGACCATGGGGACCAGCATGTTCGTCTACTCCTGGGTGGGCTCGGGGTCCGCCTCTTCGGCCGATGGTGCCGCCTCCGCGGCTGGCGCATCGGTGCCGAGGGCGCGATCGATCAACGTGTCAACCAGTTTACGGTTGCGCAGCGTCATCCGCAGGTAGCTGCGACCGCGCCGCGAGGTCAGGTACTCGGTGAGCTTCGGGTCGTTCCCGTACCGCTCCAGCTGCTCGTCGATCTCCGCCTGGACATCCTCGGGCGTGGCGTCGACCCCCTCCTTCTCGGCGATGGCCGACAGCACCAGCAGCACCTTCACTCGCCGTGAGGCTGGCTCGCGCAGCTCGGTCGCCAGCTCCTCCGGCGTCTGCTTCGCCAGGGCCAGGTACTGGTCAAGGCCGATGCGCTGGGCGGCGAGCCGGCTTCGCAGCTCGTCGCGCATGATCTCGATCTCGTTGGCGATCATCACTTCCGGCAGCTCGACCGTGGCGTTCGAGGCCGCGAAGTCGATGATCCGGTCCGCGAAGGCGTGACGCGCATCGTCCTGCGCGCGGCGCCCCAGCGCGTCGCGGATCTCCGCCCGCAGCTCATCGACGGTGGCCGCCTCGCTCACGCTCGTGGCGAACTCGTCGTCCACTTCGGGCAGCAGGCGTTCGCGCAGATCGAGCATGGTCACCTCGAAGTGAGCCGCCTTGCCCTGGAGGTCCTCGACCCGATAGTCGTCGGGGAAGGTGATGTCGAAGCCCTTCGTCTCCTCGATCGTCATGCCGACCAGGTTGGCCTCCCAGCCGGGGATCATGCGGTCCTCGCCGATCACCAGCGGCAGACGATCGGCGGAGCCGCCCTCGAACGGTTCGTTGTCGATGGTGCCGACGAACTTGACCGCCGCCACGTCTCCCTCCGCCGCCGAACGGTCGTCGATCGGCCGCAGGGTGGCCTGCTCCTGGCGGAGCTCGGTGATGACGCCCTCGACCTGCTCATCGGTCACGTCCGGCACTTCCAGCGAGAAGGGGTAGCCCGTGTAGGCGCCCAGCGTCACCTCCGGCCGGACGGCCACGGTGGCGGTGAAGCGCACCGGCTGGCCTTCCGCCACCACGGCCGGGTCGATATCGACCTCGGGCTGGTCGATGGGCATGATGGTGATCTGGTCCAGGGCGGCGTCGTACGAGTCGCTGACCAGGTGGTCGATCGCCTCGGCAACGATCGCGCCGCGTCCGACGAACCGGTCGATCACGTGGCGCGGCGCCTTGCCCGGGCGGAAGCCGGGCACCTTCGTGCGCTCGGCGACATGGCGGTAGGCGGTGGCGAAGTGGCGGTCGACCTCGGGGGCCGGGACCTCGATGTCGAGCTGGACGCGCGATCCGGGCTGCGGGTTGGACGAGACAGTGACCATGAAGCTCCTGATGCGTGGTGGGCGAGGCGAGATTCGAACTCGCACGTCTTGCGACACCGGCTCCTAAGGCCGGCGCGTCTGCCGTTCCGCCACTCGCCCTCAGCGCCGGCGGATGCCGTCGCTGGAGTCTAGCGGCTGCCGACCGCTAGGGGTTCCGCGACGATAGGCTCGAGTAGCCTGCGCCCGGATCGGCGGCCGTGGTCTTGGCCGGCTTGCCCGCCGTGTCCGCCGTGGTTGTGGCCTTCTTGTCGGCCGGGGCGGATGGCGCCGCAGCGCCGGCGGACATCGGCGCGGCGACCGTGGCCGGTCGGAATGGTCCCTCGCCGGTGATCAGGGCCTCGATCGCCTTGCGGGCAAGAGCGGCCGCAATGAGCCCCGCCGCCGTCTCGGCGGCCTTCCAGGCCGTCCGCGATGGCCCCGGCGGCCCATCGACCATGGCGCGGGCCAGCTCCTTGCGCGCCTTCTTGTCCTTGATCGGCTCGCGCCGCCAGCGCCCCAATTCCTCGACCAGCGCATCGCGTGCCTTCTGGGCCTTGGGCCCGGACCCACTCACCAGCATGTCGACCCAGGCCTGCATCGGCGACGGCAGGGCGTCGTAGGCCTGCTCGGCGGCGGATGGATTCACGCGGCGCTTGGCGAAGCGGAACACCAGGGCCGGCCCGCCGGCCAGCAGGAAGACGGCGCCGACGCCAATGCCGACAAAGAGAAGCGGGTTTTCGCGGAAGCGGGCCTTCACGTCGAGCGCGTGGCGAACGCGCGCGTCCAACTCCGACGCCGTGCGCTCGTTGTCGGCACGCCGAGCGGCGATCTCTACCCGCGTTTCAGCAAGCGTTTCGCCCACTCGATGTCCTCCTTCACCGCTTCGATTGTCTCCTCGGGCGCCCCGACGCGAATCCTCTTGGATCCGATGTAGGCGAGCGTGGCTCCGACGCCCACCAGCACGATCAGCGATATCAGCGCGGTTACCCAGCGGGGCAGGCCGGTGAGCAGGGTGATGGCCTCGACCAGCAGGATGAGCAGCACCATCAGCGCCATGAACAACAGGCCGCCGGCGATACCCAGCAGGAGCGCACCCTGCTTGGTGTCGTCGACCATCTGGCCGAGCTCCTGCCGGCCGCGGGTCGCCTCCAGGCGCCCCAGCTCAAGGACCCCGTTGATGAGCCGGCGGGCAAGGCCGATCATGCTCTGCCGCGGCTCGGGGGACTGCGTCATCAACCGCTCCCTGGGTGTTCCGGGCCTGCGCTCAGCGGCAGGCGGGAGTTGATTCTAGCAAGCGGTCAGACCCATCCCGCCGAACGCGCCTCGCGTGGCCCTCGGCTATCCTGTCGCGCCAATGGCCACCAAGCGACGGACCGCGGGCGTGCAGCGCCGGGGTCGAGCGAGCGATACGGCGATGCAGCGCCGCCTGAATCAGCGCGGCGGCGCGGTGCCCATCGACTGGCGGCTGCTGGTGGTGGGGGGCGTGTTGGTGCTGGGCGTGATCGTGCTCATCATCGTGCTCGTCTTCGGTGGGGGGTCGGCGGCGCGGGTCGGCGTCCAGCAGGTCGATGATGGCGGCGGCCACATTCAGGACGGCACCGTCGGTGGGCCGTACAGCAGCGTGCCAGCGACGTCCGGCCAGCACTGGACGACGCCCGCCAACTGGGGCGTGTACACGACCGACAATCCGGCAGTCGAGTCGCAGGTCATCCACAACCTGGAGCATGGCGGCATCGTGATCTGGTACCAGTCCACGGCCACCCAGGAGGACATCGATCAACTGACCCAGTTCACGGAGCAGGCGCTCAACTCGGCCAACCACAAGGTGATCCTGTCGCCGTGGACTGGAGAGGACTTCGGCCATCCCATAGCCGTGACCGCGTGGGACTGGATGCTCTACCTGGACAGCGCCGACATCGACCAGGTCCGGGCCTTCCAGGACGACCACCCGGCGAGCGATGCGCCGGAGCCATTCGGCGGTCCGTAGGCATCGGTCCTGAACGGATGTGAGAGGGCGTGAGGGTTTGACCCTGCCCGGGCGCTTCCGGCATCATTTCCCGCGGGCGGCTAGCTCAACGGCAGAGCAAGTGACTCTTAAGCATCCCCGATCGAACCGCTGTGGTCGCTGAGCGTGGCGACTGGAGCGAAAGCCGTCTCAGTTATAGGCTCGATTCGTGATCCGCCTTGGGTGAGACAGGACTCCACGTCGTCGCCGGAATCGGCGCGGTCGGCCGTGCCGTCGTCGGTGAGCTCGTAGCGCGAGGACTTACTGCGCGAGCCGTCGCGCGCCATCAGGCGTCCGCCTTGCCCGCCGAGGTCGAGCTGGTCGAGGCTGACCTGGCGGACCCGTCATCTGCCGCGCTGCCCTTGCCGGCGCGACCGTCGTCTACCACGCCGCATCTGCGCCGTACGATCGCTGGCCAGCCCTCCTGCCGGCGCTCATGACGGGCATCCTCGATGGCGCTGCCGCGACCGGTGCCCGAGTCGTCTACGCCGACAACCTCTACGCCTACGGCCCGGTCGCCGGACGACTGACCGAAGACCTTCCGTATCGGGCGACGGGACCAAACGGCCGCGTCCGGGCAGCCCTTGCCGACGAGCTGATGGCGGCGCACGCGGCCGGCCGCGTCCGGGCGACGATCGGTCGGGCGTCGGACTACTACGGTCCGTGGGGCCGCCAGTCGACCGCAGGCGACCGCCTCTTCCTGCCAGCCCTCGCCGGGAAGCCGGCGCAGGTCCTCGGCGATCCGGACCAGCCCCACACGTTCACGTACCTCGCTGACTTCGCTCGGGCGCTGGTGACCCTTGGCACGGACGAACGCGCGCTCGGCGAGGTGTGGCACGTGCCGAGCGCGGAGACAGTAACGACCCGGGAGTTCGTGAGCCTGGTCTACGAGGTGGCTGGTCATCCGGCGCAACTACGCGTGCTGCCCTCGGTGCTCCTGGCCGGCCTCGCGCTCGTCAGCCCGATGCTCCGTGCGGTCCGCGAGCAGCAGTACCAGCGGGTCGCGCCGTGGGTCGTCGACCACGCCAAGTTCGAGAGCGCGTTCGGGACAACCGTGACGCCCCACCGCGAGGCGATCCGCACGACGCTCGACTGGTTCGCCAGCAGCGCCGGGTCATCCTCCTAAGGCCGGCGACGCCAGCCGCTCGTCGTCCTCGCGGATATGGTCACGCTGCCACGGAGCGGCAGCCGAGGTCACCGGCGACGCCAGGGCTTGCTGGCCGTCTATCCGCGCTGCGGTATCGCCGTGGCCGTAGGCAGCTCTCTGGCCTCAGAGACTGACCCTGATCTTGGTCTCGCAATCATCGTATACGATGTCGTTGGGACCGTAATAGGTGACGTCGGCACCATCGCCGCACATAACAAAGTCGACGTCGCCATCGCCGCCAGATAGATCGTGTCGTCACCGGGGCCGCCGTTGTTTCCGTCACGCCCATCACCCGGCCGGAGAATGTCATTCCCGCGACCGCCGATGAGACTATCTTCGCCGGCGTTGCCGTAGAGCGTGTCATGGCCGACGAATCCCCGAACGCGGTCGTTTCCCGGGCCTCCGTACAGAGTGTCGGCCCCACCGAAGCCTTCGACGATGTCTCGCCCGCCGAGGCCGCGGATGATGTCACGCTGTCCCGTTCCATACAGCGAATCTCCGGAATCAGTTCCGATGATCACGGCTGCCGCGACAGGCCCGGTAGCGACTAACACCAGGCAGGCGCCAAGGCTCACGGAGTACAGAAGTCGCCGCAGTAGGTTCACGGGTGTACCTCAGATTGTTTCGAGGGATCGAGTATCAACTGAGTCCCCTGCGGAAGGACTGCGGCGCGCGTGACGGGCCGGCGACGCCAGCCGCTCACCATCCTGGGGTGGCTCCTCAGGTCCTGTTCCCGATGACTGCTCGCCGTGCTAGCGTCCGGCGATGCCATTGCTGCCCCGCGATCGGTGGTCGGCCGCTAGGGCCATCTGGTTGAGCGCGGGTGTCCTCGCCGTCGCCCTGGCCGTCGGGCTCCTGTTCTTCCGGCCGAACCTGACCCGCTTCAGCCAGTGCGATGGCTATCTCCCGGGGTGGATGCTCGGCAGCAGGACTACCAGGGTGGAGGGTGCGCGGAGGCGCTGCCGTCGGACGAGGCCGCCGCTGACGCCGACTGGACGCTGTATTGCCTCGGGTATTGCACCGGACCGTTCTACCAACCGTAGAAGGCAGGGCGCCGAGTTAGGGCGGGGCCGGCGACGCCAGCCGCTCACCATCCACGGATGGCCACGGCACGGAGCCTCAGACTAGCGGTATGCAGATCGGCGATTGGCGGGGCACGACGCGCAAGCTATGGCGCCTGTTCCTGCGCGAGCTGCCGATCATGCTGGGAATATGGCTCGTGGTAGGTATCGGCCTAGCCGTTTATGGCTATCTCCAGGGCGAGTCGATTGGCGATGCGCTGCGCACGGCCCTCGTGTTCCTACCGCTGGCGGTCCCACTGTCCCCGGTCCTCTGGCTACACCATGAACACCAAGCGCGGCGACCGAGCGCCCTGCCGGCGATCGGGCTGGGCTGCCTTTGGGCCCTCGTGACCCTGCCCCTGGCCGTCGCGACAGCTGTAGGCATCGCCAACCTGCTGGGCGTCGAGTGAATCGCCGATTACGTGGGGGCCGGGGCCGGCGACGCCAGCCGCTCGCCGTCTTGGCGGCATGGTCACGCTGCCACGGAGCGCCGGGCCTGGTCGATGCTGGTGGCCGCTTACTGGCGGCATTCCGCCAAGCTGTAGCCTGTTCGTGTTTCGTCTATTGGCTACGGCGTGACCACGCAATCGCTCGGCGGCGTCACCGGCGTCGAGAGCGGGCCGGTGGCCGAAAGGCCGTAGAAAGTCGCCACCAGCACGGTCGGCACCGTCCCGGGATTAAAGGCAGTGTGGACGTGGCCGTGGCCGGGGTCGAAAAAGGCCTCGTTGGTGCCGTAGTGACGCTCGACGCAGTCCATGGCAGCTCACGGACGCCGCGGCCCGCCGCTGGCCACGTTTACCACCACCGAGCTCTCTGTGCGAGTGCCAAGGGAACATAGCACCCGGGTGGACGGTGAACATCACGACCTGGGTGAAGGACGGGTCCTCGAAGTTGATTACGTTGGTGGCGTGGCCGTCCAGCTTGTGCTTGAACTTCAGATCGACGTTGTTGGTGAATGCAGCGCGCCCGGTGAGGGGCTGGACCTCGATTGGAAGCTGGGCCAACGTAGGCATCACCGCCACAGCCGCAATGAGGCCCACGGCGACAAGTACTGCGAATCCTAGGGATAGTGATTCGACGGTGCATGGGTTCACCTCGGCTACCAGGCGGGCCAGTTTGCCAAGTGGCTCAGCGCAGTCAGGGCAGCACGGCGGCCAAGGATGAGGGACTGCGCGTCATTGCCTCCCGTTCACAGCAGCGTAGTGCCGGCGTAGCTGGTTGGACATGACGAATGATTCTTCGCGGTGCGCGGAGGCAACATACGACGCGAGCCGCCATCCTGGGATGGTCACGCTTCCACGGAGCGCCGGTCCGACGCCATTCTCAACCTGTCGACTTACTGCTCGCTTATCGGTTCGAATTCGTACCCCTGCGCCTCCAGGTTGAGTTCGACACCATCGGCCCACGCGCGCGGCGCCCCGCACCGCGGGCAGCGCAGCTCCGCCAGCTGCGCGCCGGGCGACATTGTGCCCGGTCAGATCCGCCTCGGGCCGCGGTCCAGGGCACCCGGGCTGGTGCGGCTACGTCGGTGCCCTCGGGCGGCTTGAGACTGGAAGCCGATGAGCCCGCGTGGGGTATACCACTCCCAGCCCGACGGCAGCTCGCGCGCGGTTGTCACAGCCGGTCCCGCGGGCTGTGGCGCTCGAAGGCGGCCCGCGCCCGCTCGTCGGCCGGCGCTGGCGCCGTAGCGGCCGACCATCTGGCGGCTCTTCCAGCCGGCCAGGCGCATCAGGTCGCCTTCCTGCATGCCATCGGCGAGCAGCGCGTGCGCGAAGCCGTGGCGGAAGGTGTGCGGGTGGGCCGTGACGCCGGCCTCGCGCGGCGCGGCGCTTCACCACCTGGGCGATGCCGGAGGCGGTGAGCCGGCCCTGCTTGCCGATCCACAGCACTCGGCGCCGGCGTCCGTGGCGCGCGCGGATGCGCAGGTAGCGGTCGAGCACCTGCGCGGTCTTGCGGCCGAACGGCGTGGCCCGCGGGCGCCGGCCCTTGCCCAGCACCACCACCATCTTGTGGTCGAAGTCGACGTCGGCTGACGCGCAGGCCGGCGATCTCGGCGCGGCGGATGCCGCGAGTCGACGAGCAGCGACAGGATGGCGGCGTCGCGCCGGGACTCGAAGTCGGTGCCGTCGACCGTGGCCAGCAGCGCCTTCAGCTGCTCGTCGCGCAGCATCTCGGGCGGCTCCTCGGGGATGGCCGGCGGCTTCATGTTCCGCATCGGCGACTCGCGGATCTCGCCCTCGGCGAGCAGCCATTGAAGAACTGCTGCAGCGAGCGGAAGCGGTTGGCCCGGCTCGACGGCTTCCAGCCGTTGGCTCCAGGTCGAGCAGGAAGGATTCGACGTGCTCGCGGTCATAGCGTCGACCGCGGTCGGCATGCCGGAGCGCGGCAGGAAGGCGTCGAGCTGCTCGACGGCCTTGCCATAGGTGAGCACGGTGATGGCGGCTCTTGTTCTCGGCGGCCAGGTGCCGCAGGAACGAGGCGCGCAATGGACCGAGCGCGGAGAGGGCGGTAGAATCGGCACCTGGGGAAGGGTCTTGGCCATCGTGCTGAGCCTCAAACTGAAGGATTTCCTACCCGACAGTTATAGACTCGACAAGCGCTGTGGTCAACCTCTCTCCCCGGCGATTCACAGTCACAGACTCGATCTGAGCGTGAATCGGCCGAAATCGAGTGGGCGGCTAGCTCAACGGCAGAGCAAGTGACTCTTAATCACTAGGTTCAGGGTTCGAATCCCTGGCCGCTCACCACGACACCAATCCACGCCTGGCCAGCCCTGGCCGACCTCGACGGCGGTGCGCGCGAACATGAGCACTGCGGGCCATCCGCGTGTTGACGTGGACGCCTTCATCCGGCTGGTTGCCACCTGAGCTCTCGGCCTACTTGAGATCGATCACCTCGACGTCACCTCGCCGGCGAACGACCCGGACGTCCACGCCCAGCGGCTGGCGCCCGATGGCCAGGTCGACCGTCGCGTCGCCGACCCGCAGGCCGGTGATCGACAGCGTGTCCAGGAAGTCGGGTAGCCGCGCGTGCCGGAAACGAACCTGGCGGGCCGGCGCGTCAACCTCCAGGCCCAGGACGGCCTGCAGCAGCATGAAGACCGAGCCCGCCGCCCAGGCCTGCGGCGAGCAGGCAACCGGGTAGCGGGTGGCGTCCTCGCCGTGGCGACGGGTGAAGCCGCAGAACAGCTCCGGCAAGCGCGCGAGGTCGAACGTGTGGCTGGCATCGAACAGGCCGGCCAGCAGGCGCGCGGCCTGATCGTGGCGGCCATAGCGCGCCAGGCCTACGGCCGCGATGGCGTTGTCGTGCGGCCAGATCGAGCCGTTGTGGTAAGAGATCGGGTTGTAGCGCGCCTCGCCGGCCGCCACGGTGCGAATCCCCCAGCCTGAGAACGAGGCGTCCGAGAGGAGTGTCTCGGCGACCCGAGCCGCCCGCTCGGGCAGGGCGATCCCCGACCACAGCACGTGGCCCGCATTGGAGGCGCGCACCCGGCAGCGTTGCTTCTCGCCGTCGAGCGCCAGCGCGTAGGTGCCCAGCTCCTCGTCCCAGAAGGCGGCGTCGAACGCACGCTGCAGGTCGGCTGCACGCCGCTCCTGCTCGCGCGCCATCTGCCCATGACCGAGCTGCGCCGCCAGCTCGGACGCCCCCACGCGCGCGGCGTAGGCGTACGCCTGCAGCTCGCATGTGGCGATCGGTCCCTCCGCCATCCGACCATCGGCATGGAAGATGGAGTCGTGCGAGTCCTTCCAGCCCTGCTGGATGAGCCCACGCTCGTTGCTGCGCGCGTACTCGAGGAAGCCGTCGCCGTCGGGGTCGCCATGGCGGTCCATCCATCCAGCGCGCGCTCGACGTGCGGCCAGAGCCGCTGGGCCATGGCGTGGTCGTTGGTCTGGCGCCAGTGTCGCGCCGCCAGCATGACGAACAGCGGGGTGGCGTCGTGACTACCGTAGTAGCGGGCGAACGGCACCTCGCCGGTGGCGGACATCTCGCCCTGCCGCACCTCGTGCAGGATCTTGCCGGGCTCGGCATCGTGAACGGGATCGCTCCGTTCCGCCTGGTGGGCGGCCAGGTAGCCCAACACCCCACGCGCGATCTGCGGCGCCACCCACAATGTCTGCATCGCAGTCACGAGCCCGTCGCGACCGAAGACCGTGCTGAACCACGGGACCCCGGCATACGGATACAGGCCGTGGGGCGTGCGGGAGCTGAGCATGGCCACATCCGCCGCGCTGCGCTCGAGCCAATCGTTGAAGAGAGCGTTCGAGCTCGACACCCTTGCCGCCGATCGCACGAGGCGCGTCAGGCTGCCGCGCGCCCGCTCCGAGGCCGTGTCGAAGTCGGGAGCCGACGCTCGGCGCGCCCGGCCGGTCTCACAGGCTATGGCCACGTCGATGGTCATCGGCCGTTCATCGGGAAGCGCCAGGTCGAAGTCGGCCTCGCCCGGCTCGATCCGGATGGGCGGTGACGAAAATGTGATGCGCGTGCGGCGAATGACCCCGTCGAGGCCGACGTAGCGCAGCACGACCGCCCGTTCGCTGAGCAGGGCCGGCAGGTGGTGGCCGCGCCCGCGCTCGATGCACGCCGCGCACCTCGAAGAGGTCGGCGAAGTCTGCCCGGAAGCGTAGCGTCAGGACGAGGTGCACCGGCTCGCGGGCGAAGCTGCGCGCCACCAGCCGCTCGTGGCAGACGCCGTCCCACAGCACCTTGGTGCGCGACAGGTGGACGCTGCTGTGCGGCAGCCGCTGCGGACCGCGACCGACATCGGTATTGGTCAGGTCGAAGGCGAGGCGCGAGTTGTCCCGCTTGGCGGTGGATCCCAGCAGCAGCGGGCGGTGGCCGGCGAGGCGCAGCACGAGACCCGAGACATGCCGGGTGCCGCGGTGATAGATGCCCTCCTCCCCCATGCCCTCCGGCAGGATGTCGCCATGGCGATCGAAGACGGCGAACGACTCGCCGTGCTTGAGGACCTGGTCGTAGGTATCGGCCAGCTCGGCGCCGGCTTGGACGTCGTAGCGCTGCGCGTCGAGCTCGGAGATCGCCGGCAGGCCACCCAGCGCACCGGTGTCGGCGTCGCGCCGGCCGGCCTCGCCCGGCGCGGCCATCGGCACCCGGTCGGGACGTGGTATGTCAGCCGTTCGCCGGCGCCTCGTCGGAAATCGTGCCGCCGTTCATGGTGGGCAAGTCTGCCACGGGCACGCCTTCGGCCGGGACGATCGCCTGCTCGCCGCTGATCGCCATGGCCGGAGTGTCCTCCCGCGCCATCGGGGCCATCAGGCGCTCGTAGACGTCCACGTACTCGGACGCCATGCGGGCTACCGAGAAGCGCTCCTCGACGGCCTGCCGGACCGTCGCGCGCGGCAGTGCCAGCAGTGACGGCAGCGACGCCACCGCCTGATCGAGGTCATGGACGACCATCCCCGTCACGCCTTCCTCGATCACTTCGCGCACCGAACCGCGTGGATAGGCGAGCACCGGCGTCCCGCGGGCGGCCGCCTCGATCATCACCAGGCCGAAAGGCTCCGGCCAGTCGATGGGGAAGAGCAGGGCCGACGCGCCGCCCAGGAACTCGTCCTTCTCGTCCTCCGCGATCTCGCCCACGAACTCGATCTCGCCGGTGAGCAGCGGCCGGATCTCGTTCTCGAAGTACTCCTCGTCAACCGGATCGACCTTGGCGGCGACCTTCAGTGGCAGGCCGCCGCGCTGCGCGATCGCGATCGCTTGGTCCAGCCCTTTCTCCGGGGAGGTACGGCCCAGGAAGGCGAGATACGTCCCGGGCTCCACCGAGGCCTTGATCTCGGCCATTGGCAGCCCGTGGTAGATGGTGGCCCGCCAGTCGAGGTCCGGCAGCGGGGTGCGCTGGGCGTCCGAGATGGATACCAGCGACACGTCCGCGAACTCGCGGTAGAGGTCCGCCATGTCGGCAAGGTCCATGCGGCCGTGCATCGTCGCCACGGACGGCGTCTCCAGCCGCCGCATGGCGCCCAGCTGGAGATGATCCATGTGGAAATGGATGACGTCGTACCGATCCGCATCGGCCATCACCCGTTCGATCATTCGGACGGTATGCGCGAGGGGATCGATGACGTCGGGGTCCAGACGCATGGCGCGAGGAGTCATGGCCACCAGCTCGGCCGCGGTCACCGAGTCCCCGCTGGCATACAGGGTGACGTCGTGGCCCTGGCGGACGAGCTCGTCGGTCAGGTACGAGACGATCCGCTCGGTGCCCCCGTACATCTGCGGCGGCACGCTCTCGGCCAGGGGCGCCACCTGGGCGATGCGCAGCACCTCACGACGGGTTTGATTCATGGCATGAGCACCATTCGCACGCGGCGTGCCAGCGCGGCGTGGACGGGTATTGACGAGGCTCGCCGGGGCTCCGTGGTAGCCTTCCGGGCGGCCCAACCAACAGCATCCGGAGACGCCTTCTTGCCCGACATCCCGATCGAGCGACACCGGCTCGACAACGGCCTGCGCGTTGCCCTCTCCCACGACGACAGCGCACCGATCGTCGCCGTCAACCTGTGGTACGACGTCGGCAGCAAGCACGAGAAGCCCGGTCGCACCGGCTTCGCGCACCTCTTCGAGCACATGATGTTCCAGGGCTCGGAGCACGTTGCCAAGGGTGAGCACTTCGCCCATGTCCAGCAGGCCGGGGGCACCCTCAACGCCTCCACCTGGCTCGACCGCACCAACTACTTCGAGACGCTGCCCAGCCACGAGCTGGAGCTGGGACTGTGGCTGGAGTCGGACCGGCTGGCCAGCCTGCTGCCGGCCATGACCCAGGAGAAGCTCGACAACCAGCGCGAGGTGGTCAAGAACGAGCGCCGCTACTCGGTCGACAACCAGCCGTACGGCACCTGGGACGAGCGCATCCAGGCCCAGCTCTTCCCGGAGGGCCACACCTATCACCATTCGACCATCGGCTCCATGGAGGACCTGAACGCCGCCAGCCTCGAGGACGTCGGCGAGTTCTTCGCCACCTACTACGCGCCGAACAACGCGGTGCTGACCATGGCCGGCGACTTCGACCGGGACGCGCGCTGGCCATGGTCGAGCGGCACTTCGGGCCGATCCCCGCCAACGACGACCTGCCGCCGCCGCCGGACATGTCGATCCCGCCGCTGATCGGCAGGGGCCTGCGCGAGGAGGTGGCCGATCGCGTGCCGCTGCCGCGCGTCTATGTCGCCTATCGGATGCCGATCTTCGGCAGCGACGCCTTCGATGACCTGTCGGTGGCCGGCGACGTCCTGGGCGTCGGCCGCGCGTCGCGGCTGTACAGCCGGCTGGTCCGCGAGCGGAAGCTGGCCCAGGACGTCAGCGTCTTCGCGTTCCCGATCGTGGGCGGGGCGTCGATGTTCACGATGTGGGCCACCGCCAAGCCGGGGGTCGGCGCCGATCAACTGGAGGCCGCGCTGCTGGACGAGGTCGACCAGCTCGCCGCCGAGGGGCCGACCGCCGCCGAGCTGGAGCGCGTCGGCAACCTGCACGCCGCCGCGGTGGAGTCCAGCCTGGAGCGGATCGCCGAGCGCGCCGACCGGCTGTCGATGTACGCCTGCCTGTTCGACGAGCCGGAGCGCATCAACACCGAGGTGAGCCGCTACCTGGCTGTCGATGCCGATCGCGTGCGGCGCGCCATGGCGCGAGACCCTGCGCCCGGATAACCGGCTGGTGCTGACCTACCTGCCGGCCGAGGCGCCGGCCGAGGAGGCTGCCTGATGCCGGCCACCGTCAACCCGCTGCGCCCGGTCGCCGGCGCCCCGCGCCCGTATCACTTTCCCGAGTTCCATCGGCAGCAGCTTGGCAACGGGATGACTGTCTGGACGGTCCCCGTGCCGAGCGCCGCCGTGGTCAACGTGCACCTGCTGGTCGACGCCGGGGCGGCGGCGGAGGACGAGGCGCAAGGCTGGCGTGGCGGCCCTCACCGCCCAGCTGCTGGTCACCGGCACGCGGCGCCTGGACGCCGGCGCCTTTGCCGAGGCCACCGAGCGGCTGGGCATCGAGGTCAGCAGCGAATCCAGCTGGGACTCGGCGCGGGCCGCCTTCCAATCGCTGCCCGAGCATGCCGACGACGGCATCGCGCTGCTGGCCGAGATGGTCCGCGAGCCGCGCCTGGACCCCGGCGAGTTCGATCGGCTCAAGGCGGAGCGCCTCGCCGACATCCTGCAGGCCCGCGCCGATCCCGGCCGCCTGGCCGACGAGATGTTCCTGCGCCACCTGTTCGACGCGTCGACGCCGTACCGCCGGCTCTCGGCGGGCACCCCGGAGACGGTGGAGTGCCCTGACCCTGGACGACGTGCGCGCCTTCCAGGCCACGCACTGGGGGCCGAGCACCGCCCACCTGATCGTGGCCGGGCCGGTGGACCACGACACGGTGGTGCAGGCCGCCGAGCGCCATCTCGGCGACTGGACGCGGCGGCGGGCCCGGGCATCGAACCTTCACGCCGAAGGCAGCCGGCGCCCGGCGGTTGGTCATCGTCGACCGGCCCGGCTCGGTGCAGAGCGAGCTGCGCGTCGGCCACCTTGGCATCGACCGTCGCTCACCGCGCTACTTCCCGGCGCTGGTGCTGGGCGCGCATCCTGGGCGGCGTCTTCGGCTCGCGCCTGAACCTGCGCCTGCGCGAGGAGCTGGGCTACACGTACGGCGCCCGGGCCGGCTTCGACCCGCGCCGCGCGCCGGGTCCGTTCAGCGCCGCGCGCGGCCGTGCAGACCGAGGTCACCGCCGACGCGCTGCAAGGAGATGGTCGATCTGCTGACTCGCGTCCGCGACGCCGCACCCGACGAGACCGAGCTGCACGAGGTGCGCGACTACCTGGTCGGCGTCTTCCCGCTTCGGTTCGAGACCACCGGCGGCGTGGCCAGCGCGATGGAGCCGCTGGCCGTCTACGGCCTGGCCGATGACTACTGGCAGACCTATCGGCAGCACCTGGAGGCGGTGCAGGACAGACGACGTCCTGGCAGCGGCGCGCGACCTCGTGATGCCCGATCAGTTCCTGATGCTGGCGGTGGGTGACGCGTCGCAGATCCGCGCCGCCCTGGAAGCCGCCGACCTGGGGCCGATGGAGGTCACCCAGGTCGACTGACGCGACCGCACTGACTTCAGCCGATGGAGCCCAGCGCCTCGAGCAGCCGATCGTTCTCGGCCGGCGCCCGGACCGTGATCCGCAGCCAGTCGCGCAGCGGCCCGGCCGGGTAGCTGCGCACCGCCAGCCCCTGGCGCAACAGCGTTTCGGCGGTCGCCTGCGGCATCCGGCGGCCGCACCAGCAGGAAGTTGGCGAGCGACGGCAGCACCCGCCAGCCCACGGTCGTCGAAGGCAGCTGCCAGGCGGTCGCGCTGCGCCACGATCTCGGCCAGCCGCACGCGCGCCGCAGCCAGATCGGACAGGGCGGCGATGGCGGCCGCCTCGCTGGCTCCGCCGATGGCCAGGGGCAGGCGCGACGCCTCGAAGCGGGCGGCCAGCCCATCGGGCACGACCAGGTAGCCCACCCGCGCGCCGGCCAGCCCATAGGCCTTCGCCAGGGAGCGCAGGATGAGCAGGTTCGGGAATCGGTCCTGCAGGTGGAGGAGGCTGGCGCCCTCCGGCGGCAGGCCCAGCGAGACCTCGGCCATCTCCTGGTAGACCGCGTCGACCACCACCACGGCGGACAGGCCATCGGCCAGGGCGGCGATCTCGTCGGCGGCATAGCCGTCGCCGGTCGGGTTGTTCGGGCGAGCACAGCCAGACCAGCCTGGCGCCGGCTCGTTCGGCCGCGGCGCGGATGCGCTCGACCGGCTGCCGCTCGCCCGGGTCGCCGCGCGCCACCTCCACCACGCTGGCCCCCGCCAGGCGCGCCTCGACCGCGAACATCGCGAAGGTCGGGGTCGGGATGACGACCGAGTCGCCCGGGCCGACGGTCATGGTGGTGACCAGGCGGATCAGCTCGTCCGCGCCGGCGCCGGGGATGACCCGGACGGCCGGCGAGCCAGTGGCGGCCTCGACGGCGGCGCGCAGCCGGCGGTACGCCTGGTCGCCGTACTCGACCAGGCGGGCGGGGTCGAACGAGCGCAGCGCCTCGACCACCGCCGGCAGGGGGCCCCCGCCCAGCGTGTTCATGTCGAAGCGGACCACCTGCTCCGGCGGCAGGCCGAGCTCCTCGGCCAGCTGCTCATCCGACGGTTCGGCCGGATACGGCTCAACAGCGTCGCGCAGCCGCAGCAGGTCAGTCGGCCGCGGCTCGGAGCCCGTCACGCGCCGACGGTCGCTGGCTCGGCCTCGCTCCCGTCGCCGGTCGCCGCGCCTGCGTGGCCACTCCAACACGAACGATGCACGCGGCCGCCGCTCCTCCAGGCGCACGGTTCCGCCCTGCGCCTGCATCGCCGCGTTGACCAGGAAGAGGCCCAGCCCCAGCCCGCGACCGGAGCCGACTCGCTCGCGGAAGATCACCTCGGCCACGTCGTCGGGGATGCCCGGGCCGGCGTCGCGAACGCGGAGCAGCGGCGCCTCGCGGCCATCGATCTCGACCTCCACCGGCGCGTTCGGCTGCGAGTAGCGGTCGGCGTTGGTCAGCAGGTTGGTGATCGCCTGCTCGGTCAGGCCGCCGATCGCCATGCACCACCGAGTCGCCATGAGCGACGACGCGCACCTCGCGCTCGCTGCCCTGCGCCCGCAGGCGCTCAATGCCGGCGTCCGACCGCCTCGCGCAGGTCGAACGGGCTCCTGGCCGGCGTCCAGCCGGCCCGCCTCTGCCCGCGAGAAGAGCTCCAGCCGCTCGAGGATGCCGATGGCCGCATCGACCGATTCCAGCGCCCGCGCCCCATGGTCGACGCCACGACCGGCTTCACGGCCGCGGTTGGCGAGCTCGATCCGTGCCTTGGCCACCGCCAGCGGGTTGCGCAGCTCGTGCGCCACGAAGCTGGCGAAGCGAGACAGGCGCCGCCGCTCGTCGACTTCCTTGCCCACGTCGCGCAGCAGCAGGACGCTGCCGCCGTCCGGCAGGGGCGTGCCCTCCACGTCGACCAGCAGGTCGCGTCCCGACATCGGCAGGCGCACCAGCACCCGTTGCCGCGAAGGCCCCGTTCGTGCCCGCACCTGCGGCCACTCCTCGCGCGGCAGCGGACTCCCGCCTTCGTCGCGCGGCTCGACGACGCGCGCCCAATCCTCCAGCGGCCGATCGTAGAAGCTCCGCCCGAACGTGCGCAGGGCGGCGTTGTTGGCGAAGGTGCCCAGCCCATCGGCGTCCGTAGACGATCAGGGGCTCGGGGATGGCCTGTGCCACCTCCGCCAGCCGGGCCCGCTCGCGATCGACCTGCTCCAAGGCATCGCGCACCTCGAAGCCGGGCCGCGTCGGCCGCCAGCCTGCGCCTGGTTGGCCTGCTCCTCCGCGGCGCGGCTGGCCCGCCAGGCAGCTCGATCCGCGCGCTGTTGCCACTCCGAGCGCAGCCCCAGCACGATGACCACCGGCGAGCCGAAGGCGAAGACCATGAGGCGCAGGACGTCCGGCTCGGCCATGGCCGCTCCGGTCGGCGGCAGCGAGGCCAGCGAGCAGGATCACGCCCGCGACGACGTAGGCGATGAGCGCGGGAATGGCTCCCAGGCTCAGGCCGATGAGCGTGATGACCAGCACCACCAGCACGACGTACGGCGCCGATTGCGCCGTGGTCGAGGCCAGCCACAGCGACAGTCCCGCCGCCGCGCCTCCCAGCACGGCGCCCAGGACCGCGTCGCGAATGTCTCGCCGCGTCACCTCAGCGCCGAAGCCTGGCGCACGCCCGCAGCGACAACGTCAACCGGCAATGGATCGTCGGCCGGGTCCGGGATCCGGCGGCTGCGGGTGGTTGCTGCGGCCCGTTCGCGTCCCGCACTGCGGCACGCTCGCGCGCACGAACCAGCCGGCGACGCGCGGCCGCGATGCGCCGCACGGGATCGCCGCCGATCCGGCGGCGATCCAGCGCCTCGGGATGATCGCCGCGCGCCAGCGCCGCCAGCAACGAGGAGGCGCGATCGAGCTGGCCCGCCTCGGTCAGCAGCTGCACGATGCTGAACCAGCGCGCGGGCTCGGTTACCCGCTGGGACGCGACCCGCTCGACGATCTCCGCGGCACGCCCGACGTGGCCGGCCCGGCGCAGCGCCACGATCGTGGCGCGCACGTCCGGGATGCCCGGCTCCATGTCGAGCGCCTCCAGGTAGTTGAGCAGCAGCTCGGCCGCCTCGGCCCGATCCTCGACCGTGCCGCGTCGCACGCGCTGGTCGCGAAACTCGCCGAGCAGCGCCCGCAGCTCGCGGTCCACCCATCGGCGCTGGCTGCTGCTGGGCGGGATACCGCTCGGCCACCTGGCGCAGGAAGCCGATGCCGCGCAGCAGCATGCCGGTGCTGACGTAGGCGGCTCGCAGGTCCGCCTGCACCAGCGTGTCGAAGGCATCGTCCAGGTCGATCAGGCGCTCCATCGTGCCGATCCAGTCCTCGATGCTGGCCCCGATCCCGGTAGTAGCCGGCCGCGTAACGCAGCCAGTAGCGCTCGCCGTGCGTGCGCCAATCCTCGCCGGTGATGTGGTTGGCCACGATCCAGGCGTTCTGCACGCTGGGCCCCGCCATGAACACGTCAACGGGGACGCGGAACCCCGCCACGTTGCGCCACTGCGGCTGGTGCCAGCGGCTCGGCGGCTGGGCCGCGCGGGGGACGCGGCGCCGTCGGGCGGGAGCCGGCGATCTCGTCCGACCTCCAGCGGCCAGTCCAGGGTCGCCGCCGTGCCGCGCTCGAGGTCGTGGTCGTAATGCAGGCGGCGCAGCGGATCGCGCAGCTCGCGCCATGCCCGGTTGAGGACGGCGGTGCGGCGGGTGGCCAGCTGGCTGGCCGTGGCGCGATCGGGATGGTGGCGCAGCACGGCATCGCGGAACGCGGCGCGCAGCTCCGCGGACGTGGCGGAGGGTTCGGCGCCAAGCACCTCGTAGTAGTCGCGCTCCTCGGTGCGTGCCTCGCGATCGACGGCCATCCGGCGAGGATACGACGCCCGTCACCTCGCCGTCCGAGCGGGCGCGACGGTAGACTGCGGCGCGACATGCCTCCCACCGAGCGGTCCGGCGGGCCACGCGCCGGGCACCTGCTGATCATCGGCGGCGCCGAGGACAAGCTGCGACAGCGCCAGATCCTGTCGCGCTTCGCCTCCCTGGCCGGCGGGGCCGATGCGCGCGTGGCGGTCATCTCGACGGCGTCCTCGCTGGGCGACGAGGCCACCGAGCTGTACCAGTCACTCTTCCGCTCGCTGGGCATCCCCGAGGTGCGCGGCCTGCGGCCCGCTGACCCGCGAGGACGCCAACCAGCCGGCGGCGATCGAGGCGGTCCGCGACGCGACCGGCATCTTCATGACCGGCGGCAACCAGCTGCGCCTGTCGAGCGTGATCGGCGGGACCGGGCTCGGACGGGCGATCATCGATCGGCACAAGCACGGCGTGATCGTGGCCGGCACCAGCGCCGGCGCCTCGGCCATCAGCACCCACATGGTCGCCTTCGGCACCAGCGGCACGACGCCCGAAGCAGCGCATGACCCAGATGAGCGCCGGCCTCGGCCTGCTGCCGGGCGTGATCATCGACCAGCACTTCGAGCAGCGGAACCGGATCGGCCGGCTGCTGGCGCTGGTGGCGCAGTCCCCCGCCCTGCTGGGCATGGGCATCGACGAGGACACCGCCGCGCTGGTCACCCCGGCCGGGATGATGGAGGTGCTGGGCAAGGGATCGGTCACCATCCTGGATCCGGCCAAGCTTCAGACCGACGCCTACGAGGTGAAGCGTCACAAGCCGATCATGGTCAGCGGCGTGATCCTGCACTCGCTCCCCTCGGGCTATCGGTTCGACCTCCGCAAGCGGCGCCTGCGCGCGCCGCTGCGGCCGGTGTCGGCCACCGATCGCGAGCTGGCCCGCATCGCCAGCGCCTCGAACGTCACCCGCCGCCTGATCCGCCGCATCGCGGCGGAGGGCGCCGATGACACCGCCCCGGAGCGGGCACGGCGCCGTCGGGCCCTCAGCGCCCGCCGCCTGGACGAGGAGGCCAGCGAATGAGCACCGGCGCGCGCCAAGCGGCCGATCGCCTCGCGGTCGAAGGCGAAGGTGGAGCGCACGCGCGGCCAGCCGCAAGAAGCTCAAGCCGGCGGGCGAGCTGAAGATCGTCGAGACGCGCGTCTTCCGCGGGCCGAACTACTGGAGCTACGACCCGGCCATCAAGCTGGTCGTCGACCTGGGCGTGCTGGAGCAGTTCCCGTCGAACACCATCCCCGGCTTCGTGGAAGGGTTGCTGGACATGCGTGCCCGGCGGTCGGCAGCCACTCGTGCGGCACCGGCCGCGCCGGGCGGCTTCGAGGGGCGACTGCAGCGAGGGCACCTGGCTGGGCCACGTGGCCGAGCACGTGGCGCTGCAGCTCCAGCGCGAGGCCGGCACCGAGGTCGGCCGCGGCAAGACGCGCAGCACCGGCGAGCCCGGGCGCTACCACGTCGTCTACTCGTTCGGCGAGGAGAGCGTGGGACTGGCGGCCGGGCGCCTGGCCGTCCGGCTGGTCAACCACCTGGTCACGCCAGAGCCCGACTTCGACTTCCGGGTCGAATTCGAGAAGCTGGTCCTGCTGGCCGAGCGGGCCGCCTTCGGCCCGTCGACCCAGGCCATCCTGGACGAGGCCGCCCTGCGCGACATCCCGTCCATCCGCCTGAACGAGCAGTCGCTGGTCCAGCTGGGCCACGGCGTCCACCAGCAGCGCATCCGGGCAACCATGACCAGCCAGACCAGCTCGCTGGGCGTCGACATCGCGTCCGACAAGAAGCTGACCAACAAGCTGCTGGCGGCGACCGGCGTGCCGGTGCCGCGCTCCGAGGTGGTGCGCAACGAACAGGAGGCGTCCGCCGCGGCCGCCACCATCGGCTACCCGGTCGCGATCAAGCCGCTGGACGGCAACCACGGCCGGGGCGTGATGCTCAACCTGGCCGATGACGCCGCCGTGCGGGCCGGCTACGCCGCCGCCCGCGCCGAGTCGCGGCAGTGGCGGGGTGGTGGTCGAGTCGTACCTCACCGGCAACGACTACCGCTGCCTGGTGATCGGCGGGGTGCTGCGGGCGGTGGCCCAGCGCGTGCCGGCGCACGTCGTGGGCGACGGCGAGCACAGCCTGGCCGAGCTGGTCGAGATCACCAACGCCGATCCGCGGCGCGGGATCGGTCACGAGAAGGTGCTGACCCGCATCAAGGTCGACGACGAGTCAATCACCTATGCCCGCGAGCAGGGCTTCGAGATGGGCGACGTCCCGCCACGCGGCGTGCGGGTCTTCCTGAAGCGCACCGGCAACATGAGCACCGGCGGCATCAGCATCGACCGGACCGATGAGGCGCACCCCGACAACGTCGAGATCGCCGAGCTGGCGGCGCGGGTGGTGGGCCTGGACATCGCCGGCATCGACTTCATCTGCCCCGACATCAGCGTGCCGGTGCGCGAGACCGGCGGCGGCATCGTGGAGGTCAACGCCGCGCCGGGCTTCCGGATGCACACCCATCCGACCGAGGGCGAGGCGCAGTACGTGGCCAAGCCGGTGATCGATGCGCTCTTCCCGCCCGGCAGCCCGTCGCGCATCCCGATCGTGGCGGTGACCGGCAGCAACGGCAAGACGACCACCGCCCGGATGATCTCGCACGTCATGAAGGGGATGGGTCGCAAGGTCGGCATGACCTCGACCGATGGCATCTTCGTCGACGGCCGGCCGGTGCGGAAGGGCGACTCATCGGGCCCGCGATCGGCCTCCACCGTGCTCCAGAACCCGACCGTCGACTTCGCGGTGTTCGAGGTGGCGCGCGGCGGCATCCTGCGCGAGGGCCTGGGCTACCAGCGCAACGACGTGGCGGTGGTCCTGAACGTGACCGGCGACCACCTGGGGCTGGCCGGCATCAACTCGATCCGCCAGCTGGCCAACGTCAAGCAGGTCGTGGTCGAGGCCGTGCCGCGCGACGGGACGGCGGTCCTCAACGCCGACGACCCGCTGGTCGCCGCCATGGGCCGCCACTGCTCCGGATCGGTCATCTACTTCAGCATGGATCCGGACAACGAGCTGATCAAGCGCCAGGCCTCGCGCGGGCGGCGGGCAGTGACGCTCGAGCCGGGCCGCAACGGCGAGATGATCGTGCTGCGGCAGGGGCGCAAGTCGATGCCACTGGTCTGGACCCACCTGCTGCCGGCGACCTTCGAGGGGCGGGCGCGGATGAACGTCCAGAACGCGCTGGCCGCCACCGGCGCAGCCTGGGCGGCCGGCGCCCACCTGCACGACATCCGGCAGGGCCTGCGCACCTTCACCACCAGCTACTTCATGGCGCCGGGCCGATTGAACATGTTCGAGCTGGACGGCTACCGGGTGATCGTCGACTACGCCCACAACCCGCCGGCCGTGCGCTCCCTGGGCGAGTTCGTCGACCAGCTGAGCCGAGCCGTCGACCACGGGTCGCCGGCCGCTGGTCACCGGCCGCCGCATCGGCGTCATGGCCACCGCCGGCGACCGGCGCGATGAGGACATCGTGGAGCTGGGCCGGACCGCCGCGCGCTACTTCGACACGCTGATCCTGCGCGAGGACGCGAACAATCGCGGCCGGCCGCCGCGGCGAGACGGCCGCCCTGATCGAGAAGGGCGTGCGCGCCGAGATGGCCGCCGGCGCGCCGCGCCGAGACGGTGGAGACCGTGCTGGACGAGCTGGAGGCGACCCGGCGCGCGCTGGACCTGGGGAGCGACGGCGACCTGATCGTGGTCTGCGTCGACCACGCCAACGACGTGTGGAAAGAGCTGCAGCGCCGCCAGCACGGCGCCTCCAGCGGCGCCATGTCGGCAGTCACCCGCCTGGGCGACCGAGGACGGGATCGAGGTCGAGGCCTAGCCCGCCGACAGCAGCTCGCGCAGGCGGTTCGATGGGCACCGGCTGATAGCCCGCGGATTCCAGCCAATCGGCGATCTCGCTGCGCTCGACGTGGGTCATGACCGCCACCACGTCGCCTTTCCTGGCCCGTCGCTCCAGTGCCTGCAGCGCGGTCAGCTCGCTCGGGATGCGCCTCGACCTTGCCGGCGAAGCCGCCCTCCTTGCACACCGGCGCGCAGGATCCGGTTCATCGCCCCCAGGTCGCGGCCGCGCAGGTAGTGGCGCTTCTCGCAGATGACGACGTCGTCGGCGCCCGCGCCGGCCAGGCGGCCCAGGTTGCGCAGGATCTCATCGGTCCGGTCGCCGGCCGTGCCCAGCGCCAGCCGGACCTTGCCCCGGCGGCGGCCACCGCCGGGTCGCGTGACAAGCTGGCGTGACACGTCCAGCAGCCCCTGCAGGCCGGCCTCGTTGTGGGCGAAGTCGATCAGCACCAGCGTGCCGCGTCCGCTCGTAGAGGTTGAGGCGTCCGGGGTTGGCGCCGGTGTCGAGCGTGAAGGAGCGCAGGCCCGCCGCGATCCGCCTGGCCGAAATGCCGAGCGCGTCAGCGGCGGCGGCGGCGGCCAGCGCATTGGCCACGTTGTAGGTGGAGAGCCCGCCGAAGGTGACCGGCAGCTCGGCGACCGGTGGCGATCTGCCGTGGCGACCGACCGGCGCGCAGCAGGGTGACGACGCCGTCCCGCACGACGGCGGCCCGTCCGCCGCGCTCCAGCGCCTCGCGCACGCCGGGGCTGTCCGGCTCCAGGCTGAACGCGTACCAGCCGGCGCGCGTCTCGCGCCGCATCGCCCACACCCGCGGGTCGTCGGCGTTCAGCACCGCCCATCCGCCTCGCCGCGTGATGCGCACGATGGTGGCCTTCACCTCGGCCAGCTCGTCGACGGTGTCGATCCCCTGCAGGCCAAGGTGGTCGGCCGAGACGTTGGTCACGACGGCCACGTCGTTGGCCGCATAGCCGATGCCGCGCAGCAGGATCCCGCCGCGGGCCGTCTCGAGCACGGCGAGCTGCAGACCGGGCTCCGCCAGGACGCGACCCGCGCCGCCGAAGCCGGTCCAGTCGCCCGGCTCCACCAGCTCGTCGCGGACGTAGATGCCGTCCGAGTTGGTCATGCCGACCCGCCGGCCGGCCTCGCGCGCGATGTGCGCGATCAGGCGCGTGGTCGTGCTCTTGCCGTTGGTGCCGGTGACGGCCACCATCGGGCACGTCGCGGCGTCGGCAGGTGCGGGCGCGGACCCAGGCGCGATCGGCCCGCAGCGCGCGAAGCTCCCGGCGCTCGGTGGTGATGCCCAGGGCGACGCGCGAGGCGGCAGTGCCCACCGCCTGGGCGATGGCGCGACGATGCCAGGGGAAGGCGATCGCCGCCCGCCGGCGGTCGGCCGAGTCCGCGCATGGTGAGGCGCGGCGGGCTCAGGTCCAGGCCGGCGTACAGGTGCCGAACGACTTGCGCCGGCGACGCGTGGCGACCGCGGCGGCGACGCCCGGCTCATCGGCGCCGAACTCGAGCTTGACGGCCGGCCGGGTGAAGAAGCGGTTCGGGCCGTCCAGCACGCGGAGCTCGAGCAGCTCGACCCCGTCGGCGCTGGCGGCCTGCGGCATGGCCGGCAGTATACTCACGCGCCATGCCGCCCCCGCCCAGCCTGCACGAGGCCGTCGCAGGCACGCCTGCCGCGGTACCTGGCGGAGCTGGAGGCGCTCGTCAACATCGATTGCGGCTCCTACACCGCGGCCGGCGTCAACCGCGTCGCCGACCGGGTGGCCGCCTCGCTGGCCGAGCTTGGCGCCGAGGTCGAGCGCATCCCCCACGCCGCCAGCGCCCGGCGAGCTGCAGCTCGGCGACCTCGTGATCGGCCATCTCGCCGGCGACGGTCCGCGGCGCCTGCTGATCGGGCACATGGACACGGTCTTCGACGAGGGCACCTGCGCGGCGCGGCCGTACCACGTCAGCGGCGAGCCGCGCCCTGGGGCCCGGGCACCAGCGACATGAAGGGCGGGCTGCTGGCCGGCCTGCACGCCCTGGCCGCCCTGCAGGAAACCGGCGGGCGCCCGGCCGGTGACCTTCGTGGCCAACCCGGACGAGGAGATCGGCTCCATCTTCAGCGGCGCAGCACATCCGTCGCCTGGCGCCGGAGCACGACGTCAGCCTGGTGCTCGAGAGCGCCCGCGCCAGCGGCGCCATCGTCAGCGCGCGCAAGGGCATCGCCGACATCGAGCTCACGCTTCACCGGCCGCGCCGCGCACGCGGGCGTGGAGCCGGAGAAGGGCCGCTCCGCGATCCTGGCGGCCGCCCGGCAGGTGGTGGCCCTGCACGCGCTCAACGGTCGCTGGCCCGACGTGACCCTGAACGCGGGCGTGATCGCCGGCGGCACGCGCCCGAACGTGGTGCCGGCCGAGTGCCGGCTGCAGGTGGACCTGCGCGCAGCCACGGCCGAGACCTTCGACGCCGCCCGCGCCGAGGTGGAGCGCCTCGTGATGGACGGCCCGGTCGAGGGCGTGACCTGCCAGGTCCGCGAGCTGGCAAGCCATCGGCCGATGGAGAAGACGCCCGCCACGGCCCGGCTGGCCGCGCTGGCCATCGACATCGCCGGCGAGCTGGGCTTCGACGCTGACCGACGCCGCAACCGGCGGCGCCAGCGACGCCAACACCACCGCGGGACTCGGGGTGCCCACCCTGGACGGGCTCGGCCCCATCGGCGGTGACGACCATTCGGCCGATGAGTGGCTGGACCTGGCCAGCGTGGTGCCTCGCACCGCCTTGCTGGCCACGCTCATCGCCCGTGTCGGGGAGGCACTGTAGAATCGGCCCTCCGTGACTGACGACTTCCGCCACCGCACGCGCGTCGACGTGCGGTTCCGTGACATCGACGCCTTCGGGCACGTGAACAACGCCGTCGTCTCCAGCTACATCGAGCTCGCCCGGATTCGATACCTGGTCGACGTCTTGCAGGTGGAGCCGATCGGTGTGATGCCGCTGATCCTGGCGAACATCTCGATCGACTACCGCTCGCCGATCTTCTTCCAGGACACGGTGGAGATAGGCTCGCGGGTCGACTGGTTGGGCACCAGCAGCATCGGCATGTCGCACGAGCTGAATGCCGCGGCGGACGGCCGCGAGCTGGCCCGATCCTCATCGGTCCTGGTCACCTATGACTACGAGCGGGGCCGGCCCATGCGCGTGCCCGACGACTGGCGCGCCGCCCTGGCGGCGTACGAGGGGCACGCCCTGGAGCGACCGGTGGCCACCGCATGAGCGAGACGATGCAGTTCGACCTGCTGATCCTGGGCGGTGGCATGAGCTACGTGGGCGCCATCCGCGCTGCGCAGCTGGGCCTCAAGGTGGGCCTCATCGAGCGCGACAAGCTGGGCGGCACGTGCCTGAACCGCGGCTGCATTCCATCGAAGGCGCTGCTCGAGACGGCCGACCTCTTGCATCGGGTTCACGAGCAGGGCGGCGAGTTCGGCCTGGCCGGGCACGAGGGCATCAGCCTTGACTACCCTGCCCTCGGCGCGCGCCGCGACGCGGTCGTGGACAAGCACGTCAAGGGCGTCGAGTTCCTGCTCAAGAAGAATGCTGTGACCGTCATCCGCGGCCACGGCACCCTGACCGGCCCGACCAGCGTCCGCGTCTCCGGCGGCGAGTCGGGTGACGTGGACGCCAGCGGCACGGATCTCATCCTGGCCACCGGGTCGGCGCCCAAGTCGCTGCCCGGCCTGGACGTCGACGGCCATCGCATCATCACCTCCGACGAGGCGCTGCAGCGCGCCGAGGTCCCACGGCGCGTGACGATCGTGGGCGCCGGGGCGGTGGGCGTCGAGTGGGCCAGCATGTACCGCGACTTCGGGGCGGAGGTGCACCTGGTCGAGTTCCTGGACCGGCTGGTGCCCTTGGAGGACGCCGACGTCAGCAAGGAGCTGGGCCGGGTCTTCCGCAAGCGCGACATCACCGCCCACCTGTCCTCGACCATCGACACCGAGAGCATCCAGCCGACCGACGACGGGCTGCGCTTCACCGTTGCCGCCCGCGAGGGCGACAAGCGGACCGAGGTGGAGTCCGACCTGATCCTGGTGGCGGTCGGGCGACGGCCGCTGACCGAGGACATCGGCCTGGAGGCCATCCCGGGCGTTGAGCTGGACCGCGGCTACGTCAAGGTCGACGGCTGGATGCGGACCGGCGCCGAGCACATGTACGCCATTGGCGATATCGTGCCGGGCTTTGCGCTCGCCCACGTGGCGGCGCACGAGTCGGTGGTGGCGGCCGAAACCATCGCCGGCCACGACCCGGCGCCCGTGGACATGAGCCTGATGCCGCGCGCCACCTTCTGCCGCCCGCAGATCAGCAGCGTGGGCATGACCGAGGCCGAGGCACGCGAGGCCGGCCACGAGGTCAAGACCGGCTCGTTCCCGTTCCGCGCGCTGGGCAAGGCGACGATCGTGGGCGAGATCGACGGATTCGCCAAGATCGTGGCCGATGCGGGGACGGGACTGGTGCTGGGCGCCCACATCATCGGCCCGCATGCGGGCGACCTGCTGGCCGAGCCGACGTTGGCACGCCTCGTGGAGGGGACAGCCGCAGAGATCGCGATGAGCGTGCACGCACACCCGACGCTGACCGAGGCGTTGGCCGAGGCGGCGCTGGCAGTGGACGGCGCACCGATCCACATCTGATGATCAACCACACACCGCAGGGAGGGTGATGGAGCAGGTGGCCCAGACCGAAGCACCGCCGAGGCACCACGAGCTCGGGCTCTCCGACGACGACGTGCTGGCCATGTATCGCCAGATGCTCGTGGCCCGTGCGGTGGACGAGCGGATGTGGCTCATGCAGCGCGCGGGCAAGATCGCCTTCATCATCTCCGGCCAGGGGCACGAGGGCGCGCAGGTGGCCATCGCCTGGCCCATGCGTCACGGCCACGATTGGATGGCGCCCTACTACCGCTCCATCGCCAGCGCCATCACCTTCGGCATGGATCCGGAGGACATCATCACCGCCCACCTGGCCAAGGGCGACGACGTCAGCTCCGGTGGCCGCCAGATGCCCGGCCACTACGGCGGCGCGCCGTACAACCTGGTCAGCCTCTCGTCACCGGTCGGCACGCAGGTGCTGCACGCGGTGGGGATCGCCATGG
This sequence comes from uncultured Chloroflexia bacterium, assembly GCA_963783495.1. Lineage (GTDB taxonomy): Bacteria > Chloroflexota > Limnocylindria > QHBO01 > QHBO01 > DASSCW01. The sequence goes on from CAWANT010000006.1 coordinate 264,670, forward strand.
GCGCCTGGGTGCGCGGCGACGACGTGGTGGCCATGACCTCGTACGGCGAGGGCACCAGCAACCAGGGCGAGATCCACGAGGCCATGAACTTCGCCGGCGTGCACCGGCTGCCGGTCATCTTCGTGTGCGAGAACAACGGCTACGCCATCAGCGTGCCGCTCGACAAGCAGGTCGGCGGCGGTCGCGTGGCGGTCCGCGCGGAGGGCTACGGCTTCCCCGGCGTCCTGGTCGACGGGTCCGACCCGCTGGCCTGTTACGCCGCCGCCAAGGAGGCGCACGATCGCGCCCGCGCCGGAGAGGGCCCGACCCTGATCGAGGCGCGCGTGGTGCGGCTGACCAGCCATTCCTCGGACGACGACCAGCGCCGCTACCGCGACCCGGCCGAGGTCGAGGCGCTCAAGGAGCAGGACCCGATCGCCCGCTTCGGCGGCCAGCTGCGCGAGTGGGGCCTGCTCACCGACGAGCGCGACGAGGAGCTGCGCGCCGAGGCCAAGGCCGCCATCAACGAGGCCAGCCGGCGAGCTGAGGCGCGGCCCGACCCGGACGTGGCCAGCGCCGAGCAGCACGTCTACGCCGACGGCGACGGGCAGGGAGGCTGACGATGGCCGAGCTGAACATCCTCGAGGCGATTCGCACCGGCATGGACGAGGAGCTGGAGCGCGATCCGAACGTCATGGTGCTGGGTGAGGACGTCGGCAAGAAGGGCGGCGTCTTCGGCGCCACCGAGGGCCTGTTCGCCAAGTACGGTGAGAAGCGGGTGCTGGACACGCCGCTGACCGAGGGCATGATCGCCGGGGCTGCGGCCGGAGCCGCCATCTACGGCCTGCGACCCATCGCCGAGATGCAGTTCGCCGACTTCGTCTACCCGCCTTCAACCAGATCGTGTCCGAGATCAGCCGCATGCGCTATCGGTCCAACGGCGCCTTTGGCCTGCCGATGGTGATCCGCATGCCGTACGGCGGCGGGGTCCATGGCGCGCTGTACCACAGCCAGTCGAACGAGGCCTACTTCACCTCGACGGTAGGGCTCAAGGTGGTCGCGCCCGGCACGCCGGCGGATGCCAAGGGCCTGCTCAAGGCCGCGGTCCGCGACCCTGACCCGGTCATGTTCTTCGAGCACAAGAAGACGTACCGGCTGTTCAAGGCGGAGGTGCCCGACGGCGACCACGTGGTCCCCATCGGCTCGGCGGAGGTCGCCCGCTCCGGCAAGGATCTGTCCATCTTCTGCTACGGCTACATGCGCACCTGCGCCCTGGAGGCGGCCGAGATCCTCGCCCGCGACGACGGGGTGGAGGCGGAGGTCGTCGACCTGCGCACGCTCCGCCCGCTGGACACCGCCGCCATCGCGGCCTCGGTGGAGCGCACCGGCAAGGCGCTGGTCGTCCACGAGGCGAACCGATTCGGCGGCTTCGGCGCGGAGGTTGCGGCCTGGATCGCGCAGGACTGCTTCGAGAACCTGGACGGGCCGGTGACCCGGCTGGCCGGTCCCGAGGTGCCGGGGGTGCCCTTCCACCACGTCCTGGAGGACTGGTTCATGCTCGATGCCGCCAAGATCGTCGACGCGGCCCGTAGCCTGGCCGCGTACTGAGCCGATGCCGAGCGCGACCCAGCTGCTGGCCAGCCAGATGGACGAGGCGTACCGCTTCGTCCGTAACCGGGTGGACGGGCTCACCGACGAGGAGTTCTTCTGGGAGCCGGTGGCCGATTGCTGGACGGTGCGCCAGGGCCCAGGCGGCCGCTGGTCGGTGGACTACGCGGAACCGGATCCGGAGCCACCGCCGTTCACCACCATCGCCTGGCGCCTCGTCCACATCGCGGAGTGCAAGGTGATGTACCACGAGTACGCGTTCGGCCCTGGCCGGCTCACGTGGCCGGAGATCGACTCGGCCCACACGGCGGCCGATGCGATCACCGAGCTCGAACGCGGACAGGAACTGCTGATGGGGGCCGTGGCGGGCCTGAGCGACGCCGATCTGGATGGCCGTCGGATGACCAACTGGGGCGAAGAGTGGCCAACGTGGCAGGTTCTGTGGACCATGATTCACCACGATCTGCACCATGGGGGCGAGATCGGCGCACTGCGCGATCTCTACCGTGAGCGCACCATGACCACGGACCGTGTGCCGGCCGGCGCAGCAACCTGGGAACGAGGGACGAATTGACCACGATCAAGATGCCGCAGCTGGGCGAGTCGGTCACCGAGGGAACCATCGAGCGCTGGCTGGTCAAGGAAGGCGACACGGTCGAGCAGTACGACCCGCTGTTCGAGGTGGTGACCGACAAGGTCAATGCCGAGGTCCCCGCCGAGGTTGCCGGCACCATCACCAAGATCATGGTCCCCGACGGCGAGACCGTGAAGGTCGGCACGCCGCTGGCCGAGATCGGTGGAGACGGCGCCGGTGCCGCTACCGCCGAGGAGGAGGCACCCGCAGCGGCCGCCGAACCGGCAGAGCCCGCCGAGGCCGCACCCGCGCCAACCACGGAGGCCGAGGGGCCGGCGGAGGCCCCGCCGGAGCCCGAAGCCCAGCCAGTCGTCGAGGAGAAGCCGCCCGTCACCCAAGCCGAGGCCCCGGCGGCGGATGCCGCGCCAGCGGAGGCACCTGCAACGCCGAGCGATGGCACCGTCCGGATGACGCCCGCAGTGCGCCGCCTGGTCCGCGAGCACAACCTCGACATCACCCAGCTGAAGGGCAGTGGCGCCGGCGGACGCGTGACGCGTGAAGACGTGCTCGCCTTCGTCGAGGGTGGCGGCGCGCAACCCGAAGCCACACCGGAGCCCGCCCCAGCGGCCCCGGCAGCTGCTGAGGCGCCGACGCCCGCCGCCCAGACGCCGGCTGCCGCAGCTCCAGCACCATCGGCTGCGGCCGCGCCGGCTGCGGCCGCGCCCTCATTCACCCCGCCGACGCCAATCGCTGCCCCGACCGGTGGCGACGTCGAGATCCCACTGACCCAGATGCGCAAGGGCATCGCCGCCAAGATGACCCGCGTCAAGCAGACGGTCCCCCACGCCTACACGGTGGTGGAGGTCGACATGCACAACGTGGTCCGCTGGCGCGCAGAGAACAACGACGCGTACAAGGCGCGCGAGGGCATCGGCCTCAGCTACGTGGCGGCTGTCGTCAAGGCGGTGACCGAGACGCTGCGCCAGCACCCGACCGTGAACAGCCAGTTCGCCGAGGACAAGGTCGTCCTGAAGCAGGCCATGAACATCGGCATCGCGGTGGCGGTCGACAACGGCCTGTTGGTGCCGGTCATCCACAACGCGGACCAGCTCTCGATCAGCGGCGTCAACCATCGGATCCAGGACCTGGCCGCCCGCGCCCGCAGCAACAAGCTGAAGCTGGACGAGATCCAGGGTGGAACCTTCACCGTCAACAACACCGGCTGGTTCGGATCGGTCTCATCCATGCCGATCATCAACGCGCCGGAGGTCGCCATCCTCTCCATGGAAGCCATCGTCAAGCGGCCGGTGGTGACGACCATCGAGGGCGAGGACGTGATCGTCATCCGCCCGATGATGAACATGACCTGCTCGTTCGACCACCGCGTCCTCGACGGTGCCCAGGTTGGCGCCTTCCTGGCCGACGTCCGCAAGCGGCTGGAGGCCTGGGACCCGCAGACGCCGATCGGGTGATCCGGCGCTACGCCGATCTCGCGGCCGCCATCCGCGGGCGGCCGGCGCGGCTTGGCGCCACGCGGCTGGTGGCCGTCGACGGCCCGGGCGGCGCGGGCAAGAGCCTGTTCGCTGCACGATTGTCTCGGCATCTGCACGATGCCACCGTCATCCCGACGGACGACTTCGCCTCGTGGGAGGAGCCGGTGGACTGGTGGCCGCGGCTGGAATCCACCGTGCTGCGCCAAGTCGCCGCCGGCGAGCCGATCCGCTACGAGGCGTACGACTGGGACGCTCGGCGGTACGACCAGACCCGGTCTCCCGCGTCCACGGCAGTCGTGATCCTCGAGGGCGTCTCGTCGGCGCGGCGGGCAGTCGAGGACCGGCTGGCCATGGCCGTCTGGGTCGAGACGCCGCGCGCCGAACGATCTGCGGCGTGGTCTGGCACGTGATGGCGAGGAGATGCGAAGCCAGTGGCTCGCATGGATGGCGGAAGAGGATCGCCACTTTGCCGCCGACCGGACGCGCGAGCGGGCAACGCTCCAGGTGGACGGAGCCCCTGCCACTCCGCACGACCCGGAGCGCGAGTTCGTCGAGCTGGGCTAGACCCGCCGCCGGTAGGCGTCCATCAGTCGATCACGATCGGCGTCTGGCAGGTACTTCGTCGCTTCCCGCATGGTCACCCCCGAGGCCCGATGCGTGCGCGGCGCCAGCCAATCCGCCACCTCATCCGGTCGGCGCTTGCCGACCTCGCGCAGCACCCAGCCAATCGCCTTGCGGATGAAGAACTCCTTCTCATCGAGCATGGCGTCGGCGTAGCCCAGGAACCGATCAAGCGGCGCCCCGTGTCGAAGCGGCCGCAGCCAGGCCAGCAGGGCCGAGCGTCGGATCCAGAAGTCGCCGTCCGTCGACCATCGGTCCAGCACGGGGCCGGTCCCATCCGGATCGGCCGCCAGCACGGCGCCGACCACGTCGACCGCCAGCCCGTCGACCAATGCCCAGGTGAGCGACTCGCGGAGGACGCGCTCGAGCGCTGCCAGGTCGGCCGCAGACAGGAGGTCGGCCCGCAGCTCGAGGAGCACGGTGGCTGCCATGCGCCGCTCGAAGACCGGAGCGTCCCCAGAGCGCGTCCACCAGCGCCAGCAGCTGGTCGTGGTCCAGGGCGGGCGCCGCGCGAACCGCGGCCTTGACCTCCGCCCTGATCTGCCAGACGGTGGCGCCCAGGAAGGCGAGGTCGCTCTTGAGGTAGCGCTTCTCCTGGATCGCCCGCTCCGGCCTGCCGATCGCGGCCAGGGCGCGCTCGAGGCGGTCGGCCTCGACCGTGGGCGATTCGCGACTCATTGCCGGCACTCTACCGGCAGCTTTGGCGATCGACCGGCGGCAGGCGATCGGGCATACTGGTGGGGAGTATTCCCTGCCACCGCCCGGAGTCTGACCAGTGGATCACGGCCAGCCGCATCACGACCACCACGACCTTGCGCCCGCCTCCCCCGTCGAGCACCAGGGCCACGGCGATCACGACCAGCACGGTGGACACGGCGGCCATGCCAGCCATGGCGACCACGCCGGCCATGATCCCGATGCATTCCGGCGCCAGTTCTGGATCGTCCTGGCGCTGACCATCCCGGTCGTCATCTGGAGCGCCGAGGTGCAGGAGTGGCTCGGCTACCAGGCACCTGTCTTCCCGGGCTCGGAGTGGATCCCGCCTGTGCTCGGGACGATCATCTTTGCGTACGGCGGACTGGTCTTCCTGAAGGGCGCCGCCGGCGAGCTGCGCAACCGCCAGCCGGGGATGATGACCCTCATCTCGCTGGCGATCGTGGTGGCGTTCGCCGCGTCGTGGGCCGCGACGCTGGGCATCTTCGAGGTCGACGTGTGGTGGGAGCTGTCGACCCTCATCACGGTCATGAGCCTTGGTCATTGGATCGAGATGCGCTCCATCATGCAGGCCCAGGGCGCGCTCTCCGCGCTGGCCCAGCTGCTGCCCGACTCCGCCGAGCGGGTGACGGCGACCGGCACCGAGGTCGTGCCGCTGGAGTCGCTCGTCGTGGGCGACGTCGTCCTGGTCCGGCCCGGCACGCGCGTCCCCGCCGATGGAACGGTGGCCGATGGATGCCGCGGACGTCGACGAATCGATGATCACCGGCGAGTCGCGCCCCGTCGCCAAGCAGCCCGGCGACCAGGTCGTGGCCGGCACCGTGGCCGCCGGCGGCAGCCTGCGGGTCGCGGTCACGGCGGTCGGCGAGCAGACCGCGCTCTCCGGGATCATGCGGCTGGTCGCCGAGGCCCAGGCCTCGCAGTCGCACGCGCAGGTGCTGGCGGACCGGGCCGCCGCGCTCCTCTTCTTCGTGGCGCTGGGCGCGGGCGTCATCACGCTCGTGGTCTGGACGGCGCTGGGCCAGCCGGAGGAGGCACTGATCCGCACCGCGACCGTCCTGGTCATCGCCTGCCCGCACGCGCTGGGCCTGGCCATCCCGCTGGTGATCGCCATCAGCACCACCCTCGGCGCCCGCAATGGGCTGCTGGTCAAGGATCGGCTGGCGCTGGAGCGCGCCCGCGAGGTGCAGGTCGTCATCTTCGACAAGACCGGCACGCTGACCCGCGGCGAGCCCGTCGTGGCCGGCATCAGGCCGGCGCCAGGCTGGGACGAAGATGCTCTGCTGGCGCTGAGCGCCGCGGCCGAGGCGGATTCGGAGCACCCCCTGGGGCGTGCCGTGCTGCGCGCCGCCGGCGACCGCCGGCTGGCGCTGCCCGGGGCCTCGGCGTTCGAGGCGCTCGCCGGGCGCGGCGCGACCGCCATTGTCGACGGCAGGCAGGTACGGGTTGGCAGCTCCCGCCTGGTCGAGGAGCTCGGCGTGGACGTTCCGCCGACCGTTTCCGAAGCCGCCGAGCAGTGGTCCACGCAGGGCCGCACGGTGCTCTTCACCGTGGCGGACGGCTCCGTGCTGGGCGCCATGGCCCTGGAGGATGAGATTCGCCCCGAGTCGGCGGAGGCCGTCAGACGGCTGCACGAGATGGGCCTGCGAGTGGCGATGATCACCGGCGATGCACAGGCGGTGGCCGACTCGGTGGCGCGCCGCATCGGGATCGACGAGACATCCGCGCAGGTGCTGCCGGCCGACAAGGCGGCCGCCGTGCGGCGCTTCCAGGACGGAGGCGTGCGGGTTGCCATGGTTGGCGACGGTGTCAACGACGCGCCGGCCCTGGCGCGGGCCGACGTGGGGATCGCCATCGGGGCCGGGACCGACGTGGCGGTCGAATCGGCGGGGATCGTCCTGGTCCGCAGCGACCCGCGCGACGTGGCCGCGGCCATCGTCCTGAGCCGCGCCACCTACCGCAAGATGGTGCAGAATCTGGTGTGGGCCACCGCCTACAACGCCATCGCCATCCCGGTGGCGGCCGGCCTCCTCGTGCCCGCTCGGATTCTCGCTGCCGATGAGCGTGGGCGCATTGGTCATGAGCGTGTCGACCATCGTGGTGGCGGCCAACGCCCAGCTGCTGCGCGGCCTGAAGCTGCGGCCCGACGAGCCGGCCCGCACGCCGGCCGGCGAGCCGCAGCCGGCCTGACTGCGGCGCTCCCCATGGCCCTTCGGTAGACTCAGCGCGTGGGCCTGCAGCACACTCCCGACTTCTCCGCGCTCGGCGAACTGACGGTCGTCGGTCCGCAGCCGGGCCACGCTTCGCCGTCGGAGGTGATGTATCCGGGCGGCCCGAGCCTCGATGGCGGACTGCTGGCACCCGGTGACCCCATCCCGGAGAACGCCGGACCCGGCGGACGGCGCCCGGAGTGGCTGAAGGTGCGCATCGGTGTCGGCGAGACGTACGCATCGGTCAACCGGCTGATGCGGGCGGAGGCCCTCCACACCGTGTGCGAGGAGGCGCGCTGCCCGAACCAGGGCGAATGCTGGGCGCTCGGCACGGCGACATTCATGGTGCTCGGAAGCGTCTGCACCCGGAACTGCGGCTTCTGCGCCATCGATACCGGCCGGCCACCGACCACCGACCTGGACGAGCCAAGGCGCGTGGCGGAGGCGGCCAGGCTCATGAACCTGAAGCACGCGGTGGTGACCATGGTCGCCCGCGACGATCTGCCCGATGGCGGGGCCGGCAATCGTCGCCGAGACGATCCGGCAGATCCGCCTCGCATCGCCGGACACCAGCATCGAGGTGCTGATCAGCGACCTGAATGGCCGCGCTGCCGACATCCGGACCGTGGTCGAGGCGCAGCCCGAGATCCTGAACCACAACGTCGAGACGGTCCCGCGCCTGCAGCGGGCTGTTCGGCGCCGTGCGCGCTGGGATCGCAGCGTGGGCGTGCTTACGACCGGACGCGCCGTTGCGCGTGAGATCGGCTTCGACGAGATGGTGACCAAGACCGGCCTGATGCTCGGCCTGGGCGAGTCCTGGGACGAGGTGGTTGAAGCCATGCGCCTGCTCCGAGCGGCGGATGTCGACGTGCTGACCATCGGCCAGTACCTGCGCCCCAGCCGCCAGCACCTGCCGCTGCACAAGTACTACACCCCGGCCGAGTTCATGGGCCTGCGGCGCATCGGGCTCGAGATGGGTTTCGCCCACGTCCAGTCCGGGCCGCTGGTCCGTTCCAGCTATCACGCCGCCGAGCAGGTGCCGGGCCAGGCGGCAGCTGCCGTCTGACGCTCCGTAAGGCTCGCCCAAGATGACCACCATGCGGGACATCAGCGTCGCTCCCTCCGCGGAGGAGGCCCGACCCCGTCGCCGACCCCGTCGCGACCTTCCCTTCACGCCGGCGAGCGACGCGCGGCCGCTGCTGGCCGCGCACGGCGGGGTGCTGACCGTCGAGCGGCTGGGAACGGTTCCCTATCAGCCCACCTGGGAGCTGCAGGACGAGCTGGCGGACCAACGGCGGCGCCGTCACATCGGCGATCGGCTGCTGCTGCTCGAGCACTTCCCGGTCTATACCATCGGCCGCGGTGGCGATGACGGGAACCTGCTGGCCGACCCGGGCCGCCTACGCGAGCTGGGCGCCGAGTTCATGCGCATCGATCGCGGCGGCGACATCACCTTCCACGGGCCGGGCCAGCTGGTCGCCTATCCCATCGTCGAGCTGCGCGACCCGCTCGACCTGCGCCGCTACGTACGCAGCCTGGAGGCGGCCATCATCGAGACCGCCGCCGCTTTCGGCGTGACCGCCGGCCGCGTCGAGGGCCTCACCGGCGCCTGGGTCGAGGATCAGCGGAAGCTCGCCGCGATCGGCGTCCGGGTGCGGCGCGGCGTGACCACCCACGGGCTGGCCCTGAACGTCAACACCACGCTGGCCTGGTTCGACGAGATGATCCCGTGCGGGATCCCCGACAAGGAGGTCACCAGCCTGGCCCATGAGCTCGGCCACCCCGTGCCGATGGAGGCGGTGGAGGAGGCGATGGCCATGGCCCTGGCCCGCGCCTTCGGCCTGCGGCCGGCCGATGGGATGCCCGGTGTCGCCGGGCCGGCGGGCGTCGCCGAGCAATGAGGGACGGCTCGCCCCTGGTCCAGCGCGTTCAAGGAGCGGCCGGCCATGCGCCGCGCATCGAGGTCGGCGCCTTCCCGCCATGGGACACCAACGCCTATCTGGTCTGGGACGGGTCCTCCCCGAGGCCCTGATCCTCGACCCCGGCATGAGCTCAACAGCCAGCCTGGTCGAACGCGCCGCGGCCAACCAGCTGCGCGTGCACCTGATCGCCAACTCGCACGGCCACATCGACCACATCTTCGACAACGGCCCGCTGAAGCGCGCCACCGGCGCCCCGCTGGCGATCCATCCGGAGGATGCGTATCGGCTGGACGGCCGCAATAACTACGGGCTGGAGGTCGAACGAGTCACCGCCGAGCGTGAGCTGCGGGAGCGGCGATCGCGTGGCACGCGGGCACCCTGTCGTTCGAGGTGCTGCATACGCCCGGGCATACGGAGGGATCGATCTGCCTGTACGAGCCGACGCATCGGCTGCTGCTGGCAGGTGATGTGCTGTTCGCCGGCTCCTTCGGCCGCACCGACCTCCCCGGCGGCGACGACGGCGCGATGGTCGAGTCGCTGGCCAGGCTGGCCCGCGACCTGCACGACGAGGTGCGAGTGCTGCCCGGCCATGGTGCTGAAACGACGATCGGGCGGGAGCGACCCTGGATGGAGCGCATTGCCGCCGCCGGGAGACTGCTGGTCCCCGGCTGACCAGCCGACACATCGGTCTACGATTCGACACAGCAGGGAGAGGCTTGAACGCAGATGGCCAAGCTGAGGATCACCAGGCTCGGGCACGCAGGAGTCCTGTACCGATCGCCGGGCGACAAGTGGGTCTGGGTGGACCGATGGACCGGTGCTCCAACCTACGCCGACTCCTACCGCACGGCCGAGCAGGTCGATGTGGTGGCGCCGACCCACGGCCACTTCGACCACGTCGGCGACGATGCCGTCGATGTCGTGGAGCTGGCGCGGGCCGGCGCCACGGTGATCTGCTCGCACGAGATGAGCCTCTACCTCGGCGAGAAGGACGTCGAGGCCGTCGGCATGAACAAGGGCGGTACCTTCGAGGCCGCCGGCATCGGCTTCACCATGGTCCATGCCGAGCACTCCGGGGCGGTGAGCCTGACCGGCGGCGGACCCAGCAGCCGCGAGGTTGGCTGCTGGGGCTGGGTCATCGAGTTCGAGGACGGCGCCCGCGTCTACCATACCGGCGACACCGACCTATTCGGCGATATGGCGCTGGTACGTGAGCGTTGGTCGCCATCGATCGCGATCCTGCCCATCGGAGGGCACTACACCATGGGACCGACGGACGCCGCGCGGGCGGTGGGCCTGATCGGCGCCAAGACAGTGATCCCCGTGCACTACGGCACGTTCCCCATCCTGGCCGGCACGCCCGACGCGCTGGCGGCCGAAACATCGGCTCAGGTGGTTGCGCTTGAGCCGGGTGAGACCTGGGAGGCATGACATGTCACTGATCCTTTCGATCCTGGCCGGGCTGCTGGGCAGCCTGTTCGGCTCGGCCGCGCGGGCTGGCGCCGCCATGGGCCGCGCTCAGCTGGAGGGCGAGCCGATGCCCAAGGTGCAGAACATCAGCGGCTCCCCGATTGCCGGCATCGTCGGCGGGGTGGTCGGCGTGGTCGCGGGCCCCAGGACGGCCTTCTGGCTCGGGGCCGTGCTGGGCGCGGCCGGCGTCGACCGCTTCGATGCCGTCCTGCTGAAGCAGGTGGGCATCGACCTGGACGCCATGGTGGCCAAGGCAAACGAGGCGGCGCAGTCGGTCGCCGGCGACGCGGCCGGGGCCGCGGAACAGTGGGTCGGCGAGATGGCGGATGCCGCCAACGAAGCCGCATCGGAGGCCGGCGACGAGGTGGAGTCCACCGCCGAGGAGGCCCGCTAGCCACCGGTGCCTGCCCGGAAGGCGCTCCGGGTCTACCTGGAGCGCGGCGACAAGCGCACCTTTGCCGGCGCGCTCGACTGGCCAGGCTGGAGCCGCTCCGGCAAGGAGCCCGGAGGAGGCCATCGAGGCGCTGCTCGCGTACGCGCCGCGCTACGCCCGCGTCGTCAAGCGCGCCGGGCTGAAGGAAACGCCGCCCGGCGCCGACGCCACAGTCGAGGTCGCTCAGCGGCTGTCCGGGGGTGGAGGCACCGACTTCGGCGTGCCGAGCGAGTCGACCAGGCAGGACGCCGAGCCGCTGAAGGGCAAGGAGCTGTCACGCCAGCGCGCTCTGCTGGAGGCCAGCTGGAAGGCATTCGACGCCGCGGCGCGCTCGGCCAAGGGTAAGAAGCTCCGGCTGGGGCCGCGCGGCGGCGGGCGCAACCTCGCCAAGATGAGCGGCCATGTACTGGAGGCGGAGGTCGCCTACCTGGTGCCAGCTCGGCAGCAAGCCGCCGAAGGCAGCCGCCAAGGACCAGATGGCCGCGGTCCGCAAGGCGGCTCTCACCACGCTCGATGCCGTGGCCAATGGCCGTCCGCTCGAGAATCCGCGCAACACGCTGCATCCGTGGAGCCCGCGCTACTTCATCCGCCGCTCGGCGTGGCACGCGCTCGATCACGCCTGGGAGATCGAGGACCGCATCGAGGACTGACCCCCTAGGCGCCCGCGTGCAGGGCCGTTTCGACGACGACGTGCCAGACCAGCACGCCGCCCAGCCCAATGGCGACCAGGCCCACCGCCACGTTCAGCGCCAGAGCGCGGATGGTGACGACCGCCTGCAGCGTCCCATCGCGACGCGCCCAGCCCAGCCGCAGCAGCGGTGCGATGGCCGCGCTGGCGGCCAGCGCCGGCGCCAGCACCAGCAGGAGGTCAACGGAAGGGACGCTGGTCATGCGCCGCCTGGATTGGCGCCGCGAACTCGCGCACGGGGGTGAGGTCGAGCTCGTACGCCAGCAGCGATGACGTGACCAGGAAGAGGGTGGGCAGGATCAGCAGCGCTCCGATCACGGCAAAGGCGGTGGGGTGGCGCCACGCGGGACGAATGGTCATGACGGTGTCTCCTTGCAGAGCGCGATGGACTGCGTTCGCGCGCAGCGCGAGGCCGCTCCACGCCACGTCGAACATCGCGCGGGGCGTGAGCGGAACCTCTGAGAGCAGGTCAAGCAGCTCGTCGCCGTAGCGCTCGCGCCAGGCTCGCGGATAGCAGCGCAGCAGGAGCTCCGCGAGGTTGTCGCGTCGAAGGCTCATGCGCCCACTCGCTGCAGCCCGGTGCGCACCGCGCGATCCAGGCCACCCAGTCGACGCTCCAGCACGCGGCGCCCGCCCGGAGTGAGCCGGTAGGGCCGGCGCCGACCGTCGCTCGGCAGCGGCGCGACATGACCCTCCTCCTCCAGGCGGCTCAGCGCCCCATACAGCGTGCCGGGGCCGAGCCGGACGCCGGCGAAGTCGGCGATGTCGAGCAGCATGGCGTGGCCGTGCTTCGGCCCGCCGGCGAGGCTGATCATCAGCAGCAGGCGCGGATCGTTGCTGGGTGCGGAATCGCGCATGGCCTCCTCATCAGGGTTCGCACTACTACGTGCCGCGTAGTATTGCCCGGGATTGCGGCGATCGTCAAGGCCGAGCCCGATGAGAGCGCCGGTCGGACGGCGGTAGAATCGGTCCATGCCCCCTTCGGACGAGGTCCTTGTCCACGCGCGCGGTCTGACGAAGCGGTTCGACGAGTTCACGGCGGTCAACGCCATCGACTTCGACGTGCACGTGGGCGAGGCATTCGGCTTCCTGGGCCCGAATGGCGCCGGCAAGACCAGCACCATGCGCATGATCGCCTGCTCGTCGCCGGTGACCGCCGGCGAGCTGACCGTGATCGGCATGGACCCGCGCCGCAACGCGCCGCAGATCAAGGCGCGTCTGGGCGTGGTGCCGCAGCTGGACAACCTGGACGCAGAGCTGACGGTGCGCGAGAACCTGGAGATGTACGCGCGCTACTTCGATATTCCCGATGCGGTGGCGAGGGCCCGGGCCGACGAGCTGCTCGAGTTCGTCCAGCTCTCCGAGCGCGCCACCGACCAGGTCGAGCCGCTCTCGGGCGGCATGAAGCGGCGGCTGACGATCGCCCGCTCGCTGATCAACGAGCCGGAGCTGATCATCCTGGACGAGCCGACCACCGGCCTCGATCCGCAGGCGCGGCACCTGCTCTGGGAGCGGCTCTACCGCCTGAAGCAGCGTGGCGCCACGCTGATCATCACCACCCACTACATGGACGAGGCCGAGCAGCTGTGCGATCGGCTGGTGGTGATGGACAAGGCCGAGATCGCCGCCGAAGGGTCGCCGCGGGAGCTGATCGATCGCTACTCGACGCGCGAGGTGCTCGAGCTGCGCTTCGCGGATTCCGTGCGCGAGAGCCTGGACGGCCGCCTGGACGGGCTGGCGGACCGCATCGAGGCGCTGCCCGACCGACACCTGCTCTACGTCGAGGACGGTGAGCGTGCGCTCGAGATGGTGCACGACCGCCAGATCCCGGTGGAGTCGGCGCTCGTCCGGCGCGCCACGCTGGAGGATGTCTTCCTGTCGCCTGACCGGGCGGACGCTGATCGAATGACCGCGGCCACGCGCGTCCTGCAGCGCAACCTGCTGGTCTACCGGCGCACCTTCCGCGGCAGCATCTTCAGCTCATTCGTCACGCCGCTGCTCTACCTGACGGCCATGGGCCTCGGGCTCGGCCAGCTGGTGACGCGCGACGTGAGCAGCCTGCCGGGCGGTGACTACCTGGCGTTCCTGGGTCCGGGCATCATGGCGGCCACCTGCATGCAGTCGGCCGTCTTCGAGTCGACCTTCCCGATCATGGGCAAGATCATGTGGCGCCGGAACTACGAGGCCATGCTGGCCACGCCCATCGAGGTGCGCCACATCCTGGGTGGCGAGCTGCTGTGGATCGGCTTCCGGATGGTGCTCATTTCGAGCGTCTTCCTGGTGGTGCTCACGCTGTTCCGCATCCCGACCTCCTTCCTGGCGCTGCTGGCCGTGCCGGCCTGCGTGCTGCTGGGGGTGGCCTTTTCGGCGGCGATCATCAGCTTCGCGGCCACGCAGCGCAACGACGCGGGCTTCGCCTGGATGTTCCGCTTCGTCATCAACCCGCTCTTCCTGTTCAGCGGCACCTTCTTCCCGCTGAGCTCACTGCCCGAATCGCTGAAGTGGTTCGAGTGGATCGCGGCCGCCACGCCGCTGTACCACGGGGTCGCCCTGGTCCGCGGCGCAGTTCTGGGCGACGCGGGAACGCTGGCCGGCTGGCCGTGGCACGTCGCCTACCTGGTGATCTTCGCGTCGGCCTTCGCGGTCGTCGCCCATCGGCTCCTCAGCCGCAGGCTGGAGAAATAGGTGGCCGGACCGATGGAAGCCACCACGCGGCGGTTGCTGGGTCCGATCCCGACGCCGGAGTTCGTGTCATCCCTGCTGCGCGCTCGGCGGCTGGTGCAGCGCAACCTGCTCGTCTACCGGCACAGCTGGATCATCATCGTCTCGGGCTTCTTCGAGCCGCTCTTCTACCTGCTGGGCATCGGCTACGGGCTCGGCAGCCTGACCGACGGCGTGACCCTGACCGACGGCCGCACCATCCCGTACCAGGCCTTCGTGGCGCCGGGGCTGCTCGCGATGTCGACCCTCAACGGGGCGATCGCCGAGTCGATCTTCAACGTCTTCTTCAAGCTGAACTTCGCGCACATCTACGACGGGATCCTGGCCACGCCACTGGGGATCCGCGACATCGCCCTCGGCGAGCTCATCTGGTCCCTGTTCCGGGGCAGCATCTACGTGGTCGCGTTCCTGATCGTGATGCTGGCGCTGGGCCTGATCCTGTCGCCATGGGCCATCTTCGTCCCTGCCGCGGCCGTCCTGCTGGGCGCCGCCTTCAGTGCCGCCGGGCTGGCGACCACTGCCTACCTGCGCACGGTGCAGGACTTCGACCTGCCAATGGGCCTGGTGGTGATGCCGATGTTCCTGTTCAGCGGCACCTTCTTCCCGGTCAGCTTCTACCCGGTGCCGATCCAGATCCTGATGGAGGCGATCCCGCTGTACCACGGCGTGACCCTGCTGCGCGCGCTGACCACCGGGGTGATCGAGCCGCGGCTGGCGTGGGACCTGCTCTACCTGTTCGTCTTCTGCGGGATCTGCTTCTTCATTGCCATGCGCCAGATCGAGCGCAAGCTGATCAAGTAGGCTCGCCCGGCGCCCGTCCAAGCAGCAATGGCAGCGCCGCCCGGATGTAGCCCAGCCCGGACGCCACGCTCAGTACGGTGGCCACCACCATGGTCGCGACGCCCACGGTGGTCAGCCAATCGTCAACGCCGGTGCCCGCCAGCGGGCCGCCAGTAGAGGCGTCGTAGGCGAGCATCAGCAGCCCCATCCCGAGCAGGGTGGCGAAGGTCTTGCCCTTGCCCCAGGCCCGCGCCGGCATGACCACGTCGGCGCTGGCCGCCAGCTGGCGCACGCCCTGGACCACCAGCTCACGGATCAGGAGCAGCGCCGCGATCCAGGCCGACAGCAGCGAAACCTCGACCATGGCGATCAGCGCCCCCGCCACCAGCACCTTGTCGGCGGTCAGGTCCATGAAGATGCCGAGCGGGCTCACCTCGCCGCGTG
This sequence comes from uncultured Chloroflexia bacterium, assembly GCA_963783495.1. Classification (GTDB taxonomy): domain Bacteria; phylum Chloroflexota; class Limnocylindria; order QHBO01; family QHBO01; genus DASSCW01. Next base: position 280,327 of record CAWANT010000006.1, read on the forward strand.
CCCGCGCGAGGCGCCCGTCGATGAAGTCGGTCAGGGCGGCGGCGCCGAATACCAGGAAGGCCACCAGGCCGGCGCCCGGGAACGGGTACAGCAGGAGCGCCATCACCACCGGCGTGGCCGCGATGCGCGCCACGCCCAGCATATTGGGCAGCGACGTCAGCCGGGCCGGTCGAGCCGGCCTGACCGATGGGGCCGGTGCCTGCGTTCCGGCGGTAGTTGGGCGCTCAGCCTCAGCCATTGGAGCTCACAGCCTCCCGTTCACCGATCCGCCGCTCGGTGCCGTTCCGCAGACGGCGCAGGTTGTCGCGGTGCGAGCCGATGACCAGCAGCCCCGTCGCGAGGGCGTAGGCGACCGCCGCCCAGCCGACCACGCCGATTGCCGCCAGCACGGCCGTGACCGCCGGCGCCGTGGCGGCCGCCACCACCGAGCCCAGCGAGACGTAGCGCGACTGCCACACCACGATCGCCATCAACGGGCCGATCACCGCCAGCGTCCACGGTGAGATGACCAGCAGCCCACCCGCCGACGTGGCCACCCCGCGCCCACCGCCGAACCCGATGAAGACCGACCAGTTGTGGCCGACCACCGCCGCGACGCCGGCCGCCGCAGCCACCCATTCCGCTGATCCGCCGGGCCCGGCCTGGTACAGCGCCTGCGCCAGCAGCACCGCCAGCGCCCCCTTGGCCACATCCAGCACGAAGACCGCAACCGCCCAGCCCAATCCGAGCGTTCGCAGCGCGTTGGTGGAGCCTGTTCGTCGGGAGCCGTGCTGCCGCAGGTCGACGCCGCCGGCCAGGCGTCCGGCCAGGAGGCCGAATGGGATGGCGCCGATCAGGTACCCCAGGCCGATGAGCGCGACCGCCCCGAAGGGGCCAGCCACGGGACGATCAGCTCCCCGAGGCCGCCCTGCGGCCCTGGAGGAAGCGCAGTCCGACGATGACGCCGGCCCAGGCCGCCGCGCCGCCGAGCCCCACCCACAGGGCGACGGGCAAGCCACTCGGCCAGGCGAGGGAGAAGGCGATCAGGCCGGCCGCGAGGGCGCCACCGAACAACCAGGTCATGAAGCGGCGCGACCAGAAGACGAAGGGGCCGGCCGGCTTGGCACGTCGTGCGGTCCGCGCCGCGGCGCGACCGCGATTGGCGGCAGCCCCCGGCACGGCGTACGGATCCTGGCTCTTGGTCATGCGCTTGTAGGCGCGTCGCTCGGCGCGGGACATCGGTCCGAGTGTACCCCGGCCTCAGTCCTCGTCGTGCACCGGCGGCCGGCGGTGACCGGACGAGCCCATGGCGGAATGCTCGTCCTCCACCTTGAGCTGCACGGGATCGGTACCGAAGATCGCGGTCAGCAACCAGTCGAGCGCCACGTGCGCCTTGCCGCTGAAGCCCGGCGTCCGACTCCAGTAGTAGCCGCGCCACATGAACCACGCCAGCAGGCCGCGCACCCGGATGCCGAACACCACGCCCACGCCGGTGTGATGGCCGATCGAGGCCAGCTGCCCGAGGGGCCGGTAGCGGAACGGCTTGGGCGGCGTGCCGTCGATATGGGCCAGGATGTTGTGCGCCAGCGCCTTCGCCTCGCGGACCGCGTTCTGGGCGGTGGGCGCGTGCGGCGGCCCGTCCGGGTCGTCGACGTTGGGGATCACCGCGCAGTCGCCAATGGCGAACACGCCCGTCCGGCTCGTGGCCATGGTCGCATCGGTGATCGCCCGTCCGGCGCGGTCGACCTCGACCCCGACCTGCGCCACCAAGGGGGCGGGCCGCACGCCGGCGGTCCATATGACGGTGCGGGTGGGGATGGTCCGGCGCGCATCGCCCTCGCCGATGACGACCTCGTTCTCGCGCACCTCCTTGATGGGCATGCCGGTCAGGACCTCGTAGCCGCGCTGCTCGAGACGCCGACGCGCATAGTCACCCATCGGTCCCGGCATCTCGGGCAGGATGCGGTCGCGCAGCTCCACCAGGTGGGCCGTGACATCCGTCTGGCGCAGCTTCGGGTAATAGCGCCTGCGCACACGCTGGATGAAGTCCTCCACCTCGCCCGCCGTCTCCACTCCGGAGAATCCCCCGCCGCCCACCACGAAGGTCAGCTGGGCCCGCTTCTCGTCAGGGTCCTCCTCCAGGTCGGCGCGCTCCAGGATCTCGATCATGCGGTTGCGCAGGCTGAAGGCGTCGGCCAGCGACTTCATGCCAATGGTGTGCTCCTCCACGCCGGGGATGCCGAATCCGTACGTCACGCCGCCGAGCGCCAGCACCAGCGAGTCGTATCGCAGCGTGTGGAGGTCGCCGTCGCGTCCCATCACGTTCACCGCGCTGCCGTCCAGATCGACCGACTCGACGTCGGCGGTGATGCACCAGCTGCTGGGCCGCCGCAGCATGCCGCGCAGCGGGCTGACGACGTGGCGCGGCTCGAGCGCGCCGGAGCAGACCTCGGGCAGCAGCGGCGTGAAGAGCATGAAGTTGTCGCGACTCACCAGCCAGACCTCGACGTCGGTGCGCCGGCCGAGGCGGCGCTCCAGCGCCTGGGCGGTCATCACGCCCGCGAAGCCGCCGCCCAGGATCAGCACCCGGTGGGGCCACGGTGGCTCGGCGCGATAGATCGTGCGCATCGCCTCTGATCATGGCAGCCACCGTCGGGCCATCGCAGCACGCCGCGCCGCCATCTTCGCGCGGCGGCATCGGTCTGTACCATTACGCCACCGATGGATCGTCCGATGCACGAAGTCTTCGACCAGTTCAAGCAGCAGCTGCCGGACATTGACCCTGCCGAAACCCAGGAGTGGATGGAGTCGCTCGACGCGGTCGTCGAGCAGGTCGGCCCGGACCGCGCCCGCTACCTGATCTACAAGCTGCTCAAGCGCGCCCGTCAGCTCAACGTGGGCCTGCCGCCGCTGGTCCAGACGCGCTACATCAACACCATCTCCCCGGAGCAGGAGCCGTACTTCCCCGGCGACGAGGCGATGGAGCTGCGCATTCGCCGCATGATTCGCTGGAACGCGCTGGCCATGGTCCTGCGCGCCAACACCCGCTTCGAGGGCATCGGCGGGCACCTGTCCACCTACGCCAGCGCCGCCAGCCTGTACGAGGTCGGCTTCAACCACTTCTTCCGCGGGCCCGATGACGGCTCCGCCGGCGACCAGGTCTATTTCCAGGGCCACGCCGCACCCGGCATCTATGCCCGCGCGTTCCTGGAGGGGCGCCTGTCGGAGGAGCAGCTCGACCACTTCCGGCGCGAGGCTCTCTGGCCGGGCGGCCTGTCGTCCTATCCGCACCCGCGGCTGATGCCCGACTTCTGGCAGTTCCCCACCGTCAGCATGGGTCTCGGCCCGATCAACGCGATCTACCAGGCCCGATTCAATCGCTACCTGGCCGCACGCGGCATCGTGGACACCTCCGCCAGCCGGGTGTGGGGCTTCCTGGGCGACGGCGAGATGGACGAGCCTGAGGCCCTGGGCGCGCTGGGCCTGGCGGCGCGCGAAGGGCTCGACAATCTGATCTTTGTCGTCAACTGCAACCTGCAGCGCCTCGACGGTCCGGTGCGCGGCAACGGCAAGATCATCCAGGAGCTGGAGGCCACCTTCCGAGGCGCCGGCTGGCACGTCATCAAGGTGATCTGGGCGCGCGAGTGGGACGACCTGCTGGCTCGCGACAGCGACGGCGTGCTGCTGAACAGGATGAACGAGACGCTGGACGGCGATTACCAGCGCCTGTCCGTGGCCGATGGCGCCTACATCCGGGAGCACTTCTTCGGCCCGGATCCGCGCCTGAAGGCCCTGGTCGACCATCTCCCCGATGAGGACCTGCCGAAGCTGCGCCGCGGCGGTCACGACTACCGCAAGGTGTACGCCGCCTACGCGGCGGCGGTCGAGCACACCGGCTCGCCGGTGGTGATCCTGGCCAAGACGGTCAAGGGCTGGGCGCTGGGCCCGGGCATCGAGGCGCGCAATGTCACCCACCAGGCCAAGAAGCTGACCCAGGACGAGCTGAAGATCTTCCGCGACCGGCTGGAGCTGCCGATCCCGGACGACCAGCTGGCCGACGCGCCGTACTACCACCCCGGCCCGGAGTCGCCCGAGATCCAGTACATGCTCGAGCGGCGCAACCAGCTGGGTGGCGTGATGCCGCGCCGCGTGGTGCGGCCGATGCCGCTGGCGGATGCCGCGGACGAGGCGTATGCAGAGCTCTTCGCCGGGTCGGAGCGGGCCGCCTCCACCACCATGGCCTTCAGCCGCCTGACGCGGAACCTGACCCGCGACGCGACCATCGGTCGCCGGATCGTGCCGATCATCCCGGACGAGGCCCGCACCTTCGGCATGGACCCCCTCTTCAAGGAGATCGGCATCTACAACCCGCTCGGCCAGCGCTACACGCCGGTCGACAAGGAGCTGCTGCTCTCCTATCTCGAGAAGGAGGACGGCCAGATCCTGGAGGAGGGCATCACCGAGGCCGGTGCCATGGCCGACTTCACCGCCGCCGGCACGTCATACGCCGTGCACGGCCAGCCGATGATCCCCTTCTACATCTTCTACTCGATGTTCGGCTTCCAGCGCACCGGCGACCTCGCCTGGGCGTTCGGTGACGCTCGGGGCCGCGGCTTCCTGATGGGCGCCACCGCTGGCCGCACCACGCTCACCGGCGAGGGCCTGCAGCACGACGACGGGCACAGCCACCTCCTGGCCTCGGTCCTGCCCAACATCCGCGCCTACGACCCGGCCTTTGCCTACGAGCTGGCGGTGATCGTGCGCGACGGCATCCGGCGCATGTACGGCGAGGCGCCGGAGGACATCTTCTACTACGTCACCCTCTACAACGAGAACTGGGTGATGCCGCCCAAGCCCGAGGGTGTCGACGAGGGCATCGTTCGCGGCCTGTACCTGTTCCGACCCGCGGACAAGGGCTCGCGCCGTGTGCAGCTGCTGGCGTCGGGCTCGATCCTGCACCAGGCCATCAAGGCGCAGCCGCTGCTGGCGGAGCGCTACGACATCGCCGCCGACCTCTGGAGCGTGCCGTCCTTCCAGCTGCTGCGCAACGAGGCGCTGGAGATCGAGCGCTGGAACCGGCTGCACCCCGAGGCCGAGGAGCGCGTGCCGTACATCGTCCAGCAGCTGGCCCCGACCGAGGGACCGATCGTGGCCGCCACCGACTATCTCAAGGCGCTGCCGCACATGGTGGCGCCCTGGATGGATCGGCCGTTCACCGCGCTCGGCACCGATGGCTTCGGCCGCAGCGACACGCGCGAGGCGCTGCGCATCCATTTCGAGGTGAGCCCGGAGCAGATCGCCTACGCCGCGCTCCACGGCCTGTGCATGACCGGCGCGGCCGGTCGCGAGGAGCTGGCGCGGGCGATCGGCGAGCTGGGGATCGATCCCGAACGAACGGACCCGCTGCGCGCCTGATCGCAGCCGTGGAGCCTCAGGCTCCGGCCAGCTTCTCCGTACGGCCGACCCAGGTGCCGCAGTAGGCGCAGTAGCGATAGTCGGCCTCGACGCGCTCGCGGCAGCTCGGGCACCGGGGCGGCCCAAGCACGGCCAGCGCGCCTCGCACCGCCGCCACCAGGTCAGGGCCGCCCGTCGTGCGCGCCGGTGCAGGAGCTCGATGGACGGGAGTCGGCCGCTCGAAGGGCGTGACCCGTGACGCGCACCGGACGCGGCGCGTCTGGATGATGGGGCCGCACGGGATGGGAAGCCACGGAGCGGCTGACCCAGGTTGGCGTGGCCGCGGCCCGGCGGGCATCGGGCCAGGACCGCTCGCCGTAGTACAGGAAGCGCCGCCGGGCGCCGTCATACACCGCGCGGGAACCCGGATCGCTGAGCAGGTTCCGCACCGCGTTCACGATCTGCATCTCTTCGTTGGCGCGCGGCGAGCGATTGTGGTCGGGATGGAAGGCCAGGGCCAGGCGGCGGCACGCGAGCGCGATTTCCCGGTCGCTGGCCGTGGGCGCGACCTGCAGCAGTCGATAGACGTCGCGTTCGGGCGCGTAGGGCAGCAGGCTGGCAGTCATTGGGGTCGCAATCCATGGTAGCCCATGCCTCAAGGGCGTGTCGGGGCATCCGGCCTGACGTCTGATCGGCCTGTCTGAGCACCGATTCGCGACACATTTAGCAAATGGGCTTGCTAATTTCAGAATAAGGGGTTGACAGACTGATACGGCGCCTGTACAGTGCCCGCAGATCTTCGAAATCGGTATGTAAGAACTATCAATTCCAAAGGAGAGGTTGCCATGTTGGACTATCGACTGCACTACGCCATCCTGGCGGCCGAGGACCGCGTTCGTGGCTCTCGGGACCATGTCGCGTCGCAGAACCGCGGCATTCGCCGCATCTTCCGGGTCGGCGGCAGCCGCCCCGCCACCCGTGAGATGGGACGCCGCTAGGCCATGGCTCGCGACGTCATCTCCACCTGCCCCGTCTGCGAGGGCGAGCTGACCATTTCGCGGCTGCACTGCCGCAGCTGTGGGACCGCCCTCGAAGGCGAGTTCGGCGTCGGTCGCTTCGGCCGGCTGAGCAAGGAGCAGATGTCCCTGCTGGAGAGCTTCCTGCGCTCGCGGGGCAACTTGAAGGAGATGGAGCGCGAGCTCGGGATCTCCTATCCCACGGTCCGTGGCCGCGTTGATGCCCTGGTGCGCGCGCTGGGCCTGGCCGATGGGGATGCCGGCGAAGGCGAGCTGGACGAGACCGCCACTGTGGATGAGGCGCCGGAGGCACCCGATGCCGACCTGGCCGCCGAGCGACGCGCCATCCTGGAGCGCCTCTCCCGGCGCGAGATCGCAGCCGATGAGGCCGCGGCCGCCCTGCGTGAGCTTGGCGGCGGGAGCTGAGCGCCGTGGCCACCTTCTACCGCACCCAGACGATTGAGCATCCCATCGGTCGGAGCGGCCGCGTGAGCATCAAGGTCACCTCCAGCGATGGAGTCGTGCGCGGCGTGTCCGGCGAGACCGCCCGCATCACCGCCAACTTCCAGCTCCGTGCCGGCTCCGACGAGGAGGCCGATCGCATGTTCGCCGAGGCCCAGCTCGTGGTGGAGCGAGGGCGATGGCTACCTGGGCGTCGCCGAGCCCGACGGCCGCTCGCCCCTGGGCGGCCTGGTCGAGCGCCTCTTCACCGGACGCCTCGTGGACTTCGACATCTCCGCGGAGATTCCCGAGCAGGCCGAGCTGAGCTTTGCCGGCGTCTCGGCGGACGTGAACGTCGAAGGGCCTGCTGGGCGACGCAGGCATACGCGACGGTGTCAGGGGACCTGTCCCTGACCCGGCTGGGCGGGTCGGCGAGCGTGAACAGCGTCTCGGGTGACGTGACCATGCGCGCCGACCAGCCCATTTCGGTCAAGGCCGATACGGTCTCCGGCGACCTGAGCGTGGTGGCGCCCGTCATCCGCAGCCTGCGCGCCAATGCGGTCTCCGGCGACATCGACCTCGAGGGCCAGCTGGCGATGGGCGAGCCGTATCGGATCGACACGGTCAGCGGCGACCTGAGCATCGCCCTGGTCGGTGGCGCCGTCTTCGAGGTGCGCGGCATCTCGTCCGACGTGAGCAGCGACCTGGACCATCGGATCGAGGGGTACCAGGATCGGCGACGGGTCACCGTCGGCGCCGGCGGCCCGGAGATCCTCTTCAACTCGATGTCCGGGGACCTGGCCATTCACCGGCCACGTCGCCTGGATCGGGTGCCCGCTCCGCCGCCGGCGCCCGCGCCGCCGGCCGCGCCGGCGCCTCCCCGCCGTCCCAGGAGGATCAGCTCGCGATCCTGCAGGCGCTCGAGCGCGGCGAGATCGACGTCGAGGAGGCCACGCGCCGGCTGAGCGGCGCAGCGACGGATCGGGCTCCGATGAGTGACGAGATGAACACCGTCCTGCGCCTGGTGGCCGAGGGCAAGCTCTCGCCGGAAGAGGCCGCGCCAATCATCGAGGCCCTGGGCCAGGCGCGCGATGCGATCGACCGTGCGCCGCAGGCATTGGCCATCGGCGACACGTTCGACGCCGATGGCCGGACCGTCGTGCGCGGACGCGGGCGCCGGGTCCGGATCCAGGTCAACGAGCGCGGCCGCCGCGTCGTCGACGTCCGCGTGCCGCTCGCCTTCGCGGCGGCCGCGGCACGGATGGTGCCGGGCATCCCGGAGAGCTACGCGGCACTCATCGAGCAGGCGGTCGACAGCAACACCACCGGCACGATCGTGGAGGCCGAGGACGAGACCGGCGACGGCGTCGTCATCTCGATGGAGTGAGGATGGATACCACCGCGAGCGGCGAGACCCCGACCACCACCACTTCCGTGACGGCTCCCGAGGAGCCGCGGCGCGGGCTCGCCATGCTGCTGCCGCTGCGGCTGCATGACTTCCGCCTCATCTTCGCCGGCGAGACCATCTCGCTGATCGGCGACCAGTTCCATTTCATCGCCCTGGCCTGGCTGGCGCTGCAGCTGACCGGATCCGGCGTGGCGCTGGGAACCGTGCTGATGGCGGCCGCCATCCCGCGCGCCGTCTTCATGCTCCTCGGCGGGGCAATGTCAGACCGCGTCTCGCCGCGCAGCCTGATGATCATCTCGAACGCGCTGCGCGCCGTGGTGGTCGCGCTCGTCGCGTTCCTGGTGCTGACCGGCAATGTCTCAGCTGTGGCAGCTGTACGTGCTGGCCGTCATCTTCGGCGTGGTGGATGCCTTCTTCCACCCGGCACTGAACACCATCGTGCCCATGATCGTCAGCGACAAGCTGCTGCCGCCCGCCAATGCGCTCGTCCAGGTGATGCAGCAGCTGTCCGGGCTCCTCGGTCCCGCCGTCGCCGGCCTGGTCATTGCGGCGATCAACACCGGACCAGCCTTCGCCATCGACGCCGCTTCCTTTGCCGTGGCCGCGGTCTGCCTGCTCTTCGTGCGGGGCGGCCGGCGGCCGGCCCCGAGCCAGGACGACGGGCCGCGCGAGGGCGTGCTGGCCACCATCGGCTCGGGCCTGGCCTATGCCTGGCGCGACCCCGCCACGCGGGCGATCGTCGTCCTCACCGCCGCCTTCAACTTCGCCTTCACCGGACCGGTGTCGGTGGGCCTCCCCTACCTCGCCAAGGAACGCTTCGGCGGCGGTCCGGCCGAGTTCGGCCTGATGCTGTCGATGTTCGGGGTCGGCGCCTTGGTCGGGAGCGCTGCTGGCGGGCTCGCTGCGCCACGTCCCGCGGCTGGGCCTGGTGGTGCTGCTCATCGCGGCCGGCCTGGGCGTGGGCCTGGCGCTGGTCGGGAACGCGCCGAGCCTGTGGATCGCCGACGCGGCCATCCTGTTCATCGGCCTCGGCGCCGGATTCATCAACGTGCGCGTCATCGCCTGGCTGCAGGCGCGCACCGACCAGGCCTTCCGGGGCCGGGTCATGAGCCTGGTCATGCTCGGCGGGTTTGGGCTCGCGCCGTTCAGCCTGGCGATCGCCGGCGTGATCATCGACGTGGGGGCGGTCACCCTCCTGTTCTCGGTCGCGGGTGCGATCGTGGTCGCCGCCGTGGTGGGCGGCTTCTACTGGGGCGTGCCCGCCCAGATGACCGATGAGGTGGCGGCATGAAGCCGGGTTACGACGGACCGGCCATCGACGCCGTGGGTCTGGTCAAGGAATTCGAGCGCGGCCGGCGCACGACCTGGCAGCGGATGCGGCGCCAGCCGGACCAGCGGGAGCGATTCCGCGCCGTCGACGGGATCGACCTGCGGGTCGAGCGCGGCGAGATCTTCGGGGTGCTGGGGCCGAACGGTGCCGGCAAGACCACCACCATGAAGATGCTGTCGACCCTGCTCGAGCCGACCGAAGGCACGGCCCGCATCCTGGGCTACGACGTCGTCCGGGAAGCCCGCGAAGTGCGGCGGCGCATGGGCGCGGTGCTGTCCGACGGTCGCAGCCTCTACTGGAAGCTCACCGCCCGCGAGAACCTCGAGTACTTCGCGGCGCTCTACCACGTGCCGCCCAAGGAGCAGGAGGCGCGGATCGCATCGGCGCTGCAGGCGGTCAAGCTGGACGACCGGTCGGATGACTACGTCGAGCGCTACAGCACCGGCATGCGCCAGCGCCTGGTGCTGGCGCGAGCCCTCCTGCCCGATCCCGAGCTGCTGCTGCTGGACGAGCCGACGGTCGGCCTGGACCCGCAGTCGTCGCGCGACCTGCGCGACCGGGTGCGCGACCTGAAGGCGCAGGGCCGGACCGTTCTGCTCACCACGCACTACATGGAGGAGGCCGACCAGCTCTGCGACCGGATCGCGATCGTCGACCACGGCCACGTCGTGGCGCTCGACACGCCGGCCGGCCTGAAGCGCACCATCGCCGCCACCGAGGTCGTGCACCTGGAGATCGAGTCCGGCCCGGCCGACGCCGCGTTGCTCTCCCGATTGGAGACGCACCGCCGGCGCGCTGGCCCGCCAGGAGCATCAGAACGGGACGCTGGAAGTCACCGTCCACGTGCGCAGCGCGCGGGACTTCGTGCCGATCGCCTTCGACGCCGCCCGCGCGGAGAACGCGGCCATCAAGCACGTCGAGGTCGTGCCCGTCACGCTCGAGGACGTCTTCATCTCGTTGACTGGCCGGGCGCTGCGCGAATGACTCCCTCGCGGCTGGACGACCTGCGGGCCGACCTGCGCGCCTTCGGCGCCGCCGGCATGAAGGAGTGGCGCCTCCTGCGGCGCTACCCGAGCCTGTTCATCGGCTTCCTGTTCTGGCCGATCGCCCTGCCGCTGGCCTACGTCTTCCAGGCGCAGGGCTACTCCGGCGGCCAGCCGGCAGCACTCGATGCCTTCGCGCAGCGGACAGGCACAGCGGAGGTGGCCGGCTTCCTGTTCCTGGGCTGGGCGACCTACATGTGGATCAGCATGATCCTGTGGGGCCCTGGCACCGCGCTCCGGACCGAGCAGGTGCGCGGTTCGTTGGAGGCGCTGTTCATGACGCCGGTCAGCCGCATGGTGATCCTGTTCGGACCCGTGGTCAGCCAGATCGTGTGGGCCATCTGGATGTTCGCGGTCGTCGGTGGGGTGCTGGTCCTCTTCTTCCGGGTGCCGATCGGGCCCATCGAGGCGATGCGGGCGCTGGGCGTGATCCTGGTGGCAGTTCCGGCGCTCTACGGCCTGGGCGCGCTGTTCGCCGCGGTGGTGCTGCGCTTCGGGGAGGTCGAGCGCCATGGTGCAGACCGTGCGCGGCGTCTTCACCGTCTTCTGCGGCATGACCTTCCCCATCATCATCCTGCCGGTCTGGGCCAAGGCGGTGGCGCTGAGCCTGCCGCCCACCTACCTGATCGGGGACCTGCGCGCGGTCCTGCTGAAGGGCAGCGACTTCGTGTCGCTCATCCCCGAGCTGGCGATCCTGGCCGCGATGGGCCTGGCGCTGTGCGGCTTCGCGGTCGTCGCCTTCCGGCGCACGGAGCGCTTCGCCCGACAGGGCGGCAGCCTGGCGCAGTACTGAACGGTTTGGATCGATGATCGAGGAGCTGAAGGCCGCCTGGGCCGTCGCGCGCAAGGAGCTGCAGGTCGCGCGGCGCTATCCGCTGAACCTGGTCAACGAGGTGCTGCAGCCCCTCTACCAGTTCCTGCTGCCGAGCCTGCTGCTGGGCCTCACCTTCTACGTCGGCGGCCGCGCCGTCGGCCTGGAGGCCACCACCGGCACCGACGACCTGGCGGGCTACCTGTTCCTTGGCACGGTGGTCGGCGGCCTGGTCAGCGCCGCCTTCTGGGACATGGCGTTCGGCCTCAAGCGCGAGATGGACGCCGGCACGCTGGAGCCGACATGGCTCACGCCGACGCAGCCGGACACCACGGTGCTGGGCCGGGCCATCTCCGGCGGGATCCTGTCGGCCGCCGCCAGCGTGATCCTGGTTGCGGTGGGCGCCCTGGTCTTCGGGGCCGACCTCGCCGCCGGCATGCTGGCGGGCTTGCCGGCCCTGGTGCTGGCCTCGATCAGCATGATCGGGATCGGCTACATGGTCGCCTCGGCGGTGCTGATGATTCGCGAGCCGAACTTCATGGTCGATGCCACCAACTTCATCTTCGCCATGCTCTCCGGCGTGGCCTTCCCGATCACCGTGCTGCCACCGGTGATCCAGCCCTTCTGCTACCTCCTGCCGACCACCTACGCGATCGACCTGCTGCGGTACTACGCGCTCGGCACCACGCCGTTGCTGCCGCCGGCGGTCGAGTGGCTGGCGCTGATCGTCCTGGCGCCGGTCACCATCGTGGTCGGGCGCTGGGTCTTCCTGCGGACCGAGCACCGCATGCGCGTGCTGGGCACGACCGGCCAGCACTGACCCAGCGTCCGGCCTCCAGCCCGGCTGCCGCCTGCACCGCGTGCAGCACAATGTGCGCCGACATGCAGAGAAACCAGCCCGAGCGCGACGGGCCTGAGGCGCGCCGCGTCGACCCGCTGCTCGAGGTCAGGGAGCGGAAGCGCGGCGCGCGTCCCGGCGACGCCTACGTCCGCATCGTGCGGCCCTTCGAGGACGAGTTCGAGCGCTCCGACGAAGGGACCCTGATCGCCTCGGAGAAGACGATCCTGGACCGCCGCGGCTGGCACGTCGCGCTGCGCGGCTTCCGCACGGCCCTGATCGGCCGCCCCATCTCCACCGAGCACGAGGAGCACGAGCGCCTCAGCAAGGCCAAGGCGCTGGCCGTCTTCAGCAGCGACAACATCAGCTCCAGCGCCTATGGCCCCGAGGAGATCATGCGGGTGCTGGTCCTGGCGGGGACCGGCGCGCTGCTGCTGACCGTCCAGCTGGCGGTGCTGATCATCGTGATGCTGGCCATCGTGACCGTCTCCTACCGGCAAACGATCAAGGCCTACCCGATGGGTGCCAGCAGCTACATCGTGGCCAGCGACAACCTGGGTGATCGGGCCGGCATCCTGGCGGCCTCGGCGCTGCTGATCGGCTACACGGTGACGGTCGCTGTCTCCGTATCGGCGGGCGTAGCGGCCATGACCTCGATCATCCCGCAGATCTACGACTACAGGGTCTACATCAGCGTGGCGCTGGTCGCGCTGCTGATGCTCGGCAACCTGCGTGGCATCCGCGAGTCCGGCTCGATCTTCATGACGCCGACCTACCTGTACATCGTGGTCATGCTGGTCGTCATCGGCATGGGGCTTGGTCCAGGCGGCCGACCGGCCAGCTCGCCCAGTTCGACGCGCCGCCGAGCCTGGATCGACGAGTGGAACGCCATCGGCCAGGCGCTGGGTCTCCTGCTCATCCTGCGCGCCTTCTCGCAGGGCGCCGTGGCGCTGACCGGCGTCGAGGCTGTCTCGGATGGCGTGCCGGCCTTCAAGCCGCCGGAGTGGAAGAACGCCCGAACCACGCTGACCTGGGCGGCGGTCATCTTCGGCATCCTGTTCGTGGGGATCGCCTACCTGGGCACCGCCATCGGCATCGTGCCCGATCCCGACGAGGAGCAGACGGTGCTCAGCCTGCTCGTCCGTCAGATCACCGGTGACGGCCCGATCCTGATCCTCGCGCAGGTGGCCACCGCCCTGATCCTGGTGCTCGCCGCCAACACCAGCTTCGCCGACTTCCCGCGTCTCTCGTCATTCCTGGCGCGCGACGGCTTCCTGCCGCGCCAGTTCGCCTTCCGCGGCGAGCGGCTGGCGTTCACCACCGGCATCATCGCCCTGGCCGGCATGGCCATCGCGCTGCTGATCATCTTCCAGGCCAGCGTCAGCGGCCTGATCCCGCTCTACACGCTGGGCGTGTTCATCGCCTTCACCCTGTCGCAGTCGGGCATGTTCGTGCGCTGGTACCAGCGGCGGGAGGAGGGCTGGGTGCGGGGCCTGCTGATCAACGGCCTGGGTGCCCTCACCACCGGGGTGGTCATGATCGTGGTCGGAGTCAGCAACTTCTTCAACGGATCGTGGCTGGTGATCGTGCTGGTCCCGATCCTGATGGTCTTCCTGTCCGGCATTCGCCGCCACTACCGCAATCTGGACGATCGGCTGGCGCTGGAGCGCATCCCGGCCGGCAAGGAGGTGGCCGCCGAGCCGATCGTGATCGTGCCGGTGGCTCGGCTGGACCGCACCGCCCGCCAGGCGATCGCCTTCGCCAACTCGATCAGCAAGACCGCCACCGCCGTCCACATCACCAACAACCCCGAGTCGGCCGCCGAGCTGCGCGAGCGCTGGCCGGACTGGGCCGGCTCGACGGAGCTGGTCGTGGTCGAGTCGCCGTATCGGGCCCTGGTCGGTCCGCTGCTGCGCTACATGGACGCGTTGCAGGCCCAGGATCCAGGCCGCCCGGTGCTGGTCGTCCTGTCCGAGGTGGTGCCGCGCCATTGGTGGGAGAACCTGCTGCACAACCAGACCGCGCTGCGCCTGAAGCTGCGCCTCTTCAGCCCGGCCGAACACGATCGTGGCCGACGTTCCCTACCACCTGCCCACCGACGAGACATAGCCTGCGTCGCCGCGGCGCGCCACGGTCGCGGCGCGTAACCGTCCGCGAATCTCCCTCGACGAGGCACGCCCGGCCCCGCCGGGCGGCGCGTTGAACCTGCACGACCACCGAGGGAGGTTCCATGCGTACCCGCATTCCGTCTCTGCTTCTCCCGGCCGTCCTGGCCGCGATCGCCAGCCTTGCCCTGGCCACCGCCGCGCTGGCGGCGCCGATCGGCTTCTCGGCCGACCTGGGCAATGGCGGCGATGGCGACGAGGACGGGACCGGCACGGCCACCATCACCATCGATCCCGACACGGGCGAGGTCTGCTGCGACCTGACCGTGGAGGGGATCGAGCCGGTCACCGCGTCCCACATCCACGTCGGGGCCGAGGGTGAGAGTGGCGACGTGGTGGTTCCGCTCGACGTCGACGGTTTCGAGGGCTCGAGCAGCGACTGCGTCGACGCGTCGGATGCCGACCTGGCTGCCATCATCGCCGACCCGGCCGGCTACTACGTGAACATCCACACCGAGGACTTCCCGGCCGGTGCGATCCGCGGCCAGCTGGTCGCCGACTCGCCCGACACCGCCATGGAGACCCCGACCTCGTCGCCGTGGGCGGCGCTGGGGCTCCTGCTGGTCGGGCTGGCCGGAGTCGCTGGGAGTGCGCGCCGCGCGGCGCCGCGTCTGACCTGACATCCGGACGGTGCCTGCACCGTCCTGCTCGCGTGCCCCACGAGGCGGAGGCCGTTCGCGGCCTCCGCCTCGAGTCTGTGCCTAGTGCACGAACTCCATGACGTTGATGGCGTAGATGCCGTAGGCGTGGACCACCACGCCCAGCACCACCGCCGCGACCAGCGGCCCCGACAGACGATCCCGATAGGCCCAGCCCAGCAGCAGCATCAGGATCGGTATGGCATCCAGGATGAACCGATAGCCGAACTGGGCGAAACCCCATGATCCGTGGGTGATGTCGGGCAGCATCACCAGCAGGGCGCTGAGCATGGCCACCGGCACCAGCGGCTGCAGCCGGCGGACGCGCCACGCCGCCGCTGACCAGAAGAGGAACGGCGCGCTCAGGGTGAGCGACAGCCCGGTGAAGTTCGGAACCAGGAACGGGAGGTCGTCGCTCCATCGAAGCTCTGCAGGAAGATGGCGTACAGGTGGCGCGGGATGTAGAGCGGCGGACGAGCAGGCCGTGGCGGAACCACGGCTCATCGGTCACGATGCCGGTCTCGCCAGACGGAATGTGGGCGTAGCCGAAGTCGAATGGCGAGCCGAAGCGGGCCAGGTTGTACGCCGCGATGAGGCAGGGCCGGGCCGGCGATGCCGGCCAGCAGCCAGGCGTGATCGCGCGGTCGGGCCGGAATCGGTCAGCGTAAAAGCCCGCGATCAGCGGCAGGCTGAAGGCGACCGGCAGGCGTGAGCCGGCAGCCAGCGCCAGGGTGAGCCCGGCCAGGATCGGCCAGCGGCGTCCGATGGCCAAATGCAGGGTCAGCAGCAGGAAGAACACGGCAACCACCTGCGCCCAGAGATGTCCGCCGGCCATGCCGGCCACCCACCAGTGCGTGGTGAAGGCGAAGCCGATGGTCAGCAGCTGCCGCGGCCGGAATGCCACACCGACGCGGGCCAGCAGCCAGTACACCAGCGCCACGTTGGCTGCGCCAAGGACCGAGCACATCAGGTTCGATCCCAGCTCGCCGACGCCCATCGCCTGTGTGAGTGCGACAAAGGGCAGGATCACCACCGCCGGCACCGGTGGGAACGGCGAGTACTGCGCCCCGCTGCCATCGTTGACCGGCACCAGCTCGAGCCACGGCCGGTCGACGGCAATCGAGATCCGGCCGTGCAGGAACGCGTCGGCCAGCGGCACGAAGGAGTCGCTGCTGACGTCGAAGGACCGGTGAACCAGTAGACGCCGAAGGCGAGGAGCGTGAGAACGGCGCCCGCCAGGAACTCGGGCTCGGCAAGCCGGGCGATCAGACGATCAGGGACCTGCGCCCGCGATGCTGGCCGCGATTCGGTGCTGGCGGTCACGCGGCGGATGATGACCGATGCGGGGAGTGGCGCGCCCGGCAGGATTTGAACCCGCGACCTGATGGTCCGAAGCCACCCGCTCTGTCCACTGAGCTACGGGCGCACGCCTCACGCTCGACGTGGAGCGAGAACGGCACACGGCCCGATCATGGTATCGCGCAGGCACCTGCCAACGCAGGCGCGGCCATGGCATGAGCACGAAACACCTTCCACGGCAACGCCTGGGAGTCGAAGTTCATCGGTTCGGCTCTCCTGCGCAAACGCATGAGCCGGCGGTCAGCTGCTGGGGGGATAGCAGCCGAGCGCCGGTTCGATTCCATCCTAGCGGGCGACTGCAAGCAGCACGAGCATGGGAGCAAGGTCCGGCTGTACGACAGGACCGGCGGGCGGGTACCGTCCGGCCGATGCCAGGCCTGACCGAAGCACTCGGCTTCTCCTCCCTGATTGCCGGGACGCTCGAGTACGCGATTCTGCTGCGCCACCGCGAGGAGCGGCGTCGCGACGCCGCGCACGCCGAGCTGGCTTCCGACCTCGGCCATGACGCCCTGATGCGGTTGAGCCTGCTCGATCGCGCCGCGCCCCGGCGCACGGTGGTCAGGCTTCGGAACGCGGTTCCGCTAAGCCCGCGACAATCGCCCGCGGGCAATCGCTCAGCAGCCGGAAGATCTTCGTGGCTTGGCTCGGCCCGTGATCGCTGTCCCCGCGGAACTTGGCCACGATCCGGCATCGGCCCGCATTCGGTCGAGGGAACTGCGTGGAGAATCGACTGTCGGTGAAGCCATCACCGCTCGGGTCGGACCTCCGATGAGCACGGGTCGTCGGACGCCCAGGCGCACCCAGACACCGTTTCGCATGCGGGTCAGGGTCACGACCATGAGCTTGCCCGGATGTGCCGGTGAAAGGCGCCCGGAGACCCGGATCCGCCCATTCACCTTCTTGCTGATGAACCGCGTCCACGTGTCGTCGTCGCGGATCAGGCCGCTCGCCTGGCCGTGCTCGATCGCCGCGCCGGCCGAGGGGTTGATCAGGCTCAGGAAGAACCGTTCGCGGTGCTCCAGCCGCCGGTCTGTCTGGATCTGAACCTGCACCGTCGCCGTGGTGGCACTGGCCGCGAAGGACAGGTTCCCGGAGGCGTCACGTAATCCGAGGGAGCGGTCGCGGTGCCGCTCGGTCGTCTGGTAGTCGACGTCCACGGCCGTCGTCAGTCTCGCCGGTGCGGGTGACGGTGAAGGTGAGCGTCCTGGTTCCCCCGCTGCCCTCGCGGACCGTCGCGCCGGCCACGTTCAGGACCGCGGCGCCGGGCGGGATCGGGTCGTTGTCCTGAATGGTGACCAGTGCCGGATGTGCGCCGAGCGTGGCGTTGACGGGGTTGGCGAGGTCGACGTGGAATGTCTCATCGCCCTCTGCCGCATCGTCGCCCTGGACCGGAACGACGACCGACGCCGCGGTTTCTCCGGCTGCGAAGTCGAGCGTGCCGGCGGTCAGGTCGTAATCGCTGCCCGCCTCGGCGGACCCGTCGATCGTCGCGAAGTCGACGGAGACGTGCCTTCCACTCGGCGTCGACAGCGTGACGTCGATCGAGGCGAACGGCGTGTCTCCGGTGTTGCCCTTCCGGGACGGTCAGGGTGGCGACCGACGACACCGCTGGTGGCGCGTCGTTGTCGGTGATGGTCCCAGTGCCCTGGCCGTCCACGATCGTCGCGCCGACGGCATCGCTCAGGCGAACGAAGAACGTCTCGTTCGCTTCGTCGAGCGTGTCGCCGACGATGGTGATCGCGACCTTGTTCTTCTTGTGCCCGCCGGCGAACCGCAGCGTCCCGCTCCTCGCCAGGTAGTCGCGCCGGACTCGAGGCGGTGTCCGCCGCCGTCGCGAAGCGCACTGACGACTTGCCCCGCCCGCTCTGGGTGACCGTGAACGTCGCGGTCAAGGTGCCGGCGTCGCCTTCGGTGAGGGTGACGTTATTGATGGATAGGCTCGGCACTGGAGGCGAGCCGCGAGCGAAGCGGATGGCGCCGAGATCACGCCGGAGACGGCCGCGACGAGCAGGATCGCCAGCAGCCGGAAGCGGTCGGATCGTGCGAGGGCGGCGTGAGGGGTTCATCTAGGTGGCTTCTCCTATCGTCATCGCGGGCAGATCGAAGCGAGCCCGGCTCGGCGCGGCGAACCATAACCGAATGGACCCCTGACCGGGGCCGATATTCGTACTACGGTCCATAGGAAGCAGCCGGCCGTGGTGCCCGGCGAGGCGCTCCAATCGGCCTTACAGGGGCCAGAGCGCCAGGCCGGTGATCTCGTCGGGGACCCGCTCGAGCTCTACGCCGCTCATCTCGCGGATGGTGACCTCGCCAACGAACACCGTGCAGCCGGGCAGCAGGTGACCGCCGACCGCTCCGCCTTCACGGCTGGCGAACCCGGCATGCGCGTGGACGAACGGCTTGCCGTCGCGCATCGAGACGTTGCCGGTGAAGCTGATGATCTCGTGGTGGTAGTCGCTCGAGAGCTCGAGGTAGCGCCGCTCCTCCTGCTCGTAGTAGCCGAAGGCGGCATGGGTGACACAGCGCCGACGACGCTGACCCAGGCGGACCGGATCTCCTGCTCCGACGCAGAAGCGCTCGATCTCGGAGAGCAGGTCCGTGCCGGTCGCGAGTCGACCGACGAAGGCGCGCCCCGCATGCGCCTCCCAGAAGCGAGACTCCACGCGCGTCGACCTCCTACTCGAAGTGCTTGAGGCTATCGGTAATGGGCAGCCTGGCCGCGGTCCGCGCAGGGTAGATGCCTGCCACCGAGGCGATGCCGATCCCCAACAGCACGACCGCTGCCAGCAGTCCCCAGGGAATGGCGATGCCGCCGGCAAAGTCGTTCGGCGCCGCTACCGCAATGGTGATCCAGGCCACGACCCCACCAATCGCCACGGCTGCCAGCCCACCCACCGCGCCGATGATCCCGGCCTCGGTCACGACCATCGCCTGCACCTGGCCGACCGTCATGCCATGCGAGCGCAGGATGGCGATCTCGCGGCTGCGCTCGAGCACCCCCACCGCCAGCGTGTTCACGATGCCCAGCCCGCCGATCACCACCGCCAGCACGGCCAGCAGGTCGAACAGGCCGATGAGCCGATCGAGGGACCGGCCGAGCTCGCCCGACAGCTGCGCCGCCGACAAGGGCTCGGCGGCGTATTCCGCGGCCTTGTCCGCAACCGCGTCACGGAAGGTGTCAGCCGGGACTTCGCGTTGCGGCTGCAGCGCGTAGAGGCTGGCCTCGGTGACGCCGAACGACTGGCGCGCATCGGCCTGGCTCATGAGAATGGCCCCTTCCGTCGTCCGGGTCGGCAGCGAGTAGGCCACGATCCCGGCGACCGTGAACGGGACACCGTCGCCACCGGGCTGCCCCAGCGTGATCGTGTCGCCCACCGACAAGCCGTCGCGGCGGGCGATGGACTCCGGCAGCAGCACCGCGCCGCCATCACGCAGCGCGTTGAAGGCATCGCGACGATCGCCGGCCACGAAGATCAGTGAGCCGGTGTCCTGGAAGTCGCTGGGGCCGATGCCGGCGACTCCCACCTCGCGCTGCTCGCCATCGGTCGCCGCCACCGCGGGGAACTCGCTGATGGGCATGACGCGCCCGACCCCGATGACGGTCGCCAGGTCGTCGCCCACCCGATCGATCTCGTCCGCCACGGTGAGGCGGATCGCGTAGCCGCCGGGCAGGATGGAGCGCACCCATACGTCGGCCGTCGCGCGCGCAGAGGCCGTGACGATGCCGAGCGCCACCACCGACGCCAGCCCGATCGCCAGGGCGCCGACGGTGAGCCCGGTCCGCACCGGATCGCGCCCCAGGTTCGCGCGACCCAGCTCGCCCTGGGCGCCGAACAGGGCAGCGAACGGGCGGCCGATGAGTCGCGCGAAGGGCTGGAGCCCGATCGCGGCGAGCAGTGCCCCGCCCAGCAGGATCCCGACCGCCAGCAGCGCACCCGGGAGCGAAGCGTCGCCGCGCTGCAGCGGGTAGGCGACCACCCCCACCGCCACGGCCGCGATGACGAGGCCGATCACCCACGGCAGCCGGCCTCCCAATGTCCGGCCCGGCTGTTGGGAGGGCCGCAAGGCGTCGAGCGGCGGCATGCGCGAAGCGGCCAGGGCGGGCACCAGGGCGCCGGCCAGCGTGACCAGCGCCCCGAGGGCGAAGGCCAGCAGCAGGGCGAGCGGATGGAATGGCAGGCCGCCGATCAACAGGGCGCGGCTCGACTGCAGGAACGTGATCAGGATGGCTGCCACCACCACCCCCAGCAGCACGCCGACCAGCCCGCCCAGCAGGCCCAGCGCCAGGCCCTGCCGCAGGAAGAGGCCCATCACCTGCCGCGAGGTGGTCCCCGCCGCCCGCAGCAGTCCGACCTCGCGCGTCCGTTCGGCAAGGGTCATGGCCAGCGTGTTCGCCACCAGGAAGGCTCCCACGGCCAGCGCCACCAGCCCGAACAGAAACGCGAGGCCGGCGAACCCGGCTTGCGCGCGTCCAAGCTGTTGCTCGGCGTCGGCCACCGTCTCCACCACGAACGGCTCGGTCATGGTGCGGTCCAGCGCGGCCAGCACCTCGTCCTCGGTGCCTTCGGCCACCTTCAGGTCGACGTAGCGCACCGGCGCCGGCACGTCGAACGCCTCAGCCAGGAAGTCCGAGTTGAGCACCACCACCGACCCCGACCCCAGAGCGCCGAAGCCCGTGTCCCCCAGCAGGCCGACGATGTGGTTGAGGGGCTCGCGCGGCGCCGAGTTCAGCCACAGCTCGTCGCCGAGCCCGAGGCCGTTGGCGCGCGCCCAGGCGCCGTTCACCAGCACGCCGGTGGGGTCGTCCGGATCCAGGAATTCCCCATCCAGCAGCTCGTAGGAGCGGATCTGAGCCTCGTCCTGGGGATCGACGCCGAGCAGCAGCATGGTGAAGACCTTCTCGTCCGGCCCGGGCTTGGTCGTGACGCTGCGTCCACGCTCTTCGATCACCGCCGAACCGGTGCTGACGCCGGAGATGGTCTGGATGTTCTGGACGGTGCGCGGCGTGAAGCCCTCAGGCTCGAAGGCGCGGACGCGAAGAGAGGCGGAACCCAGCAGCTCCTGCGCGGCGCGGCGCACCGCTTCGGTCGCAGCTTGACCGGCCATCAGTGAGGCCGCGATGACGGCAACGCCCAGCGCGACGCCCAGCACCGTGAGACCGGTGCGCAGCGGCCTGCTGGCCAGGCTGCGCCAGGCGATCGCGGAGAGACGCATGCGCTAGAGGCCCAGCTCGGCCAGGCGCATGATCAGTGGCCGCGCCTCGTGGTCGGTGCGGCGGCCGAGCTGGATCGTCTCCAGGATCTCACCGTCGCGCACCACCAGCACGCGGTCGGCATAGGCCGCCGCACGCGCATCATGGGTCACCAGCACGATGGTCTGGCCCAGACGGTCGCAGGAATCCCACAGCAGGTCCAGGATCTCGGTGCCGGTCGTGAAGTCCAGGTTGCCCGTCGGCTCATCGGCCAGGAGGATGGCCGGGCTGGTTGCCAGGGCGCGGGCCAGTGCGACCCGCTGCTGCTCGCCGGCGGAGAGCTGGTCCGGCCGCTGCCCGGCCTTGTCGGCCAGCCCCACCAGCTCCAGCAGCTCATCCACGCGCTCGCGGCGGTCGCCAAGCGTCTCGCCGCCGATCAGGAAGGGCAGCGCCACGTTCTCCGCCACGTTCAGCAGCGGGATGAGGTTGAAGAACTGGAAGACGAACCCGGTCTTGGCGCGTCGGGTCAGGGTCGCCTGCTCATCGTTCAGCTTGCTGACGTCGACGCCGTCGATGACCACCTGGCCGCTGGTCGGCCGGTCCAGCCCGCCCAGCAGGTGGAGCATGGTCGACTTGCCGGAGCCAGAGGCGCCCATGATCGCCACGAACTCGCCCTGCTCGACGGAGAGCGACACGCCGCGGAGCGCGTCGATGGAGCCGGCCCGCAGCGGATAGCGCTTGACCAGGTCACGCGCCTCGAGGATCACCGGCATCGCCGGCAGTCTAGACGGATGGGTTTGGCCCGATGCGGTCGCGTTCGCGACCCCTGGCTAGAGGACGAAGCCGAGCAGGGAGCCGAGCACGGTCTCGAACAGGCCGCGTTCCGGTGCGGCGGCGGACTCCACCCGAAGGCCGCCTGCCGGCCGGGCAACCATGCTGCCGGCAGGCGAAGAGGCATCACCCGCGAAGGCCAGCGCCCGCACGGTAACGGTCGAGGGGCTGCCCGCCGACGCGGCGACCAGCGTCCCGCCGTCCATGGGCGCCGAGGCCCGTGGGGCAGCCGGTGGGTCGACGTGCATCGGCTTGGCGTGAGGCTTGGCGTGGCGCTGGTGGCGGGCTGGGCTGGCCACCGAGCCGCCGCTGCCTCCCCCGCCGCTGGATGGGGGCGACGAACTACCGCCACCACCTCCGCCTCCCCCGCCCGAAGGTGGAGGCGGTGGCGGAGACGAGGCGGCTTGCATGAACAGCTCGGTGTAGAAACGCGGGCTGCGCAGCTTGCCCAGGAAGGTGACGTTGTCCCTGGCGTAGGCGCCCACGCCACCGTGGGTGAAGCTGGGCTCAAGGATGTTGGCGCGGTGGCCTGGAGAGTCCATGAAGCCCTGGTGGATGGCGACCGGCGAATCGGCGTCGCTGTAGCCGTTGTTCCAGCCGATGTTCTCGCCGCCCCAGCGGTACTGCAGCCCGTTCAGGTCATACCAGTGATAGACCTGGTAGCCCGTCCCCAGGATCGTATGGTCGAAGTAGTTACGGTCGACCTGGTCCTTGCTGCGCCATCGGGCCAGGCTGACCAGCGTCGCGTGCTGCTGCACCGCCTTGCGCCCGTTGTTGACGCGCGCCCCGTTCATGAGCTGGAAGAGGGTCGCCTCGGCAGCCCCCTGCTGCCAGCCGGTGGCCGGCGCCGGGGTCGATGCCAGGAACACGGCCGATGCCAGCGCGACGCCGGCCAGCGCCGTCGCTCGGGCAATGGCGTGATGTGGAGTCCGGCTCCGTGGAACGGTCAAACCGGCGCGCTCCTTTCCGTGTCAGGCGTGCTCGGGAGCAGTCACCACCGTAGGCCCGTGAGGCCGCCAGAGGCACTAGCACGGTGGTCCGGTTGGACCCCCTGACTCGGGTGCCGCTGGGTCAGGGGTAAGGCATGACCTTCGGGCCATCGCGGGCACATTCCGCGCTCAGCACGGGCCTTCGACGACAGCGGGATAATGGCGATGGCCGATCCAATGGCAGGCTTAGCACGGAGGGCTCGATGAGCGAGCGTCCGGATACCGCCGATGCGCCCGAGGGCAGTGGGGCGCCGAATCCCGACCAGGGCGATGGCCCGTGGCCGAACGGGATGCCGTACACCGTCCAGTTTCCCGGCGAGGCCGGGGACGCGGCCGACCTCGAACATCCCGCTCCCCTGCCGAGAGCCGGGGACGTGGTCGAATACATCGATGAGACTGGCGCCACGCATCGATATCGGGTCCGCGAGGTGGTTCACACCCTGCAGACCACGTCCGCTCATCGCCCGCATGTCGCCGACGGTCCCGCGTCGCCCCAGGCGATCGCTCGCGTGGCCGACGGCGACACGGCGGAGCAGCCTGGCGAGGGTGGCGAGCTGCGAGCCGGCCTGCCGAAGGTCGATCCTGGAGGCGGCTGACTAGGGCCATCCCGCGTCCGGCTGGGCCGGCGTAACGCTCGATTTAACCCTCGCTTGCTACGCTTCTGCCATGGAAAGGCTGCGCATCCTGTTCGTGTGCACCCATAACTCCGCCCGCTCGCAGATGGCCGAGGGATTCCTCAGGGAGTACGCCGGCGATCGCTTCGAGGTCTTCTCGGCGGGGACGGAAACCACCTCCGTGCGGCCCGAGGCCATCAGGGCCATGGCCGAGGTCGGCATCGACATCTCGGACCACGAGAGCAAGACCGTGGACCGCTACCGTGGCGAGTCGTTCGCGTGGGTGATCACCGTCTGCGACCAGGCTCGCGAGGCATGTCCAGTCTTCCCTGGCGCCGGGGAGACTGCTCATTGGGGATTCGACGACCCGTCGGAAGCGACGGGTGACGATGACGAGCGAATGGCGGTGTTCCGTCGGGTGCGCGACGAGATCGCCAGGCGGATCCGCATCTTCGCCCTCGCCGCCGGTCGCACCGACGTTCCCGCGCCGCAAACGACCGTCCTGAGCTAAGCGCCGCCACCCAGCCTCCGGCAGCTGGCCGCGTTATGACTGGCATATATTGACAGTCGTCAATATAATGGCAGCATGAAGGGCGCCGATCCAGAAGTCCAGCTGCTGCAGGCCATGGCCGATCCCGTTCGGCTTTCCATCGTCCGGCAGCTGGCCGCCTCGACGACTCGGTCTGCGCCTGCGACTTCACCGAGTGCTGCACCGTCAGCCAGCCGACCGTCAGCCATCACTTGAAGGTCCTGCGCGATGCTGGCGTCGTCACCACTCGCCGTCAGGGCACCTACATCTACTACCGGCTTGCCCCAGACTTCGCGCGGCGCTGGGGCAACTTGAGCGCCAGCCTGGCCGGCCTGGTGGCAATCGCCTGAACCGAGGAGGGTCCGATGAGCCTACCCACCGAATCGACAATCCATGAGGAGGTCCGTCAGCGCTACGCAGCCTCCGCCCGCCAGGTCATGTCGTCCGGCAATGCCGCGTGCTGCGGCGAGGACGGCATCGGCGCCGAGCTGTACAGCGCGCTCGAGAAGCAGGAACTGCCCGATGCCGCCGTGCTGGCTTCCCTCGGCTGCGGCAACCCGACCGCGGTTGCCGAGCTGCGCGAGGGTGAGCGGGTCCTGGACCTGGGCTCGGGCGGCGGCATCGACGTGCTGCTGTCGGCCAAGCGCGTGGGACCGAGCGGTCGCGCCATCGGCCTGGACATGACCGACGAGATGCTGGCCCTCGCACAGCGCAATGCCGCGGACGCGGGCGCGTCGAACGTGGAGTTCCTGAAGGGCCACATCGAGGCCATTCCGCTGCCGGCCGATTCCATCGATGTCGTGATCAGCAACTGCGTCATCAACCTGGCGGCCGACAAGCCGGCCGTCTTTCGTGAGATCGCCAGGGTGCTGAAGCCCGGCGGTCGCATGGGGGTGAGTGACATCGTGGCCGAGGACACGTTGACGGCCTCCGAGCGAGCGGAGCGCGGGTCGTACGTCGGGTGCATCGCGGGCGCCTTGTCAGTCAGCGAATACGAGGCGGGCCTGACGACCGCCGGCCTCAGCGAGATCTCGGTCACGCCGACCCACCCCGTCGCGGAAGGCATGCACAGCGCCATCATCAGGGCCGCCAAGCCGCAGGATGCCACGCCATCGGTTGACGTTTTGGACTCCGGCGAGCTGCCGCTGGCCGCGACCGGATGCTGCGGTGGGGGCGGCTGCTGCTGACGTTCGCCGCGTGGGAAGGCGGGTCGGGGTTCCTGCGCCCATGCTCGAGGTGGTGGGGTGGCCTACGGGTTTCGAACCCGTAACCTTCGGAGCCACAATCCGATGCTCTGCCAGTTGAGCTAAGGCCACCACGCAGTCGCTCGCACGCCGAAACGGGTCAGCACGGCGCGGGCGCGCACGATATTACTATGCTGGGCCGCCTTACGCTCCTTCTGACATCCTGGCGCGCACGCTGGCGGTGCACCCGGGCACCAATGTCATGGTCATTGCAAGGTTGACGGGGTACCGTGCGACGCAATGACCCGCTCGACGCGTTTTGCGATTCTGTTCGGCATCTTGCTGATCCTGGTCGCGGGCAGCGCGCTCGCCACCCAGATGTCGCAGCCGGGCCGGACCGAGACGCTGAGCCAGGAGCCGGAGACGCCGCCGAGTGCCGAAGACCTGGGCCACGCGGTCGATCGCCTCAACGCTGGCCGGCATCCAGGCCACATCCGACCAGCTGCAGTCCCTTGCCGCTGACTACGGGTTGGGCGGCGCCGTCCGCCTGCTGGCCTGGGCCGATGCCACTGATATGAGCCTCGCCGATCTGCGGGCGATGCGCGACGAAGGCGCCGGCTGGGGCCAGATGGCGCTCGAGCTTGGCGTCAGCCCGGGCATCGGCTCGATCATGGGGAATGGCGCGGAGGCGGCCGGCGGGCACGGCCGCGACAGCGCGCCGGGCCAGCAAAAGCCGAAGCCGGACGGCGGCGACGAGGACGAGGCCGCGGAGTCGCCGGGCAGCTGACTCCCCGAATCCGAGGATCCATCCGCAGGCCTATGCTGTTGGGGCCGATGACCCTGTATCACCTCGATTCCACGCCCCGCCTCGATTCACCCATCGTGGTTGCCGCCTTCGACGGCTGGGTGGATGGTGGCCGCGCCGGCACCCTGGCCGCCGACCAGCTGGCCGATGGAGGGCAACCCATCGCCACCTTCGACACCGATCGGATCTACGACTACCGCGCCCGCCGGCCGACCCTGCAGATCCTCAATGGCAAGCTGATGGATCTCGACTGGCCTGAGCTGCGCCTGGTCTCCACGCGCGTCGGCGAGCGGGACCTGCTGGTGCTGACCGGGGCAGAGCCCGACTACCTCTGGCGCCAGCTCCAGAGCGACGTGGTCGGACTGGCCAAGGAGCTCGGCGTGGTGACCTGGGTGAGCCTGGGCGCCATTCCGGCAACGGTGCCCCACACCCGACCGGTGCCGATCCTGGGCACCGCCTCTGTTGCCGGCCTGCTTCCCGAAGACGTGCCGCAGGGGCCCGATGGTGAGCTGCGAGTGCCCTCGGCACTGGTCTCCGTGCTCGAGCTGGCGGTCAGCCAGGCTGGCATACCGTCACTCGGCTTCTTCGCCCAGGTGCCGCACTACGCCTCCGGCGCATTCCCGAATGCCGCAGTCGAGCTGCTGGGTCGCCTCGGCAACTTCCTGGGCACCGATGTGCCCCTCGGCGACCTGCCGAAGCGTGCCCTGGAGACGCGGACGTTGCTGGATGCCGCCGTGTCCGCGGAGGAGCGCACCCGCTCCTATGTCGAGCGCCTGGAGGCAATGGCCGACGAGGCGCGGCTGCCGGCCGGGGATGAGCTGATCGCCGACATCGAGCGCTTCCTGCGCGAAGGCGGCAGAGGCTCGGACGAGGGCGGCGGGCTGCCGAACTAGCCCCGCGACCCGATCGCGCGCACCGCCAGCAGCACCAGCGCGGATCCCAGGATTGCGAGCACGATCGCGCCAAGGATGCCGCCGGCCGCGTCCTGGCCCAGCAGCTCGGTCCAGATCCAGCCACCCAGCAGGCCGCCGATGATCCCGATCACGGTGGTGCCGATGCAGCCCATGCCGCGCGCGACCCGGCACGAACCAGCCGGCCAGGCCGCCGGCAATCAGGCCGATCAGGATCCAGAGAAGCGGATTGAGGTCTTCGGGCATGGCCCGGGCATGCTACGACGCGACAGGGTCGAAGGGCGCATTGAAATCCGCGATCACCGCCCCGTTGCGGACCGTGGCAGGGAAGGCGATCAGCGACGGCCCATCGGGCTCGAACGGAATGCCTTCAAAGGTCCACGTGGCGCCGTCGCAGTCGCGCAGACGATCTCCACTGATCTCCAGCGGGCAGTCACTGGTCGGGCTCCATGCCCCGACCACGGAGTAGCCGCCGCGGCCGGGCAACGGGCGCCACCACGACCGTGTAGCCCACGAGCTCGTCGCGCACCACCTCGCCGCGCAACCCATGGCTGTCGTTGAGCACGATTTCGACCTGTTGAGGACCCGCGTCCGCGGCTCCGATGGACAGGAGCGGGTAGCGCGCGTCGTCGCGGGGGTCGGCGAGGCTGAAGATGAACGGTCGAACCAGAAGCGTGATGCCCAGCAGCACCGCGATCGCCAAGGCCGCCAGGATCGCGTAGCGGCCGATCGGCACCGGCGCCTGGTCCCGGTCAGCGGTCACTCGACGAGCTCCAGCTCCACCAGCGTCGCGCCGGTCACGTTCACGAGCAACGTGCCGTTCCGTCGCGCGGTCCGGGCCTCGATCCCCCGCTGGACCAGCGTGGCGTGGCCGTGCAGCCACAACGGAGGGGCCAGCCGATCCAGCAGCCAGCGGTAGGCGGTGAACCCGCGGTGCGCGTGGTCGGGCGCGTCGTTCACCCCTCGTGGAGCGGCGTGGGTCAGGACCAGCAACGGCCGCCGCGACGGCCGCGCCCGGCCAGGATCGGAGCACCCGGCGCCACATGGCGGTGCCGGACACCTGCTGCTCGGTGCTGGCCCGTCCGTGCGGCGCATACCGCGGCGCACCGGAGAAGGGCAGCAGGCGCAGGCCGTGCTCATCAACCACCCGTCCGTCGGGCAGCGGCTCGGGCACGTGCTCGTGCTCGGCATCCGCCCAGGCGGCGCCCACGTCGTGGTTGCCGCGCACGTACAGCAGCGGAACCTCGAACGCATCGGCCAAGAAGGCCAGGTAGGAGGGATCCAGGTCACCGGCGCCAAGGACCAGGTCGATCGGGCCGATCACCCGACGGGTCGCGGCCGCCTCCAGCGCCGGATCGATCTCGTCGGAGACCGCCAGCAGCCGGATCGGACGCCCGTCGCGCTCGGCGAAGAGCGGCCGCATCGGGCCACGGCAGGCGCAGCCGATCGGTCACTCGGCATCCTCGATCGTCTCGCTCTCGCCGGTGAGCGCCTCGCGTCGCAGCTCGTCCACGCTCGTCCGGTGCTCGGCGGTTCGGGATTGCCGCCCGCTGGCGGCCTGCCGCAGCTCATCGGCCCCGGCCAGCAGCGTGGCCGCATCGCTGTGGTGCTCGTCGGCGGCGCCTCGCGCGACGCCGGGCACCAGCAGCTCGGTCACCTCCCCGTCGACCGCGACGGCGCCCGCCCGCCGAGCGGCAGCCACGCGGTTGTGGCCATCGGCCACGTAGTAGTCGTCGCCAACCTGCAGCAGGTCGACGGCCGGCAGCACGGACAGCTGCGTCGTTGGCCTTGCGGATGCGATCCCAGCGCGCACGCCAGTTCTTCCCGCGCAGGCGCGGGAGCGGCAGGAAGTCCGCCGTGTTCTGTGACGGATGGCGCGCCGTTCCCACGATGCGGTCGATCGGCACCACGCGCAGGCCACGCGGCCGCCGCAGGGCGGTGGTAGCCGCGGGGAAGCGGTCGTACAGTGACGGCAGGATCGGGGCCTCACGCCTGAGGAGGCCACGTCGGAGCATGACGGAGCACCTTGCGGGGTGCACTATGATGACAGCCTTCGCGGCGTCCACCCATCCGCTGCTGGGGTTCGCGCCTTGCCTGGGAGGATGTTGTTTTCATGGCGACCGTGACCTTTGACCACGTTTACAAGCGCTACAGCGCTGACGTCGTGGCAGTCAACGATCTGAACCTGGAGATCGCTGACGGTGAGTTCCTGGTGCTGGTCGGCCCATCGGGCTGCGGCAAGACGACGGCGCTGCGCTGCGTGGCCGGGCTGGAGACCATCACCGACGGCAAGCTGCTCATCGGCGACCGGGTGGTGAACGACGTGGCCCCGAAGGATCGGGACATCGCCATGGTCTTCCAGAGCTATGCGCTGTATCCGCATATGTCGGTCTACGACAACCTCGCCTTCGGGCTGAAGCTGCGCAAGACGCCCAAGTCCGACATCGACCGGCGCGTCAAGGAAGCGGCCGCCATCCTGGGCCTGGACAAGTTCCTCGATCGCAAGCCGAAGGCGCTCTCCGGCGGGCAGCGGCAGCGCGTGGCCCTGGGACGCGCGATCGTGCGCGAGCCGGCCGTGTTCCTCATGGACGAGCCGCTCTCCAACCTGGACGCCAAGCTCCGCGTGCAGACCCGCGCCGAGATCGCGCGGCTCCACCAGCGGCTCGGCACCACCACCGTCTACGTCACCCACGACCAGGTCGAGGCGATGACCATGGGCGACCGGATCGCGGTCATGCGCGACGGCCTCCTGCAGCAGGTGGGCACGCCGCAAGACCTCTACGACAGCCCGGTCAACGTCTTCGTGGCTGGCTTCATCGGCTCGCCGGCCATGAATTTCGCCACGGTCAAGGCGACCGAGGGCGAAGACCTGATGCTCGGCAGCGCCAAGCTCGTGCTCTCCGGCAGGGCCGCCCAGGCGGCCGCCCAGCGCCCGCGCGGCAGCGACCTGCTGATCGGGTTCCGCCCGGAGCACCTGGACATCGCCGATGGGCAAGGTGACATCGTCCGTATCCCGGCCCGCGTCGACGTGGTCGAGTACCTGGGCAACGAGGAGCTGATCCACGCCCAGGCGGAGGGCAGCGAGATCGTGGCCCTTGTCCCGTCCGACCGCCAGGTCAAGCCCGGGCAGGACATCGAGCTGGGTGTGCCGCTCGACAAGCTGCACGTCTTCGATCCGGAGACGGAGCAAGCGCTGATCTGACAACCGAATAGAGCGGCGTGGCCGACCAGGCTGCGCCCACGGGCGGACACCGAGCTCGTCCGTAGCGATCCCGAAATGTTGGCTCGCGACGTGCACTGATGACGGCGTCGAGCCGAGCACGACTGTGGAGGAGCTTGCATGACCGGTCGATTGAGATATGTGGCCCCCGTCATCGCCGTGATGCTGGTGGTGGTGGCCTGCAGCAGCCCGTCCAGCAGCGGCAGTGGCGCTGGCAGCGGCGGCTACGTCTTCCAGGGGCCGAACGGCGCCCTGAATACCCAGTTCGGCAACGGCGGCGACTGCCTGTTCACGGATCCGCCGGGCTGCTTCCTGCACCACCAGGCCAGCTTCATGGCCGGCGAGACCGGATTCTTCGAGGTGAACTTCCCGGACGTCGCCGTATCGGGCGAGACATACGACTTCTTCCCGATGCCGCCGATGGAATTCAACGGCATCACCACCTCGGCCGACCTGTTCGGCATGTTCAACGACACCCCGCAGGCAGCTTCACTGATGCGCTACCTCGTGACGGCGCAGGCGCAGGCCATCTGGCCGTCGCGCGGCGGTGCGGTGTCCGGCAACTCGGCGGTCCCGCTGGACAGCTATCCGGACCCGACCTCCATGCGCCTGGCTGAGGCCCTGACCCAAGCCGAAACGGTGCGATACGACGCGTCGGACAAGATGCCGGCTGAGATGGAGGCGGCCTTCCGTACCGCGATCCTCAACTACGTCCAGAATCCCAGCGATCTCGACAACCAGCTGAATACGCTGGAGGCGACGCGGGAAACGGCCTACGCGGAGATCACCGAGGCCGATCCGCCCGTCGCCACCGCACCACCGGCCGAGGACGCCGGCCTGGGCGGCGAGATCAACATCCTCGCGGTCTGGGCGGACGCCGAGCAGGAGTCCTTCGAGGCCGTGATCGCCCCGTGGGTCGAGGCCACCGGCGTGACGGTGAACTACGAGTCCACGCGAGACATCAACGCAACCCTCACGACCCGCATCGAGGGCGGCAACCCGCCCGACGTGGCGGGACTCCCCGGCCCCGGCGCGATGGCGCAGTTCGCGCGAACCGGCGACGTCTTCTCGCTGGAGAACGTGATCGACACGGAGGCGATGGCCCAGGAGTGGAACGAGGGCCTGATCTCCGACGGCAGCGTCGACGGCCACCTGGTCGGCATCTTCATCAAGGTCAGCCCCAAGGGCTTCATCTGGTACAACCCGGAGCGCTTCACCGAGAAGGGCTACGAGGTCCCAGAGGACTTCGACGGGATGAACGCCCTGGTTGACCAGATCAAGGCTGACGGCACCACGCCCTGGGGCATCGGCCTGAACAGCGGCGCCGGCTCCGAGGGATGGCCCGGCACCGACTGGATCGAGGACTTCGTCCTGCGCCAGTCCGGTCCCGAGATCTACGACGCCTGGTGGCAGGGCACCCAGGCGTGGAACTCGCCGGAGATCAAGGAAGCCTTCGAGGCGTTCGGCAAGTGGGCCAGCTGAGCGCCAGCTGATCTGACGGTGGGCCGGCTCCGGCCGGCCCACCGTCCAACCCAAACGCAGCGCACCGCCCAAGCAGGAGGAGAGCTTGGAGCTCGGCACCCTCGGCATCGCCGTCGTGGTGGTGATCGGCGTCCCGCTGATCACGGCCGGCTACGCCTTCCTGGCCGAGCGCATCCTGACGTTCATGCCGGAGCGCAGGCGGGCGAGCTATCGGCCGTGGCTGTGGCTGCTGCCCGGCTTCGCCTTCCTGATCGCCTACCTCATCTATCCGACCGTCTCGACGTTCTTCCTGAGCTTCCAGAACCGCGATTCGACCGCCTTCGTGGGGCTCGAAAACTACACCCGGCTCTTCGGACAGGGCAGCTTCTGGCAGACGCTGCTCAACACGGCCCTCTGGATCGTCTTCTTCGCCGGCGTGACGGTCATCGTGGGACTGATCATCGCCGTGCTGGCGGACCGCGTCCGCTACGAGTCGGTCGTCAAGGCCATGGTCTTCGTGCCGCTGGCCATCAGCTTCGTGGCCGCCGGCGTGATCTGGAACTTCCAGTACGACTTCAGCCCAACACGGGGCACCGTCAACGCGGGCCTGGGCCTGATCGGCATCGAGCCGCAGTCGTGGATGACCGAGTGGCCGCGCAACACGTTCATGCTCATCCTGGTCGGCATCTGGATGTGGGTCGGCTTCGCCACCGTCATCCTGTCAGCCGGCCTCAAGGGCATCTCCGCCGAGCTGCTGGAAGCGGCACGCATGGACGGCGCCACCGAGCTGCAGGTCTTCTTCCGCATCATCCTGCCGTTGCTGGCGCCCACGGTGGCCGTGGTGGGTACCACCATCGTGATCACCGCCCTCAAGGTGTTCGACATCGTCTTCGTCATGACCAACGGCCAGTTCGGGACGGAGGTGATCGGCACCAACTTCTACCACGCGCGCTTCACGAACCATGACGCCGGCACCGCCGCGGCCATCGCCATCATCCTGCTGCTCACCATCATCCCGGTGATGCTGATCAACATTCGACGCTTCCAGGCGCAGGAGGCCTACCGATGACCGACGTCCCCGGCCAAGCTCCGGCTCCGGCAATCGGGATGGGCGATACCCGGGTCGACGCGCCGCCGCGCGCTGAGGCCCTTCCGGGCGGTGGCGGCGGCTGGTTGAGCCGTGCGTTCCTCCACACCGTCCTGATCGTCGTCTGCCTGATCTGGCTGCTGCCGACGGTGTCGCTGTTCGTCAGCTCCCTGCGCCCCGCCAACGAGGTGCTGACCACCGGCTGGTGGAACGCCTTCCGGCTGCCGTTCGAGTTCACGCTCGATAACTACCAGGAGGTGCTGACCGACAACAACATGGGCCAGAGCTTCCTGAACAGCCTGTTCATCACCATCCCGGCCACGGTCATCCCGATCCTGGTGGCGGCCTACGCTGCCTATGCCTTCGCCTGGATGGACTTCCCCGGCCGCAATGCGCTCTTCATCCTGGTGGTCGGCCTGCTGGTCATTCCGCTGCAGTCGGCGCTGATTCCGGTGCTGCAGCTCAGCACCAACATCGGCGTCACCGGATCGTTCCCCGCCGTCTGGCTGGCGCACACCGGCTTCGGACTGCCGTTCGCCATCTTCCTGCTGCGCAACTTCTTCGGGCAGCTGCCAAAAGAGATGTTCGAATCGGCCTACCTGGATGGCGCCACACCCACGACCGCGTTCTTCCGGCTGGTGCTGCCCTTGTCCGTGCCCGCCATCGCCTCGCTGGTCATCTTCCAGTTCATGTTCGTCTGGAACGACCTGCTGGTGGCATTGATCCTGGTGGGCGGCACGGCTGACGTGGCGCCCATGACCGTCACCATCGCCAACCTGGTGAACTCGCTCGGCCAGGGCTATCACCTGCTGACCGCCGCTGCGTTCATCAGCATGATCCTGCCGCTGGTCGTGTTCTTCAGCCTGCAGCGCTACTTCGTGCGCGGCATCCTGGGCGGATCGGTCAAGGGCTGAGCCGATACGGCCCTTCAGGCCATGCGGGTCAGGATCTGTTCGCGATCGAAGGCCCATGAGCCGATGGCCAGCGTGATTGCGATCAACCCGGCCACCAACAGGTCGCCGCAAGAGCACCTGCTCATGGTGAAGGTCGGCTCGCCTCCGAAGAACTGCGCCACCGCGATGGCGATGATGGGGATCACGACGAAGCCGCCGATCTGCTGGGCCGTGCGGGGGTCGTTGACCCGGCTGCTGACCACGATTCCCAGCAGCACGCTGAACACGCAGATCAGCGGGATGAGCGTGGCCATGGCCAGCAGCCATACGTCGGTGAACACGAAGCGCGTCAGCGCGGGATCGGCAATGACGCCGTTGATCAGCCCGTAGAGCACGAACACGATCCAGGTGGCGGTCATGGCAGGCAGGGCGGCGGCCAGCGTCTTGCCCGCCAGCAGCTCCGGGACCTCCAACGGCGTGGCGAGCTGCGGCTCCAACGAGCGAGCCACCTTCTCGCCGATCACCGACTGGGTCGCGATCGCCATCGGCACCATGGCCGGGATCAGGAGGAAGTAGGCCATGAAGTTCTGGATGATGAATGCCTGCGCCGCCGTCTTGGGATCCACGCCGGGGAAATTCTCGATGAAGTCCTGGAGCCCGGGAATACTCACCGGATTGATCTCGCTGGCCTCGATGACCGCCACCAGGCCGGTTGGGATGGCCGCGAAGATCAGGGCTGGGAAGGCGACGGCACCCAGCAGGAGCCGGTTGCTCAGCAGGTCGCGGCATTCCTTGACGAACACGGCCCAGACGAAGGCGAGCCTCATCGCGAGGCCTCTCCGTCCGATGGCAGCGCGCGGTCGTCGCGTACGCCGGCCTCGCCCACCAGCTCCAGGTAGACGTCCTCCAGCGTCGCCGACGATTCGCGGACGCCGGTGATGCGGGCCCCGGCGCCGACCAGCGCATTGACCAGGTCAGGCGTCTGCTTGGCTGGGTCGTCCAGGCCCACCACCAACGCGCCGTTCACCGGCTGCGCGCTGCGGACGTAGTCGAGGTCGGCCATCGCGTCAAGGAAGGATTCCGGCCCCCGACCACCGTTGAGCTCCACCCGAACCTCTGCATCGCGGCCGAGCCGGCGCAGTGCCGGCCGGCGTGTCCACGCGCAGCAGCGTGCCGCGCATGATCCCGATCCGGTCGCACAGCCGCTCCGCCTCGTCCAGGTTGTGGGTGCACACCACGATCGAGCGGCCGAGCTCACGCAGGGTGGCCACGAAATCGCGGACCGTCTTGGCGGCCGAGGGATCGAGGCCACTGGTCGGCTCGTCCAGGTAGATGACCTCCGGCTCATGGAGCAGCGCGCGGGCGATGGCGATCTTCTGTCGCATCCCCTTGCTGAAGCCGCCGACTCGCCGGTCCGCGTGCTCGGCCATGCCCACGACGCCCAGGTACTTCTCGACCGCGTCGCGCAGCCGCGCGCCGGTCAGGCCGTACAGCCGTCCGTAATAGGCCAGGTTCTGGCGCGCGGTCAGCTTCTCGTGCAGGCCGGGGGACTCCGTCAGGACACCCGTGATGGCCCGGATGCTGGGCCGATCCCTCCCCCAGCGGATGCCCGTTCACGGTGGCCTGGCCTGAGGTCGGGGCGATCAGGCCGGCCAGCATGCGGATGGTGGTCGTCTTCCCTGCGCCGTTGGGTCCGAGCAGCCCGAAGATCTCCCCGTCCCCAACCTCGAACGACAGGTCGTGCACGGCGGTCAGCTGCCGGAAGTCCTTGCGAAGGCGGTCGACGGAGATCACCGGCGGAATCCTAGCCGGGCTTGCGGCACGGTCGCCCATCGGTACCTTCGGGTGTCGCGGTAGGATCGTCCCGTGGAGGAGCGCACCACGGCCAGCACCCGACCGTTCGCCGGCAAGCTGATCTCCGTCCGTGTCGACCAGGTCGCGCTGTCCAACGGCCGTCCGGCCACGCGCGAGGTGGTCGAGCATCCTGGCGCGGTGGGGATCCTGGCCTGGGACGGCGCACGCCTGGCGATGGTCAGCCAGTGGCGGCATGCCACCGGGCGCGAGATGCTCGAGATCCCTGCCGGCACGCTGGATCCGGGCGAGTCGCCGCGCGGCACGGCCGAGCGTGAGCTGGGCGAGGAGTGTGGCCTGGCCGCTGACCGCTGGGAGCAGGGGCCGTCCTTCTTCACCGCTCCCGGCTTCTGCACCGAGCACCTGACGCTGTTCCTGGCCACCGGCCTGCGCGAGACCGATGCCGCTCCGCCCGAGGACGAGCTGCTCGAGCAGTCCTGGTTGAGCCTTGCGGACGCCCTGGCCGCGGTGGACGAGGGCCGCGTGATCGACGCCAAGTCGGTGGCTGGCATCCTGTGGCTCGCCCGCCACCTGGCCGCTCTCGATTCGCCAGCCTGAGCTCGATCCGGCACGCGGCTTGCGATCGGCCAGCCGCCCGATGACCGCATCCGATCCCAAGCAGGACCCCGTCGAATCGGCCGAGGAAGCCGGCCTGCGTTACGTGACCGATGCCAGCCCCGGCATCCGGCGCCGACGCGCCGGGCGCGGGTTCAGCTACATCGGTCCCAATGACCGGCGCGTCACGAACAAGGACCAGGTGGCATGGATCCGCTCGCTCGCCATCCCGCCGGCGTGGACCGATGTCTGGATCTGCACCTCCCGCCGCGGCCACCTGCAGGCCACCGGTCGCGACGCGCGTGGCCGCAAGCAGTACCGCTACCACCCCGACTGGCGCGCCACCCGCGACGAGGCGAAGTACGGCCGCATGATCGCCTTCGGCCAGGCGCTGCCCGCCATCCGCCGCCGCGTCGGATGCCGACCTGCGCAGGCACGGCCTGCCGCGCGAGCGCGTGCTGGCGGCCGTGGTTCGCCTGCTCGAGAAGACGCGCATGCGGGTCGGCAACGAGGAATACGCCCGCGACAACCGCTCCTACGGACTGACCACGCTGCGCGACCGCCATGCCGAGGTCGGCAGCAGCCGGATCCGGTTTCGGTTCCGGAGCAAGGGCGGCAAAGTCAGCGACGTCGAGCTGTCGGATGCCCGCCTGGCCCGGATCGTGGCGCGCTGCCAGGAGCTCCCGGGGCAGGACCTGTTCGCCTACCTCGACGAGGACGGTGAGGTGCGGACAATCGGCTCGAGCGACGTGAACGACTACCTGCGCGAGATCACCGGCCAGGACTTCACCGCCAAGGACTTCCGCACCTGGTCGGGAACCGTGCTGGCCGCCTGGGCCCTGAAGGAGCTGCAGGGCGTCGACTCGGAGGCGCAGGCCAAGCGCAACGTGGTGCGGGCGGTGGAGCAGGTCGCGGAGTGGCTGGGCAACACGCCGGCCGTCTCGCGCAGGTCGTACGTCCATCCGGCGGTGATCGACGCGTACCTGGACGGCGACGTGGTGCGGGCCGCGCGTCAGACGGCGGACAGGAAGCTGCGCGAAGACCTGCGCGACTTGTCGCCGCAGGAGGCCGCCGTGCTGGCGCTGCTCCGCCAGCGGCTCCGCGCAGAGGAACGGGGACGAGCCTAGGCGGCGTCGACCCGGCGCAGGGCGCGCTGGTAGTCCTCGTTGTCCGGCTTCAGGAAGACGGCCATGCGCAGGTGGCGACGCCCGCTGGCCTCATCGCCCAGCCTGAGCCTGCGAGAGGCCCAGGCCGAAATGCGCGTAGTGGGCCAGCGGATCGGCGTCGATCATGGCCTGGAACTGCTCCGCGGCCCGATCGTGGGCGCCCTGGTCGAAGTAGGCGCGGGCCAGCGCCTCCACGATCGAGGCCTTGCCGGGCTCCAGGGCCAGGCAGCGCTCGAGCAGGACCGAGGCGGCGCCGGGATGGTGCTCATCCAGCAGCTGCGAGCCGCGTCGGAACAGCTCGTAGGCCGATTCACGCTCGTTGGGATCCATGGCAGCTGAGCTCAGGCGTTGAGGTCGATCCGCTCGAGGCGCGGGTTGTCGGTGCGTCCCGGGATGCGGCCCCGCTTGGCGATCGGGCGCCCGTCGATCTCCTTCAGGTCGCCGGTGAAGTCGATGGGGCTGGCGTCGCTGATGGCCGATCCCACCGCGAACGAGTCGACCGGCGCTCCGGCTTCCTTGAAGTAGCCGATGCGCTCCGTATCGAGGCCGCCGGACACCACGATCCGGACGTGCTCGTGCCCGGCCTGGTCGAGCCGGGAGCGCACCTCCTTGACGAGGTCCGCGGTCACGCGACCGCGCTCGGCCGGCGTGTCCAGCCGCACGCCCCACAGCCGTTCGCCCAGCGCGTCGGCGACCCGGACCGATTCCTCCGCCTCATCCTTGAAGGTGTCGACCAGCGCGATGCGGGGCACGTCCGGCTCCACGTGGCGGTCGAAGGCCTCGACCGCGCGCACCGTGTCGCCGAAGATCAGGATCAGCGCGTGTGCCATGGTCCCGGTCGGCGAGAGGCCAGCCATCCGCGCCCCGGCCGGGGTGGAGACGCCGATGCAGCCGCCCACCACGCTGGCGTAGTCCATCTGGTCGGCGACCGACGGATGCACGTGCCGGGCGCCGAAGCCGATGACCGGGATCGGCGCGGCCACGTCCACGATGCGCCGCGCGGCCGTGGCCCAGCCGGTGCACTGGGACAGGATCCCCAGCAGGGCGGTCTCGTACAGGCCAAAAGCCGAATAGCGCGCCGTGATCCGCATCACGACTTCCTTCCGCGAGATCGGATCGCCGTCGTGCAGCGACTCCACGATCGGCCCAGGGTCCAGCTGCCTTGCCGTTGCCCAGGATCTCGCGCAGATAGGCCAGTGACTCCCCGGCCCCGCACAGGATGGCGTCCTCCCGCGCGAACAGCTCCATCGACACCACCGGGTCGAGCTGCTCGGCGGCCAGGATCATCCGCGCCCGCTCGAAGTAGACGTCGGCGGTATCGCCGGCCAGAACGTCGGCCGCCGTCCGGAAGGGAGAGCGCGCGGGGCTCGTTCGCGTCATGGGCGAGCAGTGTACCGGTCCGTGCCAGTCGCTCCGCGTCGCCGGGCCTGACGGGCGCCGACCACCAGCAGCACGCCGGCGAGGACCAGCACCGCCGCGAGGCGGACGACGCCGTCGGTCGCGGCACGCTCCATCCGGCCAGACGCCGCCGCCGACAGATCGGCTGCGCCCACCAGGTCGCCGTCGGCAAAGAGCGACCGCGCCTCGTCCAGCATGGCGGCCGGTTCCTGACCGCCAAGCAGACCCACCGCCTCGAGCGGCGAGCGATCGGCCGCCGCCCGCTCACGGGCCGCAACATAGGCCGCGACCGCCGCCGCCTCCGCGTCCAACTCGTGGCGAGCGGCCTCGCTGCCGCCGCCCCGTTCGTACTCGGCGCGCAGGCGGTCCGGCGCCACCAACCCGGCCGACCTGATCCGCGCCAAGAGCGCATCGCGGTCGGACAGCCAGTCCGTGGTCTCTTCGATGGCCGCCCGCGCGTCATCGAAGCGCCAGCCGGCCAGCGCCAGGCGCACCGGGTCCGGCGTGCCCCAGTCACCGGCCGTGGCCTCCAGCTCACCGTACGCCGTGCGCGCCTCACGACGAGCGGCCAGCTGCGACACGCTCGCATCATCGAGGACCCAGCGACGGAACACCGGCACCACGTCGGCCTCGCTCACGGCGTCCAGCTGGTCGAGCAGGTGTCGTGAGTCCGCAGGCACCGTGGCAGCCACCGGGGCGGCCGGCACGGCATCGAATGGCGGCCGGTAGCCGTCGAGCCCCGACGCCATCCGCTGCCAGGCGAGTCGCAGCGAGTCCTCACCCACCTCGCGGGCGATGGCGTCGGCGGCCGCCCAGGCGGCCGCGTCGGCGTAGCGCTCCTGCGCGGCCGTCGCACGGCCCACGCCCCAGCTGACGAGCGGGAAGGCATCGCCGCGGCGGGCGTCCGCAGCCCGCTCGGGATCGAAAGGCAGGTCGACGTCGAGCTCGGCGGCCACCTGCGCGGCCGCATGCGAGGCAAAGCCCTCGCGGATCCACCTGTCCCCCGCCAGCGTCGCCGGCAGCCAGAGGTGCGCGACCTGGTGCAGGACGGTGAAGGCGGGCTCGGTGTAAGCCGATCGCGATGTCCACGTCACCAGCGGCGGGCTCGCGCAGCGTGGCACCGGCCTCGGGCAGGGACTCGACGATCACCAGCGGCCCGGTCGGCCGGTACGGAACGCCCATCGCCTCGTCCAGGCGCGGCAGCGCATCCGCCAGGAGCCGCAGGGTACGTCGTCCCCAGGCGGGGTCATCGGACCAGGCGCGGACCTGCACGTCGACGGTGCCCTGGCTGCAGCGCCACCTGGCGCGCGCTCGTGACGTAGCTCGACGGCAGCGTGGCAGTCACGCGCGCCAGCCAGCGGCTGGGGTCCGGCACCGCTCCGCTTTCCAGCTGCCAGGCGCTCCCGTCCTGCTCGGCGCGCAACGCGTCGCCATCGACCAGCACCTCGTAGTCGCTGGGCAGACGGACCCTGACCGATCCCTCGGTGCCGAAGCTCCAGATCGGCACGATCACCACCGACGGGCGGACGCGGACATCGCTGCTGGCACCATCAGGGAGCGAGTAGGACAGCGTGAATCGCCGGACGTCGCGGTAGCGGACCGGCGGGCGGGGCTGGACGCTGGCCACGTTCACGCCGTTGCGCTCCTGCACCGTGGTGCGCAGTCGCCGGCCCCGGGGATCCTCGGCGCGAACTCTCCGCGCGCCGTCGTGCACGGCCAGGTCGATGGTCTGGAAAGACGCTGAACTGTCCCGGTGGGTTGGGCGTGGTGTTGCGGAACGTGACATCGATGCTGACCTGGACCCGCCCTTCGCCCGGCGCGATCTCGTACGTCGCCGCCGTCTTCATGCTGTACTCCGCGGCCCGTGCAACCTGGGGCCGGACGAACGGCAGCGCCGGCAGCAGGCCGGCGACGAGCAGCGCGAAGGCGGCCGCGGCCGATGCCGCGGCGCGGACGGCGGGCGACAGGCTCAACCGCGCGTGCCCAGCAGACGGGCGATGGGGCCGCGGCGCGACCGGCGCGCGGCGGGCGGCTGCCAATCGGGCATGGTCGCCTCCACCTCGGCGCGGTAGGCGTCCAGCAGCGGGGCATTTCGTCCGACCCGGCCGCTCCAATCGGGCAGGATCCCGCGATCCGCCACCGCCGGCAGCGTCTCCTCCAGCAGTCGATCGGCCACGATCGCCAGGCGCGCCAGGCCCCGCCCGAGCTCGTCGCGGCTGAGGCCGGCCGGGGGCAGCTCGGTCATCAGCATCGGCCGGTCGTCATCGGTCAGTGCGAACTTCACGAACGGGTACTCGGAGTTGGCGAACAGCATGCGGTGGAAGGTGCGCTTGGGGATCTCCATCGCCTCCTGGCCATAGTAGGCCCACAGCGACAGGCCAACCCCGTCGACCCAGGCCACGGTGGTGCGCAGGTCGAAGCGCCGCTCACCGTCCAGCACCAGGTCGCGGCTGAGCGCCGGATCGCCGGCCTGCCCGCTGCCGTCGACGACCTCGATGCCCAGCTCGGCGAGCCACGCGTCGAGCGGCGGCGCCTGCTCAGCCAGCGTGAGCCACCGTCTCGCCCGCGCCGAAGGCGCGGCGTGCGGGCGAAATCGGCCGGCACGACCCCCGGGTCGATGCGGCAGTTGCGTCCGACCGTCACCCGCGCCGGAACGGTGGCGCGCTTGCCGACGATGGTGATGCCGGCGTACAGGCGCTCCGGCTCGTCGCGGTTCGGCTTCAGGTCGTCGCCGCTGCCGATCACCGCGCCCGACGCCGATCCGGCAGTCCTTGTCGATGATCGCCCGGTCGATCACGGCCCTCTCCGCCACCCACGTGTCGAACATCAGGATCGAGTCCCGCACGATGGCGCCCGGTCCGACCCGCACGCCCGGCGACAGGATGCTGTGCTCGACCGTCCCCTCAATCACGCAGCCGTGGCTCACCATGCTGCGGCTGACGCGTGCTTCCGGACCGATCCGCGCCGGCGGTCGCTCCTCGCTCCGGGTGTAGATCAGCCAGCCCAGGTCGTTCAGCTCGATCTCAGGCCGATCGGAGAGCAGATCCAGGTTGGTGCGCCAGTAGCTCTCCACCGTCCCCACGTCCTGCCAGTAGCCCTTGA
The DNA here is from genome assembly GCA_963783495.1 of uncultured Chloroflexia bacterium. Lineage (GTDB taxonomy): Bacteria > Chloroflexota > Limnocylindria > QHBO01 > QHBO01 > DASSCW01. The sequence continues at coordinate 322,536 of CAWANT010000006.1, forward strand.
ACTCGTACGCGTACACGCTGCGGCCGGCCTCCACCATCCAGGGCAGCAGGTCACGGCCGAAGTCGACCCGATCCGGCGACAGAATGTCGCGCAGCACGTTCCACGAGAACACATAGACGCCCATGCTGACCAGGTTGCTGGTCGGCTGCGGCGGCTTCTCGATGAAGTCGACCACGCGGCCCTGGCCATCGATCTCCAGGATGCCGAACCGATGCGCCTCTTCCATCGGCACGGTCCGCACGGCACAGGTGATCTCGGCGCCCTTGGCCCGATGCGTCTCCAGGAAGGGGCGATAGTCCATCTTGTAGACGTGATCGCCGGCCAGGATCAGCACCAGCTCCGGATCGCGATCGGCGATGAAGTCCAGGTTCTGCAGCACGGCGTCGGCCGTGCCGCGGTACCAGTCACGCGCTCGCCCGCGGCCGATGTAGGGCTGCAGCAGCGTCACCCCGCCGTGGCTGCGGTCCAGGTCCCACGGGCGACCGACGCCGATGTGGTCCATCAGCGAGCGCGGAGCGTACTGGGTCAGCACCGCCACGTCGGTGAGCCCCGAGTTCACCGCGTTCGACAGGGCGAAGTCGATGATCCGGTACTTGCCGCCGAAGGGGACGCCCGGCTTGGCGCGGACCTGGGACAGCACCGACAGGCGCTCGCCCTCGCCCCCCGCCAGGATCAGGGTGAGGACCGATGCCGACACGCGTCGGATTCTCCCATGCGCCGCTGTCACGCGGCCGCCGTTGGTGGTCAGCGGCGACGACGCCGCGCCAGCCTGGCCCCCATCGGCACCAGCCAGGCCACGAGCGACAGCGCGGTCGCCGGCACCAGGATGCCCAGGTCGGCCGGTGGCAGCGTGCCGGCCGCACCGGCGTCCGGCTCCTCGATGACGGTCGGAGCCGGGGTGCAGTCGTGCGGGTTGCCACGGCAGTCATCCCCGCCGGGTCCCGGACCCGCCGGACTGATCCGGCGTCTTCTCCGGCTTGGGCGTGGCGATCACCTCGCCGCAGATCGGCGAGCCGAAGCCGGTGTTGCCGAGCACGGGCGAGATGGCCAGGTGATAGCTCGGCGTTCTCCTTGAGCAACGTCGGATCGCCCGCGGAGCCCGTCTGCCCGTTGACGTAGCCGGCTCGACCAGTCGTCCGCCGAGTCGATCCACTCCGCGGCCGCCGGTCGTCCTGCGCGATCTCCTGCACGATGTCGAAGCAGCCCTTGGAGTGCACGTTGTCGACGGGCGGGACGGTGCCCTCCAGGAACGGGAGCTCGCGCGTCTCGCCGCAGCTGCCGGGGCGCATGCCGCTGAACTTGCAGACGGTCTCCATGGTCACGCCCGCCGGCTGCGCGAAGTCGGTCTGCGGCACCGGCTTGCGGCCATTCCAGTCCCACTTGCGGTTCAGCGCGATCTCCATGAAGTCGTGCCACAGGTAGAGCGGGCCATCGGCGCTGAACAGGCCCTGGCCCAGCGCGTTGGAGAGCGGCTCCTGGTTGTTGTTGCCCATCCAGACCCCGGTCACCAGGCTGCCCGGCACGTAGCCGAAGCCGGACACATCGCGGAAGTCGTTGGTGGTTCCGGTCTTGAAGCCCGCGTGACGGCGTTGGCCGTTCTGGTCGAACAGCTCGGCGCGCGAGCCCCACAGCACGTTCGTCGCCGGGTTGGTGTTGCCCTCCAGGATCCAGTGCGTCAGGTACGCCTCGCTCTGGGTCATCGGCCGCGACTGCTCAGGCCCGTCCTTCTTCAGGGAGTAGATCACCCGATTGTTGCGGTCGCGGATCTCCAGGATGGACGTCGGAGGATGGAGCGTGCCCTGCTGGGCGAAGACGCCGTAGGCGCCGGTCATGTTGGTCAGGTTGACGGGCACCGAACCGAGGGCCAGCGACAGGCCCGGATCCTGGTCGAGGATGTACTTGCTCGACGCGATCCCCATCGACTGCGCGAAGCGTGCCGTCTCGTTGATCCCGACCAGGTACTGCATCATCACCGACGGGACGTTGAGCGAGTAGCGCAGCGCGTCGACCGCCAGCAGCGGACCGTGGTCCTTGATATCGGCGTTGGTGGGCAGGTAGCTGGTACTCGCGATCCGCCCCGAACTGCGTGACCGAGTCGACGAAGAAGGTGCCGGGCGTGGCTTCCCGCGCCCGGAAGGCGGACGAGTAGACGATCGGCTTGAAGGCGGATCCCGGCTGGCGCAGGCCAAGGCCCGCCACATCGAACTGGCCCTGCACGCGCGGGTCCTTGCGGTCGTAGTAATCGACGCTGCCGACGTACGAAACGATCTCGCCGGTGGCCGAGTCGATGGCCACCAACGCGCCGTTGTGCACGTTCTTGTCACCAGGGCGTTGACCCAGGTCCTCACCTGGTTGTGGGCGACCTGCTGGAGCCTGTAATCGAGGGTGCTGGTGATCCGATAGCCGCCGGTGCGCACCGCCTCGGCCGGGTTGGCGACCCCCAGCGAGGCCAGGATCGACTCCGCCTCGCGCTGCACCCGGAAGCTGAAGTGCGGCTCGCGCAGCACCGACGTGATCCGGCTGGGGTTCATCTGCCCCCAGGTCACCTTCAGTGCGTCGTCCAGCTGGCGCTGGGTGATGTAGCCGTCGCGCTGCATGGCACGCAGCACCTGGTCGCGTCGGGCCAAGGCCCGGTCCGGGCCCTGGTCCTTGAAGTACGGGTCGTAGCTGGACGGCGCCTGCGGCAGCCCGGCCAGGAACGCCGATTGCGACAGGCGTCAGGTCGTCGAGGTTATCCGATGCCGAAGTAGTTCGCCGCCGCCGCCTTGATCCCATACGAGCCGTTCCCGTAGAAGATCAGGTTCAGGTAGGTCTCGAGGATGCGCTCCTTGCCCAGCGCGCCCCGGATAGGCATCGGTCAGCTTCTTGGCCATCACCGCTTCCTGGACCTTGTCCCACAGCTGGCGATCCGACTCCAGGAAGGTGAGACGCGGCGGCTGGCAGATCTCCGGGTCTTCGTCCTGCTCATCCGCATCGGGATCCAGCTCGGCCGATGGCGCTGCCGAGCCGGATGGCTGGACCGCCTCTTCGGCCAGCTTGATCGAGCCCGGCGTACTTGATCACCTGCTGGGTGATGGTCGAGGCGCCCTGCACCACCTCGCCGGCCTCCAGGTTGGCGAAGCCGGCGCGCAGGATGGCCGGGTAGTCGACGCCGTCGTTGTCCCAGAAGGTGCGGTCCTCCGCCGCCACGGCCGCGTTGACGATATTGGACGGCACCTGGTCGAACGGACCTGCTCGCGGTTCTGGCACTCGAAGCGGGCCAGCAGCCGCTTGCCGGTGCGGTCGTAGACGTAGGTGGATGCGGGCAGGTCGATGCCGTCCAGCAGCCTGCCGTCCGGCAGGCTGGCATAGACCGAGTTGTAGGTCAGCAGCAGGCCGCCGGCCGTGCCGCCGAAGGTGCCAACGACCGACAGCGCGAACAGGCCGACCAGCACGATGAGAGCGGTAGCGGCCATGCCGCGCCGCGAGCCGCGGCTGCGTGTCGTGCGGCGCGCCATCAACCGATGGCGCCGCCGCTGCATGGCGGGGTGCATCCGGCGCTACGGTACCCGAACTGCCACTCGCGGGTCGAATCAGCACGGGTTAAGAACCGCTTAGCACGCCTCACGCGCCAGCGAGCTGCCAGTCACGCGACTTTGCGTCGACCCGAGCGAAGGGAGAGATCGGTCTACGGCAGGTAGTTGCGGGGGTTGACCGGGGCTTCGTCCAGGTTCACCTGGAAGTGCAGGTGGCAGCCGGTTGCCCGAAGCCGGTGGCGCCCTCGTAGCCGATGAGGTCGCCCGTCTCGACCTTCTGGCCGACGCTCACGATCTCGCGCGACAGGTGCCAGTACCACGTCTGCAGGCGCTGGCTGTGGCCGATCACCACGCCGATGGCCGTGTCGCCGTAATTGAGGTTGGGCCGCTCATCGGCCAGGACGACGCCCGATGCCGGCAGCGTAGATCGGTCCACCGCAGCCGTTGCGGTAGGCCATGTCCATGCCGGTGTGGTTATGGTCGAAGTTGGTCCAGCCGAACTCCTGGGTCACGTAGAAGTCACCCGCCTCGGGCCACGCGAACCGACCCCGATAGGCGAGGTCAAGGCGGTCGGCCTGGCGCTTGAGGCGCGCGACCAGCTCGCGCTGCCCGGCCAGCTCCTCGCGCTCCTCGTCGATGAGGGTCTTGGTGCGCTTCTCGTTGTGCTCCGAGCGGCGGTACTGCGCCTCCTGCTGCGCCTTGAGCTCCTCCAGGCGGCGCTGGTAGAGGCGCAGCGTCTCGTCGTGCGGCGTCAACCTGGCGCTGCTGCGTCGGCGAGGGCCTGGGTCCGCTCCTTCTCCGCGTCGCGCAGCGCGGTCAGCGTGACCTGGCCGTCGCGCAGCGTCTGCTGTCGCACGGCCAGCCGCTTCCGCGGGTCTCGCGGATCTCGGCCGCCAGTCGGCGGTCCTCGTCCGACAGGGTGAGCATGGAGGCCAGCTGGTTGGAGGCCTTCGCCGAACGAGTCGGTCGAGAGCAGGACCTCCAGCATCGACGTCTGTGATTGCTCGTAGGCGAGCCGCAGGTGGTCCTGCAGCAGGACCTCGCGCTCCGCGAGCTCGGCTCGGGTGGTGACCAGGTCGGCGGCCACGCGACGCAGGTTCGTCGGCCAGGTGAGCGATCTGCGTGCCGGTAGTTCTCGAGCGCGGCGCGCGACTCGTCCAGGGAGGCGGTCACGCGCTCCAGCTGGCGAACGGCCTTGGCGAGCTCCAGGCCGGTGCGCCGCAGGTCGGTGGTCAGCGTCGCCAGGCTGGCGGTGAGGGCGGCCTGCTGGCGGCGCAGGTCGGCGAGCTGCTGCCGCTGGCGCGCGAGCTCGGCCTCCATGCGCTGCTGCTCGTTGATGGCATCGTCAACACCGCCACCGGCTCGGACGACGGGGCGGGCGCTGCCGGGCGCCATGACCACCACGAGGGCGATCAGGGCCAGCATCGAGCAGGCTGCGGCGACTAACGGTCGACATCGGCTCCTAGGTAGATATGTCTAGATAACGCGCGCGATGCCGGCAACGCTCGGACGCCTGAGCAGCGGAGGCGGCGGCCGACCGGAGTGGCCCCGGGCACTGAGGGGCGTTGGCCGGAAATATAGCGGACGGCACAATCCGTTGTCAGGTGAACGGAACGGCTAGTACATCCGGCCCATTAGTCGCGCAAGGAACGCTGCCGCCGCCGGCGGCCTCGCCCAGCAGGTTGTCGTCGCGGAGCAGCGTAAGGACAGTGCCGGCGACCAGGAACGGGCCAAAGGGGATGTAGCTCTTGAGACCGACGCGCCGGCTGACCAGCAGGACGAGGCTGCTGGCGGAGAGCAGCAGCGCAGCGATGAAGATGGCGATGAAGATGGCCGGCCAGCCCAGCAGCAGGCCCAGCGGCCCGACCAGGTACAGGTCTCCCAGGGCCACGCCCGAGCGGATGACCAGCCCAAGCACGCCGAGGAGGGCGACCGCTCCGGCCGCGCCGATGACCGCATCGAGCAGGCTGACGGCGGGGTTCACGAAGGCGAAGACGACGCAGATGGCGATCAGCGGATCGAGCAGGACGTGCGGCAGGCGGCGCTGCTCGAGATCGGTGGCCGACATGCAGCACCAACAGAGCGAGCACCACCAGGTGCACGGCCGTCGCCCAGGCGGGCAGGGTGGAGCGGTTGACGATGGCCCAGGCCGATGCCCCCGATGCGACGGCGAATAGCGCGGTTCGCCATCCGGGTGGACGGCGCTGGGCTTCGTCGGGCGGCCATACCGATGCGATCCGCTCGGCGGCAGCGCCGATGATGGCGAACCCGACACCCGCCGCCACGGCGATTGCACTCACCGCGGCATGCTAGCCGCCGGTCGCCGACCCGCGAGGCGATGCGGTGACGTTGGCACGCCAATTGCCTTCCCCTTCGAAGCAGCCGGTCGGACCGATCGGCACCGTCCACGTATCGCGGGGAGAACGCAAATGGACAGCGATCGCATCGAGGGCGGCCTCAAGGAAGGGGCCGGCAAGGTAAAGGAAGAGTGGGGCGACGCGACGGACAACCCGTCGACGGAGCTCGAGGGCAAGCGCGAGCAGGCAGAGGGCGACGTCCAGCAGAAGTGGGGCGAGACCAAGGATGCCGTCCGCGACATGGCTGACGACGACGACGATGACGACTGAGCGCGTCTGAGCGCGTCGCGTAAGACCTGGAGGGTCCGCCGCGTTGGCGGGCCCTCCGCTATGCGCCGTCGATGCGGCGTCTATGCGGCGTCGGTCGTGCCGTCTCGGTAGTCGAGTGCCAGCCGGACGAGCGTCGAGACGGCAGTTCCGAGCGCGCCCTTGGGGTTGACCGCCTTGTCCGCGGTGAGATAGGCGCTGCCGGCGATGTCGACGTGCACCCAGGGCACCGTCACGAAGTCGTGCAGGAAGACCGCGCTCTTGATGAGCGACCCCTCGCGCGTCCCCGAGTTGACGATGTCGGCATGGGCCGAGTCGTAGGCGGCGCGGTACTCCGTGGCAAGCGGCATCTCCCAGAACCACTCGCCGGTGGCATCGGCGGCACGCTGCACCGCCTGTCCCCAGTCGCGCGGCTTGGCGAAGTAGGCGCTGATCAGCTCGCCGAAGGCAACGGCGGCGGCCCCGGTCAGGGTCGCCACGTCGACCAGGTGAGTGGCGCCCTGGGTCTCCGCCCAGTGCAGCGCATCGGCCAGGATCAGGCGGCCCTCGGCGTCGGTGTTGATCACCTCGATCGTCTTGCCGTTCATGGCCTTGACCACGTCCCCCGGCCGCTGCGCGTTGCCGCCGGGCAGGTTCTCGACCATGGGCGCCACCGCCATCAGCGGCGTCTCCGGCGCCAGGCGCGCCACCGTGCGGGCAGCCGCGATCACCGCGGCCGCGCCCGACTTGTCGTGCTTCATCTCCTCCATGCGCTCGGGCGGCTTGAGGCTGATGCCGCCGGAGTCGAAGCAGACGCCCTTGCCCACGATCGCCAGTCGCCGATCGTCGGCGGCCTTCTCCCAGCCCGGGCAGCCTGATCGCGATCAGGCGCGGCTCGTGGAACGCGCCCTGCCCGACGCCCAGCAGCGCGCCCATGCCCAGCCGCGTCATGTCGTCGACGCCGAGCACCTCGACGGTGCACCCATCGGCCTCGAGCTCGCGGGCGACCTCGGCCATGCGCTCCGGGTAGAGGTCGTTCGAGGCGCGGTTGGCCAGGCCCCGTCCGAACTCGACCCCCTCCGCCATGACGGCGGCCTGCTCAACGACCTCCTGAGGCGGGCGCACCCTCGCCGATCAGCACCACCTCTTCCACGCTGCGCAGCATCGTCGGGCGTGTCGCGAACCCGTCCGTAATGTGCGTACGGCCGGTAGGTGCCCTGCAGTGCCCCGATGCCGGCACTGATGAACCCATCCGCCTCCTCACCGTCCCGTAGCCAGAGGGCCATGCGCTCCACGCCGTGACCCTGCAGCCGCCGCGTGGCAGTGGACGCGATGCGACGCGCCCGCCAGTTACCGCGCCCGCGGCGCACGCCGTTGATCAGCAGGAGCTTGTCGGCCGCGATCGGCCCGGCGTCGACCAGGGCGGTGTAGTGCTCGAGGATGTTGAACTCGCCCCATTCGATCGCCCGGCTGATCGCGCCGCTTGGTGGCCGCATCCAGCGCGGCGAGATCGCCCGAGATCTCCTTGTCCTCCCGGTAGATGGGGACGGCCAGCACATCGGCCTGGACGCTGGCGGGGTCGGTCGTTTCGGCGCGAAGGCGCACGGGCAGGTCTCCTTCAGGGGGCTGCGGACAGGTTGGAACCAGGTCGCGAGCTCGGGGTCAATCGAGTATAGACCGATGCCACCGCCGAACCGTCAGCCCGCATCGATGATCTCCTGCAGTGCCTGCCGCTGGATCGTGGCCGCCTCCAGCGCATCGGCCAGCAGCTGCAGCGGGGTGGCCGCCAGTGACGAACCCGATTCGGCAATCGCGATGGCCAACGCCGTGTCCGCCCGGTTCGCGTCGTCGGCAGCGCGCGCATAGCGAGCCGCCGCACGGGCGACCGCGTCGGCGTCACCGGCCAGGCTGGCCACCGCGATGCGGCGCGCGGCGGTCAGCAGGTCGCCAGTCGTGTCCAGCCAGAACGGCAGGACCGTCGGCGGCTCATCCCAGTCGCGGACGGTGTTCAGCGCAGCCTGCGCGCGATCGAGCTCGGCCAGCGCCCTCCGCGGGTCGTCGTCCTCGAGCGCGGCCAGCGCGTCCGCCAGCCCGTCGAGCGTCTGCTCGGTGGCCTGCCGGCGCTCCACGAACGGGTCCGCGGCCTCGGCAGCGGCGGTGAACCCGGCCGAAATCCCCGGAAAGAGCGTGCTGGACGGCCCCGGCGGAAGAGGTCCGCGTCGGGGCGCCACGGCGGCGAGCGTGCCGTCGACACGGGCGGCGGCGGCGGCGGCAGCGGGCTGCTTCGCCGGAGGCTGCGTCGATCCCGGCCGCGGCTTCGGCGAGGTCGGCGCGGGGCGACGCATCGCCGTCGACCACCAGGGCCGATCCGCGACGGCCCGCATCGATGGCCTGCTTGCAGCTCGTCGATCAGGGCGTCGAGGCGGGTGGTCGGCCTCGCGTCGCCTCCAGGTGCAGGCGAGCGGCGCGTTCGGCCGCGATTGGGGGGTCGGCGGCAGCGCCGGTGGGTCGCGCGGCCAGCACCGCGCCCAGCAGGACGATCACCGACACGCCGGCCAGCACGGCCCGGCTCGGGCGGGCGGAACCTATGATGCCTCGGTGCACGCGGTGGCCTCCGAGTCGCGCCGACCTGCGCGCGCTGCCCAAGGCAGAGCTGCACCAGCACCTGGACGGCGCGCTGCGCCCCGCCACCGCGGTCGAGCTGGCGGCCGAGATCGATCTGCCGTTGACGCTCGGCTGAGGCGCAGGCGGCGGATGGTGGCGCCGGCCCGCTGTCGCGACCAGGCGGAGCTGCTCACTTACTTCGACCTGCCGATCGCCCTGCTCCAGACGGCCGGCGGCGTTGCGCCGCGCGGCGGCGGAGCTGGTCGAGGACCTGGCCACCGACGGCGTCACGTATGCCGAGATCCGCTGGGCCCCGCGGCTGCACCTGGAGCGTGGGCTGTCCGTGCGCGACGTGCTGGTGGCCGTGGCGGAGGGGACGGCGGCCGGCCTCCACGCTGCGGGGCAAGACCGCCTGGTGGTCCTGATCGTGACTGCCATGCGCTCCCATCCACCCGGCGCCAACGTGGAGCTGGCGCGAGCCGCCGCCGACGTTCGGGCCGCCGGTGGTCGGCTTCGACCTGGCAGGTCCCGAGGCGACATACCCCGCCCCGCCCCATGCCGCGGCCTTTCGCGCCGCCGAGGACGGCGGCCTGGCGCTCACCGCCCACGCCGGCGAGGTGCCCGGCCCGGAGCGCATCCGGGAAGCCCTGGCGCTCGGCGTGCGCCGCATCGCGCACGGCGCGACCACCGCCGATGATCCGCAGCTCGATGGAGGAGGTCCGCGACCGTGACGTGACGCTGGACCTGTGCCCGACCAGCAACGTGCAGGCCGGACTGGTCGCGTCCCTGGCGGACCACCCCCTGGCCCGCCTCCATCGGGCCGGCGTCAGCGTCTCGCTGTCGACCGATGACCGGACCGTCTCGAATACCGACCTCAGCCACGAGATGGCGAGCGTGGCCGAAGCCCTGGCCTTGACCCCACGCGGAACTGCGAGCCGTCGCGCTCAACGGCTTTCGGCGGGGCTTCGGGCCGCCGGACTTCCTGGAGCGAGCGGCTGGAGAGGCCGACCGTGCCTGGAGCGCGCTGGGCCGGCATCAGCTGAGGGTCACGCCCAGCAGGCCGGCCACCTCCAACGGCCCGGCGGCGACCCAGTCGGGCCGACGCTCGCCATCCAGCGTTGCGGCCGCCGCGGCGTCGGCGACGCCGGTCAGCACCAGGATCACCGGAATGCCCGGCGCGCCTGGCCGCCGGCACGTCGGCATCGGGGTTGTCGCCGATGACCAGCGCCTCGCCGCCGGCGACGCCATCAGCTTCAAGGATGGCCGGGAACATGGCCGGCTCCGGCTTGCCGATGACCAGCGGCTCACTGCCCGGTGGTGGCCTGCACCGCCGCCACGATCGCCCCCGCACCCGGCATGAGGCCGCCCGGCGTCGGGTAGCGCAGGTCGGCGTTGGTGGCCACGAACCGCGCGCCGGCGCGGATCGCGGCGGCAGCGATGCCCAGCGAGCGGTACGTCACCGCCGGGTCGAGGCCGACGACCACCGCGTCGTAGGCGTCGGCCAGCGGCGCGCCGTTCCATTCCGGTCCCGCCGGCGTCACGCGCGTGGGTCGACCTCGTACCCGGCGTCGCGCAGCTCGGCGAGCATCCCTTCCGCGCCCAGCGCCAGCAGCTGCCGCAGCTGCGGCTGATGCGCCCGCAGATGCGTGATGGTGGCCCAGGTGCTGGTGACGATCTCGTCCGGCTGGGCGAGGATGCCATGCCCGGCCAGGCGCTCCGCGTAGGCGGCTGCGGGTGGCCATCGAGTTGTTGGTGGCGAAGCGCGTCGGCACGCCCGGCCGTGCGAAGGGCGGCCACCAGCGCGGCGGCGCCGGCGATCGCATCCGGCCCGCGGTAGACCACGCCGTCAAGGTCGAAGATGACCAGCCTGGGGGCGAGCGCTGGAGCGGTCGACATCGGGCGGATGATACGGGCCGGCAGCCCGATGGCCGGCGTCGCCGGCGCCGCCAAATTCACCTTGAGGGCAGGATTGACAGGCAGGTATGATGCGCCCGATTCGCCGGACGCGAAGCCCAGTCCGGCTGCCCGTGCGCATCGCGCACCGGGATCGGAGGAGTCCCTCTCACAGGGAATGTAAGGAGTACCAATGCGGATGCAGCGACGGCACGCGGGTGTCGCTTCCTTGGTGGCAGTGTCGCTGGCCCTGGCGGCCTGCACGGGAAGTGGCAGCGCCATCGACGTCGGCAAGGGCCTGTGTCGGGAAGTCGGCGACATCACCGCGGCCACGCCCGAACCGGTCGAGGCGACCGGCACCAGCGACGCCAAGATCGGCGTCGTGACCGATGTCGGGACGCTCGACGACAAGAACTTCAACGAATACAGCTGGCTGGGCGCGCAGGACGGCGCCGCCTCCATCGGCGCCGCGGAGCCGCGGGCCATCGTCACCGCGGACTCCGGCCGACTACGAGACGAACATCCAGACGCTGATCGATGACGACTTCAACGTGATCGTCACGGTCGGCTTCGCCCTCGGCGCGGCCACGCTTGCGGCGGCGACCGAAAACCCGGATGTCCACTTCATCGGCGTCGACCAGTTCCAGGCCGGTGAGGATCCGGTGGCCGGCGCGGGCCTCGCCAACTACGAGAGCCTGATCTTCAACGAGGCGCAGGCCGGCTACCTGGCCGGCATCGTGGCCGCCAGCATCAGCGAGAGCAACGTGATCGCGGCCATCGGCGGCTCGGGCACGATCCCGCCGGTCGTGAACTACATGCGTGGCTACGAGAACGGCGCCAAGAGCGTCAAGCCAGACATCACCGTTCACCTGAAGTACGTCTCCGATGACCTGGCCGTTGCCTTCAACGACCCGGCCACCGGCAAGTCGTTCTCCGACCAGTTCCTGTCACAGAACGCGGACACCGACGTGATGTTCCAGGTGGCCGGCAAGACCGGCAACGGCGTGCTGCAGTCGGTCCAGGCGGCCGGCATCTACGGGATCGGCGTCGACGTCGACCAGTGGATCTCGACGCCCGAGCAGGCGGTCTGCATCGTGACCAGCGCCGAGAAGCACCTGACCAAGGCCGTCCGCGAGGGCATCGAGACCTTCGCGCAGGGCACGGCGCGTGCCGGGAACGTGTTCTACGGCGCCGACAACGACGGCATCGGCACGGCTCCGTACTACCAGTTCGACGGCAACGTGATCACCGACGAGATCAAGACGGCGGTCACGCGACGCGTTCGACGCCATGGCGGCGGGCACCCTGGATCCGTGCCAGCCGTCGGGACTCTGCTACGCGGGTGAGGCTGACCCGGGCACCTGAGCCCAGCAGCCGAACGGGTTCGTAGCGACCAACACGTGAGCGGACCGGTCCTGGTGGCCGGTCCGCTCACGACTTTTCAGGTGGCTCGACATTGGCAGACGTGAGGGCTGAACCGGCGCCGGCGACGGGCGGGACCAAGCCGCCCGTGCTCGAGATGCGCGGCATCACCAAGCGCTACCCCGGGGTCGTGGCCAACGACGGCATCGACCTCGAGGTTCGCGAGGGGGAGATCCACGCCCTGCTCGGCGAGAACGGCGCCGGCAAGCGCACCCTGATGAACATCCTCTACGGCCTGGCCGTGCCCGATGCCGGCCAGATCCTGCTCGACGGCAAGGAAGTCGAGATCGCCAGTCCGCACGACGCCATCCGCCGCGGCATCAGCATGGTCCACCAGCACTTCATGCTGGTGCCGGTGCTCTCGGTGGCGGAGAACATCCTGCTCGGCGAGGAGCCGATGGCGGGGCGCGTCTTCCTGGATCGCGCCGCCTCCGAGCGCCGTATCAAGGAGCTGGGTGACCGCTTCGGCTGGGAGATCGACCCGAACAAGCCGGTCGGCTCGCTGTCGGTCGGCTGGCAGCAGCGAGTCGAGATCCTCAAGGCCCTGTACCGCAACGCGCGCGTGCTGGTGCTGGACGAGCCGACGGCGGTGCTGACGCCGCAGGAGACGAAGGAGATCTTCGAGGTCCTGCGCAAGCTGCGCGGCGAGGGCTACGCGCATCATCTTCATCAGCCACAAGCTGTACGAGGTGCTGGAGGTCGCCGACCGCATCACCGTCATCCGGCGCGGCAAGGTGGTCGGCAGCCGCATCCCCGCGAGACCGACGAGGACGACCTGGCCAAGCTGATGGTCGGGCGGGACGTGGAGCTCACCGTCGATCGCGGCGAGAGCCATCCGGCGCAGCCGGTGCTCAGCGTCGCCAACCTCATCGTTCGCGACGATCGCGGCCACGACGTGGTGCGCGACGTCTCATTCGACGTGCGGGCCGGCGAGATCTTCGGCATCGCCGGCGTGGCCGGCAACGGCCAGGACGAGCTGGTGGAGGCGGTGGTCGGGCTGCGCCACGCCACCAGCGGCACGGTGACGCTGGCCGGCACCGACATCACCGGCGCCTCGCCGCGGACGCTGCACAAGATGGGTCTCGGCTTCGTCCCCGGCGACCGCCATCGCTTCGGGCATGGTGCTGAGCTTCCCGCTCACCGACAACCTGGTGCTCAACGACTACTACCACGCCCCGTACGCGCGCGGCCTGCGCCGCAACGACGACGGCGATCGAGGCCTACGCCAAGGAGGCGATCGAGAAGTACGACGTGCGCACGCCATCGGCCGATGTCACCGCCGGCACCCTGTCCGGCGGCAACCAGCAGAAGGTGGTGGTGGCCCGCGAGTTCGAGGGGGAGCTGAAGCTGCTGGTCCTCGACCAGCCGACGCGCGGCCTGGACGTGGGCAGCATCGAATTCATCCATCGCCAGGCCATTGCCCGGCGCGATACCGGCGTCGCCATCCTGCTCGTCTCCGCCGAGCTGGACGAGGTGCTGGAGATGTCGGACCGGATCGGTGTCATGTTCCGAGGGCAGCTGGTGGCGGTGCTCGACGGGCCGAGCGCCGATCGGGACGAGGTGGGCCTGCTGATGGCCACCGGCGGACGTGCCGGCGGGGTCGCAGCCGCAGACCCGTGGAGGATGCGCCGTGACCGCGGCCGACGCCGCGCACGCCGCCCGCTCGGCGCCGCATCCTGGACGTCACCCTGCTGCCGGCCATCGCCATCGGCCTGGCGCTCATCTTCGGCGCGGTGCTGATGATCCTGTCCAGCCCGCTGATCAGCGGCTTCGACCCCTTCCTGCCGATCACCGCCTACCGGGCGCTGCTGGAAGGTTCGGTCGGCTCGCTGAACTCGATCGTCAACACGCTGGTCAATGCGACGCCGCTGGTGCTGGCCGGCCTGGCGGTCGGCATCGGCTTCAAGGGCGGCCTGTTCAACATCGGTGCCCAGGGCCAGTTCCTGCTGGGCGCGCTGTGTGCCTCGGTCGCCGCCATCGCGCTGAACGATGCCAGCCCGTGGGTCGCCATCCCGGTGTCGCTGATCGCCGGCATGCTGGGCGGCATGGCCTGGGGCTTCATCCCCGGCTTCCTGAAGGCGTTCACCGGTGCCCACGAGGTGGTCACCACCATCATGCTCAACTTCGTGGCCATCTACCTGGTGTCGTACGTCATCAGCGGGCCGCTGCGCGGCACCGGACCGGAGGTCACCTTCGCCCGGACCGACGCCATCGTGGCGGCCGAGCTGCCGATCATCATCGGCCGCAACGGGCACCTGGGCCTCCTCTTCGCCGCCATCGCCGTGCCGCTCGCCTGGTGGCTGCTCTACCGCAGCACCACCGGCTTCGAGATTCGGACCACGGGGCGAACCCGGATGCCGCCCGCTATGCCGGCATGCACCCGCGCTGGCTGATCGTCCTGACCATGTCGATCTGCGGACTGCTGGCCGGACTGGCCGGCGCCGGCGAGATCCTGGGCGAGGTCGGCTACATGCCTGCCTCGTATGGCACGACGGTCGGCTTCGACGCCATCGCGGTGGCGCTGCTGGGCCGGGCCAACCCGGTCGGCATCGTCTTCGCCGCCCTCCTGTTCGGCGCCATGCAGGCCGGCGCTGGGCTGATGCAGGTCCAGGCCGGCATCCCGGCCCAGATGGTTGCCGTCCTGCAGGCGGTGATCCTCTTCTTCCTGGCCGCCGAGACCGTGGTGCGTCGCGTCTTCAAGGTGCGCACGGCGGGGACCGGCGTCGGAACCGAGCTGCAGACGGTGAGCCGCAGCTACGGCGAGCAGGCGACGAGGTAGGGGCCGATGGAGTTCCTGTACGACATCCCGATCATCGGCCTGGTCATCCAGTTCGTCGTCTACGTCATCGTCCAGCTGCCGATCCTGGCGCCCACGATCATGGCCGCGGCCGTGCCGATCGTGCTGGGAGCCCTGTGCGGGTTCATGAACGAGCGATCCGGCGTGGTCAACATCGGCATCGAGGGCATGATGCTGACCGCCGCCTTCGTGGCCTGGTGGGCGTCCTCCATCGCCGGCGCAGCTCCTGCCGGACCTGAAGATCGCGGTCATGGGCATCACGCTGCCGCTGTTGATCGGCCTGGCCGTCGCCATCCTGGCCGCCATGGCGGTGTCGGCCGTCCATGCCTGGCTGTCGATCTCGGTGCGGGCCGACCAGATCATCAGCGGCACCATCATCAACATCTTCGCGGTCGGCATCACCGGCTACCTGAATCTGCTCATCAGCCAGCACTCGCCGCCATCGGCCGGCCAGTTCCAGGACCTGCGCTGCCGTCGTTCCTGATCGACATCCCGGTCATCGGCCCGCTGATCGACGCGCTGCTCGGGGTGGCCCGATCGCGCTGAGCATGCTGGTCAGCGTGATCCTGCTGCAGGTGCTCCTCTTCCGATCGCGCTGGGGGCTGCGCACCCGTTCGGTCGGCGAGCATCCGAAGGCCGCCGAGACGGTGGGCATCGACGTCATCAAGCTGCGCTATCGCAACGTCATCCTGGGCGGCGTCTTCGCCGGGCTGGCGGGCGCCTACCTGACGATCGAGTTCGGCAACGCCTTCCAGGGCGAGATGACCGCCGGGCGCGGCTTCATCGCGCTGGCGGCGCTGATCTTCGGCCGCTGGACGCCCATCGGCGCCTTCGGCGCGGCGCTGCTGTTCACCGCCTCCACCGGCCTGCAGCGCTCGATCCAGTTCGCGCCGCCGGAGGGTGCGCTGGGCGAGTTCCTGGCGACGCTGCCGTCGCAGTTCTACAGCGCCCTGCCCTACATCATCACCATCATCGTGCTGGCCGGCGTGGTCGGGCGCAGCGTGGCGCCGGCCGCGGTCGGACGGCCGTACGAGCGGGAGTCGAAGGCGGCCTGACCGAGGCGATTCAGGCCTGGGCTGGGGCCTCGGCGGCTGGATCGCTGATCGTGCCCGGATCGACCAGCGGATGCGGACCGGCGGCTCGCGCAGCAGGTCCAGCGGCAGGCCGGCGGCGCGCCATGTCGCGGACCACCGACTCCTGGTCGTACTCGACGCTGCGGAAGCCCACCACCACGTCGCTGTCGGTCACGTACAGGACCGCGTAGCGCGCCCGCGCGTCGCCGGCCCCGCCGCAGCCGACCGAGCCGACGCCGATGAAGTGCGCCGGCCGCCGTCACGCGGTGGAAGGTCTGGTGCGTGTGGCCGAACGCGAAGATGTCATCGCCCTCGTCGCTGGCGATGCGCGCGAAGTAGCGCGACGGCCGATCCTCCCAGAGGTACTCGTTCTGCTTCATGCGGCGTGCCGTGGAAGAGGAGCGCGGTCCGGCCGTCGACCTCCATGCGCAGCGTGGCCGGCAGCTGGCGCAGCCACGAGCAGTTCTCCTCGGTCATGCGTCGCGATCGGTCCAGGCCAGGGAGGCGTAGCCTTCCGCCTCCGCGTCGGGTGAGGCCCAGATGGCGCCCGGTCACCTCGCGGCCCATGCCCAGCGCCTCGTCCCAGTTGCCCTGGACGGTGGGGATCGCCAGGCGCGCGCATCTCCTCGACCACCTCGTTGGGATGCGGTCCGCGGCCGACAACGTCGCCGGCGCACCACACCGCGTCGCAGCCGATGGCGGTCACGTCGTCGATCACCGCGCGCAGCGCGGGCAGGTTGGCGTGGACGTCGGAGATCACGGCAATCCGCATGGGCGGAGTCTAACGCAGCGCCTGATCGGCGAAAGCATCCCCTCGGGCCAGTACGTTCAGGCCTGGAGGCCCGGTTGTTCAGGCCACGCCAGCCGCCGCAAATGGGGCGGCGATCACGCTGATGCGGCCCGCCACCGTGCGCGCCAGCTCCCGCATCGCCGCCGCAGCCGCCGAGTCGTCACTGGCCGGGTGCTGGGCCGAGGTGATCGGCACGCCGGCGTCTCCGCCAGCACGCACGCCCGGCTCGATCGGGATGCGGCCGAGCACCTCCAGCTCCAGCTCGCGGGCGATGGTGGTGCCTCCGCCCGAGCCGAAGATGTCGTGCTCGGTGCCGCAATCCGGGCAGACGAAGCCCGACATGTTCTCGACCACGCCAATGGTCCGCACGTTGACCTTGGTGAACATGGCGATCGCCTTGCGCGCGTCCATCAGGCTCACCTCCTGCGGGCGTCGTCACGACCACCGCCCCCGACAGCGGGATGAGCTGGCTGATCGAGAGCGCCGCGTCGCCGGTGCCCGGCGGCAGGTCCACCACCAGGTAGTCGAGCTCACCCCACTCCACGTCGCGCAGGAACTGCTGGATGGCCGAGTGGATGAGCGGCCCGCGCCAGATCACCGGCGCATCGCCGGTCAGGAAGTACTGGATGCTCATCATCTTCACGCCGTGGCTGGTCACCGGGTTGACGCGACCCGAGGCGCCGGTCACGTGCGCGCCGACGGTGCCCATCATCAGCGGCACGTTCGGCCCGGTGATGTCGGCGTCCAGCAGGCCCACCCGGGCGCCGTCACGCGCCAGGCTGACCGCCAGGTTGACGGCCACCGTGGTCTTGCCGACGCCGCCCTTGCCGGACGCCACGGCGATCGTGTTCTTGACGCCGGGAATGAGGTCCGCGGCCGGGCCGCCGAACGAGCGCTTCACGTTGCTGGCCCAGTCGACGCGTACGGCGGTGGCGCCCAGCGCCTCCAGCCCGTCGACGATGTCCGACTCGATCTTGGCCTTCAGCGGGCAGGCCGGCGTGGTCAGCTCGACCGTGAGGTCGACTGTGCTGCCGTTGATGTCGATCTGCTTGACCATCCCCAGGCTGACCAGGTCGCGTCCGATCTCCGGATCCTTGACCTGCGCCAGGGCGGCCATGATGTTTTCGTCGGTCAGCCGATCAGCCATGCCGGGATACAGCATCCTTTCCGTGCGGGGCTGGGCGGCTTCGAGGGTAGCAGAGGTTGAGCGTGAACCGATGCGACCTTTGTTGTATCGGTTCAGACTGGCCTAGCGCAGGCCGTCCCAGATCGATTGCTCCGGCGCGGCCGGGCCGCTGCCGGCGGAACGGGAGGTTGGAGGCCGCCAGCCGATAGGACTCGGTTGCCAGGTAGCCATCGCGCATCTCCGAGCAATACGTAGAGTTGCCGCTGGCCTGGTTCGGTTCGGTCTTGCTTGGTCTGTGCCCGTGACGGGCTGCACAGGCAGAAGAGGAACAGACGAAAACAGCAGGGCACGACTGCCAATACCGGCAATGAACATGCGACTACAGCGATCTCGACCGGAGGTGCCGCTCGTATGCGCCGTGCTGGCAGCAGCGGCCCTGACGGCGGCGGCGTGCGACCCCCAGAACGGCGGAACCGGCGCTGGCGCGATGGATGGCCCCCGCGACGGCGCGGCCGCTCCGCGCCCCGACGCGCCAGCCGCCACCGGCGCTTGCAACGATTTGCCCTGGCCGCCGCTGCTGCGGCCCACCGTGGACACCGCAGCCCGCCCTGCCTCGGCGGTGGAGACCGGCGGCGGGTTGCAGGACGGCGACTACATCATGACCCGAGCGACCCTGTACTCGGTGCCGCCGCCGTTGACCGGCGCTCTCGGGGCTACGATGCTGGGCGCCCACCTGCGTGTCCGCGCGGGCGTGATGGAATCGGTCCTATTGACGGATGATGGCGAGGGCAACGGCCCCGTGGAGGAGAGGAACCGCGAAGCGATCAAGGTGCAGGGCAACGAGCTCCAGCTGACGCCGATCTGCCCGCCCGGCGACGGTACCGACGAGGGGCTGTTCACCACCGACGGTCGGACGCTGCGCCTGGCGCTAGTGGACGACGGCGTCGAAATGGTGCTCGAGCTGGTCCGCCGGTAGCGGCCGGACGGCTCACCGCCTCGATTCGTCGAACACGATCTCCCCGCCGATCACCGTCATCACGCAGCGGGCCCTGGGGATCTCCGCCGCGGGGATGGTCATGACGTCCGCCGACAGCACGGTCAGGTCGGCCAGCTTACCCACCTCGATGGTCCCGCGCCGGTGCTCCTCGAACGCGGCGTGGGCCGCCCACGCCGTGAACAGCTTCAGCGCCTGCGGCCGCGGCAGCGCCTGCTCGGGGTGCCATCCCGGTCCGCTGCGGCCCCGCAGGTCCTTGCGGGCGATGGCGGCGTACAGCTCGATCAGCGGCTCGCCCCGCTCGACGGGGGCGTCTGACCCGCCCGCGATGATCGCTTCGTGGCGCAGCAGCGAGCGCCAGGCGTACGCACCCACCAGCCGCTCGGTTCCCAGCCGGCGCGGGGCAAAGTGCAGGTCGCCGATGGCGTGGGAGGGCTGCATCGAAGCGATCACGCCCAGCCGCGCCAAGCGGGGGATGTCCCGCAGCGACAGGATCTGGGCGTGCTCCACCCGCCAGCGGGGATCGGCGATCTTGCGCGCCGGCGGCGGCACCGCGTGGAACGCTTGCTCATACAGATCGAGGTCCCGTTCGCGCAGCCGCGGTCCCCGTCAGCAGCCGCCATGCCCACCTTGGTACCACGGATCACCCCATCGGGGTCGGCGGTGAGCCAGCGCGCCGGTCGCTGAAGTCTTGACAGCCCTGTGGGCCTACTATGTGCTGAGGCGCCTTGAACAAGCTGATCGTGCTGACGGCCGCCGCGATCAGCGTGTTGCTGACGGTGCCCGCCCTGGTGTGGCTGCGGCTGCTGAAAAATCCGTTCGTGGGTGTGGCGCCCGATGTGGTGACCCCCTTGTTCATCGCCCCCCTGTCCCTGCTCATCGCGGCCGCTTGGACCACGGCATTGTTGCGCGCCTATTCCGCCCCGGTCCGCCCCCGGCCCGACGGCCGGCTGCTCATTGCCGCCGCCGCGGTGGCCTTCATGGCCGGGACGGTGGTGTTCGGTTTGCCGGTCTGGCAGGCGGCGGTTCCACGCATCGCCGCGGGCGTCCAGACCCAGATTCAACAGCGCAACGCCACCGTGTTCTACGGCGGGGTCGGCGGCCTGGCTTTGATGAACCTCATCACTGTTCCATTCTGGGCGATGCTGCTGGCTCGCAGGCCACCGCCGAGCAACTAACGGACGCGCATCGGCGCACGTCACTCCCCGGCAGGTCTTTGCGGGTGCTCAGAACGGTGCGGTGATGCGGATCCAGTTCTCCGACCGGCTGCAGTCGAAGCCGGCATCGATCGCGCCCTGCTCGGGGCCGTTCTGAAGCACGCAGGTCTGCCCCTGCTTGTCGAACACGCGCATGTAGAAATCGCCGTCGCTGGTCGATTGCTGGAAGCGCAGGAACGTCTGGAACCCTTCGGCGGCCGACTCCCAGCAGTCGGCTGGCAGCGACACGGAAGCCGACGCGGGGTACATGGTGTCGCCCCAGAGCACGGTCGATGTCGCGTTCGCGACGAACGTCCCGACCTGCTCCCAGCCTCCCCAGTGATGCCCGCACTCAACCTTGATCGTTGCCGAGGCCTTGAGGGCGTAGGCGTTGATCTTGACCGGATCGGCCCGACTGGCCATGCCGGCGTTGTGCCGCGGCGACCACACGCATCCCACACTGCCGATCAGCCCGACGACCACCGCCGCCGCGACAAGCAATCTCCTCTTCATGTTCTGCCCTCCTCGACCGGCACAACGTCGATCGGGGGCGAACCTTCCACAGGCCACGCTGGAAGACGCCCGAAAGCTTGCGTTCACCAGCCTGGGAAGGGGCGATTTCATGCACATCAAACTCCGCATACACACCACGCTGGCTGCCGCGGCGGCGACCGGGTTGCTTCTGTTTGCTTCGACCGGGTGGGGGCAGACGGCCCAGGGGGAGCTCGAGGGGCGGCCGGCGCCGGTGGCGCTTCGCAAGTGCGTCGGCGGCGCCAATGCTGGCAACCTCTGCAACACCAACGCCGGCTGTCCGGGGTCGAGCTGCGTCGACCGCAACATCTTCAATATCTCGGTGGCCATCCACTTCATGGCCACCCCGGCCGAACTGACCACCATCCAGAACATGATCGCCGTCGGCTCGGCCACGCTGTTCGACGTCACCGACGGCCAGGCCCAGATCGGCTCGGCCACCCTGCACAACAACGCCTTCGGCACCGACGCCGACGTGCGCATCTACCCGGCCAGCAACCCGACCTGGTGGCAGGCCAACACCGGCAACTGGCAGAACGGCGGCAGCATCCACGTCTCGATCGACAACATCCAGAACGCCGGCGCCCCGGGCGAAAGTTTCGCCCACGAGTTCATCCACCTCGCCTTCGATGCCCGCGACGAATACGAGATGCGCGCCGCCGGCTGCGGCATGGTCACCGGCGGCTTCAGCTGCCCGGACACCGCCACCATCACCGCCGGCCAGATCTCCTGCCTGATGGACAGCGGCGGCATCGGCGCCGAGGGCACGTTCACCGAGCTGTGCTGGGGCCAGGGCAACCCCGGCAACCTGAACGACATCTCGGGCGGCAACCACGACGCCACCAACGCCACCGAGCAGTCCGTGCGCCGATTCAACCGGTCGTGCCGGGACCAGGTGGTCTGGTCCTACCCCAACACCATGGTCAAACCGGGCGCCGCGCCCGACCCGGCGGCCAATGGCGCCACGGTCAACCCGTCCAGCTTCCTCACCACCAGCAACGTCGCCCGGGTGGTGATGGTGCTCGATGAATCGGGCAGCATGTCGCTGGAATCGCCGAGCCGCATGTCCCGTCTGAAGGTGGCGGCCAACGATTCGTCACCCTGGCCGAGACCGGCACCGAGCTCGGCATCGTCTCGTTCTCCAACGACGCCGAGGCCTCGAGCGGCCGGGTCAACGTCAACGTCGCCGCCCTGGGCGCCAACCGATCGGCCTGGACCAGCGCCATCAGCGGCATGGCCCCCAACAACATGACCAACATCGGCGCCGGCCTGCAGAAGGCCCGGGACATGATCACTGCCGCCGGCGGGGTCACCGCCAACACCTTCATCGTGTTGATGACCGACGGCCTGAACAACCGGCCCTCGCCCCAGGCCACCGCCGACGCCAACCTGGCCGCTCAGATCGCCGCCCTGCTGGCCGAGGGCATCGAAGTGTACGTCACCTGCACCGGCAGCGACCTCGGCCTGCAGTCACAGTGCTCGGAGATCGCCAGCGGCACCGGCGGCTGGTACGTGGACTCGGCCACCGGCGCCGACCTGGCCCGCAACTTCGTGCTGTTGAAGGAGCTGGTGGCCAACCGCCAGCCCATCACCTCGCAGGGCGGGCAGCTGAAGGACTTCAGCGGCCGCACGGTGTTCGTCGAGAAGTTCTCCGAGTCGGTGACCTTCACGCTGGTGTGGGACAGCCCGCAGTCGCACGCCGGCATGTACGCCATCGACCCGGGCGGCAACCTGCACCGCGGGCTGCCCATGCCCCAGGGTCTGTAACCCGGGTCATGAACCCAATCCCCGGCGACTGGCAGCTGCGGGTCGACCCCTCGGGCATCAGCAGCCCGTTCCACTTCCGAGCCTTCTCCCGCAACCAGTTCCAGAGCCTGGGGGCCGGCCTGCGCCACGCGACCGTGCGCCCAGGGAAACCAATCCAGGTCTACGCCT
>CAWANT010000007.1:0-331694 GCA_963783495.1 uncultured Chloroflexia bacterium
GTCAGCAGGCTCTTGCGATCGGCCGGCAAAGCATCGAGACGGGCCGCGAGCAGGGCATGGATCGAATCGGGAAGCGGCAAATCGGCATCGGTCCGAAGTGATATCGAGCCATTCGACTGGACCAGCAGGTCACGGTCGCGGAGCAGGGCGACGTACTCCTCGGCATAGAGCGGATTGCCATCCGCGCGCTCGATGATGGGTCTGGACAGATCCGGCGGGACCACGGCACCCAGCAAGGAGGCCACCAGTGACGCCGTCTCATCGGTCGTCAGTGGCGCCAGCTCCACACGGTGGGCGTTGGGCAATCCCTCCGCGAAGTCAGGATGCTGCGCCAGGAGCTCCGGGCGAGCCGTGGCCAGCACGAACAGCGGGCCCCGCGTCGCATCCGTCGGCGACGTGCTCAAGGAAGGCGAGCATCGCCTCATCGGCCCAATGGAGGTCCTCGACGACGACGACTGCCGGATGGTCGACGGCCATGCCCTCCAGGAACAAGCGCCAGGCCGTGAAGGACTCGTCGCGCGTTGCGGAGGCCGATTCCAGGCCGATGAGCGGCAGCAGACGTTCGCGTCGCCAGGTCTGATCAAGTCCCGCCGGGACGATGGCGCTGAGCTTGGCGTCGGCCTCGGCGGGGGAGTCCGACTCCAGAATGCCGGCCTGCGCCTTCACGATCTCGCCCAGGGCCCAGAAGGTGATCCCCTCGCCATATGGGAGGCAGCGTCCCTGCCGCCACGTCACCGGCCCAGCCAGCCGGTCCACGTGCGCGCGCAGCTCGGCCACCATGCGGCTCTTGCCCATGCCCGCTTCACCGACGAGGGTTACGAGGCGCACCGGCGTTTCACCGCCGGTCGACTCGAATAGGCGCGTGAGCTCCGCCATCTCGTGTGTCCGGCCGACGTAGGTGGCGGCCTGCGGGCGGGTGAGATCCACGCCGGTACGACCCTTCGTACCGACCGCGTGGAAGATCCGCACCGGCTGGTCCTTGCCCTTGAGGACGGCCGGCTCCAGCTCCTCGTACTCGATGGCGCCGCGCGTGGCCTGATACGTGGCCTTGCCGACGGCGACGCCCATCTCCGGCGCCGCGGACTGGATGCGGGAGGCGGTGTTGACGGCATCGCCGGCGAGGAATCGCTCTCCGGTGCCGGTCTCCACGCTCATGCGGGCCAGCACTTCTCCGGTGTTGATGCCCACGCGCAGCCGGACGGGGGCGCCCGCGAGACCGCTTAGATCCGTGGCCTTGGTGCAGATGTCGAGGCCGGCGCGGACGGCACGCAGCGCGTCGTCCTCGTGGGTGGCCGGGATGCCGAAGACGCCGACCACCGCATCGCCGATGAACTTCTCGACCACTCCGCCGTGCCGCTCGATCTCGCGCCGCGCCATGGCTGCGTAGGCGGACAGCATGCGATCCACGTCCTCGGGATCGGCCGCCTCGGAGGTGGCGGTGAAGCCGACCAGGTCGCAGAACAGTGCCGTGACGACCCGGCGTTCCTCGGTTATGGCGGCATCGGCTGCAGCGGACAGCGGCAAGCCGCAGACCGGGCAGAAGCGGAACCCATCAGGGCTCTCGGTGCCGCATCCTCCGCATGCGACCATGAGCGGAAGCGTAGCGAGCGCCGCAAGCGCAGGGACGACACCCAGTCCGGTGGGCGGGGTGTACCTATAGTGCTCAGCCCGACAGCGCGCTGAGGAGCCCTCACAGGCCTCCGATTGGCCAGCCTGGCCGTTGTCCACGGCTTCTCAACCGGATGCCATCTGGAGGTTTGCGACTAGCCGCCGTCAGTGTGCTGCGGTGCCTTCGATCGCAGCCACCGCTCATGTCGCGTCGTGTCCACGGTTGAAGCTCATGGTCGTGCTCAGCAGCGAGGGCGTTGCGCGGAACCCAGGCCCGAGCAGCTCCATCGACGTCGCCGCCGGCGTTGGAGGAGCGACACCAATGTCGAACGAGGCGAGCCTGTCCCCACATCGATGCCGGCGGTCGCCCAGGAAGGGCCACGCCCTCGATCCACGGCGCCGAGGGCCTCGGCGCCATCGGCCAAGCTTCACGTACGGGATCGACGAGGGTTGAGCGACTCCAGGCCGATCATCTCGGGGTCGCCGAGCTGTCGGGCCATCTCCCAGGCCCGCCGGTGCTGCTCGAGAGCCGAGAGCATGGTCGCCCCGAAGACTCTGTAGGCACGAGCAGCCGACAAGCCGATCACCGCGCCGTGGAGATCGCCCGCGCGATCGCATCAGAGCGGTGGCGGTCGCGGGTGAGCTCCGCCTCTGTCCTCGCATGCGACCGCGCTGGATGCCGGCCCAACCGATGTTGCTGATGGCGGCCGCCCTCCGTCCGCAGGTCGCCGACCTCGTGGGCAATGTTCGGGCCTCCTCGCAGCCCGCAGCGCGTCATCGAATCCGGTTGAGGACGTTGAGGCCAGGCTGACGCCCAGGAGGCATCGAGCAGCTGGACCGGTTGCCGGCTGGCCCGATGATCGCGATCGCCGCCTCGAAAGCAGCCAACGCCGCGGACCGAGTTCTGCTCATTGGTGATCAGCCCTCGCGCCCGATAGAGGTGGGCCGTAGCTCCGACGACGTGCTCCGAGAACGATGGTGGCACGCTGCCTCGATCCAGGCCGAGGCCTTGGCGGCGCAGACGCGCATGATCGAGAACACGGGCGAGGTCGGCTGAAGCGACGGCAGGCGGTCGGCGATCACCTTGGTCCGTGTGA
Organism: uncultured Chloroflexia bacterium; assembly: GCA_963783495.1. Classification (GTDB taxonomy): domain Bacteria; phylum Chloroflexota; class Limnocylindria; order QHBO01; family QHBO01; genus DASSCW01. The sequence continues at coordinate 2,706 of CAWANT010000007.1, forward strand.
GCCACTCGAGGGCGGCGCGGATATTCGGCAGCTCGGCGTCGAGCTGCCGCAGCAAAGCGCCTGGCGCGGTCCCACCAGCTCATCATTCGCGCGATCGGCGATGGAAGCTACGTGGTGGGCCAAGCGGCCGCGAGCGGCATCGGCCTCGCCTTCGGCCATCAGGCGGTCGATCGCGTACTCGCGGATGGTCTCGAGCATGGCGAACCGTGGCTCATCGTCCCGTCAAGCCGGCGAACCAGCGATTCGCTCGAGGAGGATCGTGAGGCTGGCCTCGGCATCGGTCCCAAGGTCCGGGCCGGCAACCGCCGCCGCGCCATCCAGGCTGAAGCTGCCCACGAAGACGCTCAGCCGATGGAAGAGCGCGCGCACCGGCTCGCCCAGGAGCTCGTCGCTCCAGGCGATCGCCGCGCGAAGGGTCTGCTGCCGCTCGGCAGGTCGGGGGCCCCGCCGGTCAGCACCGGGAGCCTTGGCAAGGCGTTCGTGCAGGGCCTGGAGGCTGAAAATCCGCAGGCGGGCGCGCGGCGAGCTCGATCGCCAGCGGCAGCCCGTCGAGCCGCTTGCAGATCTCGGCGATCAGGGGACCCGTCTCGTCATCACCACCCGAGGTCCGGGCGGATCTCGCGGGCGCGCGCCAGGAAGAGGGCCACGGCATCGGGCAAGAACTTCGTCAGTCTGGTTCGGGTCGCCGGCCGTGAGCGGGGGGACGTCGTACTCGGCTCGCCCCGGACGCGCAGCGGTCTGCGCGAGGTCGCCAGCACGTGGAGCTCCGGCGCCTGCGCCATGAGGTCAGCCAACGGCCGCGCTCCATCCGGCAGGAGCTGCTCGAGGTTGTCGAGGACGAGGAGGAGGTTCTTGCTCCGCAGGTGCGCCGCGAGCGTCTCCATGGCGGGCGTCTCCGGGTCCTCCTGCAGCACTCAGCGCGGAGCCAATCTCTGCTGCGATCCGTTCCGCGTCGCGACCGCGGACAGGTCCACGAACCAGGCGCCGTCCGGGAAGTCGTCGATCTGGTCCGCCGCGGCCTGGAGGGCCAGCCGCGTCTTGCCCATGCCGCCGGGACCTAGCAGGGTCACCAGCCGATGCTCGCTGGATGAGCTCGCCGACGGCCGCCAGTCCTTCGCGCGCCCGATGAAGCTGGAGAGCTGCACCGGCAGGTTGTGCGGCCGCGCATCCAGGGACTTGAGCGGCGGGAACTCGGTGCGCAGGTCGGGGTGCTGGAGCTCGAAGACGTGCTCCGGTTCCTGCAGGTCCTTGAGCCGATGGACGCCACGGTCGATGAGCGCGGCACCCGGCGGAAGGCTGCCGTTGACCAGGCGGCGGTGGCGCAGCGGACACAACCGTCTGCTCGCCGTGGGCCAGTGCCTGGAGGCGAGCGCAGCGGAAGAGGGGAGCGCCGAAGTAGCGACCCCCGCGCGGCTCGACCGGGCCGGTGTGGATGGCGATCCGGCACGCCAGGCGGCCGCCGACCTCAGCCCACCCCTCGGCCGCGAGCGCACGGTGGGCCTCGATGGCGGCGACCAGGGCATCGGCGGGCTGGAGAAGGCGGCATAGACGGCGTCGCCCACCGTCTCGAAGATCACGCCTCGTTGCGGCCGATGAGGTCCTGGAAGAGCTCGTGGTGGCGATCAGGGCAGCGTGGAGTAGCGCGCCATACGCCTCGAGCAGGCGCGTGCTGCCCTCCAGGTCGCTGAACAGGAACGTGACCACGCCGGTTGGCAGGGTCGACAAGCTCGGGCCCTCCGTTGGCCGGGATTATCGCTACATGGACTAGCCCGACGCCGGGCTATGCTCCCTGCGCATGAGTGAGCTGACACGTGCGCAGGCCGCCGACAAGGCCGGCGCCGAGGTGGCATTCGTCGACCGGCTGATCGAGCTCGGGATCATCGTGCCCGACGCCGACGATCGGCTGACGCACCGGTGATGTCCGGCGCACCCAGATGGCTACGACGCTGCAGGGCGCGGGCATCGGTCTCGAAGCCCTGGCTGCCGGCATGGAGAGCGGCCGGCTCTCGCTACGGTTCATGGACACGCCCGCGTACCAGCGCTTCGCCACCCTGAGCGACGAGACGTTCCGGGAGGCGAGCGATCGGTCCGGCGTGCCCGTCGAGCTGCTCATGATCGGCCGCGAGGCGACTGGCGGTGCGGTGCCAACCCCGGATGACCGGATCCGCGAGGACGAGCTGGTCGTGGTGTCGTACATCCGCGCGCTGCTGGACTCTGGCATCCGGCCCCGATCGGTGGAGCGTGAGCTGCGGGTCCTGGGCGATGGCATGCGGCGGCTGGCCGCGACGCAGGGCGACGCCTGGCGGACCGATCTGATGGAACCGATGCTGGCCCGCGGCGCGTCCGTGCGAGGACATCGAGGATGCGTCGGTCGCCGAGGGGTCGATGGAGCTGGAGCAGACGGCGGACGAAGCCATCATTGCTGTCTGGCATGCGCATCAAGCGCAGGCGTGGGGCGCCAACATCATCGCCGGGTTCGAATCCATCCTGACCGATGCCGGCCTGCTGACTCGACCCAGCAGTCCGCCGGCGATCTGCTTCCTGGACATCACCGGCTACACCCGGCTGACGCAGGAACAGCGGTGACGAGGCTGCCGCGGATCTCGCCGCATCGTTGAATCGGCTGGTCACGCGCACCTCGCTCGATCGCGGCGGGCGGCCGGTGAAGTGGCTGGGGGACGGCGTGATGGTGCACTTCCGAGAGCCGGGTGCCGGCGTCCTTGCCGCGCTGGAAATGGTCGATGGTGTTGGCGAGGTGGGGCTGCCTCCGGCCCACGTCGGCCTGCATGCCGGCCCCGTCCTGTTCCAGGAAGGCGACTACTTCGGGCGGACGGTGAACATTGCCTCCCGCATCGCCGAGTACGCGCGGCCCGGCGAGGTGCTCGTCACGCAGGAAGTTGTCGAGGAAGCGGAGGGCTCCGGCTGCACCTTCACCGAGATCGGCCCGGTGGAGCTGAAGGGTGTGAGCGGGGCAGTTGAGCTGCATTCTGCCCGTCGCGGACACTGACGCATCGGTACATGGGCCCGCATTCCCACCCCATGGGACTAACGGAGAAAAAGGGCGCGTAAGTTGGTGCGGATTCCCGCCCTGTGGGAAATCCACCCAAGTAGAGGGCCGACTTGGGCCGAAAAAGGGCTCTACTTCGTCGTTAGTCGCGCCCGGTGGGAATTCGCGGCAGGGATGCAGCGACCGCTAGGATTCCCAGGTGGCAAAGCTGCTCCTGGTCGTCCTTCACCAGCTGGATGCTGAGAGCGTCGTCACCGCCCTCGAGGAGGCGGGGCATCGCCTGACCCAGATCCCGTCCATCGGGGGCTTCCTGGGGATCGAGAACATCACCCTGATGATGGCGGTCGATGACGACAAGATCGAGGACGTGGTGGCCGTGATCGAGCGGTACTGCTCCAGCCGGGAGATCGAGCTGCCGCTCGTTGTCCAGGGCCGCCTCCAGGACGAGCTGCCGTCGCTGGTACGCCATGGGGGAGCGACCATCCTCATCGCCAACCTGGAGTCCGTACGCCAGGTCTAGGATCATCGGCGCCGATGGAGCCGAACCGATCGACTGTGTGGCTGGCGTGGGGCCTGTGCCTGCTGTCGCTGGCCTGCATCGCCGTCACCATCGGGCTGGTCTTCGTGAACCGCGCCAGCATTGACAATCCGGACGACGCGAGCGTGCTCGAGATCGTCCTGCCCCTGGGCTTCGCCATCCTGGGCGGGCTGGTGGCCTCGAGGCTCCCCGGGAATGCGCTGGGGTGGGTCTTCCTGGCCATCTCGTTGTGTTCGGCGATCTCGGGGCCGGCCAACCAGTACACCCGCTATGCAGCAGTTCACCAATCCAGCGGCGCCTTTTACGCCATGGATTCCGTGGATCGGCGAGTTCGGCCTGATGCTCGTTTACCCCGCCGGCCTGGCGGCGCTGGCATTCCTGCTTACGCCGAACGGCGAGTTCCTTTCACCTCGGTGGCGGTGGGTTGCGTGGGCGGGTGCGGCCGTGACCGCGATCGTGCTGTTCGTGAGCCTGGCGGAGCCGGAGGTGGGCTGGCCGCCTGTCCCCAATCCCACCCATGTATCCGGCATCGGGGCCTTGAGCACCGGCCCCTTCGGGATCGTCGTCTTTCTCGGTGGACTTGGGGTGCTGGCTGCGTCGGGTGCATCGGTTGTCATTCGGCTGCGGCGATCCACCGGCGACGAACGCTTGCAGCTGCGCTGGGTGGCTTACGCCGCCGCGTTCGCGATCGCCTCGAACGTGGTCGTGAGTGTCGTGACGATCAGTCTCGTCGGTCCGGATGACACTGCCTTTCCGTGGTTCGTCACCGCCGTCTCGGTGCTGGGCTTCGGCATGGTGCTGCCGTTGGCCTTCGGCGTCGCAATCCTCCGCTACCGGCTGTACGACCTGGACTACTTCCTGAACCGAACGGTCGTCTACGGGGCGGTCACCGTGATCCTGGTTGGCGTGTTCCTGGCGCTGTACTTCGCCGCCCAGACCCTGATGCAGACGGTCTTCAACCAGCGTTCGGACCTGATCGCGGCGGCGCTGGGCGCGGGTGCGGCGCTGGCCTTTGGACCGATGCGGCGCGGGCTGCAACCGACCGTCGACCGCCTGTTGCCGGCACGCAGCCGGCTGACGCTGCTGTTCACCGACATCGTGGAGTCCACCCAGGCGATCGTCGACCTGGGCGACGAGCAATGGCGGGACGTGCTGTCCCGCTACCGCGCGATGGTCCGGCGCGAGCTGGCGAGGTCTCGCGGTCGCGAGGTGAACACCGCCGGCGACGCGTTCTTCGCGGTCTTTGGGCAGCCGCTGAACGGGGTCCAATGCGCATTGGCCATGCGCGACGAGGTCCGCAAGCTGGGCCTGCGGGTGCGGACCGGGCTGCACTACGGCGAGGTCGAGACGCGCGGCGAAGACGTGACCGGGCTGGCGGTGCACGCCGCCGCGCGCGTGATGGGCACGGCGGGGGAGGACCAGGTCGTGATCTCCGCCGAACTGGCCGAGGCACTCGGCGATGCGGTGCCCATCCACGACGCCGGCCGTCAGGCGTTGCGCGGCGTCCCTGGCGAGTGGCAGCTCTACCGGGTGGGCTAGGCGAGCACCCGGCTATGCTCGGCGCATGAGCGGGCTCGTCGCATGGCTGCAGCAGATCGGCGCCGATCCCGCGGACGACGACGAGACCCGCCAGCGCAAGTCGCTGCTGGTGCTGGTCTCCGTCCTGATCCTCCCGATCTCCCTGGTGTGGGGGAGCCTCTACCTGGGATTGGGCTCGCCCGGCGGGCTGATCGCGTACCTGTACTTCGTGGTGTCGCTGGCTGCGCTGCTGATCTTCGCCCGCACCCGCGACCTGCCGTTCCTGCTCCGCACCCAGCAGCTGGCCATCCTGCTGGCGCCGACCGTGTCGATGATCTTCGTGGGCGGCTTCACGGGGACCGGTGCCGTCGGGCTGTGGGGGTTGATGGCGCCGATGGGCGCCCTGGTCTTCGGCGACGTGCGGTCGGCGATCCGCTGGTTCGTCGCCTTCCTGGCGGTGTTCGTGGTCTGCGGAGTCGTGGGCGAGCTGTGGCACCCACTGGCGCCGCTGCCGGGATGGTTCACGACCACCATGCTCGTGTTGAACATCGTGGTGGCGGAGGCGGTGGTGTTCACCCTGCTCGTCCTTTTCGCGCAGCAGCGTCGCGACGCGCTGGTGGCCGTGCAAGCGGAGCACGAGCGGGCGGAGGAGCTCCTGATGAATGTGCTGCCGCGCTCGATCGCCGAGCGGCTCAAGACGCAGACCGAGACCATCGCCGATTCCTTCAGCTCTGCCTCCATCCTGTTCGCCGATGTCGTCGACTTCACGCCCATGGCCGCGCGGCTCTCGGCGCCCGACGTGGTCGGCCTGCTCGATCGGCTGTTCGGGCACTTCGATGCGCTGGTGGAGCGCTACGAGCTGGAGAAGATCAAGACCATCGGCGACTGCTACATGGCGGCGGCGGGCATTCCGGTGCCGCGGGAGGACCACGCCAAGGCGCTGGCACTGCCTCGCGCTCGACATGCTCGAGGCAGTGCGGGCGAATGGCCCGATGGGTGACCCGGCGTTGGAGCTGCGCATCGGTATCAACTCAGGCCCCGTGGTGGCGGGCGTCATCGGCCGCAAGCGGTTCCTGTACGACCTGTGGGGCGATGCGGTGAACATCGCGGACCGGATGCAGACGCACGGCACGCCTGGTCGCATCCAGGTCACGCGGGCGACCTACGAGCTCCTGAAGGACGAGTTCGTGCTGGAGCCGCGAGGAACCATCGAGGTCCGGGGCAAGGGCGACATGGAGACCTGGTACCTGGTCGGTCCGCGCGTCGAGGCAGCGGCGCCGCCGTGGCGGGAATTCCCACCCCACGGGACTAACGGAGAAGAAGGGCCGATAACTTGGCGCCGATTCCCAGCCCACGGGAATCCGCACCAGGTTTGGGCTGGTTTTGGGGCGAAATAAGCCTGATCTTCCCCGTTAGTCCCGCCCCGCGGGAATCTGCGACATGGATCGGTCTCGCCTGGTGGCTCCTGTCCTGGAGGTCGCGGAAGAGCGGATCGACATAGGAGTTGTCGAGCTCGCAGCGATATCGTGTCGGCGTGAAGGCTGCGCAGCGCTTCAGATATGGCGGGCCGGAGGTCGTGGAGGTCCGGGAGGTCGAGACGCCGGAGCCCGGTGAGGGGGAGGTGCGTGTCCGGGTGCGGGCGGCATCGGTCAACCGGGCAGACCTCGACTGGCTGAAGCCGCGACCCGGGTTCGTGCGCCTGTTCCTGGGGATGCGGGCGCCGCGCGATCCGAGGATGGGGTGGGACGTCGCCGGCGAGGTCGAGTCAGTCGGCCCGGGCGTGACCCGCTGGCAACCGGGTGACGCGGTCTTCGCCGACCTCGCCAACCACGGCGGCGGGACGTTCGCCGAGTACGTATCGGCTCCGGCCGATGCCTTCGAGCGGATTCCAGAGGGGATGAGCTTCGAGGAGTCGTCGACGCTGCCGCACTCGGCCATCCTGGCGTTGCAGGGACTGCGGAATCGCAAGGGTCGGACGCCAAAGGCGGGGGACCGGGTGCTGGTGGTGGGCGCATCGGGCAATGTCGGTCCGTTCGCGGTGCAGATCGCGAAGGCCATGGGCGCGCATGTGACCGGCGTGTCGAGCCGATCCAAGGTGGACCTGGTGCGCGAGGTCGGCGCCGATGAGGTGCTCGACTACGAGTCGGTCGACTACACGCGCTCGGGGCGGCGCTGGGACTGGATCCTGGAGTGCGACTCGCACTACTCGATCCTGGGCGTGCGGCGGGCGCTGAATCCCGGCGGCACCTACATCACGCTCGGCGGCGAGACGGGCTCGATCCTGGCGTCCATGACGGTGGGGCCGCTGATCTCGCTGTTCAGCGACAAGTGGTCGGGCATGGCGCTGTGGTGGAAGCCATTCAACGTGCCCGACGTGAATCGGCTGAAGGAGCTGATCGCGGCGGGGCAGCTGCGGCCGGTGATCGACCGGACCTATCCGCTGGACCAGGTGGTGGAGGCGCTGCGCCGGGTGGACGACGGCCACGCCCGCGGCAAGGTCGTATCGATCATCTGACGGCCCGGCTGGGGCGGCTGCGGAGACGTGACCTGACTCGCTCACGTGCACGAGACCGCGCATCTCCGCAGTCCTACCGCAGGCGGGGAACCGCAGAATGCGCGCGTGATTCATCACCGATCTGCCCAAGGACGCCGGCGTATCGCTCTGTCCCTGGTCCTCCTGGTGGTGGCGACGTCGGCATGCGCCGCCAACCAGCAGTCGACTCCGTCTGCGAGCGAGTCAGCCAGCACGGGGATCGCATCGCCTTCGACGACGCCGACAGAGGCCGAATCGACCGCCCAAGCGACGCCGACTCCAAGCCCAGCTCTGCCCAGGTCGGGCAATGCCACCTTCAGCCTGCTGCCGACCGCAGGGCCGCCGGGCCACAGTCCGGAGATCTCGTGCTCCGGTGATATCGGCCCATCGACCCGGTCGCCATCGTCCAGCCCGTCGGATGAGCCCCGGAGCCAAGCGCCGCGTTCGAGACGTCAGTCGGGCGCGGGAGTGGACTCGATGCGCCTCAGCTGGTCGTTGGTGTCGACTTCGGCGGTATCGAATCCGGTACCGCCGTCGAGATCGTCGCCTGTCAGGTCGTACGCGTGGATGACGTCGTTACCCGGCCCGGCCCGCACGAGATCGGCCCATGAGCCGCCGACGATGTAATCGCCACCATCGCCACCGCGGATGACATCGGAGTGGTTGCCGCCGTCGAGTGAGTCGCGCCCGCCGCGACCCGACAGTTCGTCGAATCCGCCATCGCCGTCGAGGTGGTCGTCGCGCCCGGAGCCCACCAGCAGGTCGTCGCCCTCGCCACCAGACGCTGATAGATAGCCCCACGTCGGTGGCTGCCACCGGTCCCCAGTTCCGGCTCCACCCGTGCCACGAACGACGTCGTTGCCGTCATTGGCGAAGACGGTGATCTCGGCCAGGCGGGTGCCGCGGAGGTCCGCATCGCCATCGCCGTTGAGATTGACGCCACGCTCCCCGATGGTGACCACCTCGGATCCCGCACGGCCCATGATCCAGATATCGCGCAGCGTCCCGAGCTGGACCTCTATCTCGCTCCGCCCGCTGGCTTCCCGCGTGCGGCCCGGCCCGAAGCGGCCAATCTGCTGATCAAACTGCAGCCGGCTGTGCCCCGGATCGTCCTCGATGACACGGATGCGGTTCGTGTTGCGGACCGTGGCACGGCCGCATCGGCCCTTGTACTGGTAGTGAGTGAGATCGGCGAACTCGATGCGTCCGTCGACCACCAGCAGCCGAATCACGTGCTCAGCAGCGAGGTTCAGTGTCACGACACCATCTGCGTACGCGCACCAGCTGTATGCCGATGCCATGCCCGGAATCCCCGTCGCGGCTAGGGCCAGGCATGCCGCCGCCACCATCCGCTGCCAGCGTGGGACGTGACGCTGCATGCGAGCCGTCAATGCATACCTCGCGCCACTCATCAGGCGGAAGTCAGCAGCTGGGGACGAGGTGGAGGGTCAGTTCGTGCTCGCCACGCGGGATGCGAGGCTATTCGTTGTCTTCGGCTGCGTCATCGTCATCGGTGAGCTCCGCCAGTAAGTCGGCGGCGTCAGCGCTGCCGCTCGCGGCGAGACGCCGAAGCTCATCCAGGTCCTCCCGTTCGCCAGCGAGCTCGACGAGCAGGTCCACGGCATCGGTGTTGCCGTCTGCCGCCAGGCGTCGGAGCTCGTCAAGGTCGCCTCGCTCGCCCGCGAGCTCGACCAGCTGGGCGACGGCGTCCAGATCACCGTCTGCCGCTTGCGAACGTAGCTCGATCAGGTCCTCGTCAGTCATGGCATCAGTCGCCCGGGCATGGGATTCCCTCTCCTAGTACCGATGGGCCATTACCGATGCTGGCGGCATCGCCAATGATTCGGTGCCATGGCCCGCCACCTCGTGCACTGGACGCTCTTGACCGGGGTCTCGCTGCGCATGTGGACCGCACTCGGCTATGGCCTGTACCTGATCCTCAGCGGCGGAGCGTAGGCACGTCGCGCGACAGCTCGGTGTTGCCCGGCGCCAGCAGTGCACGCAGCACCGAGCAGGCGTCGCCAGTGACCAATCCGCTGGACCCTTCCATCGCCGTGTCGGGGACGCCGGTGACTGTCACGAGGGCGCGAATCGCCGCACTCGCTCCCGTTCAAGATGAAGCCCCACACGGTCCAGACGCCCTCGCTGCCCGGTCCGGCCGTGATGGTCACCTCAAAGGAGGCCTGGCTCTGGGAGACGGTGGACCGACCGGCTGACTGTCCTCCGGCGTCGAGACGTCCTCTCGCCGCGCACCAGGTGAATCTCCGGCGCCACCGAAGTTGCCCGACGACGACGAACTGGCCGACCGACTGGGACCGTCTCTGGGTCGAACGAGTATCGAGCAACTTCCGCCGGGCGCGGCCAGTTCCAGCAGCCCAAGCCGTCAGTGCAGCAGCCCAAGGACGAGCGCCAGCATCAGCGGCAGCCGGTGACGAACCGAGGTCGAGGCGGTGGGCGTGCCCATGAAGGTCCTCCCTCTGCGGACGCATCGGCCGCCGTGCCCGGGCGCACCGTGCGCAGCCGCCACCGTACACCTGCCGTGCCGCGCGGAGAAGAGACCGAGCTTATTGCCTCGCGGCTATCCGGCCGATAGGCTGACCGGAACTCGATCACGTGAGGGGCCACGACGTGACGCTCGTTGCCGATCGGATCGCACAGCTGAAAGCGGCGATCGCGGCACAGGACCAGCTGCGACCGGTGGTAGGCGACGAGGCGGTGGACGCCGCCGTATCGGTCCTGCAGGCGCAGCTCGACCTGCTTCTGGCGCAGGAGACGCCCGGCGGAGCGGAGCGCCCAGCGGCCACGACCGAGGAGGAAGCGCTCTCCGCCCTCCAGGCCCGCGTTCCCGCCGCCCTGGCCGACAAGGCACGTCGCAGGTCGACCGACCGCCCGACCGGCGTCGAGCGCCGCAACATCACGGTGCTGATCGCCGATCTGTCCGGTTTCACGGCGCTGGGCGAACGCTTCGACCCGGAGCTGATTCGGGAGTTCCAGGACGACCTCTTCGACCAGATCGGATCGGTCGTCTACGCCCATGAAGGGTTCGTGGAGAAGTTCGTGGGCGACGCGGTGGTGGCGCTCTTCGGCGCGCCGCTGACGCACGAGGACGATCCTGAGCGGGCGCTGCGCGCCGCGCTGGCGATGCGGGAACGGATGGAAGGCATCAACGACCGCTGGGTCGACCGGTTGGGCCAGTCGCTGGAGCTCCACATCGGCGTCAACAGCGGCCCGGTGGTGGCCGGCCAGATCGGTCCGGGGCAGGGCGGCGGCGCCTACTCGGTGACCGGCGACACCGTCAACACCGCCTCCCGGCTCCAGGATGCCGCCAAGCCGGGCCAGATCCTGGTCAGCCAGAGCACGCATCGGCTGGCGCGCGAGGCATTCGACTTCCGCCGGCTGAAGCCCATCAAGGTGCAGGGCAAGTCCGATCCGGTGACGGTGTTCGAGCTGCAGCGCGCCAGGCTCTTCCCGGGCCAGGGGCGCGGTCTGCAGGGCCTGGCGGCGACGATGGTCGGTCGCTCGGCGGAGTTCAAGCAGCTGCAGCACGCGACGGAGGAGCTGAAGGCCGGTCGGGGCCAGGTCGTGATCGTCACCGGCGAAGCCGGCATCGGCAAGTCGCGGCTGATGGCGGAATGGCATCGGTCGTTGGGCCGGGACGTCCGCTGGCTCGAGGGGCGCTCCTATGCCGGCGCCACCGGGGTGCCGTACGGCCCGTTCGCCGACCTGAGCCGGCGCTACGCGGGCATCACCGATGAGGACTCGGAGGCCCGGGCGCGTTCGCGCCTGCGCCAGGGGCTGCATCGGGTCCTGCCGGGAGGCCTGGAGGCCGATGCGCTGGTCGCCAGCATGCTGGGCATGCGCCTGCAGGAGAACGAGGCGAACTTCCTGGCCGACCTGACACCGACCGCCACCAGGGAGCGCCTTTTCGCCCTGATCGAGGATCTCATCCGACGGCTCGCTCGGCAGCGCCCCACGATCCTGGCCATGGAGGACCTCCACTGGGCCGATGACAGCTCAATGGAGCTGATCCAGCACCTGCTGCGGCTGGTCCGGGAGGTGCCGGTGACGATCGTGGGCGTCTTCCGCCGTGGTGAGGGCGACGTACCGCTGCTGCGGATCGCGACAGAGAAGTACGCCGACCGCCTGACGCACCTGGAGCTGCTGCCGCTGGAACGCGCGTCGGCGGTCGACCTGGTGGAGGAGCTGCTGGCCGGCGCGGATGCGCTCCCGGCATCGGTGCGCGACCTGATCGTGGGCAAGGCCGAGGGCAACCCGTTCTTCGTGGAAGAGGTGATCCGCACGTTGATCGAGCGTGGCGGGCTGGAGCGCACGGCGGAGGGTGATGGCTGGGTGGTCACCCCGCGGATCGAGGGCGTCAAGGTGCCCGACACGCTGCAGGGCGTGCTGATGGCCCGCCTCGACCGGCTGGCGCCAGACACCCGGCGGACCGCGCAGGAAGCGGCGGTGATCGGGCGGATCTTCCAGGAGCGTGTGCTCGAACGGCTGGCCGATGACGTGGCCAAGCTCGAGTCGGAGCTCGAGCACCTGGAGCGCGAGGAGCTCATCCGGGAGCTACGGCGCGACCCCGACCTGGAATACATCTTCAAGCACGCGCTGACCCAGGAGGTCGCCTACGAGACCCTCTCCACCGCGCAGCGCCGGGACCTGCACGCGAAGGTGGGCCTGGCGTTGGAGGAGCTGGTCGGCGACCGCATCGGCGAGTTCCAGGCCATCCTGGGCGGACACTTCCTGCGCGGCGAGACCTGGGACAAGGCCTACGCGTATTACCTGGCTGCGGGCGACGCGGCCGCACGTCTGCATGCGTATCCGGAGGCCTATCTGCACTACGCCAAGGCCGAGCAGGCGCTGACCAACCTGCCGCCGACCGACGATATCCGCCGTCAGCTGGTGGATCTGGTCGTGCAGCAGATGGTCGTTTCGTGGGGAGCGGAGGATCCGGGACGCAACCTCGCCAAGCTGGCGGAGGCAGAGGCCGTGGCCCGGGCACTGCCCGCCGCCGACGGAGGCCCGGGGCCCGATCGTGTGCGGTTGGCCCGCGTCCAGTACTGGATCGGCCGCATCCACTACTACCGTGACGAGCCGCGCGAGGCGATCGGCTACTTCCAGCAGGTGCTGGCGGTTGGCCAGGAGCTGGGCGATCCGGGACTGCTGGCCATTCCGCTGGCGGTCATGGGGCGGGCGCTGGTGGTGCAGGGCCACTTCGACCGGGCCATCCCCGTGCTGGCCGGCGCCATCGGTCCGCTCGAGCAGGCGAGCGAATGGCTGGACTGGGCCTTCTCGATGGCGTACCACGGGGTGGCGGTCACGGCCACCGGCCTGCCGAAGGAGGGCATGGCCGAGACACAGCAGGCCGTGGCCCGGGCACGGGAGACCAAGAGCCCGACCATCCTGGCCGGCTGCCTGATCGTGCTTGGCTTCCAATCCTTCCTGACCAGGGACCTGGAGGCGTTCCGCGACACGGCCCGTTCCGCGAGTGAGGCCGGGCGCACCGCGGGCAACTCGCTGATGATCTCGGTGGGTCTCGGCTTCGAGGCCTGGGCGCTCGGCATGCTGGGCCAGTCCGACGAGGCCGAACAGCGGACAGCCGAGTCCCAGGCGGAGGCGGAGAAGATCGGAGGCCGATTGGTGGCGGCCGACTGGATCGCGGCCGGCGGCGCCGAGATCGCACTCAACGCCGGTCGGCCGGAGGATGCCGTGCTGCGGGCGCAGGCGGCCATCGAGAAGGCCCGCGCCATCGGCGGCATCTTCGGTGAGGGCATGGCCCAGCGGACCTGGGGCGTGGCGCTGGCGCGGCTCGATCCGCCGCAGTCTGAGCAGGCCGACGAGCACCTCGCGGCCGCGCTGGAGCTCTTCGAGGGCGGCGGCTGCGTGCTGGAGGTGGCCCACACCAACCTGGCGTGGGGCGTCGTGCTGCGGGATCGTGGAGACTCGGCGGCGTCGGCGGAACGGCTGGAGCTTGCGGCCGCGGGGTTCAAGGCGGCGGGCCTTGCCAGGCAGGCCAAGGAGGCAGGCGCACTGCTCCGCGAGGTGAGGAAGGTGGTGCATGCCGGAGCCTGAGTCGCGCACCGCACCGGCATCGGCCAGGAAGCCCAAGCGCGTCTTCGCCGAGGATGAGCAGCTGTATCGGCCCTTGACGGTCGACGAAGACCGACAGCGCACCAACACCCACTACGAGCAGCCTGTCGAGTTCTTTACCACCCTCACCGGCGGCGAGTGGAACGTCTACTCCGCGAACCTGTGGACCGGATCGCAGTCGCAGACGGAGAGCCAGGAGCGGAAACTGGACCTGCTGGCCGAGATGATGGAGCTGCGCCCCGGCAAGCGGATCATGGATGTCGGCTGCGGGTGGGGCGGGCCGCTGACCTATCTGAGCACGAAGTACGGCGTGACCGGCGTGGGCCTGACCCTGTCGTCAATCCAGAAGGCCGCGGCCGAGGAGCGGATCGCGCGGTACGACGCGGACGTGACGATCGTCGAGAGCCATTGGAAGGACTACCTCGCCGATGAGCCGTTCGACGCCGTCTACACCGATGAGGTGATCGTCCACTTCTTCGACCTGGGCGACTTCTTCAGAAAGGTCTACGGGATGCTCCGCGACGGCGGACGCATGCTGAACAAGGAGCTCCACCTCGTGAATGCCCGGCATTCCGAGATGACCCGGGCCATGTCGTTCATCAACGAGATCTTCGGGTCCACCGGCAACTATCGGACGCTGGGGGAGGAGCTCACGCTGACCAACGAGGCCGGCTTCGACGTCGCCGCGATCCGCCAGATGCCGATGCTGGAGTACCAGAAGACGGTCGATAGCTGGATGGCGAACATGAAGGCGTCACGCGCCCGGCTGGAGGAGCTGGTGGGGCGCGAAACGTTCCGCCGCTTCCTGACGTACCTCCAGCTGTGCCATCACATCCACGGCGGGACGCGCATGACGCTGGACCTGGTGTTGGCGCGGAAGCCGATGCCGGTCGCCGGGCCGGTCCTGGTGGCGAAGAAGGGTTAGACGCCCGCCGCCACGCGCTCCTGGTTGCGGCGCTCCGCCGCTCGCTTGGCGGCCCGATCCAGCGTCTCGAGGTGGTCGGCCAGCTTGCGGCGCGCTTCCTCGGCGGCCGGGTTCAGGCCCTCGAGCTCGAAGACCTTCCAATACGTGAGGAGCGGGAGCAGCACCTCGTCGCGGTGACCGCGGATGTCGTAGATGCCGGCCTTCGCCATCTCCGCTGCCTTGCGCCGGAAGCCGGGGATGCCGATGCCCGGCATCTGGAAGTCCAGGACCTCGTCAACGATCGCGCAGACCGTCTCGGACGGGCGCAACCGGAGCGCCGCCTCGACGATGCCGCGGTAGAAGACCATGTGCAGGTTCTCGTCCGTCGAGATGCGGACCATGATCTTGTCGGCGACCGGATCATCCGAATACTTCCCGGTGTTCCGGTGCGAGATCCGGGTGGCCAGCTCCTGGAACGCGACGTACACGAGGCCGTGCACCACATCGGGCCCTTCGAAGTCGAAGCCCTTCTGCATGGTCGCCATCCGGCCACGCTCCAGGGCAATCGGGTCGATGTTGCGGGTCACGGTCAGGTAATCGCGCAGCACGATTGCGTGCCGCCCCTCTTCCGCGGTCCATCGGCCCACCCAGGCCATCCACACGCCATCGCCGTGCCCGTATTCACGATGGATCAGGCGGTGATAGCTCGGCAGGTTGTCCTCCGTCAGGAGGTTGACCTCGAACGCGGTCTGGGCGACGCCGGTCAGCCGTGGCTGGTCGGGCGTCCAGGGCTCGGTGTCGAAGTCACGGCCCAGGCGATAAGGGATGAACTCGTGGGGGAACCACTCCTGGGCAACGCTCACGTGGCGCGCCATCAGGCGTTCCGCCTCGGGCGTCAGCTCGTGGAGGATCGTGCGATCCAGCTCAGATGGTCTCATCTGTCAGCAATCGTACATGGAATCGGGCGCGCGTCGCCTTTGCGGCGCACGGCGCGGGCCGCGACGGCCCTTCGCACTCTGCGACCCGCCGCGACCGCTGGTAGATGGCTAGCCAGGAACCAAGGTCGGCGGCTACTGTGGCTTTGACGCGGGAAGCGATGACGTGCGGGCCCAGATCCATGGCCGCCGGGGGACGCACCAGCTGCTCGGCGAAACCGGCCCGCACGACGGCGTGAGGTGTCCATCATGCGTCCACTGGTCCCTGCGTTTGCCCTTGGCCTCCTTCTCTCCTGGCGTTGAGCTCCGCTGCCCTTGCAAAGCCATCCACAGGATGTCCCGCCACGGCCTCGGGCTGGGAGCTGGTGGTGTGGGACCGAGTGGTGGGATCGGACGGTCGCCGGCTTCGAGCTGGAGGGGATTGACGTCTACGAGGATGACGGCGTCACCTTCACCGCCGAGTTCGACGAGTTCGCTGCAGGGTTCGGCCTCGGCGACGGAGCCGGGTTGGAGCAGTTCGTGAAGGTTGACCAGTGGGATGACATAAACAAGAACGGCAACGACGTGGTGTGCATGAAGGAATGGCCGAACACGCAAGATACGCCGGCGTACTTCTTCGGCGGCGTGGACGACCAGTCGTCCAGCCCGCAGGGCTAGCGCTCGGCTGAACGCTCGGGCCGCGTACTCCTTACGCGGTCCAGCCACTCGGCAGTCAGCGTCCTGAGGAGGTCGCGCTGCTCATCCTCCAGCGCGTGGCCGGCCCGATCGAGGACGGCGAAGGTGGCACGCGGCATGTGGTCCAGCAGCGTCCACTGGTCGCGGTAGCCGACGACGGCATCCTGGCGGCCCGCCAGCACCAGGGCAGGAGCTTGAATCGTCGCGGTCAGATCGTCCTCGAAGCTGAAGGCGTAGTGCGGCAGCAACCGCTCCTGCCATGGCTCGTCCGGCGGCAGTCCCGTCAACTCACGGAAGCGCTGCACCTGCTCCCGCGTCTGGACGGTGTGCACAACCAGGAAGGTCTCCGCCTCCTCGGGCGTGAGGTCCGCCACGACCGCAGGGTCCTCAACGATCACGGTGGGCGGCGGCACGTCCCGGCGATCGCGATCGGCGTGCACCGCCGGGACGGCCATCATCAGGCCGTCGATCCGATTCGGCTGCTGGCAGGCCAGCCCGTGGAGCACGTAGGCGCCCCAGGATTCGCCGATGAGCACCAGCCGCTGGCCGGGCGCCACGGCGTCGACGAATTCGGTCAGCACCTCCAGCATCTGGTCCTCGGTCTCGAGCCAGTCCGGGGCGGGAGTCCGGCCGTGGCCGGGCATGTCCGGGTAGATCCGGCGCCAGCTCTCGATCGGTCCGCGAAGATCGGCTCATAGGAGCGGGTGACGTTGCGATGCTCCAGGCCGAACCCGTGGATCAGGAGGACGGGGCGGCCCTCGCCGAATTCCTCGTAGAAGATCGGGATACCCCGGATCTGCGCCGTGTGTTCTGTCATAGGCGGCGCTCAGTAGACCTCATCGCACGAGCCGATGCCGATCGGGAGTGCCTCGTCGCCAATCGGGCGGAAGAGATGCCGGGTGGGACGCCTTCCAGCCAGCCCGTGGCTGAATGGACCAAAGAGCCAGGTGTCGTGGCCGTTTGCTGGCCATCTAGCCACCGGGCGGCTGAAGTAGCGTGGAAAGCGCCTCATGGCGCCTCTTCGCGCTTCTGCCGGGTCGTATCAGCCTCCAGCTGGCTAACGTGCGGACCGGGCGGCAAGGCCACGGGCCGGGCTCAGCCTCCGAAGGTCGGCTTGAACACCATCAGGGCGAGGATGAGGAAGAGCAGCACACCCATGAAGATGCCGCCGCGCGCGACGTGCTTGGAGGCGGCCACGAACTCAGGCGGCGGGCCGGACGGCGGGTAACCCTCGACCGGCGGGGGTGGTGGCGCGGACGACATCTCGATCATCCGCCTGATGGTGGGCGCCTGGACGAACACCGAGTAGCCCAGCGAGATCAGGAACAGGATGATGGCGAGGCCCAGCCAGAGCGTGGTGAACGGATTCCAGTCGCGCGTCAGGATCAGGCCCAGGCCCATCAGGAAGACGAAGACGGCTCCCGGCAGAACGAGGCGCGTGCTGATGAGCTGGTTCAGCCGCAGCGCGAAATTGCCGTGCTGCGGCTCGGCCGCTGCCGACATGCCGATGAGCGGAAAGGCGATGGTCGGGCCGAAGGCCACGATGGCGCCGCCGATGTGCAGGAACAGGAAGATCGAGCCGAAATCCATGGAGCCCTCCGACGACGATTGCACGCACCACGCTACGCCCAGCGTCAAACGCCTGGATGAGCCCGAGCGCTACCCTTGAACCGATGACCACCTATGCGCGCGACGAGGCGGCGAAACGCTGCGGCTGCGATCGCGCCTACCTGGATCGGTTGATCGGACTGGGAGTGCTGGTCACGCGCGAAGTCGTGGAGGCGGCGCCGGATGGCGGTGTGTCCTACACCGATGTCGGGCCGGTCGAGCTGAAGGGCATCTCCGGTCCGGTCCACCTGCTGGCGGCCCGCCGGGCAGGCTGATGGCGGCTGGGGCGCATCCCGCACAGGCCTGGTCGGGGAGTGGCTCCCTATCGCGGCCGGCTCAGCGGATCGTGTCGCTGCTGCCGTCAGCCACCGAGATCGCCTGCGCGCTGGGCCTGCAGGACCGACTGGTGGCCGTCACCCACGAGTGCGACTTCCCGGCCGCTGCGCTGGCATCGGTCCCGCGGGTGACCAGCAACCTGCTGCCGGAAGAGGTGCGGCGGTCGGATGAGATCGACGCGGCGGTACGCGCAGCGGTCAGCGACGGACACGGGCTCTACGCGCTGGACGAGAGCCTGCTCGGCGAGCTGGAGCCCGACCTGATCCTGACGCAGGAGCTGTGCGACGTATGCGCCGTCGCCTATCCCCGGGTTGTCGAGGCGGCCCGGATGGCGGGCGGCGGATCGGCGCCGATGATCGTGTCCCTGGAGCCGCACTCGATGGCGGACGTGCTGGCGACGATCGAGCTGGTCGCGGAGCTGGCCGGCGTACCCGAGCGGGGGAGGGAGCTCGGCAACAGCCTCTGGCAGCGAATGGACGCCGTGGTGCCGCGACCCGGCATGCCGCGGCGAGTGGCACTGGTGGAGTGGCTCTCACCGCTGTTCGCGCCTGGCCACTGGGTGCCGGAGCAGGTCGAACGGGCGGGCGGCGCGTCGGTCATCGGTCAGGCGGGAGAACGCTCCCGCGATTCCAGCTGGGAGGCGCTGGCTGCCGCCGATCCCGAGGTGGTGGTGCTGGGCCTGTGCGGCTTCGACCTGCCGCGCAGCCTGGAGGAATGGGCGGCGTTCGAGGTGCCAGAGGCGCTTACGCGCACAGGGGCGTGGCAGACGGGCGAGCTGTGGGCGATCGACGGGTCGGCCTACGTCTCTCGCCCCGGCCCGCGCCTGGTCGACGGCGTCGAGGTTTTGAACATGATCCTGGCGGGTGGCGGCGACCCGCGCGCGGTGCAGCTGTCCAGCCACTGAGCAGCGAGGCCGGCAGGACCGGCCCCGCTGCGCGAAGGGAAAGCCGCTACTCGGCTGCTACTCGTTGCCAGCTTGGCGGATCGGTCACGTCGCCCCATCGGAGTACGTCGTACGTGCCGTCGGTCGGATCTGCCAGCCATGTCACCTGCTGGTCGAAGTACTGGACGATCAGGTGCTTCCCATCAGGCGAGAACACGTAGTCGAATGGGCCTTGGCCCGACTGGCTGCGATGCGGCTCGCCGATCGGGATTGCATCGGCTCCATCGCTGGCCAGCGTCGCCACGAAGACCTGGTGATTGATCAGCCCGTCGCTCTCATCCCAATAGCGGCCGAACGCGACAGTCTTCCCGTCCGGCGAGAGAACGGCACCGCCCCAGTGTTGCGGTCCCGTGTACGTGACGCCCGCAAGCTCGGGATCGGGGAGGGCCCCTCCCCACAGCGTGTCCTCGCCGGTGTCCAGATCAAGCATCCGCAGGTCGACGCGGCCTTCCGCATAGCCGTCGACGCTGTTGTCACGCTCCCCATACATCAGCTGGTTCCCATCGGCAGTAATGGCGTATTGGGTCCAGAAACTCTCGTCCGTGCCATTGGCCGAGATCTGGTGGATCTCGGTGCCATCAGGCTTGATGCCATAGATGGCGTACTTGGCGCCAATTTGCCCGCGGAAGATCAGCTCCTGGCCATCAGGTGGACGCCAGTCCACACCCTCCAGAGGCACAACGTTCATGTCCAACCTTCGCCGCGAGCCGTCGGCGACGTTGATGACGAAGAGCGACCGTTGCCCATCAACCTTCGCAATCGCTGCCACCTGTGAGCCATCGACCGACCAGGACCAGGCAAACGCGGTCTCTGCCGCCAGAAGCTGTCGCATGCCGGTCCCGTCGGCGTTGGCCACCCACAGATCCTCGGCAGTGATTGGATCATCACTCGGATTGCGTGGGTCGCCATTGATGCGAACGAACGTGAATTGGGTGCCGTCGCGGGAGAATTGGGGGACAACGTCGAAGTCATCACTCTCGGTGATCTTGCGCGCCGGCCCTCCGTGCGTGCCACGGATGAAGACGTCGCCATCGGCGGCATAGGCGACCAGGCCATTACCCGCCGGGCCGAATGGCGGCGCTGGCGAAGTGCTCGGCTGTGAGCCGATGACCACTACCGCCGCAGCGGCGACGAGCAGGGCAACGATCACGACGATCAATCCCACGGTCCGCCACGGGAACGTCGGCGCGATCACGGTGCGCCGTGTCGCGGTGTCCATGTGTATCCACCTTTCCGGGAACGTCCAGGCGGGGCGCTGCGCGCGGCGCGTGGCCACGTCCAGGGCGTCGTCGAAGTAGTCGGGGTACTGGGGGCCGGCGAGGTCCTGGAGGGCGTCGGCAAAGAGCATGTCGAATCGATCGGACGCGTTCATGCCGGGCCTCCCCTGGCTGGCTCGCGGGCTTCGATTGGATGGCTGTTGCCCAGCCCGAAAGCTGTGCGCAACAAGAGCATCGAGCGGTGCAGCCGCGACTTGGCGGCTGACAACGTAATGCCGAGTGAGGCAGCCGCTTCGGGAAGCGGCATGCCGAGGTAGTAGTGCAGGACCACCAGCGCCCGATGCTCCGGGGCGAGCCGCCCCAGCGCCTGGTCGAGCGCATCACGGTCGGCCAGCACCGCAAATGCATCGTGCGGTGCGGCGTGGTTGATCGGGTCCACGGCCACTTCGATCACGCGCCGGCGACGCCGGCGGTGCTCGTCGATGGCCGCGTTGACGGTCAGTCGGTGCAGCCAGGCGTCGAACCGATCCGGGTCGCGCAGGCCCGGAAGGTCACGCCAGGCACGAATGAGCGCCTCTTGGACCGCGTCGCGTGCGATCTCGCGATCACGGGTGATGAGGCGGGCGGCCGCGTCCAATCGCGTGGCGGCCGATCGGGCGAGCACGGCGAAGGCTTCGCGATCGCCTTGCTGGGCTCGTTCAACGAACGTCCGCTGGTCCACGGTCCATCCACTAGGCGGCGCGACTCACTTGGCCGAGCTCACATGGTATGGCGACAGGTGCAGCTGTTTCGTTGCACGCGATCGCCGCGCGCCTCCCAGCCAGCGGGCGACTGATACGACGAAGGACGGTCGCAATGCTGTCGCTGGTTCGTCATTTCAAGCACGGGACGGATCGAATGACGGCGGAAACCCTCGTTTGGGACGACTCGGCGCCGCTCGTTGGTCGTATCAGTCCGTGGATGACTAAACGACGAAGCGATGAACGCGACTCATGTGCCGGGCGCGACGCTGCTCACGTCCACCGATGCCAGGCGCTCCGGGTCAGCCAGGATGTCGATCTCCACGACCTTGTCGCGGGCCACGGTGAACGCCATCACCGCGAACGGGCTCTCGCCGCGGAACACCACCAACCCGGCAGCCCCGTTGACCAGGGCCGGCCGCGCGCCGTCTGCCAAGCCCCGGAAGCTGAAGGCGCGCCTGGCCACCTCCTCGCGACCGCGCATGACTCGCGCGACGTTCGGCGCCAGCGCACCGGCATCGGCTCGCACGACGACATCCGGATCCAGCACCTTCAGCAGCGCCTCGAAGTCGCCGCGGCGCGATGCCGCCAGGAAGGCGTCGACCACCGCCCGCTGCCGCTCGACGTCCTGCTCAGGCTCAGGCGTGGTGCCCTGGATGCGGCGGCGTGCCCGGCTGGCGAGCTGGCGGGTGGCCGCCGGCGTGCGGTCGACGATCGGGGCGACCTCGTCGAACGGCACCGCGAAGACGTCGTGCAGTACGAACGCCACCCGCTCGGCGGGAGTCAGCTGATCCAGGACGATCAGCATCGCCATTCCGACCGCGTCGCCAAGGAGGGCCTCCTGCTCGGGATCCAGCCCGCCGGGGTCGCTGACGATCGGCTCGGGCAGGTGCGCGTCCAGCGACTCCTCCGCGTGCAGGCGTCGCGCTCGCAGGCGATTCAGGCAGACGCGGGCCACGACCGTGGTCAGCCAGGCGCGCAGGCTCGCGACGTCGTCCGTATCGGCCTGGCGGTAGCGCAGCCAGGCGTCCTGCACGGCGTCATCGGCTTCGCTGGTCGATCCCAGCATCCGATAGGCGACGGCCCGCAGATGGGACCGATGCTGCTCGAACTCTCGTGCGCTTGGATCGTCGCGGGTCACGCCGTCACATTCTCTGGCGATGCGGGTTCAACCGTATGACACGCAAGTCCGCCACGCTGTGACGAGGAGATGAAACCCGTGATGTCCCAACCTGCCGCCGCACGACCGCCGTGGGTCGTCCGGACCTTCGACCCGGTCATGCGTGGGCTGCTCCGGCGCGGCATGCCGATGGGCCCCAACGCACCGTTGACCGTGATCGGACGGAAGTCCGGCGAGCCGCGAACGGCCGCGGTCGCCGTGCTCGAGGTCGACGGCCGGCGCTGGATCCTGGGAGCCTACGGCGAGGTCCAGTGGGTGCGGAACCTGCGCGCCGCGGGGCGGGGGACGATCCGCCTTGACGGACGCGACGTGGCCGTGCGCGCCCACGCGCTGACGCCCGCCGAAGCAGAGGCCTTCTTCCGCGGCGAGCTGAGGACCTACGTGGACAGACTGCCGTGGCTCTGGCGACGGGTCGCCTCCGTCTTCGGCCGCGAGCCGCTCCGCGACCCGGCCAAGGCCGCACAGCTTCACCCGGTGTTCGAGCTCGTGGAGGAGTAGCCAGGCCAGCTCGTACCATCGACTCGTTCGGCGGATGCCGCAGTATCACCGCAGGGCACGAGTTCCATGATGCGGACCGATGACTGCGCTACATGCCGAGGTGCGACAATCCGTGACGCGCAGACTGGCCGTTGCATTCGCGGCGCTGCTCGTCGTGGCGGCCGGTTGTGAGGCGAGTGTGCAGTCAGCCAGCGGCTCGCCCACCGCCGTGACGCCAACGCCGTCAACCATGTCGACGCCGGCTGGGACGACTGCCGAGCCCACGCCGACTGCGACCCCGACAGTGAAGCCGACTCCCGCACCACCGATCTCCAGCAGCGCCACGTTCAGCCTGCTTCCGGCCGACCCCCCTAAGGGGTATAAGTCCGCAATCTCCTGCTCCGGAGAGATCGGCCCATCCGATCCGGTTGCTGCCGTTTTCGTGGCCCAGGGTAGGCGCCTTCCCGACGTGCTCGTTCTGCGCGACTACAGCGATCCGGCCAACCCACGGACCGTCTGCGACTTCGGCACATCCGGGATAACCCAGTTGATCGACGCCCGCCACGTCGTGATCAGTGCGTGCGGGACTTCAGGTCTGCGGCGATGCCGTCGTGGATCTGCCCGGCCTGCAGCATCATTGGTTCGCGCTGCCGGACGGGCCCGACTCCTACCCAGGCTTTGTCGCTGTCTCGCCTGGCCTGGATGAGATCGCGTGGACCAGCAGTCCCTCGGAATACGGCTCAGGCGTGCGCCGTCAACTGCACCTCACGCGAGCCGATGGCGATCATGTCGTGGCGCGGCTGTTGGATGAGGGGGGTCGGTGCGGAAGCCCCGATGATTCCAACCGCGGCGCCTATTCGCGTGACGGAAGCCACTTCTATTCGCTCGATGTTCCGGCCGGAGGGCTGACTGCGTTTGATGGCTTTCAAGGGCTCGACCGTGTCTTCTCGTTCCGCCCTCCGTACGCGGAGCACGGCGTCGATGCCCCGGCCATGCCGGTCTGGTCGGTGAACGGGGA
Source organism: uncultured Chloroflexia bacterium (assembly GCA_963783495.1). Lineage (GTDB taxonomy): Bacteria > Chloroflexota > Limnocylindria > QHBO01 > QHBO01 > DASSCW01. The sequence continues at coordinate 26,431 of CAWANT010000007.1, forward strand.
CGCGCTGTTCTATCGGCGGTCTGGTTCGATCTGGCGATGGACGCCGGCCAAGGGCGAGCAGCGCTTCCTAGATGGTGTGACCTGGCAGTACCCGACCATCTCGCCGGACGGTCGATACCTTGCGTACGCCGTGCCTCGTGAAGGCGTTCAATCGATCAGCAATCACGACGTATACCTCATCGACCTGCAGTCTGGCGGGTCGCCTCAGCTCATCGGCCAAGATCGGACGTTGCCGGTGTTCATTACCGCGACGCAGCTCTGGTGGCGGTCCGAGATCACCGATCACGGATGCGCCGGCGGTGAGTCACAGCCGCTGATCTATGACATCAACGAGGCGGCGGAGAGCCGCAGCATCATCAACAGCGTGCGGAACGTGTGGCCGGCCACCAGCTCGAACTTCTGAGACATCCCATTGGTCAAGGCGCGGCCACCCCTCGGATGTCGCTGACCAGCTGCGGCAGCCCATCGGTGAATGAGTGCTGCGAGCCTTGGATCAGTCGCGAGGTCGCGTTCGGGAGGTGCTCCTCGTAGCGGCGCAGGTGGGAGACCGGGATCTCGGGGTCGTCGCGGCTGTGGTACAGGAAGGTCGGGATGTCCGACACGCGCGGCGGCGAAGTCATCGGGTAGCGCGAAGTCGGGAAAGTCCGAGCCCCAGAACGGGGTCGAGACGAGGAAGAGCGCGGCAATCGGCTCCTTGTAGGTGCCTTCCGCCAGGTACTTCAGCAGGACCGATCCACCGAACGAGTGGCCGACCAGCAGCGGTTCGTCGCCCGAGCTCGGGCAGCATGCTGCTCGATCGCATCCCGCCAGGGCCGGTAGTTCGGGTCGTCCGGCTCGGGCATGGTCGGCGCGACGACCTCGAACCCGTCGCCCAGCTCGCGGGCGAGGTAGTCGGCGAGGTGTCCGCTGCCCTCCGGGTGGCGCGGGTCGCCGGCGCCGGGAATGAAGAGGACGCCCGAGCCTTCGCGTTCATGGCACTGGATTATGGTCCGGGGCATGAAGAGCGGGCCGCCGCCCGAAGGCTGCGACCCGCTCCTTATCGCTTGCTTACCAGCTGCTTACTAGAGCTGGCTCCGCGTGCCGGTTCCGGTCGGAGTGCGGCTCTCGTAGTAAGAGCCGACCTGGCCGCGATAGGCGGGATCCGTGTACCGGGTCTCGTCGAACTCCGGCGCGTTCTGGATCTCGTCCTTCGTGCGATTCACGAACAGGCGACGATCATTCAGGTCCACGCGATCGATCACGCCGGCCGGCAGCAGGACCTTCTTGCCGAAGATCCACGGGCCGGTGTCGACCACGATGTAGCTGGAGCCGACGTCGTTCGTCTCCTCGTCGACCGACCCGATCTCGCCGTCGATTGCCTCGACCTTGAAACCGTTGAGGTCGGTCGTGAGCCAGAGCTCCTCTCGGTAGGTCCACATGTCATGCATTGGGAATCCCCCTGCTCTTGCGTTACGGGTTGACACCCTCCAGGGGTCGCAGCATCCATGCCACTTCGCCTGCCGAGGGGGCGCGGAGACGCTTGCTCGCTGGTCAGCGGATCGAGGCCTGGAACAGCTCCCAATCGCCGGGGACGCCGCGGAGGCTGACGGTGCCCATCGGCGCAAAGGCGAGGTCCGTCCCGGTGGCCAGGTCGCGCACCGTGCGGGTCACCACCACCTGGTCGGCGCCGGACTGACCCATCACCCGCGCGGCGATGTGCACGCCGATGCCGCCCCAGCCACCCTCGCGGCGCTCGATCTCACCGGTGTGGATGGCGGCGCGCATCTCCAGGCCCAGCCCGTGAACCACGTCATGCAGCGCGAAGGCGCAGCGCAGCGCCCGGGTCGGGGTGTCGAAGGTGGCCATGATCCCGTCGCCGGTGCTCTCGATGTGCTGGCCCATCCATCGGTGCACCTCCGCCCGCGCCATCTGGAGGTGCCGGTCCATGAGCTGGCGCCAGGCGCGGTCGCCCAGCTCAGCTGCCTTGGCGGTCGACTCCACGATGTCGGTGAACAGGACCGTCGCCAGGATGCGATCGGCGTCCTGCGCGGCCTGCAGGGAGCGAACCTGCTCATCGGTCCAGGTGAACTCCTCGACGTAGGGACCCGTGCGGCGCGACGGCCTCCGGCTGGTAGACGAGCAGCACGACACCCGACCCGAAGGTGCGCGACTTCACGAGTCGGAGATGCTGGGTCTCGATCCGATCACGAAACAGGTGCTTCCCGCTCCCCAGCACGACGGGGTACAGAAGCAGCCGATACTCGTCGACCAGGTCGTGCTTCATCAGCTCCGCCAGCAGGTCGGCGCTGCCGTAGAGGAGCAGCTCGCCGTCGACCTGCTCCTTGAGGCGGGTGATCTCCGCCGCCACGTCCCCGCGCAGGACGGTGGTGTTGTTCCAGTCGGCCCGCTGCAGCGTGTTCGAGGCGACGTACTTCGGGATGTCGTTCATGCGGCGCGTCAACGCCGCGTCGCCGCCCTTCAGCGTCGGCCAGAACGCGGCCCAGATCTGATACGTGGTGCGGCCCATGAGCAGGGCATCGGCGCCGAAGAGGAGCTCCGTGTTGAACTTCTCGTCCTCATCGTCCTGGACACGCAGCGCCCACGCGTTGCGCCCGTCACGATGCTCGTCGAAGCCAGGAGCCTCGATGACGCCGTCGACGGTGACGAATGACGTGGCGACCAGCCGCATTCGCGCAGCCTAGCGCGTGACGGCCTCAGATCTCGGTTTCGACGTCCGGATTGTCCCTGGGGAGGCGGAACGGCGGCTCGCCGGCACCTGGTGCGCGAAGGTCAGGCTCGTTCGAGCCGGGGCCGCTGGGCGGCGTGTCGGTCGGACCGCCGGGATTGGGCGGCTCGTCCGTGGGATTCTCGTTCGGGATCTCGGGTTGCTGAGGGATCGACATGGGGTGCATCACCTCCGCCTCCCGCCCATGCAGCCTCCGTGCCGTGCGCTAGCGAGCGTCCCTGGCCATGCGCACGAGGGCCCAGCTCAGCCACACGGCCGCCAGGCCGGTCAGCGCCTGCTGTTGGCGTCGCGGCAGGCGGCCCATCGGTACGGCGCGCGGACCGCGCAGCACCAGGAGCAGCGAGACGCAAGGAACGTCGGCGGACCAAACGGGTGACGTTCCGACGCGTGGCCGAGGCGACCGTGTGCGGTGAGCACCCACGAGCGCGTCAGTCCGCAGCCCGGGCACGGCAGGCCGGTGAGCCGGCGGAAGGCGCACACCGATGGCAGGCCGTCGACCGCCTCCGCCGTCGTCAGCGTTGCGGCCGTGACGGCCGCGGCGAGACAGCCGTAGATGACGTGCCGATCGAGCTCCATGACGGATCCGCCAGCGGGTCAGCGCTTCAGCGGCAGGCCCTGCGCGTCCTTCAGGCTCCCGGAGACGGCCAGGATGATGTCGATGATGTACCAGATGCCGCAGCCGCCCAGCGTGATGAGCTTCAGGATGCCAAGGCCCGTCTGCCCAAGGTAGAACCGATCAGCCCCCAGGTAGCCGATGAAGAGCGACAGCAGCACGGTGACGAGCCACTCCTTCTCGGAGAACAGGCCGGGCACTTCCGATGCGACGAACCAGTGGCTGGTGCCCTTGCGGACCATGGAGTTGGCCTTCAGCGTGCCGCTGCGCACCTGCATCTGCAGGTCCAGGAATGAATAGGGGCCTTCCTCCGTGCCCATGCGCTGCACCATGAAGCTGTCGTTCGGCGCAACCGGCGGCGTTGGCGACGGTGGTGCGGCAGGCGGTGGCGGATTCTGGCCTGGCTGCTCGGTGGTCATCGCTCCTCCCTTGGATGACGGTTACGACGATGCTACATGCCACCGCTGCCTGCCGCCCTGAACCACACGCCCGCCCCGCGACTATCTGCTTGTGAATGCGGAGCGTCGGCCTGGTCCTCATTGCCTGCCTGGCGATCGTGCTCGCCGCTTGCAGTGGCGACACGTTTTCGTCAACGCCAGGCCCATCAGCCTCGGCGTCCGTATCGGCGTCCGGGACCGATGCGCCGACCGGGGATGGCCCGCCCGGCTGCCTGGAGGCCCAGCTCGCGTTCGATGAGCGGACCGACCGGCTGCTCTTGCTCAACTGCGTCGGGCAGGAGGGCACTGGCTCGACCACCGAGCAGATCTGGAGCTGGGATGGCAGCGCCTGGACGCTGGTGGCCGATGACGGCCCGCCGGCGATGCTCGTCACCGGCGTCGCGTACGACACCGACCGGCAGGTCATGGTGCGCTACGGCGGCCAGCCGCTGACCGGCACTGATTGCGCACCCGAGACCTGGGAGTGGGACGGCGCTGACTGGGGCGAGGTGCCGGCCTCGCCGCCGACCGCGTGCGACCACGCCTTCATGGTCTATGACGCGGCGCGTGGCGTGACGACGCTGTTCGGCGGCGGCGATGCCGAGACGAACCTGATTCCGGAGACGTGGTCCTGGGACGGGGAGGTCTGGGCGCAGGTCGCCGGCGCGGACGACGGTCCATCCGGCCGCGCGCACTTCGGCTTCGTGTACGACAGCTCCCACGAGCAGGCGCTGCTCTTCGGCGGGTACGACGGCGATCAGGTCTTCGGCGACTTCTGGTCGTGGGATGGATCGGCCTGGACGGAGCTGGACTTCCCGGGACCGAGCGCGCGGTCGCACTTCTCCATGGCGGCCAGCCCGGAGGGCCTGCTGCTGTTCGGCGGCTCGACCGGCCCGTCGACCATGGAGACCATCAACGACGAGACGTGGTTCCTGACCAACGGCCGATGGTCGCAGCTGCAGATCGACGGGCCATCAGGGCGAGGGATGGCGGCGATGGGCTACGACCCAATCCGGGAGGTGTTCGTGCTGTTCGGCGGGTTCGACGCCGATGGCGTCCTATCGGACACGTGGGAGTTCGACGGCGCCAGCTGGCAGTGCGTGCTCGACTGCGAGAACGGTGGATGAGGCGGCGGCATCGGCTGCGCGTATCCGGCGGCGCTGTCAGGTGGATGGCAAGTTGCCGGGATATCCCGTGGGGTGAGACTAACGGAGAAGAAGCGGCCGAAATGGGTCCATTTCGGGGGATTAACTAGCGCCGATTCCCAAGGGAAGGGAATCGACGCCAGGTTTGAGCCCCAACTTGGTCGTTAGTCCCGCGGGGCGGGAATCGGGATCATCTAGCGACGTCAGTGCGGTGTAAGGACGATGGAATCCAGGATGTCGTGCAGCACTACCTGGTCGGCGACATGTGCCTCGGGGTCGGGCGAGGCGCCGCCATCCTCCTCGAAGATGGTGGTGCCGGGGTAATCGGTGGTCCAGATGACCAGGACCGAGCCATCGACATCCAACAGCGTGAATTGGTTGACCACCGGCTCGGTGCTGGGGAACCGAGGGCCGAATTCGTACGACGACGGCGTCGTGAACAGCCAGGGGTTAGCGCACAGTGCTCCCTCGTCGGGCGTGATCTCGACGCGCTTGCCGGAGAAGCCGCTCATCGTGACGTCTTCCACGCTGGTGGCCGGGAACCCCGGCCACGATGAGAAGGCCTCAGCCAGGGAGTCTACGGACTCGGTGGCCGTGGAACCCATTTTTCCGGCGCTCGTGTCGCAAGGATCAACCCATACGTCATCGACGACGGTGAAGGAAACGCCCCAGGCGGACCCGTTGGCAGCACCGGTGTCCAGGCTGTCCACCAGGAGCCCGTGGGCCGTGGAGTCCGGGCGCGAATCCATGTCCGACCAGTGCCACCATCCGTCCGGCACCTCGAACTCGATGCGGGCCGGGTAGACGGGCAGGTCCAGGTAGTACTCCCCGGCGGGGAGATTGCCCGCAGTCGAAGCCTCGATCAGAGACATGGACGTGGGTGATGGCGTCGGCGACGGATCATCCGGCGCCGTGCCGACTCCGCTGTTGTAGAAATTGAAACCGATCAGGGCAGCGACGCCGATGACGGCCGCCGCGATGCCCACCTTGAATGCGTTGCTCATGCCAGAGAACCTCGCCAGGCCCATCAGTGGGCCGGCCTGCTTCGTCTTGGGAAGCTCGGCGCGAATGGCATCGCGAACGGCCTCAGGCAGGGGAGTGATGCCCTCGTACTCGTCGAGGTAGCCCTCCAACTGCCCGATGAACTGGTCGTCGCGTGTCATGCCGTGCCTCGCGTTGTTGCCGGAACCCGCGCATCGGCATCAATTGCCGCGCGCATCGATTCGAGTGCGTAGTGGAGCCGCGAGCGTGCCGTCCCGACGGGCGTCCCCATCGACTCGGCTGCTTCGGCGTGGGTGAACCCCAGGTAGTGGACCAGCACGACCACGGTCCGATGCTCAACGCTGAGCCGGCGGAAGGCGTGGTCGAGCTGCTCCCGGTTGGCGAAATGCGAGGCCGAATCCGAGACCGATGGCTCGTCGTGAGGCAGCAGTCGGAGGTTGCCGCTTTGACGTCGTTCGCGGCGCGCTTCGGCATGACATGCGTTCACGAGAAGCCGGTAGGCCCAGGCCTCGAAGCGGTCGGGATCCCTGAGTCGCGGGAGGTTTCGCCACGCCTCAAGCAGGGCTTGCTGCGTCGCGTCCTGCGCCAGGGTCGTGTCGCGCAGGATTCGGCGCGCCACGGAGTGAAGGCTGTCTCCGATGCGATCGACCAACAGGTCGAACGCCTCTTCGTCGCCGTGCATCGCCCGCTCGACGAGCCTCCGCTCCATCCCTCAGCCTTCTAACGGTCGGACCTCATGGTGGGCCCGATCACCGCGTATGAGTAGCGGATGGGCGACCCCGTTCAATCATGGATTCATGACAGACCGATGACGCGGCCGGAGTAGGCTGGGCAGCATGACTGCACGACTCGACGCCATCGGCCTTGTGGTCGCGGACATGGGCCGGGCCCTGGCCTTCTACCGCCGCCTGGGCCTGGAGATCCCGCCGGAGGCTCAGGATGAGGACCACGCCGAGGCCACGCTCCCCGGCGGGCTTCGCGTGATGTTTGATACGGAAGAGGGCATCCGCTCGTTCGACCCAGAGTGGACGGCGCCAGAAGGCAGCCCGCGCGTCGCGCTGGCCTTCGCCTGTGACAGCGCGGGCGAGGTGGACCGCCTCTACGCCGAGCTGACCGAGGCGGGCTATGCGGGACAGCGCGAGCCATGGGATGCGCCCTGGGGCCAGCGATACGCCACCGTGGGGGACCCGGACGGCAACGCGGTGGACCTGTTCGCCTGGTTGCCCGGGAGAGCACCCTGACACCTGCTTCCTGACGGTCCGTGTCAGGAATTCGCAGTAGCCTGTCCGTGCACGAATCTCACGTACCGCGGCCTCTCGTCGTTCCCTCTGGCGACACGCTGCCAAGCCCAGGAAGAGGACTCATGGATGCAACCGCCTGACGAGAACGCCCGCATGAACCAGCGCGGCTCCGGGATCGACTGGTTCCTCTTCATCCTGCTGGGCTTCTTCTGGGGCAGCAGCTACCTGTTCATCAAGATCGGGGTCGATGCCGGGCTGACGCCGTTCACCCTGGTCGCCGTCCGGCTCCTGTTCGGGTTCCTGCTGCTGGCATCGGTGGTGGTGATCGCCCGCGAGGCGCTGCCGCGACGCGATCGGCATGTACGGGCACCTGTTCGTGATGGCCATCCTCAGCGTGGCGCTGCCGTTCTCGCTGATCACCTGGGCCGAGCAGAGCGTCGACTCCACCCTGGCCGCCACGCTGAACGCGAGCGTGCCGCTGTTCGTCATCCCCATCGCGGCCATGGTGCTGATCGACGAGAAGATCACCGCCAACAAGGTCGTGGGCGTGCTGGTCGGCTTCATCGGCGTCGCCATCCTGGTCGGCTTCGACCCGGGCGTCCTGGCCGGGACCGATGTGCTGGCCGCCGTGGCCCTCATCGGCTCATCCATCTCATACGCGGCCGGCGGGGTGTACGCGCGGCGCTTCGCGCACGGCCTGCGACCCGATGATCCCGGCCGTGGTGCAGGTCGGCTTCGCGCTGCTCATCACCGCGGCCCTGGCGTTCATCTTCGAATCGCCAATCAGCTTCCCGGCGCGCTTCGACGCGATCCTGGCGGTGGTGTGGCTGGGGCTGCTGGGATCGGGCGTCGCGTATCTCGTCTTCTTCCGGCTGCTGGGCAAGTGGGGCGCTACGCGGACCTCGCTGGTCGCCTACCTGCTGCCGGTCTACGGCATCACGTTGGGGGCGCTGGTGCTCAGCGAGCCGATCGACGCGCGGCTGGTGCTCGGCACGCTGCTGGTGATCGCGGGGATCGCCCTGGTCAACCTGCGCGGGCGGTGGCTGCCGGCGCTGGTGCGGCGTCCGGCGACGCCGGTGGAGCCGGCGGAGTCGCCGCGCCCCTGACGGCTCGGAAGCCGGTTGGCTCCTCGCATGCGCGGCGTGGTTCACGTTAGCGGTCGCGAGCTGGCCGCTACTTCTCAGGCGTGAATGTCAGCCACGTTGGAGGCGAAATCGGCCCAAATCGGGCCGCAATCGGCGTCAGCCACGCTCACGACCCGTGCAAGGCTGATCGAAGCGACTTTCCAATGTGCTTGTGATTCACGGGTGAGAAGAAGCCGGAGTGGCGCGGTTCCGACCTACCCGAGGATGCGGGCGTCCCGGTAGCCGGCGGCGAGCAGCTCGCCGGTCTGGAAGCGGCGGGGATGGAACTGGTCCAGGCGGGGATCCGGATTGCCGAGCACCAGGTTCGCCACGTGGCGGCCCAGGGCGGGCGCCAGCTTGAAGCCGTGGCCGCTGGTGCCGGCATCCACGAACACGCCGTCCGCGATCTCGCCGATGACCGGCTGCCAGTCCGGACTGACGTCGTACAGGCTGGCCCAGCCGCCGCGCGGTTCCGCGTCGTGCAGGGCGGGGTAGCGGCGGGCGACGGCGTTGATGAGCGCCAGCTCCTCGTCGCGGTGGAGCGCGCGGTCGAAGTCGTCCGGGTCGACCGGCGGCTCGGCGTGGGTCCAGCCCATCAGGTAGTGGTCGGCTCCCTCCGGCCGGCAGTAGTAGCCGGTCACCAGGTCGCCGTGGCCGAACGGGATGCGGTCGTCGCGCTCGAGCCGCGCGGTGGCGACCAGGTGCCGCTCCACGGTGAGCGGCAGATCCACGCCCAGCTGGCGGGCCAGCGGCGCGGTCCACGGGCCGGCCGCGATCAGGAGCCGCTCGGCCTCCAGGCGCTCGCCGCCGTCCAGCTCGAGCGACCGCGCCGCCACCGGGTCGTTCGTGGAGCGAGGCGACCGTGGTGTGGGCTCGCAGCGTGGCGCCGGCCGCGATCGCGCCGGCCATCATGCCGGCGGTCGTGCCCGCCGGATCGGCGTAGCCGGCGTCGCGCTCGAAGGCGCCGATCCCGATGTCGTCGAGCACGAACTGGGGGAACTCGCGGCGCAGCTCATCGGCTCCGTACAGGTCGACCGCGATGTCCAGCTCGTTCAGGCGGCGCGCGTTGTCCGTGACCTCGTCGGCGTCCTGCGGCGGATGGAGGTAGAGCAGCCCGGTCCGCCGGAAGCCGGAGTCATGTCCCTGCCCGATCTCGGCGAAGTCGGCCATCATCCGGATGCTGTCGCGCGCCGCCTCGGCCAGGAACGGGTTGGTGTAGTACGCGCGGCACACGCCGCTGGACAGGCCGGTCGGCCCGCCGGCCGGGGTCAGCCGCTCCAGGACGGTGACCTGCGCCCCGGCCTGCGCCAGGTGATACGCGGCACTGGCGCCGTGGATGCCGGCGCCGATGACGGCGACGTCGACGGTCAACGGTTCGCGGATCAGGCGGGGTTCGCCAGCGACGAGATGTCGTCGCGGATGGCGGCCAGGTCCGGGTCGTCCTCGGCGACCTCGACCAGGTCATGCCGCTGGCGCGAAGGCGGTGCGCAGCACGCGGCGCGCCTCGTCCAGCTCGCCGGACAGCGCGTGGTGGCAGGCGAGGTTGTAGAGCAGCACGCCGGAATCGCGCGGCGGCAGGTGGCCGCGATGCAGGATCGCCTCGAGCTGGCGGGCCAGGACGTCGTAGCGCTGCTGGCCGCCGGCCAGGGTCGCGATGTCGCTCAGGTGCGCGATCGCGTGGTTGATGCCGTTGGCGCCGATGCCGGCGGTGCGTCCCGTCGCACTCGCACAGGATCTCGTTCGAGCTGTTGCCGATCGACGGCGATCAGGGCGTCGACGCTGGCATCGGCCTCGCGCTCCGCATCGGTCCAGGCCAGCTGGGCGTGTCTGGCGTTGCAGCTCCGCGTTCGTCTCGTCGACCGGGTCCTGCGGGCCGGGATCGGACGGCGTCGAACGGCCTGCCGTGCAGCGTGGCGTCCAGGCGCCGCGCCTCGATGGCGCGCCAGGCGGCCAGGTGCAGCTGCACGTCCTTGGCGGACCACTCGCCGACCGCGCTCCGGGGCCGTCAGCGCGTCCTGGTCGAGCATGGCAAACAGGTCGCGCTCCGCGGCGCGGGTGGCCTGCGAGCATGGCGATCAGGTCGGCCTGCAGCGGGGTGGTCGCGGGCGCCTGCGTCACGCGTCGAAGCGTAGCCGGGCGGGGGCCGGCCAACAAGGTCCTGGCGAGCGGTACGCTGTGCCGATGACGCAGCTGATCTATGTCGACCTCGAGCCGCCAGCCTCAGGCGACGCCCTCATCCAGGCGGCCTGCACCCTTGACGAGGGGGCGCTGCGGGAGCGGCTGGCCGAGTGGATCGCGTTGCGCGACCGATCGGTCGAGGTTCGCGTCACGCCGCAGGGAGCGCTGCTGCTGCTGGCCGCGACGAGCCGCTCGATGGTGTCGCCAGGCTGGTGGACCTGGAGTCGGAGTGCTGCGGGTTCTATCGGTTCAGCGCTACGGGTGTCGGGTGCGACGCGTGAGCTGGAGATCGATGCCGGTCCAGGCGGCGGAGAGGCAGTCAAGGCCCTGCTCTCCCTCGGCGCGTAGCCTGGTACCGAATCTGCTTGTCGTGCGCCGCAGCGTGGGAGTAGGGTGCGCCGCGTTCCCACCTAGAGGTTCCTGCGTGAGCGGTTGGCGATGGGCGGATACGGTCCGCGTCGCTGAGCCTGCTGATGGCCGCGTTCTTCTTCGCCGCCGCGGTGCTGACGCGCGGTCCTGGAGTTCGAGCTCACCGGTGGTCCGCCGCCCGAATCGCCGGACGTCCTCGACGGGATCATCGCCTCCTTCGCCTGGGAGCAGTCGCGCTGGCCGATCGACTTCGCGGGCACGCTGCTGGCGGCGCTCGGGTTCCTGGCATTCGGCGGCGTGGGCGTCCTGCTCGCACGCCTGGCCGATGTCACCGACGCGCGCCGCACCCTTGTCGCGGCGGCGATGGTCGTCGGTGCGACGCTGGGCATAGTCTCCCAGCTGTTCTGGATCGGGGTGAAGCCCGTCGCCGCGGATCCTCAATACTGCGACTGCGGCTTCCGGGCGGAGGAGATCATCTCGCGCCTGAATACCCTCAATGTTGCGGGCAGCGTCCAGGCGTGGCTGAACAACGGCGCCATCGTGGCCCTCGCGATCGGCGTGCTGCTGGCAGCTGGTCTCGTGCGTCGAGCGGGGATCTCCCGCGGCTGGGTATGGCTCTCCTATCTGCTGGTCATCGGCGCCGTGCTCGTCGCCGATGCTCGGTGAGCTGCATGCGGAGCCGTACGACCTGATCAGCTTCTTGGTGCTGTCGCGCTCCTCATTCCGGCGTGGGCGCTGTGGCTGGCAATCGAGGCGCCGAGGCTGGACGCGCCGGACGCCCGGATGCCAGACGAGGTGGCGCCGCCGAAGCCGACCTCGGTCATCGGCGGCTGACCTGGTGGCGCAGCCTCGGACCGACCGGATCGTGCTGGTCGGGATGATGGGCTGCTGGTAAGACCACGGTCGGCGGTGTCCTGGCGAAGCGCCTGGGTTGGCCCTTTCACGACAACGACGCGATGGTGCGCGCAGCTGTTCGACGCCACGCCGCGGCAGCTGCTGGAAGCCGGCGGTGAAGCGGCGATGCACGCTGCGGAGCTGACGGCACTTGTCAGCCGCGCTGGCCATGCCGGCGCCCGCGGTCGTGGCGGCCGCGGGCGGGACGATCCTGGATCCGGGGGCGCGGTCCGAGGTGGCGGATGCCGGCTTCGTGGTCTGGCTGCGAATTGCGGCCGGGGACGGTCGAGGCGCGCATCGGCGCGCGGTGACCATCGGCCGTGGCCGGATGCCGATCGTGCGAGGTGGATCGCCCAGGCCCTGGCCGAGCGGGAGAGCCTCTACGCGGAGGTCGCGGACCTCAGCGCTGGATGCCGACGACGCGTCGCCGGCTGCGCTGGCGGATCGCATCATCCGAGCCTTGGACGAACGGCGGCCTAGCCGGCGCGAGCCCGGTGCACCTCGGCCATGAAGGCGGTGACCCGATCCGGATCGACCGGGTTCCAGGTCTGCCCATCAACCTTGAGGCCCGAACCCACGATCACGCCATCGGCCACCTCCAGGAAGGCGGCGATGTTCTCGACCTTGGCGCCGGTGTTCATCAGGACCGGGAGCTCAGGTCCGACTGCACGCTTCGCCTCGGCGATGGCGTTGCGGTCCGGCTCGGCGCCGGCCATGGGTCCAGCAATGAGGAGGACATCGATCAGCGTCGACACGGCGGCTGACCGCGCGCGTTCCGCGACGGTGCGCGAGCCGAGCGGCGAGGCGAACTCGGGCGTGATGTTGGCCATCACCAGCACGTCGTCGGCGTCGATGGCGGTGCGATAGCGCGCGAAGGCGGCGGCATCGGGCGCCCAGACGCCCATGTCGCTCTCGTAGGCGCCGGTGATCACCTCGCGCATGAAGGACGCGCCGGTTGCCTTGGCCAGCGCGATGGCGGCCATGGGATTCCAGAGGATGTCGACCCCGAACGGGACCGATGTCGGCCGCAGCTCGGCCACGAGGGCGGCCATGGCGGCCAGCGTCTCCGGATGGAGCTCCAGCGCGTAGGGCCGATCGTCCTCGTTGCAGAACATCACGCGCATCCACGCCGCCGGCGAGCAGGTGCTCGAGATCGGCGCGCACCTGCTCCACGTGCCGACGCAGCCCGGATCCCCGTTGGTAGCGCGGGCTGCCCGGCAGCGCGGGCACGTGGGCCATGGCGATGACGGGCTTCTCAACGCCAAAGAGGTCATGGAGCTTGGACATCGGGCGCGAGGGTAGCACTGGCGCTTCGCGCGACAGGCCGTAATCTGTTGGCGCTGGTCCCGCAGCGAAAGAGGGAGAAGCCGAGAGTGACCGTCGGCGAGCAGTGGGTCTGCAAGGTCTGCTGGAAGCTCAATCGGCCACGCGACGAGGTGTGCTGGCGCTGCAAGGCGCCGCGCGGCACGACCGAGGCGGCGGAGGTCGCCGCGCATCGCGAAGTGCTGGAGGCCAAGGCCGCCGCCCCGGAGCCGGTGCCGGACATCGTGGTGGCCCTGCCGGTGACCGTCTTTCGCGGGTATGGCAAGGCCTGGGTGCGCGGCGGCTTCGCCATGTTCGGGCTGCTGGCCCTGCTGGCATTCAGCGGCGTCACGGACATGGCCTACTTCGTCCTGACCGGCGGCTTCGGAGCGGGCCTCATCATCTGCGGACTGCTGGCGGGCGAGGTATCGGAAGGGATGCGCAACCGCGAGGTCTGGGCGTACCTGGTCGGGATCGCGCTGTCGGTGGCCGGGGGCATCGGTTCCGTCTTCGCCTTCAACGCATTCGGCGCCGACCTGATCAGCCCAACCGCGGTCCGCTGGCTGGGGCTGATCGTGTTCGGTGGGGCCGCCATCGCCGCGACGGTCGGGCTGGTCATGGTGCTCCGCGCCCCGCGCAACCCCACTGCGCCCGTGCGCCGGGGCGTCCGGCCCAGCCGCCCGTCCGGAAGGCCGATGACCCAGGCGCCTGAAGCACCGGACGCCGCCCTGGCAGCCGCTCGAACGGCGCTCGAACGCCACGAGTGGCACGACGGCGCTCGAGCTGCTGACCACGTGCGGACTAGGGAGGCGAGCTTGAGTCCGAGGGCCTCCGCCTCCTGGCCAGCGCCGCGTGGTGGAGCGGCAAGTTTTCGGACGCGATGGAATATCGCGAGCGTGCCTTCGCCGCAGCGATCAAGGCCAGCGAGTACGAGGCCGCCGTGGCGGCGGCGTTGGATCTGGCAGTCGCCAACCTGCAACGCATGTCGATCGGGGTCGCCGGCGCGTGGGCGAACCGCGCGGAGCGATTGCTGGATGGCCAACCCGAAAACCCCGGGCACGGCTGGTTGGCCGCCGTTCGATCGTTCCTCGCCCATCTGGCCGGGAACAGCGAACAGGCGCTCGCGCAGGCCTCCCTTGCCCTCGACATTGGCGTTCGATTCGGCGTGGCCGATCTGACGACCTACGCGATGGGTTCAAAGGCAGCGGCCCTGATCTCGCGCGGGGACGTTGCCGAGGGCATGGCGCTCGCCGATGAAGCGACGGTGATGGCGCTGAGTGGCGAGCTCCCGCCCGACATGGCCGGTGGCGTGTGCTGCGCCACCATCGAGGCCTGTGCCATGGCGGGGGAGCTGAAGCGGGCCGCCGAATGGACCGAGGCGCAGGATCGATGGTGCCGGCGGGAGGGGATCACCGGCTTTCCCGGCATGTGCCGGCTCTTCCGCTCGGAGGTCAAGAGCCTGCGCGGCGATTGGGCCGCGGCGGAGGCGGAGGCCCGCGTGGCCTCGGAGGAGCTGAAGGGTTACATACCTGCGGCCGCCGGCCTGGCGCTGTACCAGATCGGCGAGATCCGGCTGCGCCGCGGCGATCTCCCGGCCGCGGAGGAGGCGCTGCTGGGTGCCCATGCCGCGAACCAGGACACGCAGCCGGCCATGGCGCTGCTGCGGCTGGCCCAGGGGCGCGCCGACGCAGCGGCCGCCTCGATCGAGGTTGCGCTCAGCGAGCCGGGCCGATCACCGTCGTGGAAGGCACCGTCCGATAGCCTCGTGTACAGGCTGCACCTGCTACCGGCCCAGGTCGAGATCGCGCTGGCGCGCGGTGACGTTGCACTGGCCCGGACGGCGGCGGACGAGCTGACGGCGCTGGCCGAGCGCTTCGGTACCGTGCCGGCCAAGGCGCAGGCCCGCACGGCGCTGGGCGGAGTGGCACTGGCCGATGGCGACGGATCCACGGCGGTGAAGGAGACGCGAGAGGCAGTGGCGGCGTGGAACCAGGTGGATGCGCCGTACGACGCAGCGCGCGCCCGCATGACGTTGGCCCGTGCATATGCCGCCACCGGCGCGGATGACGAGGCCCGCGTCGAGCTGCGGACGGCGCGGGACGCCTTCGAGCGGCTCGGCGCGGCGCTGGATCTCCGGCGAGCGACCGAGCTCCAGGACGAGATGGCTGGTGGTGTGGCTGCGATCCCAATGGGCACGCAGGCGGTCCGCACCGAGCGCGCCTTCATGTTCACCGACATCGTCGACTCCACCCGCCTGGCCGAGGCCATGGGCGACGAAGCGTGGGACACCGTCACGCGTAACCACGACCGCCTGATGCGTTCGGCTGCTGCCGAGCATCGGGGAGAGGAGGTCAAGGCCACGGGCGACGGCTTCTTCTTCGCCTTCGCCGATGCGGCCGACGCCATCGGGGCCGCGATCGCCATGCAGCGGCGCCTGGCCGAACAGCGTGAGGCGCAGGCATTCGCACCGGCCGTGCGTATCGGGATCCATCAGGCGCAGGCCAACCGGGTCGGGCTGGACTACGCGGGGATCGGCGTCAACCAGGCGGCGCGGATTGGCGCTGCCGCGGAGGGCGGCGAGATCCTGGTCAGCACCACGTCCCTGACGGCGTTGCGATCGATGGTTGCCGAGTCCGCACGCCGAAGCGTCAGCCTGAAGGGAATCGCGGAGCCGGTGGAGGTCGCGTCGATCAGCTGGCGCTAATCGGCGTCAGGAGAGCAGCATCAGGGAGGCGACGTTCGTCGCCATGCCAAGCAGCCCGACGCCGGTAGCGGCGGCTGCGCCCCACACGAACAGGCGGGGGAACCGGCTGGCGCCGGCTACGAGGACCGCCAGGGTCAGGACGATGGCCGCGCCCTTCAGGATCATGACCCCCTCGAGGCCATGCCATCGATAGGCAAGCGAGGCAAAGCCGTTCGACTCGAGCGCGATGCCATGCAGTCCGGTCCCGATGACGAAGGTGGTGGCGTCGGCGAGCTGGAAGAGGAGCAGGAGGCCCAGCATGATGCGGGCGTGCATGGGGTGCGACATTGCATACCGCGCGCCAGTCCCTGCGTCGTCCGCTAGATCCGGCCGCGCCAGATGCCGGCCGGCTCGAAGGCCATGGGCACGTCGACCAGGATCAGCTCGCTCGGCCTGGTCCGCTCGGATGGCGAGCCGATCTTCATCGGTGACCTTGACCGCGTCTCCGGTCTGCAGCGCCTCACCGCCGAAGCTGGCGGCGCCTTCGATCAGGTAGGCGTAGACCCCGCGGCCCTGGCCGATCGGATGCTCCACCTCGGCTTCCGGCGACAGCGAAGCGACATGGACCGATGCGTCCTGGTGCACCTTCACCACGTCGCCGCCTTCGGGACCGATCACCTTCAGCAAGCTGTCGGATCGGTCCTCCTTGGTGAAAACGCGTTGCTCGACCCCGGGCGTCAGGTCGCCGGTGTCCGGCAGGATCCAGATCTGGATGAAGCGCATGGGCTCCGTTTCGGATGCGTTCAGCTCCGAGTGGAGCGCGCCCGAGCCGAGCGTCATGCGCTGGACCGATCCCGCCGGCAGCGGACCGAATGGCCCGCCGACGTTGTCCTGGTGGCCGAAGGTGCCCTCGACCACGTAGGTCAGCCCCTCGACGTCGCGGTGCGGGTGCAGCGGCCAGACGGCGCCGGGGATCAGGCGGTCGTCGTTGAAGACGCGCATGGCGCCGAAGGAGTCATTCTCCGGGTCGCGGTACTGGTCGAAGCTGAAGTGCCACCGGGCGCGGAACCAGTCCCCATCAGTGTCGTAGATGTCCTTGTCGCGCCGCACGGTGATCATCTGGGGAGATAGTGGCACGATGTCTCCGTGGGCGCCGGATGGGCGGTCCGGGATTGCCGGCGGTCGGACAGGACCCGCCCACTATCGGGCCTCCTTCGTGCAGCACGGCGCATCAACTGCACGTGCAGCACCGGCGTATCCACTGCACGTGCAGCACGAGCGACCGCCGACGCGGGGCCCTCGGCGTCGGCGGGGCTGTCCACCGACCCGGCACGCCCGATGCATCAGCCCCAACGGTATGCCCTACGACAGCATTTCGGACCTGCCCAAAGAGCAGACCGACCAGTACAGCACCCACCAGAAGCGCGCCTTCCTGAAGGCCTTCAACAACGCCCTCGACGAATACAAGGATGAGTCGCGGGCGTTCGCCGTGGCGCACTCTGCGGCGCAACGCGCGTCGCAGCACGAGCCCGACGAGGACGACGGCTAGCGACCTGCCGCTAGCCTTCCCGCGTGGAAGGCGTCCTTGGGCCGGTCGCGGCGGCGTTAGGGATCGGCGTGGCGCTGGCCGGCGCACCCGGACCGGTGCAGGCCATCCTGCTGACGGAGTCTGTGCGCGGCATTGGCCGAGGGCTGCGCGCAATGATCGGTGCCGCAGCGACCTGGGCCACGCTCCTGCTGGCCACGGCATTCGGCGTGTCGCTCATTGCGCCGGAAGGGCTGACCTTCCGGCTGCTGCAGCTGGCGGGCGGGATCCTGCTCCTCTTCCTGGCGATCGACGGAATTCGGGCCGCGCCCACGACCACGACCGAGGAGCGGGGCGGGCTGCACCCAATGCTGCGCGGCTCGTTAGCGGTCGCGCTCAATCCGGGCGCCTACCTGTTCCTGGCGGCGGTGGCCTCGCCCCTCTTCGCCAGGGCATCAGGCGAAGGCGGGACGGCGAACGCGGTGGCGGCCGCAGTGGCGCTGGTAATCGGCACGGCGGCGGGCGACCTGGCGGTCGTGCTGCTTGGGGCATATGGCGTCCGGCGAATCGGGGACGACCGCGCCATCATCGTGCGCCGCGCGCTGGCGGTGATCCTGGCCCTGTTGGGGGTCTGGCTGGTGGTGACGGCGCTGCTGGGGTGACCGATCAGTATCGGCGGCGGCGGGGCAAGCGCTCCAGGCGAAGCTGAACGATCGCGAAGCATCCCAGCGGGATGCCCATGCGCAGGGCGGCATCGAGCCAGTTGGCGAGGTAGGCGCTCACGCGCTGGCCATCATCGGTCCGGCACACGAGCAGGCGCAGTTCGCGCCCACGCCAGGCGATGATGTCCCAGGGCGTGTCGTGGCCGGCCTGCCGGCTGACCTGCTCCAGGATGGCGAGTGCCAGCGGCGGAGGAGTAACGGGGTCACGAATGGCGCGCCAGTACGCGGTGCCGCCCCAGTTCTTGCGCCAGGCGGCACCCCAGCCGGCGCGCTCCAGCAGGTGCACGACCAGCAGCTCCGGATAGACCGGCGCCCCGTCGAGATCGAGCGCCTCCTTGTTCGGGACGCTGCCGAAGCTGGTGGGCAGGGATCCCTTCCAGCGCGGCTCACTGCGCGCGTAGACGGGCAGCGAAACCTGGCCGCGCGGCTGCGGAAGGTCGACTGGCACGAGGGTCAGCTCCGCCGGGGCCAGGGCATCGGCCAGAGATGTGCCTTCCTGCGGAGCCCGTCCAGCGCCCGCCACGGGGATTGTGGCGGTCAACTGCGCGCAGGCAGGTTGTCGATCGCCTTGCGGGCGAGGAAGACCGAGCGGTACGACTCGAGCGACGCGGCCGAATCGGGTCCGCGGAAGTGCCAGCCACTCACCTCGGGAACGTAGAAGATCTCGTAGCCAAGGTGATCATGCGAGGCGGTGCCCTCGACCGGGGCCGGGATCGACGCGACGCCGGCTGGCGGCGGCGGTGGCGGTGAGGCAGCGGCCACAGCCGCTGGCGGTCAGGCCGTGGGGGCAGGGGCGACATGAGGCGCATTGCTCGGTGGGGAAGCCGTGTTTACAGGCGGAGGTCATGCAGGGAAAGCCTTCTGGTGGGGACACCCAAGCCTACTCCAATTGCGCCAACTCCGCTCGATGGTGTACGATTTCGAAAACGTGTTCGATTGGCGCTCCGGTCCGCGCCGCGGCTTCATGGCCGCCCCGATACCGATCCAACCTTCGCCCTGACCGGGCCCCGCTTCTTGCGGGAGGGCCTCGTCAGGAGCTACTCCCTTGTCCTTCTCAGCGCTCGGGCTTGCGCCCGAACTGCTCCGTGCCGTCTCGGCGCAGGGCTACACCGATCCAACTCCCGTCCAGCGCGAGGCGATTCCGCTCGTGCTCGGCGGCCGCGACCTGCTGGCCGGCGCCCAGACCGGCACCGGCAAGACGGCGGCATTCGTGCTGCCGATGCTGCAGCGCCTCGCGGCGACGCCGCCGCGTGGGCATGATCGCCATGGCGCCCGCCCATCCGGGCCCTCATCCTGGCTCCCACCCGGGAGCTGGCGATGCAGGTCGAGGCCAGCGTCCGCACCTACGGCGCCAATTCGCGCCGCTCGACCGCCATCTTCGGCGGCGTCGGCTTCCCCGGGCAGGTGGCCGCCATCCGCCGCGGGCCTGAGATCGTGGTCGCCACGCCGGGCCGGCTGCTCGACCACGCCCGCCAGCGCACCATCGACCTCGAGCGCGGTCGAGATCCTCGTCCTGGACGAGGCCGATCGGATGCTCGACATGGGCTTCATCCGCGACATCCGCTCGATCCTGGCCCTGCTGCCGGATCGGCGCCAGAACCTGCTGTTCAGCGCCACCTTCTCGAGCGAGATCCGCGGCCTGGCCGAGGGTCTGCTCGATCGGCCGGCATCGGTCCAGGTCACGCCCCGCAATACGCCGACCGAGCTCGTTCGCCAGGTCGTCTACCGCGTCGACCGCGCGCCGCAAGCGCGAGCTGCTGTCGCACCTGGTGCGGACCCGCGCGATCGACCAGGCGCTGGTCTTCACGCGCACCAAGCACGGCGCCAACAAGCTGGCCGAGCAGCTGTGGCAGGACGGCATCGCCACCGCCGCGATCCACGGCAACAAGTCACAGCCGCAGCGCATTCGCGCGCTGAGCGACTTCAAGGCCGGCCGCGTGACGCTGTTGATCGCGACCGAGGTCGCCGCCCGCGGCCTGGACATCGAGCAGCTGCCGCACGTCGTCAACTACGAGCTGCCGATGGTGCCATCGGACTACGTCCATCGCATCGGCCGCACCGGTCGCGCCGGAACGCAGGGCGACGCCATCTCCCTGGTGTGCATCGACGAGATGCCGCTGCTGCGCGACATCGAGCGCCTGCTGGGTGCGCCCATTCCGTCGCAGACAGTCGCCGGCTTCGAACCGGATCCGTCCGTCCGCCCGAGCCGATTCGGCTGCGGACCGGCGGTGGGAACGGCGGCCAGCGTGGGCGCGGCCCAGCCCATGGCCAACGGCGATCGTTCAGCGGTCAGCAGCCGCGGCGCCAGCGTCCGCCACGCGCCAAGGGCGGGGCCTCCATCGGCAACCGCGCGGCTGGGAACGGCAACTGGACGAGCCTGCCCGGCGAACGCAAGCGGCGCTAGGCGAACGGCCCAGCCCTCTCGCTACAGGCGGCCGGCCTCGATGATGCGCTGCAGGAACTGCGCGCGTCCGAGGCTCGCGCGGCGCCGTGAAGATCCGATCCGGCGGCCCCTCCTCGAGGATCTGACCGTCGTCCAGGAAGAGGACGCGCGAGGCGATGTCGCGCGCGAAGCTCATCTCGTGGGTGGCGATGACCATGGTCATGCCCGATGCCGCCAGATCGCGCACGACATTGAGCACCTCCGCCACCAGCTCCGGGTCGAGGGCGGAGGTGATCTCGTCCAGCAGCAGCAGGGCTGGCTGCATGGCCAGCGCCCGCACGATCGCCACGCGCTGCTGCTGGCCGCCGGACAGCCGATCCGGGTACTCGAGCCGCTTGTCGGCCAGGCCGAAGCGCTCCAGCAGACGCGGTGGCGGCCTCGTCAGCCTCGGCGGCGTGGCGTCCGCATCGCCACGCGCGGGGCCAGCGTGACGTTCTCCAGCACCGTCATGTGCGGGAACAGGTTGTAGGCCTGGAACACGATCCCGATCCGTCGCCGCAGCCGGTCCACGTCGACGCCGGGCGCGGTGATCTCCTCGCCCCCAACCACGATGCGGCCGGCGTCGATCGGCTCGAGCAGGTTCAGGCAGCGCAGCAGGGTCGACTTGCCGGAGCCGGACGCGCCGATCACGGCCACGATCTCGTGCTCGGCCAGCACCAGATCGATCCCGCGCAGCACCTGCAGCTCGCCGAAGGTCTTCCACAGGCCCTCCACCTGGAGCGCCTGTCCGTTGGCCGGCGGCGCCATCGGTCCGGTCATCGGCCAAAGCCCCACAACCGTCCGCGCCGCGCCGAGGCCGCCCGAGCGGAGACCGCAGCGGCGTAGCGACGATCGCGCTCGCGCGAGACCAGCCAGTCGGTGAAGCGCGCCAGCGGGATGGTCAGCAGCAGGAAGACGAGCGCGGTGACCAGGAACGGGGTGAAGTTGAAGGTCGCCTGCAGCCGCAGCTGGGTCTGCCGGAAGATCTCGACGATGCCGATGGCGGACACGAGCACGGTGTCCTTCTGGAGGCCGATGAAGTCGTTGAGCAGCGGCGGGATGACGCGTCGCACCGCCTGCGGCACGACCACGTAGCGCAGCGCCTGGAGCTGTGAGAGGCCCAGCGACCGGGCAGCAGCCGCCTGGGATGGATGGACCGATTCGATGCCGGCCCGATACACCTCGGACACGTAGGCCGAGTAGAGGAGCGTCAGGGCCACCACCGCCCAGACGAACGGGTCGTCGGGAACGCCGGGCAGCTGCAGGCCGGGGATGCCGAAGCCCAGCACGAAGATGACCAGCAGGCCCGGCAATGCGCGGAAGACGTCGACGTAGATCGTGGCCAGCAGGCGCACCGGATAGAAGACCGGTCCGGGCAGCCCGCGGAGGACGGCCAGCAGCAGGCCGAAGATCAGGATCAGCACCTCGGCGGTAAGGAAGAGCGCGACGTTGACGCGGAACGCCCAGACGATGCCCGGCGCGGACTCGACGAATTCGTCCCAGTCGAAGAACGACGCCTTGACCCGCTCCCAGCCGGGGGAATTGACGACGAGGCAGGCCAAGCAGCGCGAACACGACCACCGTCGAGACGACGGCGATCAGCACATAGCGCGTCGCGCCCGGCCCGCCCGACGCGCCGGGCGGCGGTCCCGCCGGCGGCGGCGGAATCTCGCCGCCGAGCTGGTTCTGCGGCCCGCTCAAGCCGCGCTCACGGCTGCGAAGCCGCTATTCCTGGATGAAGGGCGCGTCCAGGAAGTCCGCCAGCCACTCCTGCCGCGATCGAATCCAGCTCTCCGTTCTCGCCCATCGTCAGCAGCGCTTCGTCCACGCATTCGGTGAGCGGGCTGTCCAGGTCCAGCACGAAGCTGAAGTGCTCCTTGTCGTCCGGATCGGACGGGAGCTGGCCGACCACGACCCCGTCGTCCATCTCGACGTTGACGATGTAGAAGGCGGTGGCCAGGTCGAAGACCACGCCATCCACCTGGCCCGCCTCGAGGGCGGCCTTGGCGCCCGTGTTGTCGTCATAGACGCGCGGCTCGGCATCCGGCTGGATCTTGTCGGTGATGTAGGTCAGGCTGGTCGTGTTGCCGGCCGCGCCCAGCTGGAAGCCGGCCACCTCCTCGATGGTCGTGGCGTCGGCCAGCGGGGAGCCGGCATTGGTCACCAGCGCCTGGTTGCTGAAGAAGTAGCCCTCGCTCAGGTCGACCACCTCGGCGCGATCAGCGGTGTAGGACACCTGGGCCAGGTAGACGTCGAAGTCCTTCGGGCCTGGTGCAATGGAGTTGTTGAAGGGCACCGGGATCCAGGTGACCTGGTCCGCGGTGAAGCCCAGCTGCTCGGCCAGGGCGTAGGCCATGGCGCTCTCGAAGCCGCGGCCGTTGGTCGGGTCGCCGAACTCCCACGGGGCCGTCGCCTCCTCACCCTCTTCCGCGCTCGCTGAAGTAGGGCGGGAAGGCAGGGTTGTCGGTGCCGACGGTCAGGGTGCCGGGTGTCTTGGTCGGGAGGTCCGCCGCCACGCACGCCGCCGCCTCACTGGCCGAAGCCGATGCCGCGACGCTGGCCGCTGCACTCTCGCTCCCTTCGCCCGCGGGCGCCTGGCAGGCGGCGACGAGGCCGGCGGTGGCGATGACTGCCAGCAGGGGACGGAAGCGGGGCGTTGGGCGGGTCACGGTCTGGGCACTCCCTCTCGAGCGATTGCTGCGGCGAAGGGCCGAGTGTAGCGCAGCGGGAGTGGGGGTCGGTGTCGCGGGCCTGGCCGTGACGTCAGGCTCCGATCGTGCTGCACAGCCGTCGCGAATGCACGTGCTGCACAGCCTTCACACGCGGCTGCACGTGCTGCACGTGCTGACGATTGCGTCCGACAGCGCAAGAGCCGGCCCCCGATGGACCGGCTCCCAACTGCGCGCGCAGGCGCGATGCCTACATCAGGCCGACGACATGCCCCTCCGGATCGGCGAACAGGGCAATCGTGGTCTCGGGCGCGACCTCGGTGAGCGGCATGATGACCCGGCCACCGTTGGCCTCCACCTTGGCCAGGGTGCCCTGCGGATCCTCGGCACCGATGTAGAAGGTGACGTGGCCGCTGCCACCGTCGGAAGCCGCGCCGATGCCGGCGGTCAGCTCTTCCTGGCGGAGCATGCCGTAGCCGCCCGGGTTGTTGGTGTCGAGGCTCCAGCCGAAGACGTTGCTGTAGAACTTCTGCAGCTTCTCGCCGTCCTTGCCCACCACCTCGACGTGGATGATCTTGTTGCCCATTGGTGCATCGCTCCTTTGACGTGGCCGTCGGCGCGTTCGATTCGCCGTCCGTTCACCCATGCGACGCCCGGGACGGCCCGATTTCGACACCGCCGCCAATGCCGCGCCTCTCGCTCGGTCAGAGCGAACGGCGACTGAGCCGATCCACCAGCTCCGAGCCGGATAGCTGGTAGCGCGGATCGGCCGCAATGGCCTGCCAGGCGGTCAGCGCAGCCGGTGAGGAGTCGATGCGCCAGTCGGCGTGATCTGTCCGGTCGTGGTCGAACCAGACGACTGCCTCGATGGCCGGATAGTGGTCCGGGACGGCGCTGAGCATCGCCTGCCGCATCCAGGTCGCCTTGTCCCCGCCGCTCGCCGCGCAGCCGACCTCGGCCAGGATCATCGGTCTGTCGGGCGCCAGCCGGCGGAGCGCGTTGTAGCTGGCGCCGAAGATGGCGTCGAAGCTGCGCCATCGGTGCCACCAGCGTCGACGCCCCCAGTTGTAGCCGTCGAGCGCCACCACGTCGACGACGTCGTGCCCGGGGTAGTAGGGCTCGAAGCGCCGCATGCCGCGGTCATGAACGTACGGGCACCAGACCCAGACCACGTTGGCGGCGCCAGCCTGATCGAAGGTGCCGCGCACCCGCTTCCAGGCGGCGACAAAACGCTCCGGCGGCCCAAACCAGCCTGTGCCGGGCAGGTTCATCTCATGGCCGAATCGCAACAGGATCGGATGGCCCAACCCGCCGATGACGCTCGCGTAGGCGGCGATGTCCGCGTCATGGTTACCGCGCAGGATCGGATCCAGGCCGTGCTTCGGAACCCAGCTGAGCATTGGGACGGCGCCGACGGCGCGCGCCGCCGCCAGTGCGTGCAGCGGCGGCCCCAAGCCAGGCTCCAGCGTCTGGAACGTGTGCACGATCGCCGGCGACCTGCCGGCCTTGGCGATGTAGCGATCGAGCGCAGCGGTGTCCCGCCGAAAGCCCTGGAGCGAGACCCCCAGGGCGAGCCGTCGTTGCTGGTCGGCGCTCAGCGTCCGACGAGGCGCTGGATCAGCGAGGGCTGTGCGGGCGTGCTGCCGGCATGCGATGCCCCGCGCTGCAATAGCTCCCGCCGGCGCTCGGCATACAGCTGCACGCGGATGCGACCGATCTCACGCTTGGCGGCGTCCTGCCTGGCCACCGCCGCCGCGATGGCGTCCGGATCCCCGCCGCGTCGTGCAGCGAAATAGTGGGTCTGGACGTGCGACAGCTCGCGCTCCGCGGCGATCAGGTAGTTCGCCATGCGCTGGATCGGGGGCTCCATCCCGGACAGCTCATCGGGATGGCCCAGGCGGGCCAATCGAGGCCGGACATCGTCCGGGCGCGGTTCGACGTGTCGGGCGACCGGGTTCGGCAGCGTCATGGCTATTGCCCCGCTAGAGGTTGTCGGCGTTGAAGGTATCGCATCGATTCGGGTCGCCGGACTCCCAGCCCACCGTAAACCAGCTTTGGCGTTGCTCTGAGGCACCATGAGTCCACGTCTCCGGATTCGACCTGGCCCTGGGTTCGCTCCTGGATGCGGTCGTCGCCCACTGCCTCGGCGGCGTCGAGGGCCTGGGCCAGCTGCTCGCGGGTGATCGGCTCGAGGTAGCGCTCCTCCGCATGGTTGATGAATGCGCCGGCATAACAGTCGGCCTGTAGTTCGGTCCGCACGGCACGCGACTCGGCGCCGGTGTTGCCACCGCCCCCACGCAACACGCCCGGTCAGGTTTTGCACGTGGTGCCCGTACTCGTGCGCCAGCACGTAGGCCTCGGCGAGCGGCCCGCCCTCGGCGCCGAGCTGGCTCTCCAGCTGGTCGAAGAAGCCCAGGTCGATATAGATATTGCGATCCTCCGGACAGTAGAACGGGCCGACCGCGCTGCTGGCGCTGCCACAGCCCGTGCTGACCTGGCCGGTGAAGAAGGTGGTGGGCGCCAGCTCGTAACCGTTCAGCGCGCCACTCCAGTAGTCCTGGATGGCGTTCACGAAGCCGACCATCCGGCAGTCCTGCCGCTGGTTGGCATCCTCGCCGGTGCGGCACTCCTGCTCGATGTCGGTGTTTTCCTGGCCTGTGCCGACGGTGATGCCGTTCAGTGCGTCGGCCGGAATCTGGCTCGGATCACCGCCCAGCAGCAGAATCGCCACCAACAGGATCACGCCGCCCAGGCCGCCGCCCAAGGCGAGACCACCCTTCCCCCGCAGGTCGCGGACCTGGCCGGGATTGAGTCGTGTCCCACGCCTGAACGTCATGCATTCTCCTCGTCCTTCTGAACCGTTAAGCAAGTCGGCAAGCGCCTGCATACCGCAAGACTCGCGCCAGCGGGAGGCGGACCAGGCGCTTTGGCACGGGAATTGGTGAAGTGAGCGGCATGACACGAGCGCTGACGCGGCATGCGACGCCACGGAACGACTCGGCCACGGCCGAGGTCGAGCTGCTGGCCTGGCTGCTGGACAACAGCATCCCGATCCCGGGCACCGGGCGCCGCATCGGCCTGGACGCACTGATCGGGCTGATCCCCGGGCGCCGGTGACATCGTCTCCGGCGGCTTGGGATTGCTGGTCGTGGTGCGGGCGGCGCAGCGCGGCCTGCCGACCATCGTGCTGGCCCGCATGCTGGCGAACGTCGCGCTCGACTTCGGCATCGGGGCCATCCCGGTCATCGGCGACCTCTTCGACATGTGGTACAAGGCCAACATCCGCAATGTCGGCTTGATGCGTCGACACGTCGCGAACCCCGACGCGTCGACCGCCGGCCAGTGGCTCTTCTTCGGAGGCATCCTGGCCACCCTGGGATTGGCCGCCTTCGCCTTCGTCTGGCTGGTCTGGACGCTGCTGGGAGCGATCTTCAGCTGACCCCTTGACTCTCGACCAACCGGAGACTCTACGCTCGCCCTGATGAGCGAATCCGAGCTCCTGTCGATCGGTCGTTTCGCGCGGCTGACGGGCCTCTCGATCGGCGCGCTGCGTCACTACGACGAGATGGGACTCCTGCCGCCCGCGGCTGTCAGCCCGGAGACCGGCTATCGCTCGTACCGACGTGGCCAGGCAGCGACGGCGCTGCTGATCGCCCGCCTGCGCGACCTGGAGATGCCGCTGCCCGAGATCCGCGCGCTGCTGGCCGTCAGCGCCGGCCGAGCGCGAGCGACGGTTCAAGGCCCACCGCGACCGAGTAGAGGCCCGCGCCTTCCGCCTGCACTTCATCCTGCACCAGCTCAACCAGGAGGAACCGATGTCCGCCAGCCCCAGCAAGCCCGATGTCCTTGACGCCGATGCCCACCGCCAGCTCGGCGCTCACCTGTTCAACCACGTCTGGTCGCTGCTCGAAACCGAGGAGCGCACCACCGCCCAGGACGACGAGATGCTCCACGCGGCGCACGCCTCGCGCTGGCACTGGGCGCAGACCGGCGTGCCCGACATCAGCCAGCGCGTGGCCGTGGGGGAGTGGCAGTGCTCCCGCGTGTACGCCGTGCTGGGGCGCGGCGAGCCTTCGCTGCACCACGCCCGCCGCTGCGTGGAGCTGGTCGACGCCGGCGGCATGGAGGACTGGGTCGCCGCGTCAGCGTATGAGGCGATGGCGCGTGCCTCGCGCACGGCGGGCGACCGCCCCGCATTCGAGGAGTGGCGCGCCAGGGCGCATGCGGCCATGGCAGACATCACGGATCCCGAGGACCGCGAGGTGATCGAGAACGACCTCGCGACGCTGGCGGACTAGACGTTCTCCTGCAGCAGGGTCGCGATCTCGCGGGCGTTGGTGGTGCCGTAGTTGGCGTAGCAGTTGTTCATCAGCACGTGGACGTTCTTCGCGGCCGCGGCCGCCTCGCGCACGCGCGGTACCCACTCATTCAGCTCCTTGTCGTCGTACAGATAGCGGAAGCGCTCGACGACAGGGACGTTCTTGGCCTCCCAGGTCTCGGTGCGACGGCCGTGGAAGCGGACAACCGCCAGCTCGGGTGAGGTGACGGCCATGATCGGCGGCAACGCTGTCTTGGTCTGCGGCTCGTCGACCATCACGAACGGGATCTGGTACTTCTCCAGGAAGCGCAGCGTGCGGTCGGCGTTCTTCTCGTTGAACCAGGTGCCGCTGCGGAACTCGACCGCCATCGGCACCTCGCCCAGCCGCCGCCGCGCATCCGACGATCAGGTCGCGCGACTCGTTCGACGGGTAGAACCAGCGCGGGTACTGGAGGAATACCGCGCCCAGCTTGCCGGCCGAATAGAGCGGCTTCAGCGCGTCCAGGAAGGTGTCCCAGATCGCGTCGTACAGCTCGGCCGGCAGGTCCTTGCCGTAGATCCGCTTCTTGTCGGCCAGCTCCAGCGGGATCTCCTCGCGGATCTCCTTCGGCAGCCGCTTGGCTTCGGATGGCTGGCCCGTCATCAGGGCGTGGGCCTTGATGTCGAAGACGAAGTCAGGCGGCGTGCGCTCCAGCCAGACCTCGCCCATGTGACGGTTCGGCAGGGCGTAATAGGTGGCGTCCACCTCGACGATCGGAAACTGGTCGGCGTAGTAGCGGAGCCGATCCTCCGCGGTCGTGGCATCCGGCGGGTAGAAGACGCCGGGCGCGGTCATGGTCGGATCGGTCCAGGAGGCGGTACCGACCCGGACCGTCGCTTCGGCCACGTCGAATGGATGCCGCGCGGCCGCGGCCTGCGCCTCGCCGCGAGTCGCCGACTCGTCCGGTCCGGGGTCGTGGTTGCTCTGGCGTGCCACCCTGTCGAGTGTAGGCGTTCGGCGGCATTGCGCGGGAGGAGCGGACAGGGTGATCGGCAGCCTGCGAACGGCCATCTCGGCGCTGCGCCGGGTGGCTGCCAATCCCGACATTCGGCGGGCCGAGGTGGCCTGGATGCTCAGCTACACGGCGGAGTGGGCGTGGCTGGTGGCCCTGTTCGTCTACGCCTACGGCGTGGGCGGCGTGGCGGCGGTAGGCCTGGCCGGCCTCGTGCGCACGCTGCCGGCCGGCATCCTGGCGCCGGCTCTCTCGTCGCTGGCCGATCGACTGCCCCGACATCGGGTGCTGCTCGGCATCCACGCCGGGCGGGGCTCGCTGGTGGGCCTGGCAGCCATCAACCTGGCGGCTGGCGGGCCGGCGTGGGTCGTGTTCGCCATCGCCGCCATGGAGGGACTGTTGGGCGTCCTGCATCGGCCGACCTACATGACGCTGATGCCCTCGCTGGCCCGGGCACCGGAGGAGCTGGTGGCCAGCAACGCGGCCAGCGGGACGATGGAGGGGATCGGCACCCTCGTCGGACCGGCGGTCGGCGGCATCCTGATCGCGTTTGCTGCACCGTGGGCCACCTTCGCGGTGCCATCAGCGACCTTCTTCGCGGCCGCCGGGATCGTGCTCGGCATCCGTCCCGCCCAGCAGCTGCGAGTCGCACGCGCCGCCGAGCGCGGCTGGTCGGTGATGGCCGGCGGCATCCGCGCCATGATCGACTACCCGCAGGCCGGCTGGCTGCTGGGGCTATTCGGGGCGCAGATCTTCGTTCGCGGCCTGCTCAACGTGCTGCTGGTGGCGGCCTCGGTCCAGCTGCTGGGTCTTGGAGAGCAGGGACTTGGTTTGCTCACCGCGGCCATGGGCGTGGGCGGCTTCGTCGGCGCCTTGCTGGCGATGACGCTGGTCGGGCAGGCGCGGGTCGCGCCGTTCTTCACCCTGGGCCTGCTCCTATGGGGGACGCCGATCCTGATCATCGGTCTGCTGCCCAACGCCGGCCTGGCCGTGGTCGTCCTCGTCGTCCTGGGCATCGGCAACGCAGTCCTGGATATCGCCGGCTTCACCCTGCTCCAGCGAACCGTGCCGAACGCGGTGCGCGGCCGCGTCTTCGGCATGCTGGAGTCGATCGTGATGCTCGGGCTGGCGGCTGGATCGGTGCTGGCGCCGGTCCTGGTGATCGTGCTGGGCGTGCAGGGTGCGCTGATTGCCGCGGGCCTGGTCTTGCCTACCCTGGCGATTCTTACCTGGCCGCTCGTGCGCCGGACGGATGACCTGGCCGTCATCCCGGTACGCGAGATGGCCATCCTGCGCGGGGTGCCAATGCTCCATTTCCTGCCGCTGACGGTGCTCGAGCAGGTCGCGGAGTCCGCCCATCCCGCCCGCTTCACGGCGGGCAGCCCGATCATCCGCCAGGGTGAAGAGGGCGACAACTTCTACGTGCTGGCGGAAGGCTCCGCGGCGGCCAGTGTCGACGGGCATACCGTCCGGCACATGCAGGCGGGGGACTCGTTCGGCGAGATCGCGCTCCTGCGGGATGTCCCGCGGACGGCCACCGTGACCGCCGAGACCGATGCCGAGGCCTACCTGATCGACCGGGCGGCGTTCGTCTGCGCCGTGAGCGGCGACCGCCAGAGCCTGGCCGCCGCCCAGGACGTCATCGGCCAGCGGATGGCGACCGAGACGCTCGAGGAATCAGGGTGACAAACTCGGTTGCCGAGGCCGGGATGGACACGCTGTCCCTTGCCGGCCGCGAGCTAGCCCGAGAGGGACGGGAGGCTATCGTCCTGAGCCGACCCGCGGGGCTTCCGACCACCGAGCTGCTGCTTGATCGATCCGAGCCCGTAGCGGCCTTTCGCGCGATCGACCGACTGCCCTGGCGATGGCGGGCGGGTGGAGATGGACCGGGGCGCTCATCGGGCAGCCGGCGGTTCACGTTCGACGACGGATTCGTGCTCACCGTTCACCGGGCGCTGCCGTCCGCACCCCTGCCGCAGCGGGCGGTCTTGCCCCTCGTCAAGGAGCTGTGGCGCAGCAGCGCGACTCTCGAAGACGGGCTGCGCCGTCCCCAGGGCGAGCCGGCGCTCGTGTACCTCGCGATGCAGGCCGCGCGCGGGCTGCTGCGGAACCCGCGCCAGATCGCCGAGCTTGATGCAGAGACGCAGCGGGTTCGCGACTGGGATCTGGTGTGGAGCCTCGCGCGCGTCGTGGGCGTGCACGAGACGTTGCAGGGGTACGTGGGCCACGACCAGAAGGTGTCGCTAAAGGCCGGGCCGGGCGCGCTCGCACGGTTCCGCCCACTGGCATGGCGGGCGGCTCGGCTTGCACGCCGGCGGCGCCGAGGGCGGCGTCTCTGGGACGCTGTGCTTGGCGAACCGTGGCACACGGCCATCACCCGCTGCCGATTCGACGGCCTCGAGCTGCTGGCCGGACCGGGCGTCTTCCTGCCGCGACACCTCAGCGAACCGACCCCCGCCTTCGCAGCGGAGCGACTCGCCGGGATAGAACACCCTGTCGTCGTGGATGTGGGAACCGGCTGCGGCGCGATCGCGCTCGCCGTCGCGAGGCGCGAGCCATCTGCCCGCGTTCTCGGGCTGGACTTCGACCCGTCAGCCTTGGAATGGGCGGCGCGCAATGCCCGGGACCTCGGCATGTCGAGCGTACAGTTCGCGCACAGCTCGCTGCTGGACGCGTTGCCGTCCGAGCTGCGCGGCAACGTCGACGTCGTCGTGGCCAACGTCCCGTGCGTTCCCGCAGCGGACTTCGAGGGCGCGGCTGATGCTCCGAGCGGGGCCTACGTCGGCGAGGGCCCCGACGGCCTTGGCCTGCAGCGGCGCCTGGCCGAGCAGGCTCTGCTTTACCTCCGCCCAGGCGGCTGGCTCATGGTGCAGCTCCAACCCGCGCAGTGGCCGACCTACCGTCGAGCAGTCGACGACCTTGGGTACGAGGTGGATGGAGCCTATGGCGACGGCGGTCGCGGTCATCGCGAGCGCCCGCAAGCCACCGGGCATGCACGGCCGCCGTCGGGTAGCCTGCGTCCATGGCGCATGTAGCGGTGCTGGTGGCCGAACGCCTGACCGCCTGGTTCGGCGGCTGATCGAGCATCCGCCCACCCATCGGTCTATCCTTCGCCCATTCCGGTCCCACCCCGCGGGACCGCCCCATGCCTGAGGGAGGGCCTGAGATCCGATGACCGTGCGCGAAGGGACCGTGCTCGAGCGCATTGACGCGCTCATCGCCGAGCGCCATCTGCTGAAGCACCCGTTCTATACCAAGTGGCGCGAGGGCACCCTGAGCCGCGAGGCCCTGCAGGAGTACGCGCGCCAGTACTACGCCTTCGAGTCGACCTTCCCGCGGCTGCTATCCGCGCTCCATACCCGGTCCGAGGACGCCGCCGTGCGGCAGTCGATCCTGGACAACCTGTGGGACGAGGAGCACGGCGAGGTCAACCATGCCGAGCTGTGGCTGCGCTTCGGCGAGGGCATCGGCGTGGATCGCGACGACGTGCGCGTCGGCGTCGCGCAATGACGGGACCAAGCAGCTGCTGTCGACCTACTGGTCGGCGGTGACCGATGCGCCGCTGGCGGCTGGCGTGGCCGCCCTGTACGCCTATGAGGGCCAGGTGCCCGAGGTCGCGACCGAGAAGATCAACGGCCTGCGCGATCGCTACGGGGTGGACGACACCCGGACGCTGTCCTTCTTCACCGTGCATTCGACGCTGGATGTCGAGCACTCGGGCGCGGAGCGCCAGATGATCACGTCGTTGGCTTCCTCCGAAGCCGATGAGGAGGCCGCCGTGGCCGCCACCTCTGCCGCGCTGGACGGCTGGTGGGGATTCCTGTCGGCGGTGGAAGCCTAGCCACGGATTTACCGGGGGAGCGCTGGTCGCGGGGGCGACGCGGAGGGCGTCGCCTGGCTGCTGGCGGACGGGTCCGCCGATTCACACGGTCGGCGTCCCGCAGGTGACACGGGTCAGCCCAGCCGTGCCAGTACCGTGGCAAACAACCGTTTTGGGGCGTTAGGTGCGCTCCGGTGGGGAACGGAGTAGATCACAAGTACTGGCCAACACCTGACCCAGCGCGTACACTGTGCAGCGCCCACCCGCGGGAGCCTCGGCTTTCCAGGCAGTGTCCGCCGGGTCAGTACCGAGACGAGGCAGACCAAAGATGATCCGCAACTCGATCCACGCGTACCCTCGCGACCCTGGCCGTAACCGTTTCGCTGGCCCTGGCTGCGTTTGCCGGGCCGGCTACCGTGCTCGCTGCGAGGGCGCAGGCAGAGTTCAGCTCGACACCGGTCCTCACTCGGGTTTCGCCGAGCACAACTGAGCAGGCGAGCTATATCGCCTACGACCTCAGCTTCAACGTGGATCCGGACGAGACGAGCAACATTTCACAGCTTTACCTGAATGCTCCGACGCCCACGGGCTGGACTCTCTGGGCGGTCGATGATGCATCGCGGACGGGCTGCAACGCGACCGGTCCGCTCTCCTGCAGCTTCGGCGCGATCGACGCGGATGATGCGCCAATCACTCTGACTGTCGTCTACAAGGTCGGCACCAGCACCGGTAACGTCACCGTCAACTTCCTGTGGAGCACCACCGGCGTTGCGAACGACAAGAAGGGCAATAGTCATGGGGATGACTACCACGGCACCCGCGACCGTAACGGTCGAGAACGATGCCGACTTCGGCGCCAGCTATCCGCAGAACATCGGCGACGTTATCGCTGATAACCAATCGCTGAGCCGCAACAACCCGCAGGCCACCAAGATCACGTCGCCAGCCGTCGACATCATCGTGACCGTCGGTGAGGACAGCGACATCAGTGCTTGCCAGGGTCTGTTTGGAATGGACTGCTTCGGCCAGGGCTCCCTCATCAACGTTGGCAACGGGCAGCCGTTCAGCCAGGGTTTCAAGGTGGAGATCAGCTTCAACCAGAACAAGCCTGGCGCAGACTTCGTCCACTTCTTCGACAACGGGCAGTACGAAGACATCACGACGACGTGCAACGCGGATCACAGCAACGCGCCCGTGCAAGACTGTGACGACCGCGAACGGCAAGACCTTCGCCACCCTGTGGCTGCTAGTAGAACGGCAAGACCTTCGGCCACTGATCGGCCGCTCGGGGGAGTAAGGACACACGAAGCCGGGGCTCAGGCCCCGGCTTCTGCCTTGAGTCGCGACTCCAGCTGGGCGACGGTGACGACGTCACCCTTCGTGCGGTAGAGGTCGAGCGCCTGGCGCAATGCCGCGTCCCGCTCGCCTTCGTTGCCGGCCGCGCCCTGCACGTCTGACAGGGTCATCAGGGCCCAGCCCTGGAGCAGCGGCGCATCGCTGGCGAACGCCATCTCGACGGCTTCCTTCGCGAGCTTCAACGCCTCGTCGGTGTGGCCATCATTGGCACGAGCCAGGGCGCGCAGGAGGCGCCAGTCCGTCTGGGCATCCAGGTCATCGGCATCGGCCAGGCCCTCGATCGAGGTGCTCAGCGCATCCACCTTGTCCAGCCGCTTCTGGGCGTAGCTCACCCGACCGAGGACGCCGGCCACCCCGGTGAGCAGGAAGGCGCCGCCCATGCTCTCCAGAGCCGCGTAGCCGCGTTCGAGGACCTCCTCGGCGGTGTCCAGGTCGCCCGCCAACAGCTCGATCTGGCCACGGGTGATGGACAGCGCGGCCGAGAAGAGGCCCATCTCCAGCTCCTTGAGCATGGTGTCGGCGGTGGTCCAGGTGCTGCGCGCCAGGTCGAACTTGCCCTGCATGCTGTAGAGCTGGGCGAGCGAGTTGCGCACCAACGCCTCGGTGCGCCGGTCTCCTGCGGCTGCGGCGGCGAGCTCCTCGCAGCGAACCACTGCCTCGTCGACCGGCGTCGGCCCGAACAGGGCCGCCTGCGCGTAGCCAACGGACCCACGTCGTTCGAGCCGCGGGTCGCCTGCCTCCCTCGCGTGGCGAATGACCTGCTCGGCGGCACTGGCGGTCTCCGCGAACTGCGTCCTGGTCCCGTAGATGCCCACCCTCAGCCGCGAGGCGAGGGCAAGGCCCGCATGGTCACCGCTGGCCTCGAAGACCGGGATTGCGCGGTCGACGGCGCGGAGCGCCGTGTCGCTCCAGCCGCCCTCCTCGGTGGAGTACTGGCGCACCAGCAGCTCGACCAGCTCGGCCGTGGCCGCCAGGACCCCGTCGCCCTGTTCCTCGGCGCCGCTTCTCGCCTCGTGCAGCACGCGCTCCGCCTCGTCGAACTCGGGCAGCT
Organism: uncultured Chloroflexia bacterium; assembly: GCA_963783495.1. Lineage (GTDB taxonomy): Bacteria > Chloroflexota > Limnocylindria > QHBO01 > QHBO01 > DASSCW01. Next base: position 61,019 of record CAWANT010000007.1, read on the forward strand.
CCATCAGCGCCTCGGCCAGGTCGGGAAGGATCCGGAGGCGATCCAGCGAGTCGGCGGGCAGGCAGGCAGCCGCACGCCTCAGCAGAGAGGCCGATGCCGGCATGTCGCCGCGGTTCATGGCGCGCCGCCCGGCAGAGGCGAGCTTGTCGGACGCTCGTCGCCCGAGCGCCAGGACCGCGGGATCGATCGTGCCCAGCTCGGTCAGGTAACGATGCGCCGCCTCGAGATGGTAGCCATGGATCTCTTCGAATTCGCGGTTGTCGACGCCGTGGGCCGCGTTATACGACTCCGCCCAGGCGACGAACCGTTGATGAAGGTCGGCGCGCTCGCGCTTCAGCAACCCGTTGTAGGCCGCGTCGCGCACCAGGAGGTGCTGGAAACGGTAGGCGCCGTCGCCCTCGCCATCGACGCTGGGCTGCACAAGCTGCTTGCCGGTGAGCGTCCCCAGGTTGGCGGGCACCCGGGGTGCCAGAGGCGGTGCCACGAGGTCGACCACCGCAGGCACCGCGAAGTTCTGGCCGATCACCGATGCGGGCTCAATCACGTCACGCTCCTCGGTCCCGAGCAGGTCCAGCCGAGCGGTGAGCAGCGCGTCGATCGTGGGCGGCACTTTCAGCGACGTGACATCACCGACCTGCGCCCACTGGTCGCCGTCGCGGCGCAGGGTCCCATCGTCGATGAGCATGGAGAGCAGCTGCTCCACGAAGAGCGGGTTACCCGCGGCGGCCCGCAGGATCTGACCTGTGATTCCCGCGGTCAGGCCGGTGCCGCCGAGCAGGCTTTCGACGACCCGGCCCGCATCGGCGTCGCTGAGCGGCCGCAGCACCAGCAGGATGGCCTGGTCGTCCTTGCCCCACTCGGGCATGCGCTCGATGAGCTCGTGGCGGCTGCGTGCAGAGGAGCAGCACCGAGGCGTCGGCCACCGTTTCGCCCAGGGACTTCAGGAGCTCGAGGAAGGTCGGTTCCGCCCAGTGGATGTCATCGATGATCGCCAGGACGGGCCGCTCGGCGGCGAGCATCTCCAGGAATCGGCGCGCCGCCCAGATGAGCTCCGGCACCGGAAACGCCGTTTCCGAGGCCCCCACCACCGAAGCCAGGCGCTCGACGACCTCCGGGTCCGATATCTCGGACTGCAGCTTGGCGTGGACCACGTCGGCGGGGTCATCGGCCTGGATGTCACACGCGTCTCGCACGATCTCGCGCAATGGCCAGAACGTGATGCCGTCGCCGTAGGGGAGGCATCGGCCGCGGATGACCAAGGCCGTGTCGGCGCTGGCGGATGTGAACTCGGTGACGAGCCTGGTCTTGCCCACGCCCGCGTCGCCGACCACTGTCGCCAGCCGGCAGGCTCGCTCCTCGACGGCCCGATTCAGCATCGCCTGGAGAGCGCCCATCTCCTGCTCGCGGCCCACCATGGGCGTATCGCTTCGCCGCTGGACCGCCACGGACGGATCGCTCACCGTCAGCAATCGGTAGGCCGGGACCGGCTCGGACTTGCCCTTGAGCGTCAGCGGCTCCACCGGTTCCACCTGCACGGCATCGCGGACGAGCTGGTGGGTCAGCGGGCCGAGCAGGATCTCCCGGGACCCGGCCGCCTGCTCGAGGCGGGCCGCGACGTTGACGGTGTCGCCGGTGACCAGGCGCTGGCCCAGGCTGGCATCGCCGGCCACGACCTCGCCGGTGTTGACGCCGATGTGGTTCGCCAGAGTGATCCCGTGCTCGAGCTCGAACCGTGCGTTCAGCTCCGCCAGGGCGTCCTGCATCTCCCGCGCCGCGCGCACCGCGCGGAGGGCGTCATCCTCGTGCCGGATGGGAAGGCCGAACACCGCCATCACGGCGTCGCCGATGAACTTCTCGACGGTCGCCCCATGGCCCTCGAGCGCGCGCTGCATGCCGTCGAAGTACCGAGACATCACGTCTCGCAGTCGTTCAGGGTCAAGCGGGCCGCCGTCAACATTGGACGGCTTCGGATCGGCGAAGATGACGGTGACCGTCTTGCGCGTCTCGCGATGTTGCTGCCGCTCAGTGAGATGCGAGCCGCAGGTGGTGCAGAACTTCCCCTCGTCCGCATTGTCGGTGCCGCAGGTCTGGCAGGTGCGTCCGCCCGCGTCGGTCGCTTCGCCTCTCGGGCACCGCACGCTCGGCCACCGAGACGAGGCGGTAGGAGGGGATCGAGAGCGTCGTGCCCTTTCGGCGTAACTGCCGCCATCGGCTCGACCTCGATGGCATCCCCGGCGGCCTCGAAGGTCGAGTCGGCGAGGAGCACCTCCTGCGCCGGCGCGTTCTGCTCCATGGCCGTCGCGATGGCGACCGTGGGCCCGGTCAGAACGTGCTGGCCGGCGCTTGCCTCGCCCACGACCACGTCGCCGGATGCGACTCCCGTGCGGACGACCAGCCGCACGCCCCAGCGTTCCTCGAGGTGGTCGTTCAGGCTCGCCATGGCACGCTGCGATTCGGCGGCCGCTTCGACGGCCCGCACTGCGTCGTCCTCCGCGGCCTTGGGCAGCCCGAAGACGGCGACGATGGCGTCCCCGATGATCTTCTCGATCGTTCCCCCGTGGCCCTCGAACACCAGCCGCATCTCGTCGATGTAGGTGGTCATCACCTCGCGCAGTGATTCGGGATCCAGGCGTTCGCCGAGGGCAGTGGAACCCTGGAGGTCAGAGGTCACGATCGTGACGGTCCGCGCGAAGGTCGTGGGGGCGCCCTTCGACAGCGCCGAGCCGCAGTCGCCGCAGAAGCGCTGATCGGCACCGACGTCCGTGCCGCAGGAGGGGCACGCTCCCGTCACTGATGTCACTGCCGTGAGTGTATGGGTCTGGCAAGCGAGGCGGCAAAGCCGGCGACGCGTTCCAGCACGTCGCTCGCGACGGGGCCCAACCCGTGGCCCACGCCCGGATAGACATGGAGCTCGGCATGCGGCAGCTGGGCCACCGCTTCCTGCAGGAGACCAATGCGGGCAAACGGATCATGGTCGCCCGATAGCAGGAGCACCGGACAGCCGATGCGGGGCCAATGATCGGTGCGCTCTCGCCACCGCTCGGACCGGCCGGGCGCGTGCAGCGGGTAGCACAGCAGGACCAGTCCGGCCGCCGCGGTCGGATCCTCGGCAGCCAGCATGGATGCGACCCGTCCGCCAAATGATTGTCCGCCGATGAGCGGCCGATCCTCGGTGACGGCGGCCCGGTAAACGGCCACGGCTCGTTCGGCGGACCCGCGCGGCAGCGTGACGGCCGTGGCCATATGGCCCAACGCGCGCATCCCTCGCAGATACGGGTTCGATGCTGCGCATGCCTCCCGACGCGCCGGGTGCCAGATAGATCGGCGCCGCCGTCATGGCCGCAGCGTACGCCACGTGGCCTGCTCCGTATCATGAGAGGAGGAGCCTTGAATCCATGTCCCTCGACGACGCTCCCCACCACCGACGCCGTGACGGCCGGCCGTCGCAGGTTCGTCACACTTTCACGCTACGTTGGGACCGATGACTGAGCGAAAACCGTCACGCCCAGCGGCTGCCGTGTGCGGCGTGCTGGCCGGCGCGCTCTGGGCTCGGCGTCGCGGAGCTGATCGCCGGCCTGGTGCCCGGCGCGCCCTCGCCGGTGCTGTCGATCGGGGCGCTGCTGATCAGCCTGCAGCCACCAGGCGCCAAGGACTTCGTGGTCAACCTGTTCGGCACGAATGACAAGCTGGTGCTGAGCGTTGCCGTGGTGATCGGCGCGCTCGTCCTGTCGGCGGGGATCGGGCTGCTGGCACGCCGCTCGCTGGTCGCGGGCCGTCTCGCCTTCGGGGCGCTGGGCCTGTTCGCCCTGCTGGCCGCCGTGCTGGATCCGCTGTTCGACCCGGTGCTGGCGCTCGTCACGGCGGCGGTGGCCATCGCGGTCAGCGCCTGGTCGCTGGGTTGGCTGCTACGCCTGGCCACGCCCCGCAGCGAAGAGGCGCCGCGCATGATGGACTTCGAACGCCGCCGCTTCCTGGGCGCCGCGGTGGGCGTGGGGGCCGCGGCCGTCACCAGCGGACTGATCGGCCGGACGCTGCTCAACCAGCGAGCATCGGCGGCCGCCGACGTGCCGCCGGTCCCACCGCCGCGGTGCCACGGCCGCGCCGCTGCCGGCGGGCGCCGAGCTGGCGGTCGACGGCATCACGCCGCTGGTGGTGCCCAACTCGCGACTTCTACCGGATCGACACCAGCCTGCTCGATCCCGCGCCCGGATGTGGCCAGCTGGTCGCTGACCGTCAATGGCATGGTCGACCACCCGTTCACCCTCAACTACGAGGAGCTGCTGGCCATGCCGCTGGTCGAGCAGTACGTGACGATCGCCTGCGTCAGCAACGAGGTCGGCGGCGACCTGGTCGGGAATGCCCTGTGGCGCGGGGCGCGCCTGCGCGACCTGCTCGATCGGGCGGGCGTGCAGGAGGGCGCCACCCAGGTGGTGGGCCGCTCGGTCGACAAGCTGGACCGCCGGCTTCCCGACCGCCTGGCTGGACGTCGCCGAGCGCGAGGCGCTGGTGGCGGTGGCCATGAACGGCGATCCGCTGCCGCCGGAGCACGGCTATCCGGCACGGCTGATCGTGCCCGGCCTGTTCGGCTACGTGTCCGCCACCAAGTGGCTGACCAACATCGAGCTGACCACGCTGGAGGCCTTCAACGGCTATTGGGTGCCGCTGGGCTGGGCCAAGGAGGCGCCGATCCTGACGCAGTCGCGCATCGACGTGCCGAGCTCCGGCGCCTCGCTGGGCGCCGGCCAGCAGCCGGTGGCGGGCGTCGCCTGGGCGCCGGACCGCGGCGTCAGCGGGGTGGAGGTGCAGGTCGACGACGGGGCATGGGCGGCGGCCGAGCTATCGACCCCGATCTCCGACGCCACCTGGGTGCAGTGGCTCTACCGCTGGGACGCGCCGGCCGGCGACCACACCCTGCGCGTGCGCGCCACCGACGGCACCGGCGAGGTGCAGACCGCCACCGTCACGCGAGCCCGCTCCCGACGGAGCGCGCGGCTACCACACCATCACGCGTCAGGGTGGGTTGACGCGCCGCGCAGAATCGGGTCCGTGCCTGCTCCCCGAGCGCCACTCGTCATCATCAATCCGGCGGCCGGAATGGGTCGCGCCCAGCGAACTGGCGCCGCGCATCGAGGACGTGCTCGGCCATGCCGCTGCCAAGGCGCGCCTGGTCGAGACGCGCGAGCCGGGACACGCCGAGCGCCTGGCGGCAGCCGCCACCGACCTGGGTCACGACCGCGTGGTCGCCGTCGGCGGCGACGGCACCGCCCAGGAGGTGCTGAACGGCCTGATGGCGGCGGGCGTCGGCCCAGATGGCGGCCCGCCGGCCTTCGGCCTCGTCCCCGGCGGCACGCGGCAACGACCTGGCGCGCAGCCTGGGCCTGCCGCTGGACGCCGATGGAGGCGCTGACCGTGGCCCTCGGCGAGCACACGCCGGCCGATCGACCTGGGCATGGCCGCGCACGACGGCGAGATCCGCTACTTCTCAGCCGCCGGCGGAACCGGCTTCGATGCCCAGGTGGCCTTCACCATGGCCGGCAAGCGGGCGCGCTGGCAGCGGGGCCGGGCGGGCTACTTCCTGTCGACCCTGAACGAGCTGCGCCGATTCAAGAACCGCGCGCTCAGCCTGCGGCTGGACTACCGACGCCGGCGCCCGCCAGGTCGAGGGCAAGTTCCTGTTCGTGGCCTTCGCCAACGGCCCGTACTACGGCGGCGGCATGCAGATCTGCCCGGACGCGTCGCTCAGCGACGGCCTGCTGGACCTGTGCCTGGTCGGCGACATCGGGCGGCTGGGCGCGCTGCGGGAGCTGCCCGGGATCTATCGGGCCGCCCACGTCGACCATCCGCTGGTCGAGATGACCAGGGTGCGCGAGCTACGGATCGAAGGCGAAGCGGAGACCCGCGTCCATCTCGACGGCGAGCCGTTCGGGATGCTGCCGGTCGACATCGGCGTGCAGCGGCGGCGGTCGCGGTCGCCGCCCCGATCGGCTAGCGTGGGGAGTCGATGAGCGAGACGACCGCCACCACGCCACGACGCGGGCAGAAGCTGCTGGCCGCCGACGGGCGGCGCATCGGCACCGTCGACGCCGTTTTCGCCGACTATCTGCTGGTCCGCACCAGCGGCCTGCTGCCGGTGGACCTCTACGTGCCCCGCAACGAGGTCGCGGCCGACGCCGCACGGCCGGCTGACGGTGGCCAAGTCGTCGCACGACGCGTACCACGCCTGGCATCGGCCGTTGAAGCGGGCGCCGCATGACTGAGGGCGGGACCGATCGGCTGCCGGGCGACGTGCTGTCGGTGCTGCGCGAGACGCAGGAGGTCGACATCGAGACGCGACCGGCGCCGGACGTGCCGCCGCATCGGACCACCATCTGGGTCGTGGTCGACCCGCAGGATCGGGCCTTCATCCGCACGTATCGCGGAGCCGGCAGTCGGTGGTACCGCGAAGCCACCGCATCCGGCCAGGTGGCGCTTCTGGCCGACGGCCAGCGCATCGAGGTCAGGTGGCGCCCGCCAGCGATCCGCGAGCGTCGAGGCATGCTCGGAGGCGTTCCGCGCGAAGTACCGGACCCAGCGGCGCGTTCGCTGGCCGCGATGCTGGTGCCGGAGGTGCTGGGCACCACCCTGGAGCTGCTCCCCGGCGACTGAGCCGCCGCAGCCCGCGTGGCATCGGGCATGCGGTACCCTTGTGAGCGTGAGCGAGACGCAGACGACCGACGTCGATCCGCGCGCGGAAGCCTTCTACGCCCACGTCGGCGGCGGCGGCAAGGTGGAGGCCGATGACTGGATGCCCGACGACTATCGGGCCGCGATCCTCAAGTTCGTGGAGATGCACGCCAACAGCGAGCTGATGGGCGTGCTGCCCGAGCGCGAGTGGATCCTGCGCGCGCCAACCCTGAAGCGGAAGCTGGCGCTCACCAGCAAGATCCAGGACGAGGTCGGCCACGCCCAGCTGCTCTATCGCGTGGCGGAGGACCTGGGCAAGCCGCGCGAGCAGATGCTGGCCGACCTGATGGCCGGCAAGACCAAGTTCCACAACGTCTTCCACTACCCGACGGCGTCGTGGGGCGACGTGGGGATCATCGCCTGGCTGGTGGACGCGGCCGCGATCGTGTCGCAGCAGGCGCTGCGCGACTCCTCGTACGCGCCCTATGCCCGCACCATGAAGAAGATCTGCTGGGAGGAATCGGTCCACATCATGCACGGGCGCGACGTCGTCCTGACCATGATGAACGGGACCGATGCGCAGCGTGCGATGGTCCAGGACGCCCTGAACCGATGGTGGGGTCCGCTGATGCAGATGCACGGCCCGCCCACCGATCCGGCCAAGGACAAGGACCTGCACTGGCGGATCAAGGCCAAGAACAACGAGCAGCTGCGCCAGGAGTTCCTGTCGATCTACGTGCCGCGCATCTGGGAGCTGGGCCTGACCGTGCCGGATCCCGCGCTGCGCTACGACGAGGCCGAGGGGCGCTGGGCCTACACCGAGCCGGACTGGGACGAGCTGCGCTCGGTGGTGACCGGCCACGGACCGAAGTCGCAGGAGCGCCTGGAGTTCCGGCGCGATGAGCGCCGAGGCGACCCAGTGGGTCCGCGACGCGATCCTCGGCCCGACCGGCAGCACCGCCGCCGCCTGATTGCGCGGTACCGCTTCGTGACGGCATGGAGACGCCAGGCGATCGGGTGTGGGAAGTCTTCCGGCAGGAGTCGGAGGGCGACCCGATGATCCACGGCGGCAACGTCCGCGCGCCCGACGAGGAGCTGGCGCTCGCACTACGCCCGCGAGTTCTACGGCCGTCGCCAGGAGAGCCACCGGCTGTGGGTGGTGCCGCGCGAGGCGATCGTGGAGCTGGACGACCCTGACCTGCTGCAGCCGCCGTTCGATCGGTCCTTCAAGCGTCCGGGCGGCTACATCATCAAGCACAAGCTGGAGGCGGCCAAGGCGCGCGCCAGCCAGGACGGCGACCGCCGAATCGGACGGAGGAGCGAGCGCTGCCGCCGCCGACGCGCGACGCGCTGGCCGAGCTGCTGCTGACGATGGCCGACGACGAGTTCGTGCTCGGCTTCTGGGACTCCGAGTGGACCGGCATCGCGCCGATGCTCGAGGAGGACGTGGCCATGAGCAGCGTCAGCCAGGACGAGATCGGCCACGCCCGCGCCTGGTACGAGCTGCTGGCCGGCCTGACCGATGACGACGCCGATCGCGATCGCCTTCGGCCGCGAGCCCGATGCCTACCGGCACGCCGCGCTGATGAACCACGCCGCGCACCGACTGGGCCTTCACCGTGGCGCGCCGCTACCTGTACGAGCACGCCGACGCGGTGCGGCTCGAGGCGCTCGCGCGCTCGTCCTACGCGCCGGTGGCCGAGCTGGCGGCCAAGATGCGCCGCGAGGAGACGTATCACCTGCTGCACTTCGACGTCTGGCTGCAAGCGCCTGGCGGAGGCCGGCGGCGAGGCGCGCGAGCGGCTGGTCGGCTGCGCTCGACCGCCTGTGGACCGATGCGCAGGCCGTCTTCACGCCGCTCGCCGGCGAGTCCGTGCTGGTCGAGGCCGGCATCCTGCCGGAGCCGCATGTCCGCGCTGCGGGCCGATGGCTCGAGCGCGTGACGGCCGCCCTCGACGCGCTGGGCCTGCCGGCGCCGGACCGATCGCGCCGCCGGCGGCGGACGGGCGACACGCGGCGGACCGATGACTTCGCCTGGCTGCACGGCCAGTTCACGATGGTGGCCCGCTCGGAGGCGGCGGCCACGTGGTAACGCAGGCCACGATCCGCCGATCCGACGCGCGCTGGCCGTGTGGGCGGCACTGGACGAGATCGCCGATCCGGAGATCCCGGCCATCAGCCTGGTCGAGCTGGGCGTGATCGGCGAGGTGGCGTTCGAGCGGCGCGACGAGGGCGGTGAGCGGCTCACGGTCGATCTGCTGCCGACCTTCGTGGGTTGTCCGGCCATCGACGTCATGCGGCAGCAGATCGGGGAGCGGCTGCGCGCCATGGAGCTGGCGGACGAGGTGGAGGTGCGCCTCAGCTTCACGCTGCCGTGGACATCGGACCGGATCACGCCCGGAGGGCCGCGAGAAGCTGCGGGGGAGCGGGTTCGCGCCGCCGGTCCTCATCGGTCCATCCTTCGACGGCGCCGAGCTGCAGGTGCTGCTGGGGGTGGCGACCTGCCCGTACTGCGGATCGCGCAACACGACCCTGGACAACCCGTTCGGCCCGACCCTGTGCCGCGCGATCTACCACTGCGACGAGTGCAACCAGCCCTTCGAGCAGTTCAAGGCCATCTGATCTAGTAGGCTTCTCCGCATCATGGCCATTGACGCGGACGAGGTCCGATCCGACGCCCAGGACGGCGCTGCTCGAATGCCCCGGGCTGCCGCATCGACCGGTCTCGACACGATGCGCCACTCGGCCGCGCACATCATGGCGGCCGCCGTGCTGGAGCTGTTCCCGGAGGCGAAGCTGGGATCGGTCCGGCCATTCGCGACGGCTTCTACTACGACTTCGACCTGCCGCGGGCGCTGACGCCGGCCGACCTCGAGGCGATCGAGGAGCGGATGCGCGCCCAGGTGGCCGGCAACCTGCCGTTCGAGCGCAGCGAGCTGGATCGGGCCGCCGCCCTCAACCAGCTGGAGAACGAGGGGCAGGACTACAAGGTCGAGATCGTGCGCGAGCTGCCGCGATAGGCGAGGTGGTCAGCTTCTACCGGCACGGCTCCTTCAGCGACCTGTGCCGCGGTCCGCACCTGGAGACCACCGGCGGCCTCGGGCCGTTCAAGCTGCTGAACTCGGCCGGGCGCCTACTGGCGCGGCGACGAGAAGCGTCCGATGCTGCAGCGCATCTACGGCACGGTCTGGGAGACGCAGGAGGACCTGGACCGCTACCTGTGGCGGCTGGAGGAGGCGAAGAAGCGCGACCACCGCAAGCTCGGCCGCGACCTGGACCTGTTCACCTTCCACCCCGAGTCGCCGGCCGCTCCGTTCTGGCATCCGCGCGGCATGGCCATGTGGCGCGCGCTGGAGCAGTGGTCGCGCGAGGTGCGGCGCTCGGGCGGCTTCGACGAGGTCCGGACGCCGAGCCTGGTGCGCAAGGAGCTGTGGGAGACAGTCCGGCCACTGGGAGCTCTACCAGGACAACATGTTCGTGCTGGACGACCACGGCCACGTGTCGGGCCTGAAGCCGATGAACTGCCCGCAGGAGATCCTGATCTACAAGACCCGGGCGCACTCGTACCGCGAGCTGCCGATCCGCTTCGCCGATTACTCGGTGCTCTTCCGCAAGGAGCTGACCGGCGCCCTGTCGGGCATGTTCCGGGTGCGGCAGCTGGTGCAGGACGACTCGCACGTCTTCTGCCGGGACGACCAGGTGATCGACGAGATCAACCTGGCGCTGGACCTGGTGCGGCGGCAGTTCGCGCCGTTCGGGATCACGCCCAGCTTCAAGCTGGCGACGCGGCCGGAGAAGCGGCTGGGCTCCGACGAGTTCTGGGACATGGCCGAGGGCAAGCTGAAGACGGCGCTCGAGGCAGTCGGGCACGCCGTACGCCATGGATCCCGGCGGCGCCGCGTTCTACGCGCCCAAGATCGACATCTTCTTCGAGGACGCCCTTGGCCGGGAGTGGCAGAACGCGACCGTCCAGCTCGACTACCAGCTGCCCCAGCGCTTCGACCTGGAGTACCGGGCGGCCGACGGTGGCTTCGAGCGGCCGGCGATCATCCACTACGCCATCTACGGCTCGTTCGAGCGCTTCATGGCGGTCATCACCGAGCACTTTGCCGGCGCCTTCCCGCTGTGGCTGGCGCCGGTGCAGGTGATGGTCATCCCCATCGCCGACCGCCACCTGGAATACGCGGCCTCGGTGCGTGACGCGCTGACGTCCGGCCGGCCTGCGCGCGGAGATCGACGACCGCTCGGAGCGGATGCAGGCCAAGGTCCGCGACGCGCAGGAGCAGAAGATCCCCGTCATGGTGGTGGTTGGCGATCGCGACGCCGAGGCCGGCGCCGTGTCACCGCGCCTGCGAACCGGCGAGGCATCGCAGGGCGTGCCGTTGGACGACGTTCGTGGCGGACGTCGCCGGCCGTGCCGCGCGCCGCGAGCTGTGGCCATATGCGGACGAGACGGGCGAGGCGCAGGAGACCGCCGCCGGCGCATGAGGAAGATGCGGGGGGTCGGGCAGCTGGCGCTGGCATCGACCGACCCGGTGCGCGTCGCCGAGTTCTACGAGTCCGCATTCGGCTTCAAGCGCCGCGCCGCCGACGACGCCGGCGTCGACCTGGAGCTGGCCGGATTCGAGCTCAGCTTCCGGCGCGCCGAGAAGCCCAACCGCGAAGGGCTGCAGATCGGCTTCCGGCTCGACACCGCCAGCGAGGTGGACGCCTGGGCCCAGGAGCTGGCGCAGCGCGGCTTCGCGGTGGTGGCGCCGCCATCGGGCGACCGATGGGAGGGCATGCGCTCGTTCCGCGTCGCCGATCCCGAGGGGCGACAGGTCGCCGTCTTCTACGCCTACCCGGACTGAGTGCCCAGCAGCACCCGGGACGGCCGTTGGCGGCCGCGCCGGTTCGTTGACCCGGGTACCCAAAGCGGGTAAGATCCGCGGGCGTTGCGCATTGGATGTCGGCCACCTGTCGGTATCGGCTGGTGGCCTGTTTGTTGAAGGAGTAACGGCACCATAGCAAGGGACCTGCGAATCAACGACATGATCCGGATCCGCGAGGTACGGGTCATCGACGATGAGAACCAGCAGCTGGGCGTGATGCCCACCATCCGAGGCTCTGACGCTGGCGCAGGAGAAGGGGCTCGACCTCGTGGAGGTGGCGCCCACGGCAGTCCCGCCGGTGTGCCGCATCCTCGACTACGGCCAGTACAAGTACGAGCTGCAGAAGCGCGAGCGCGAGGCCAAGAAGAAGCAGAAGTCGCAGACCTTCAAGGAGATCAGGCTCCGGGTCAAGATCGACGTCAACGATCTCCGGACCAAGCTCCGCCGGGCAGGGCAGTTCCTGGACGAGGGCGACCGCGTCAAGGTGACGGTCCAGTTCCGCGGCCGCGAGATGAGCCACGCCAACCTGGGGCGTGACCTCCTCGACCGGGCGGCGGAGTTGCTCGCCGAGCACGGCACGGTCGAGCGGCCGCCGCTCCTCGAAGGCCGCAACATGTACATCGTGATGGCCCCGCTGGAGAAGCGGGCCGAGAAGAAGACCGATGACCGAGGGCGAGCGACCGGCGTCGACGGCAGACGGCAGCCGCAGCCCGCAGGCGCCGGCGAACGGCGGCGAGACGATCGGCGACGCGTCGTCGCCAAGGGGCCAAGGGCCAAGGGCAGGCGCCGACCGCCACGGTCGAGCCGCCGGCCGCCGAAGAGACGCAGCAGCCAGCAGAACAGGGATAAGCAGTGCCGAAGATCAAGACCCACAAGGGAACGGCCAAGCGCTACAAGAAGACCGGGCTCCGGCAAGTGGGTCCGGCCGAAGGCGTGGCGCGGCCATCACCTGGAGATCAAGTCGAGCCGCCGCACGCGCCGCTACGCGGGCAAGGCCATCGTCGCCAAGTCGCACACGCAAGCAGCTCGACGCGGCTGCTGCCGTACGCGTAGGGACTGAGACCGATGGCTCGAGTCAAGCGCGGCGTCGCCGCCCACCGGCGTCACAAGCGGCTGCTGGCCCAGGCTCACGGGCCGGCGCGGCACCCGCTCGAAGCTGGTCCGCCCGGCGCGCGAGGCGCTCTTCCACGCCCTGGTCTACGCCTACCGCGACCGCAAGAGCCGCAAGCGCGACATGCGCCGCCTCTGGATCGAGCGCATCAACGCCGCCTCGCGCCAGCACGGGCTGCCGTACGGCCGCTTCATCGCCGGCCTGAAGGCGGCTGGGCGTGGAGGTGGACCGCAAGGTGCTGGCCGACCTGGCCGTTCGCGAGCCGGCGGCCTTCGCCGCCATGGTCGACACCGCCAAGGCCTCGTTTACCAGCTAGCCGGCGTCGTCTGACGCCGGCATCCCCGGCCCTGCTCCGTTATCGGAGCGGGGTCGTTCGTTTTTCGCCGATGATTGCAGGACCGATGGACGATGACCGACCTCGCCACCCGCCTCGAGCAGCTGCGCGCCGACGCGCGCACGCGGCTGGCCGCCGCCGCCGATGCCGCCGCGGTCGAGGCGCTGCGCCATGAGCTGCTGGGCCGGTCCGGTGCGCTGACGGCGCTGCATGCGGCTGCTGGGCGAGGCGCCGGCGGCGGAGCGGCCCGCGCTGGGCAGGCTGGCGAACGAGGTGCGCGGACGAGATCGAGGCTGCCATCGACCGCCCGCCTGGCGGAGGTGACGCGCCGGCGCCCTGGACGCCCAGCTGGAGGCCGAGCGCCTCGACATGACCGCGCCGGGCGATCCGGTGCGGATCGGTCACCTGCACCCGACCCATGACCGCCGAGCGTGACTTCCGCGAGATCTTCCACGCCTTCGGCTTCGAGGTGTTCGAGGGGCCGGAGATCGAGACCGAGTGGTGGAACTTCGAGGCGCTCAACATCCCGCCCGACCACCCGGCGCGCGACCTGTGGGACACGCTGTACGTGGCCGAGCCCGGCAGCGACCCGCCGCGCCCGGCGGACGGACGGCACCATCCTGCGCACCCACACCTCGCCGGTGCAGATCCGGGCCATGAAGGCGCTCACGCCGCCGATCCGGGTCATCACGCCCGGCCGCTGCTTCCGCTACGAGAACGTGGCCGCCGACCGCAGCTTCGAGTTCTTCCAGATCGAGGCGCTGGTGGTCGACCGCGACACCACGCCTGGCCGACCTCAAGGGCATGCTGGAGGAGTTCGCCCGCGCGCATGTACGGAGTCGAGACGCGGACCCGCTTCCGGCCCGGCTACTACCCGTTCACCGAGCCGAGCGTCGCGTTCGACATCAGCTGCCAGGTGTGCGGCGGGGTCGGGCTGCCCGGCCTGCAAGCGCACCGGCTGGGTCACCATCCTGGGCGCCGGCATGGTCCATCCCACGGTCATCCGCAACGGCGGCTACGACCCCGACGAGTACCAGGGCTACGCCGTCGGCTTCGGGCTGGACCGGCTGGCCATGAACCGCCACGGCATCAGCGACATGCGGCAGCTGATGAGCGCCGACCTGCGCTTCCTCGAGCAGTTCCCGGGCGGGCGCTAGCCGATGCTGGTTCCGCTCTCCTGGCTGCGCGAGTACGTCGACGTCAGACCTCTCGCCGGAGGCCCTCGCCGAGCAGCTGACCCTGCGCGGCATGGAGGTGCAGGGCATCAGCGTCAGCGGCGCGGACTGGACCGATGTCGTGGTCGGGCGGCTGCTCAGCGTGGAGCGCCATCCGAACGCGGACAAGCTGTGGCTGACGAGCGTGGACGTCGGCGGCGACGAGCCGCTGCAGATCGTGTGCGGCGCCGACAACATCTCGCCTGGCGACCTGGTGCCGGTGGCGCTGGTCGGCGCCGTGCTGCCGGGCGACCGGCGCATCGAGCGCTCCAAGATCCGCGGCGTCGAGTCGCAGGGGATGCTCTGCTCGGCGATCGAGCTGGGGCTGGGCGACGATGCGGAGGGGATCCACCTGCTCGGCGGCGCCGGCGACGAGCTGCCGCTCGGGGCGCCGACTGCGGCCCCATCGTCGGCGAGGTGGTGCTGGACGTGGACGTCAAGCCGAACCGCGGCGACGCCCTCTCGATGGTGGGCCTGGCGCGCGAGGTGGCGGCCATCACCGGCGGCGAGCTGCGCCTGCCGGACGCATCGGTCGCAGGAGGATGCGGCGCTGCGGACCGCGGAGCACGTGTCAGCGTGGACATCCAGGATCCGGACGCCTGCCCGCGCTTCGCGGCGCGCTGGCTCGACGAGGTCCAGCAACGGCGCCTCGCCGCCCTGGATGCAGCAGCGCCTGCTGGCCGCCGGGATGCGGCCCATCTCGGCGGTCGTGGACGTCACCAACTACGTCATGCACGAGCTGGGTCAGCCGATGCACGCGTATGACGCCGACACCGTTCCCGATGGGCGGATCGTGGTGCGTCGTGGCCGCGCGGGCGAGACGCTGGAGACGATCGACCACGAGCAGCGCGAGCTCGACGAGCGGATGCTGGTGATCGCCGATCGAGAGCGGCCGATCGGCCTGGCCGGGATCATGGGCGGCGCCGGCACCGAGGTCACGCCGAGACCCGCCGCGTGATCCTCGAGTCGGCCATCTTCCACGGCCCGACCATCCGCAACACGGCGCGCCGCCTGGGCCTTCGCTCGGAGGCGAGCATGCGCCACGAGAAGGGGATCGGGCACGAGCTGCCACGGTACGCCGCCGACCGCGCGGCGCGCCTGATGGCGGAGATCACCGGTGCGCGCGTGGCGTCGGGCATCGTCGACAACGACCCGGAGCCGCCGACGCCGCGGGTGGTGGAGGTGGAGCTGGCGCGCACTCGAGCGACTGCTGGGCATCTCCCTGACGAGCGACGAGGTGGCTGGCTGCTGCGTCCGCTGGGCTTCGAGGTGCAGCGGCGACGGCCGGCTGGCGGTGACGGTGCCGGATCACCGGCTCGACGTGGTGCGCCTGGGAGGACGTGGCGGAGGAGATCGCCCGCGCGCCACGGGTACGACCGCATCCCGGGCCGCCTGCCGGCAGCCCGCGCTGCCGCCGTTCCGGCCCGATCCCTCGGAGCCGCGCCATCGGGTCAGGCGCATCCTGGCCGGCCTGGGCCTGGACGAGGTGGTGCTGCACGCGCTGATCGGGCGCGGACGACCTGACGCGCTCCGGCTACGACGCCGACGATCCCAAGCTGGTGCGCCTCGCCAACCCGCTGGCCGAGCAGCACAGCATCATGCGGCCGGTCGACGTACCCCTCGATGCTCGGCGCGCTGGCCGAGAACGTCCGGCAGCGCCGCGCCGACGCCGTGGCTGTTCGAGGTCGGCAAGACCTACTGGATGGGCGGCAGCCGCGGGCCAGCCACGGCCGAGACCGCCGGCAGCGGGCGCTGGGAGGCGTGGCACGCCACGCATCGGCGCTGCTGGGACCGCGTGTGCCGCCGGCACCGGGCGAGGACGGAGCGCGGATGCCGACGTGGCGACCCTGAAGGGCCTCGTGGACGCGCTGCATGCCGCCGCTGGGCGCGCCGCCTCCGGCATACCGGCCCGAGACGCCGGAGGAGCGGCACCCGCACCTGCATCCCGGCCGCGCGGCCCGGATCGTGGACGCCGGCGGCGCGCGACTACGGCAGCCTGGGCGAGGTGCATCCGCGCGTGGCCGCGGCGTGGGGCCTGCCCGGGCGGCCGGTGATCGCCGTCCGTCAACCTCGGCGCAGCTGCTCGTCGCTCGTGCCGGAAGAGGTCGCTGGCGCGCCCGGTGCCCGCCGCCCAGCCGGTCGACCGCGACCTGGCGGTGTCGGTGGACGAGGCCACGCCGCTGGGTGAGCTGCTGCGCGTCCTGCGCAGCAGCGCCGGGCCGCACCTGGTCGAAGCCCGCGCCGTTCGACGTGTACCGCGGCCCGCAGGTCGGGGAGGGGCGAGCGTCTCGTACGCGATCGCGCTGCGCTTCCAGCCGGAGACGGCCGGGCGACGAGAAGGGCGTGGAGCGCGCCATGAACAGGCTGCGTGGCGCGCTGCAGCACCACCTGGGCGCGCAGATCCGCTGAACGAAGGTCCCTGGCCGCGCACCTTGTGCGGCGCTGAGGGTGGCTGCTACCCTTCGGCGGCCCGCGCAGGCCTCGCCCGTGCGGGACGCCCATGTCACCAGGAGGAAGCGGTGGAGTTCCTCTCCGACCTGAGCTCGATCGACCTGTTCATCGTCCTGTGCCTGGCCGCCGGCGTGTTCGCCGGCTTCACGCAGGGCATGATCCGCTACGCTGCTGAACTGCGTGGTGGTGCTGGTCGCGTTCGTCGTCGCGTCGCAGCCTGCGCGACCCGCTGTTCGACGCTGCTCACCTTCTGGCAGGCGTTCACGCCCGAACTGCGCGCAGCAGATCGTCTTCCTGGTGCTGTTCATCGGCCTGCTGATCGGCGGCTGGTTCGCGGTGCGCGCCATCTGGCGGCGGAGCCGGCTGCCGATCCCAAGCAGCTGGACGAGATCGGCGGCGCCGTCCTGGGCGTCCTGTTCGTCGCCCTGGTCATCACCTTCCTGATGGTGGTGCTGGACAGCTTCTTCCTGACCGCGCCCGATGCGGCGACCGTGGGAGCGCGGGCTGCATCCGCGACTTCTATCGAGGCCATGGACGCATCGGTCCTGGTCGACTTCTTCCGGGCCGCGCTGATGCCGACCTTCGGCGCTCATCCTCGCCCGCTGCTGCCGGACGACATCGCGGACCTGCTGGTCGCCCCATGATCGGCGGCCCTGGCCGGAACGGATCCGCCGGCGCGCCGGGGCGCTCATCGCCGATCGCGCGTGGTTCGATCGCCCGGCGCTGGAGGTCGCGCCGGACCTGCTCGGGATGGAGCTCATCCACGACACGCCGGAGGGGCCGATCGCCGGCCGCATGGTCGAGGTCGAGGCGTACCAGGGCCCGGAGGACCTGGCCGCCCACTCCTCGCGCGGACGGACCTCACGCAACGCGGTGATGTTCGGCCCGCCGGGCACCTGTACGTATATCTGATCTACGGGCTGCACCTGTGCGCCAACGTGGTCTGCGGCCCGGGCACAAAGCCCGAGGCGGTGCTGCTGCGCGCGGCCGAGATCACTGCAGGGCACGAGCTGGCGCGCCGGCGTCGCGGCGAGGTGCCGGACGCGCGGCTGGCGGCCGGCCCGGGCAACCTGGGCGCCGCCTTCGGGCTGCGAGCGCTCGATGAACGGCGCGGACCTGCTGGCCGGACCGATACGCCTGGCGCATGGCTCCCGGCCGGCCCGCATCGAGCGGTCTCCGCGCATCGGCGTGGACTACGCCGGCGAATGGGCGGCGCGGCCGATGCGCTTCTCGATCGCTGATGACCCGCACCGCTCCCGGCGCTGAGCCCGCGGCCGGCGCGGCCGCCGATCCGGGCACGCTGCGCGCCCTGGAGTTCGGCGCCATCGTCGCGCATGCTCGGCGAGCTGACCGCCTTCGGCCCGTCGCGCGAGCTGGCCGAGGCGACTGCTGCCCGATGGCCGATGCCGCGCACGTCGGCACTGCTGCAGGACCAGACCGATGAGGCGGCTCGGCTGCTGGACGGAGCAGGCGCAGGCCAGCATCGGAGGAGCGCGCGACGTGCGGGCACCCATCGGTCGCGCGCGGCGTGGCGGGCGGCTGACCGCGCCGGAGCTGCTGGACGTGGCCGAGACGCGCGCGCGGCCGCCGACCTGTTCGCCGCACGGCTGGCGGGCTGGAGAGGCGCCCACCTGGCGGAGCTGCGCGACGAGCTGGATCCGGCGCCCGCCCTGCGCGAGCGGATCGAGCGCAGCGTCGACGAGAGCGGCGAGGTCCTCGACACGGCCTCCGCCGAGCTGGCGGCCATCCGCAAGCGCCTGCGCACCGCCCAGGACCGCGTGCGTGAGCGGCTGAACACCATGCTCCATTCCACCGACCTGGCCGGCGTCATCGGCGAGGCGATCGTGACGCTGCGCAGCGGCCGCTACGTGATCCCCATCCGCGCCGAGGCCAAGGGCAGGGTGAAGGGGATCGTCCACGACCAGAGCGCCTCGGGCGCGACGCTCTTCGTCGAGCCGCTGAGCGTGGTGGAGCTCAACAACACCTGGACCCAGGCCACCCTGGACGCCGCCCGCGAGGAGGAGCGGATCCTGGACGAGCTGTCACGCGACGTGGAGGCGCGTGCCGAGTCCCTGCTCGCCTCGCTCGACGCGCTGGCGCGCGCCGACCTGTGGATGGCGCGGGCCCGGCTGGCGGCCCAGCTGGACGCGGTGCGACCAGCCGTCACCGACGACGCTGCCGAGCTGCTCAGTGCCCGGCATCCGCTGCTCGGCCAGGGCGCGGTGCCCATCGACCTGCGCCTGGGCGAGCGCTTCGGCTATCGGGCGCTGGTGGTCACCGGGCCGAACACCGGCGGCAAGACCGTCTCGCTCAAGACGCTGGGCCTGCTGGCGCTCATGCACCAGGCCGGCCTGCGGGTGCCTGCCGCCGATGGCGCGCGGCTGCCGGTCTTCGGCCGGGTGATGGCCGACATCGGCGACGAGCAGAGCATCGCCCAGTCGCTCTCGACCTTCTCGAGCCACCTGCGCAACGTGGTGCGCTTCGTGGCGGCCGCGGGCCCGGGCACGCTGGTGCTGCTGGACGAGATCGGTGCCGGGACCGATCCGACCGAGGGCTCGGCGCTGGCCATGGCCGTGGTCGAGCGGCTGCTGGCAGCAGGGCGCCTGGGTGGCGGCGACCACCCACTACGCGGAGCTCAAGTCGTTCGCCCAGGAGCACCCGCTGGTCAGCAACGCCTCGGTCGCCTTCGACGTGGCCACCCTGCAGCCCACCTATCGGCTCGAGATCGGGCTGCCCGGGCAAGTCGCAGGCCTTCGCCATCGCCGAGCGCCTGGGCCTGCCGGAGCCGATCCTGGACGACGCCCGCTCGCGGCTGGCGGCCGAGCACGTGACCATGGAGGAGACGCTGGCCGCCCTGGCGGCAGCGCAGGAGGCGCGAACCGCCGAGCTGGAGCGAGGCCCGCACCGACCGCGCGGCCGCGGCGGCGGAGCGCGACCTGGCGCAAGAGCGGCGTGGGGCGGGCGCGGCGCGAGGCGGCCCAGATCCTGGCCGATGCCCGACGGGCGGCCGACGACCTGCTGGCCCGCGCCGAGCGCGAGGTGGCCGACGCGCGGCGCGAGCTGACGCGCCAGCGCAACGTGGCCGGCGGCCGCCGCGCGCGCCGAGCGAACGGCGGCGGCGCAGGCCATGGACCGGCTGTCGGCCGACCTGGAGCGCACCCGGAGCGCCGCGGCCACCACGGCGGCGTCGGACGAGATCGCCGACGACGCTGCGAGTCGGCGCCGCCGCGGGTCGGGCCTGTGGGGCCGCAGCCGCACGCTGGGCAGCAGCGGCCGGATCGTGGAGATCAGCGGCCGCACCGGCCGCGTGACGCTGCGAGACCGACGAGGCGCGGATCGTGGTGCCGTCCGACGACGTCGAGGTCGTGGACGAGCCGATCAGCGGACCGGCACCGCGCGACGTGGAGGCGGAAGCGCTCCGCCGACGGGCCGCCGAGCGGATCTCACCGCGGCTGGACCTGCGCGGCGAGCGGGTGGAGGCGGCGCTCGAGCGGCTGAGCGGCTACCTGGACGAGGCGCTGCTGGCCGGGCTGGACGAGGCGGTGATCGTGCACGGCGCCGGCACCGGCGCGCTCCGCCGCTCGATCAGGGAGTACCTGGCCGACCATCCGCGGGTGCGCGGCACGCGGCCCGGCCGGCGTGAGGAAGGGGGCGACGGGGCCACCGTCGCGCTCGCTCTAGGGCCGTCCGGCGCAGGGCTGGGCGTTGGTGACGGCGAGGCGGTCGGCTCGATGCGTCGGCGCCACGGTCGCCTCCGGCGTCGGGCTCGGGGTCGGTGACGGCGACGGCGTGGGTGTCGAGGTCGGGAACTCGCCCGGCGTGCAGGTCTCGGTGGGCGCCAGCCGGGCGTCCAAGCGCGGCGCCGGGCTGCGGCCGAGCGCCGCTTCCTGCCCGCGCCAGCTGCTCGATCCAGCGCCGGTTGGCCCGCTCCCAGGTCTGGATGGTCGCGCTCCCAGCCGACCAGGTCCAGGAAGATGCCGCCGGCGCCGGCCCGTCGGTCTCGCGCTGGTCGCCGCAGCCCTCCTGCCAGATCTTGCCGCTCTCCTCCTCGATCCGCAGCCGCTCGTGGATGCGTGTCCTGCTGCTGCGGCTGGTTGGAGGTGGCGAAGACCTCGGTCACGGTCGTCCGCGTCAGGTCGCCGGGCAGCAGGCCGCTCATGGCGTCCACCTGCGCCTCCACGATGCCGTCCGGCCGCGGGAAGTCGCGCAGCGGCAGGTCGGCGGCGGCCGTGACCTCGGCCATGTAGTCGTGCCAGATGAAGGTCGGCCCATCGGCGGCGAAGACATCGGCGATGGGGGAGAAGTCGCTGTTGCCGACCCAGACGCCGGTGACCAGCGCGCCCTCGGTGACGGTCGGATCGGCATCCGGCGCCAGGAAGCCGAAGGCCTGCAGGTCGCGGAAGTCGTTGGTGGTGCCGGTCTTCAGGGTCGCCGGCCGGCGGCCCTCATCGGTCTGGCAGCTGGAAGCGCGAGCCCCAGATCGAGTTCTGGGCGGGATCGGTGTTGTCGGCCAGGATGTCGGTCACCAGGTAGGCGGCCTGCTCCGACAGGATGCGCTGCGGCTCGGCGGCGTCCTGGGCGTGGTCGTAGATGACGTTGCCGTTGCGGTCGGTGATCTTCTCGATCATGTAGGTCTCGGCGCGCACGCCGCCGTTGGCCAGGGCGCCGTAGGCCGCGGCCAGGTCGATCTGGTGGACGCCGATGGTGCCCAGCGTCAGGGACGGCACCGCCACCTCGTTCCTCCTGGCGCGGGTCCCATTCCAGGCCGAGCCGCTCGGCCATGTCGACCACGTTCTCGGTGCCGATCATCTGCTGTGCCTTGGCGACCGGGATGTTCCAGGAGTACTTCAGCGCGTCGCGGACACGGACCGGGCCGCGCTGGCCGCCGTCCGCGTTCGGCACGCTGTAGCCCTCGGCGATCTCGCCCTTGACGTCCATGATCATGGTGGCCGGGGTCAGCACCCCGCGCTCGAAGCCGGTGGCGTAGGTGATCGGCTTGAAGGCGGAGCCGGACTGGCGGTAGGCCTGGCCTACCACGTCGAACTGCGGCTGGTGCTCCGGGGTGGCCTGCCCGTAGTAGTTCGCCGACCCGACGTAGGCGATCACCGCGCCGGTCCGGTAGTTGAGGGTCACCAGCGCGTCATTGTTGATGTTGCGGCCCTGCAGCTGCTTGATCCAGCCCAGCGCCTCCTCGCCGTAGCGGCCCACCAGCTGCTCGTCGGTGAGCCGATCCAGGTCGTACGCCACGCGCGCCCACTTCTCGGCAGCTGCGCTGGTAGCCGTCGTACTGCAGGGTGGTATCGATGCGGAGGCCGCCGCGGTCGAGCAGGTTCTCGTCGCCGAGCAGCCTGGCCGCCTCGCGCCGCACGGCGTACACGAAGTGCGGGCGCGCGGTAGCGGTTGGCGCGCTGCGGGGCCAGCACGATCTCCTCGGCCGCCGCCTCGTCCGCCTCGGCCTGGGTGATGTATCCCTCGGTCACCATGTTGTCGAGCACAAAGCCCTGCACCCGCCTGGCGCCGGCGGTCTCGGCCACCACCAGCTCGCGCCGCCCGCGGTCGTCGGTCCGCTCCACCGCCTCCTTGGTGGGATCCAGCGCCGATGGCGCCCGCACCAGGCCGACCAGCATGGCCGCCTCGCCAACGGTCAGCTGGTCATCGGGGTCGTCGGAGGTGATGTCCTTGCCGAAGTAGGCCCGCGCGGCGGCCTTGATCCCGTAGGCCTGGTTCCCGTAGTAGACCTGGTTCATGTACATCTCGAGGATGCGCTCTTTGCCCTCGTCGGCCGGCGAATCGCTCGCCGACGCGCAGGGCGAGGATCCACTCCTTGATCTTTCGCTCGTACAGGCGGTCGGGGTCGGCCATCAGGTCGGCGTCGAAGAGGCGAATGCGGACCAGCTGCTGGCAGATGGTCGAGGCGCCGGACACCTGCTCCCCGGCTGTCAGGTTCTGGAGGGCGGCGCGCGCGATGCCGCGCAAGTCGATGCACGGGTTTTCCCAGAAGGTCCCGTCCTCGGCGGCCACCTGGGCATCGATCAGGAGCTGCGGGATCTCGTCGAACGGCACGACCTCGCGACGCTCGGCGGCGAAGGTGGCGAGCTCGCACGCCATCGGCCGATACCACCCGCGACCCCTCGTCGAGGGTGAAGTTCTCCAGGTCTTCGACGGGCGGCAGGCCGTTGGTGTAGGCGGCGTAGACGCCCATGAGGCCGATGAAGAGCGCGCCGGCCAGGGCGACGAAGGCGGCCATGATGACCATCGGCAGCACCGCCGGACCACGGCGGCGGACCGCCCGATGGGCAGCGGCAGGCGGTCGGGCGGGTCGGGGGAGGCGCTGCTCGGCGCCGGGCGGCGGGACATCGGTTGCGGACGATAGCACGGCACGTGCCTTCCCTATACTCAGGCGCCCATGGCGAGCGAGATCCTCGACGACCTGCGCTGGCGCGGGCTGCTGGCCCTGACGCACCGATGAGACGGCGCTGCGATCGTGCCCTGTCGTCGGGGCCGGTGACCTTCTACTGCGGCTTCGATCCCACCGCATTCGTCGCTGCATTTCGGCAACCTGGTGCAGCTGATCACCATGCGCCGGCTGCAGGAGGCGGGGCACCATCCGATCGCGGTGGTCGGCGGGGCCACCGGCCTGGTCGGCGACCCGAGCGGCAAGTCGGCCGAGCGCGCGCTGAACGAGCGCGAGGTGGTCGAGGCCTGGGTGGAGCCGCATCACGTCGCAGGTCACGGGACTGCTGCGCTTCGAGGGCGAGAACCCGGCGCGCATCGTGAACAACCTGGACTGGACCCGCGAGCTGGACACGATCACCTTCCTGCGCGACATCGGCAAGCACTTCAGCGTGTCCCGCATGCTGGCCAAGGAATCGGTCAGCGCACGCCTCGCGGACGAGGGGATCAGCTTCACCGAGTTCAGCTACCAGATCCTGCAGGCGCTGGACTACCTCGAGCTCCATCGGCGCTTCGGGACGACGCTGCAGACGGGTGGGTCGGACCAGTGGGGAAACCTGACGGCCGGGGTGGACCTGATCCGGCGGGTGGAGGGCGCATCGGTCCATGCGCTGGCCACGCCGCTCATCACCCGGTCTGACGGCTCGAAGTACGGCAAGACCGAGGCCGATGCGCTCTTCCTCGATCCTGCGCTCACGTCGCCGTACGCCTTCTACCAGTTCTTCCTGAACGCGCCCGATGCGGACGCCGGTCAGCTGCTGCGCGTCTTCAGCCTGCGCAGCCGAGCAGAGATCGAGGAGCTGGAGCGGTTACTCGCCGAGCGGCCGCAGGAGCGCCGCGCGCAGCAGGCGCTGGCCGAGGAGCTGACCGCCATGTTGCACGGGGCGGATCAGGCGCGAGCCGTGATGGCTGCCTCGCAGGCGATCTTCGGCCAGGGCGAGCTGCGGGAGCTGGACGAGGCCACGTTGACTGCGGTCGCCGCGGCCGTGCCCCACGCCGAGGTGGACGGCGAGCTGCCGTCGGTGACCGACCTGCTGGTGGCCGGTGGCCTGGCCAGCAGCCGTTCCGAGGCTCGTCGCACCGTCAGCGAGGGCGGCGCCTACGTGAACAACGAACGAGCGGCCGACCCGGAGCAGCGGCCGTCCGCCGAGGATCTGCTGCACGGACGCTGGCTGGTGCTGCGGCGAGGCAAGCGGACCGTCGCCGTGGTGGAGCGCAGGGGCTGACACCGTCACGGTAGGTCGACGGTCGCCATCAGGACGCAGTGGTCCCCGAGCTGTCGGCAGTCGACGGCCGTCGATCGCGACGTCAGGGCTTCGCTGGTCAGCACGTAGTCGATACGAATCAGCCCGAGGCCGAAGGGGATGAGCCGCTCGGGCCGCCAGGTCCAGCCCGGACCAAGGCCGACCTCGCGGTGGACGTCGCGCAGCCCGGCCGCCAGGTCGCGGTAGGCGGGCTCGCTGGACGCGACGTTGAAATCGCCGACCACGATCAGCGGGGTGCCTTCATCGGTGAGCAGCGCATCGATTCGATCACGCAGCCGGGCCAGGCGCTCGTCGCGCGTCCGGGCGTGGAAGCCAAGCAGGCCGATGGCGGCAGGTTGCGGATGGGCGTTCAACAGCTGCATCTCTCGGTCGCCCTTGAGCGAAACCATTGCTGTCAGCGTGGCCGGATCGGCCTCCAGCTCCCCGGCATCCAGCGGGTGTGCGCTGAGGAATCCCAGGCCCGTGACGCCGGGATTCGGTTCGAGGAGCTGCCACGGGTACCAGTCGCGCAGCGTCGGATCGGCCCCGATGGCGGCCGCCGCGTCGTTGGTGAGCTCCTGCAGCGCGATGATGTCGGCACGGTGCTCGAGCAGTACGGCAACTGCCTGCTCCGGCGTGCGGGCCCCGAGCTGAAGGTTCCACGAGACGAGGTCCACGGACGTTGGCATGGAAGGGTTCCTCGGGGGCAGCGACAACCATTCATCGCCCAGCAGCACGAGAGACAGAACGCCGGCGGCAAGCAGGCCGCCGAACAGCAGCCGGCTGCGGCTGAGGACCGCCACCGGCACCAGGATCAGGCAGGTGAGCAGCAGATGCGGCGAGATGATCGGGACGATGGCAAGCGGCCCGGTCTGCGGCCGGAGTGCCTGGGTCAGCAGCACCAGGGCGACGATGGCGATTGGGTAGGCCGCCAGCAGGTCGGCCGTGGCGGGCAGCCACCACCCGGATCGACTAGTGGCGATCGCTCGTCGCCGCCTTGGACTCGTGCGCGGCGATCACCTTTTCGGCAACGTTGTGCGGAACCTCCGCGTAGTGGTCCAGTCTGGAGCTGAACCTGCCACGGCCCTGGGTGATGGAGCGGAGCTCGGTGGCGTAGTGGAACATCTCCGCCTGCGGCACCTGCGCGCGCAGCTGCTGCATCCCGTTGTTCGAGTCCATGCCAAGCACGTGGCCGCGCTTGGAGGTGATCTGCCCCATGACGTCGCCCATGTACTCATCGGGCACCACCACCTCGACCTCCAGGACCGGCTCGAGCAGGATCGGATCAGCCTCGGGGAAGGCGCGCTTCAGCGCCTGCGAGGCCGCCACCTTGAAGGCCATCTCACTGCTGTCGACGGTGTGGTAGCTGCCGTCGACCAGCGTGGCCTTCATGTCGACCACCGGGAAGCCGGCCAGCACGCCTTCGCCCATTGCCTCGCGCAGGCCCTTCTCGACGGCCGGGATGTACTGCTTCGGCACGACCCCGCCCACGATCCGGTTCCCGAACTCGAAACCGGAGCCTGACTCCATTGGTTCGAACTCGATCACCACGTGGCCGAACTGGCCGTGCCCGCCCGTCTGACGCTTGAAGCGATTGTCGATCCTGGTGGGCTTGCGAATGGTCTCGCGGTAGGGCACGTGCGGGGTGCCGGTCTTGACCGATGCGCCGAACTTGCGCTTCAGCCGCTCGACGATGACGTCGACGTGCGCATCACCCATGGCGGTGAGGATCGTCTCGCCGGTGCCGTCCTCGCGATGGACGCGCATGGCCGGCTCCTCTTCGAGCATGCGCTGCAGCGCCTGGCCGAGCTTGTCAAGGTCGGCCTTGGACTCCGGCTCGATGCTCACCTGCAGGGTCGGCTCCGGAAAAACCGGTTTGGCGAGCTCCAGCGCGTGCGCCCGATCGGCCACGAGCGTGTCGCCGATCTGGGTGCTGGTCAGCTTGGCCACCGCCGCGATGTCGCCCGGGCCGACCTGCGCCATGTTCGACTGGTCCTTGCCCATCAGGCCCAGCACGTTGCCGATCCGCTCCTCCTCCTTGTGAGTGGCATTCCAGAGGTGGTCCTGCGCCTTCAGGCTGCCCGATACGACCCGGAAGAAGGTGAGGCGCCCCACGAAGGGATCGGCGGTGGTCTTGAACACCTGCGCCACGAAGGGGCCCGATGGATCGGGTGCGATCTGGGTGCCATCGGTCGTGGCTCGTCCACCCACCTCCGCCGCGGATGGCACGTGCTTGGCGATCATGGCCGTCAGCTCGCGGACCCCGATGTTCCGGTGGGCGCTGCCGACGAAGACGGGCACCACGCTGCCCTCCCGCGTGCCCTTGTGCAGGGCCTCCTCGATCTCGGCGTCGCTGATCTCCTCGCCCTCGAGGTACTTGTTCATCAGCTCGTCGGACGCCTCCGCCGCCGCCTCCACCAGGGCCTCGCGGCGCTGCTCCTCGCCGGCACGCAGCTCGTCCGGGATGGGGGCCTCTTTTGGGGTACCGCCCTCGTAGACGTTGGCGTGCTGCTCGATGACGTCGACATAGCCCTTGAACCCGTCGGCGCTCCCGATTGGGAGGTAGACCGGCGCGATCTTCGGACCAAACCGCGCCTTGAGCTGGTCGAGCACAGCGTCGAAGTTGGCATTCTCGCGGTCCATCTTGTTGATGAACACGAAGCGGGGGAGCTTGCGCTCGTCCGCCAGACGCCAGACGGCCTCGGTGCCGACCTCCACGCCGGCGCTGGCGTCCACCACCACCACGGCGGCATCCACCGCGGCCAGGGCCTCGATCACGTCCGACTGGAAGTCGGCGTAGCCCGGCGTGTCGACGAGCGTGATGCGCGAGCCGTCTGCCTCGAGCGTGCCGATCGCCAGGTTGATGCTCTGCTTGCGCTTCTGCTCGTCAGGGTCGTGGTCGAGCGTGGCCGTGCCGGCATCCACGCTGCCCAGCCTTTGAATCGCGCCGGCGTCGAAGAGCATGGCCTCGGCGAGGCTCGTCTTGCCGGCGCCACCGTGGGAGATGAGCGCAACGTTGCGGATTCGGTCGGGAGTGGTCGGCTTCAATCGAGGCTCCCTTGCGCAGCTGAAGTGGCGGAGGGGACGATGCTGATGCTCCGCTCGGCGCGGCCTGGTACTGACCGCGGGGCGCCATTATAGGAGGCGCCCGATTCGGGTTCACCTCAGCGACCCAGGGCGCGTCCGGCCCGGGTCTCATCCTCGGGAGGATGACCGATGGCCCGATGACCGCTAGCATCCGTCACACAGGAATGACCATGCGCGCGGCGACAGCCTCGGCAGGTGGTCGCTCGTAGGGAAGAACGCCACGCCAGCGTGGCGCATCGCAGTCCGGGCCAGAGCGCCCGATAGAGGAGGACCCAGCATGGCTCTCGGACCAATCGAGCTGCTGGTCGTGAAGTTTCCCGGCAACCAGTTCACGGGCGAGATCGCCCCGGCTTTGAAGGAGCTGATCGACAACGGAACGATCCGCATCATCGACCTGATCTTCGGCATCAAGGACGAGGAGGGCACGCTCGCGATTCTGGAGCTCGACGCGCTCGGCGACGAATCGCTCCACGTCTTCAAGCCCGCGCCGTCGGAGCTGAGCGGAACGCTCACGGAAGATGACGCGCGGACCCTTTCCGGCGGGCTCGAGAACAACTCATCCGCCGCCATCATGCTCTTCGAGAACACGTGGGCGGCGCGATTCGCCGAGGCGATGCGGAACGCCAACGGAGAGCTCGTCCTGAACGAGCGCATTCCGCGCGCCGTGATCGAGGAGCTGATCGCCGAGGTCAGTTCGCCCGAGCCGATCGAGGTCGGCGAGGAAGCGCAGACGCCAGCCTAGGTTTCCGACCAACGAAGGAGAAATCGACATGATGATGCGACGTCGCAGGGGTGGATTGGTTCGCGGGGTTGCCCGCACGGCCGTCGTGGTCGGTACCGCCAGTGCCGTGGCCGGCGGTGTGCAGCACCACCAGCAGCAGAAGTACGCCGCCCAGGACGCGGAGCAGCAGGCTGCTGATGACGCGGATCAGCAGCAACAGCAGGAATCGGCGCAGATGGCCCAGATGCAGCAGCAGCTCAACACCATGCAGGCGCAGCAGGCGAACGCCGCGACCGCCAGCGCCGCCGCGCCGGCAGGCACGCCGGACCTGACCGCTCAGCTCATGCAGCTGGGTACGCTCAAGGAGCAGGGCATCCTTTCCGAGGAGGAGTTCCAGGCGGCGAAGGCCAAGCTGCTCGCCGGCTGACCTTCGGCGGTTGCCGCCGCCGATCCAACTGAACACAGCAGTTGACAGGCGCCTGAGTGGAGCGCCACCGACCTCGCGATCCTCGCCGGCGTCGGGTTGGTCTACGCCATGGTGTCGGGGCGCCTGGTGCGGACGATCGTGACGTCCGCGATGGTGTTCCTGACCGCGGGGATCGTCCTCGGTGACGCTGTCCTGGGATGGTTCACGGTCGGCCCGAGCGGCGCCACCCTGCGGCTGATCGCGGAGTCCACGCTGGCGCTGGTGCTGTTCACCGACGCGTCGCGGATCGACCTGCGCACCCTGCGCCGCGAGCTCGCGGTTCCGGTGCGCCTGCTCGGCATCGGGCTCCCGCTGACCATCGTCGCCGGGGTGGGTGCTGCCCTCCTGACCTTGCCCGGCCTGACGCGTCGTCGAGGCGGCGCTGCTGGCCATCGCCGTGGCTCCCACCGATGCCGCCCTTGGGGCGGCCGTGGTATCGGACGAGCGGGTGCCGTCGCGAATACGTCAGGGCCTGAACGTGGAAAGCGGTCTGAACGATGGCCTCTGCGTCCCGCTGCTGCTGATCGCCCTCGCCGTTCGCCTCAGCCGAGGGCGGGGGCGAGACGGCGCCGCTGCAGCTGGTGATCGAGGAGATCGGGTTCGGGGTGCTGGGTGGCGTCGTTGCCGGCGGCGCGGGAGCGTTCGCGTTGCGATTGGCGCGCGAGCGCCAGTGGGTCGCCAGCGTCTGGGCCCCGGTGGTGCCGCTCATGATCGTCGGCCTCGCGTACGGCCTTGCCACGGTGCTCCACGGCAGCGGCCTGATCGCAACCTTCGTGGCGGGCATGGCCTACGGGACGATCCTGGCCGGGTCGGACGAGGAAACGGCCAGGGTGGCCGAGACGCTGGGTAGCGCGATGGCCGCCTTCACGTTCTTCATCTTCGGGGCCGCGATCCTGCCGATCACGCGCGCACGACCTGAGCTGGGAGCCGGTCGTCTTCGGCGTGCTCGCCGCTCACAGTGGTCCGCATGCTGCCGGTGGCGCTGGCGCTCGCTGGGGCTCGGGGCGCGGCTGCCGACGGTGGCCTTCCTGGCCTGGTTCGGCCCGCGGGGCCTGGCCTCGATCGTGTTCGCGGTGCTCATCCTGCAGGGCGGCCCGCTTCCGCACCTCGATCTGATCCTGACGACAATCAGCGTGACGATCGTCATCTCGGTCTATGCGCACGGCATCACGGCCCTGCCGCTCACGAATCGGTACGTCGCCTGGGCGGCCGCGCATCCCCGGCATGCGCTGCACACGACGGCAGAGGCATGACCTCCCGCGTGGCCGCCGGTCTTCGGGGCTGGTATCGGCGACGTCAGACCCGAGAAGGGGACAATCGGCAAGGAGGCGCTGGCCGGCGTACCGGGCGCCATCGGCTCCGTGCCCGACGGCATGGCCGCGGCCGTCCTCGCCGGTGTCAACCCGGTCTTCGGGCTGTACGCGAGCTTCGCGGGGCCGATCGCGGGCGGACTGACGGCCAGCACGCGCCTCATGGTCATCACCACCACCAGTGCGGCGGCCCTGGCCGCCGGTTCAGCGCTCGCCGGAGTCGACCCCGCCCAGCGACCGGCGGCGCTGTTCCTGCTGACTGTTCTGGCGGGCGTCCTCATGCTTGCCGCCGGCATCCTGCGGCTCGGGCGCTACACGCGGTTCGTGTCGCACTCCGTGATGATCGGGTTCCTGACCGGCGTGGCAGTCAACATCGTGGCCGGCCAGATTCCCGATCTGACTGGAGCTGACTCGCGAAGGGCCGATTCGCGATTGCCAAGGCGTTCAACGTGCATGATTCACCCGTCGACGATCCACGTCGTCTCGCTGCTGGTCGGGCTGGCCGCCATCGCCATCCTCGTCGCACTCGGACGACACGCCTGGCGCTCTTTCGCCGCGATCGTCGCCCTGGCCATCCCGACGCTGGCGGTGGTCGTCTTCGGAGCGAGCGAGGTGGCCACCGTGTCGGACGTGGGGGAGATTCCGCAGTGGCGTGCCGCTTCCACAGCTTCCCGAGCTGCGCGGCAATTTCGTTCCAGGTCCTGACCGGCGCGCTGGCCGTGGCGGCGATCGTCCTCGTCCAGGGCTCTGGCGTCGCTGAGTCCGCCCCGAACCGCGACGGCTCGCGTTCGAACGCGAATCGCGACTTCCTGGCCCAGGGCGCCGGAAACATCGCCTCGGGGCTCTTTCGCGGGCATGCCGGTCGGAGGTTCGGTCGGCCAGACGGCGCTGAACATCGCGGCGGGCGCGCGGTCCCACTGGGCGGCGATCTTCTCCGGGCTCTGGATGCTGGTCATCCTCGTCGCGTTCGGTGGCTTGTCGGCCGCGTCGCGATGCCGACCCTGGCAGCCGTCCTGATCGTGGCCGCCATCGGGTCGCTGCGCGTTGGTGACGGTCGAAACGGTGTGGCGGACAGGAGGCAGCTCGCAGATCGCGATGGTGACAACCTTCCTGGCGACCCTGTTCCTGCCGGTCGCGGCCGCCGTGGGCCTGGGGGTGGCGCTCTCACTGCTGCTCCAGCTCAACGCCGACGCCATGGACCTGCGGGTGGTGGAGCTCCGCCGTCTGCCGGATGGGGCATCGAGGAGCGTCCGGCGCCGACGCGCCCTGCGCGAGCCGCGCCGTCACCGTCCTGGACGTCTACGGCAGCCTGTTGTATGCCGGCGCGCGCACGCTCGAGGCGCGGCTGCCGAAACCCGGTGACGCGGACGTGGCGGCCGTGGTTCTGCGGCTTCGCGGACGATCGCACCTGGGTGCGACGGCGTTGACCGTGTTGCGGAACTACGCCGACCGCCTCGGCGCGCGTGGCGGCCGCCTGTACCTGAGCGGCGTGGACCCGACAGTGATCGAGACCTTCCAGCGCGACGGGTCACCTCGTCGAGGGCGGGCCGCTGGTGATGGTGCCGGCCAGCTCCAGGCTCGGCGCGTCGACCGAGGCGGCCGTCGATGAGGCCCAGGCGTGGATTGCGGCCCACGATCGCGACGACGATGCGGGCGCAAACGACCACGGAGCACCAACCGATGAGCGGTAGACTTCGCCCTCCCGTGGCGGTAGGGTGGCCGCACGGAGGCATGGCAGTGACGGACATGACACTGCGAATTCGGAGGCGCGGCGTGACCGAGTCCTCCGATCAGCCTGGCGCAGACCAGGAACCGGCGCCCGAGACGCCGAAGCGCGCGACCCGCCCGAGGCGCCGCCGCGACCACGGCAAAAGCCGCCTCGGCAGACTGCCGCTTCCGTCGAACCCGCCTCTCCCAGCGGGGCCGCCGAGCCCGACACGCCGAAGCCGCAGCTGCCAGAGCCGGAGCAGCCGTCACCGGCTTCCGACGCACCGGCGGCAACCACGGCCGCTCCGGCCACGCCGGCGGGGCGCCGCCGGCGCCTCGACGATCGCGAACGCAGTCCATCGGCTCCTGGATCCTGACAGTCCTCGCCGGCATCGCGGTCGCGGCGAGCGTGGTCGGCTACTGGGCGCACGAGACGCTGCTCGATACCGACAAGTTCATGGCGGCGGTCACGCCCGCCGTGGAGAGCGACGCAGTCAAGCAGGTCGTCGCCGATCGACTGGCCGACCAGGCGCTCGAGGCGCTGGATCTCGACACCCGGGTGGCGGAGGCGCTCGACGCCGCGGGTGATCGCATGGGCGAGGCGATCGCGAATGCGCTCGACCTTTCGCCCGCCCAGGCCGCCCGCCTGCAGCGGCTCGGCGGCGGGCTTGCAGCTGCTGGCCGGATCCATCGCCGGCGGCCTCGAGACCCGCATCCGCGAGGCGATCGACACGTTCGTCACGTCTCGGGAGGGCGACGGTCTGCTGGTCGACTCTCGTCACCAAGCTGCACGAGCGCACGGTGCTGCTGCTGCGCGACGAGCTCGATCAGCTGCCGAGCATCGACGTCGAGAGCGGCGAGGTAAGCTCAACCTGGTGCCGATGGTGGCCGAGTCGATCCGCCGCGTGGTGAACGCCGGCATCGTGGCCATCGGCGGCGAGCGGCAGATCCCGCAGTTCGACTCAGGTGAGGACGCCGAGCAGGCGATCGACCGGCTGGCGGGCATCGTCGGTCAGGATCTGCCTCCTGACTTCGGCCAGGTGGCGCTGATGAGCGAGGACCAGCTGCGCAACGCGCAGGGCCTCGTGCAGACGTTTGATCGAGTGGTCTGGGTCCTGATCGGACTGGCGATCCTGCTGTCGGTGCTGGCCGTCCTTCTGGCACCGTCGGTGACCGGCCGGCCTGCTGCGGGTCGGCGCGGCCGTCGCGGTGGCCGTGCTGCTTGGCTGGTTCGCGGTGCGCGCGATCACCGATGCCGTGGCACAGGCCGCGCGAACGCCGGAAGGACAGAAGGCAGCGGCCGATATCGTGGGCGCGGTCGTGCACTCACTCCAGCCGCTGGCTACCGTGCT
This sequence comes from uncultured Chloroflexia bacterium, assembly GCA_963783495.1. Classification (GTDB taxonomy): domain Bacteria; phylum Chloroflexota; class Limnocylindria; order QHBO01; family QHBO01; genus DASSCW01. The sequence goes on from CAWANT010000007.1 coordinate 94,003, forward strand.
GATTCTGGTGGGCCTGCGTGGTGGCGCTTGCCGCGTTCGTCTTCGACCGCCGTGCTGTGGAGGTGGCCGCATGACCGCGCCCATCGAGCCCTCGGGCACGTCGTGGGCGCCGGCCAACTCGTGCCGCCGCCCCTGCATCGAGCCGGCGCGATTGCCTGGCGGGTGCTGGTGGTGGTGGCGCTGCTGGCGATCGTGATCTGGCTGGCCTTCGTGCTGGGCACCGTGACCGCCTCGATCCTGGTGCCCTGATCGTGGCGGCGACCTTCGCGCCCGTGACGCGCGGCACTGCGCGCGCGAGGCTGGTCCAGGGCCAAGGCATCGGCGGTCGTCACCGTCTCGGCGGTGCTGGTCGCGGGCGCGGTCATCGCACTGGTGATCCTCGCCTTCGTGCCGTATGCGGGCCAGATCGCGACCTTCGTCACGACCGGCGCGGCGGAGCTCAAGGCGTGGCTGCAGGACGCCCAGGTCTCGCCGGATGCTGACCTCCGCCATCGAGAACGTGCTCGCGGCTGCTCGGGGATGGATCGCCGGTCGAGCTCGCGGGCATGGCCGGCGAACATCGCCGGGGCGGTCACCGTCGCCATCCTGTCGCTCTTCCTGACCTACTACGTCCTGGCGGATGGCGATAGCCTCTGGAGCCGCATCGTGCAGGCGACCGATGAGCGGCATCGGACGGAGGTCGAGTCCACCGGCTGGGACGCCATCGAGCGCGTGGGTGGCTACCTGCGCGGCACGGGGATCCTGGCCGGCGTCCGGGCGATCATCTGCTTGGTGCTGCTCTTCCTCTTCGGCGTCCCGCTGGCCGCTCCGCTGGCCGTCCTGGTCTTTGCCGGCGGCTTCATCCCGTACATCGGGCCGCTGGTGGCGACCCTGGCCGTGCTGCTCACCGCACTGGCGACGGTTGGTCCGCAGAGCACGATCATCCTGTTCGTCCTGCTGGGCATCGCCACGGTGCTCCAGAACCAACTCTTGCGCCCCGTCATCTACGGCCGCTCGATCCACCTGCATCCGGCCGTGATCCTGATCGCGTTGCCCATCGCCGGCTACGTGGCCGGCATGATCGGCCTCTTTGCGGCCCTGCCGGTCATCGCCTTCGTGGTCGCCATCGGCGGGACGGTGCTGGACCTCCTGGAGCCGCCGGTCCGCGACGACAGCCGCGTGGTGTCCGGCTGGCTCGATCGCGTGGCCCAGTGGAGCTGGCGGGCGCTGGCGATCATCGGCGTGGTGGGCGTCGTGGTGCTGCTGATCGCCCAGGTCCCGCTGGTCATCATCCCGATCATCGTCGCGGCGGTGATCGCCGCCAGCGTGGCGCCGTTGTCCGCCGCCCTCCAGCGACGGGGTTGGAGCGCCGGCCGCGCCGCCGCGACCGTGACGGGCGGCACGTTCCTGCTGCTGCTGTTCGTGATCGTCCTCGCGATCCTCCAGTTCGCCGGTCCGATCATCGAGAGCGTCCGGGCAGTCGATCGAGGCGCGCAGCAGGCGAACTCGACGACCTCGGGCGACCTGCAGGCCCTGGTCGGGCTCGGCGACCAGCATCGGCTCGCAGGTCGTCGGGGCCATCGGCACGGTGGTCGACCTGGTCGGCACCCTCGCGCTGATCCTGGTCCTGTCACCGATCCTGGCCTTCTACATGCTGCGCGACGCGCCGCGCGGCTGGGCGCTGGTGATCTCGCGCGCCACGCCCTGGCGGCGGAAGCTGCTGCACGAGGGAGGGGTCGACGCCACCGAGATCCTGGGTGGCTACATGCTGGGCACCGCAGCCATCTCGGCGGTCGGAGCCATCTCGCAGCTCTTGATCATGCTGCATCCTGGGCCTGCCCTTCGCGGTGCCGATCGCGATCCTGTCCTTCATCGCCTGCTTCATCCCGTACATCGGCGGGTTCGTGACCGACCGGCCTGGCCTTCCTCATCGCGGTGGCGTACGGGACGCCGCCACAGATCGCGATCATGTTCGTCTACACCATCGTCTTCAACCTGGTGCAGGGCAACATCGTCACGCCGCTGGTCTACAGCCGGACGGTGAGCCTGCATCCGGCGGTGGTGCTGCTGTCCATCCCGGCCGGCGCCGCGCTGGCGGGCATCGCGGGCATGTTCCTGATCGTGCCGATCCTGGCGGTGATCTCAGACGACCTGGCACTCCGTGGTGCTGCTGCTGGGCGACAAGCCGGCGGCTCCGCCGGCACCCGTCGGCTCCCGTGGAGGACGCCGGACGAGGCGGGCGCCGCCGTGCTGGTGCCGAAGCCCGCGGACTGACGCCGGGAGGGCCGCATCGGGCCGTTTGCTAGAATTCGCGCTCGCACGAGCACGAAAGAGCCCGCGTCGACGCGTGGGCGGGAGAGGCGATGTCAGGCCACAGCAAGTGGTCGCAGATCAAGCGACAGAAGGGCGCCAACGACGCCAAGCGCGGGGCGCTGTTCACCAAGCTGACCCGCGAGATCATCACCGCCGCGCGCCAGGGTGGGGGAGACGTCGACGGCAACTACCGGCTGCGCATGGCGGTCGACAAGGCCCGATCCAACTCGCATGCCGGCGGAGAACATCAAGCGCGCCATCGAGCGTGCGACCGGCAGCGGAGCCGATGCCGAGCAGTACGAGGAGATCACGTACGAGGGCTTCGGGCCGTCGAACGTGGCGGTGATCGTGGCGACGATGACCGATAACCGCAACCGCACCGCCGCCGAGATCCGGTCGCATCTTCACCAAGTCCGGCGGCTCGCTGACGCCGGTGGCCTGGCAGTTCGAGCAGCGCGGCATCATCAGCGTGCCGCTCAACGGCCAGGACCCGGACGAGGTCACGCTGGCCGCCATCGACGCCGGCGCTATCGACGTCAGCTCTCCGGAGGCCGGCGCGATCCTGGTCACCACCGCCCCGTCCGAGCTCGAGGCGGTGCGCACCGCCGCTGCGCGCGGCCGGCTACGAGGCCGATTCGGCCGAGGTGTCGATGGAGCCCACCACCCGCGTCGAGATCGGCGACGAGAAGACCGCGCGCGGGGTGCTCACCTTCGTCGAGCGCCTCGAGGACCTGGACGACGTGCAGAACGTGTACGCCAACTTCGACATCCCCGACGCGCTGATGGAGTCGCTCGAAGCCTCCGTCGCCTGACCGCCGTCGCTACGATAGGCGGCGTGATCGCGCTGGGCATCGATCCGGGCACCGCCACCTGCGGCTTCGGCGTGGTGTCGCTCGAGGACGGCCGCCTGCGGCTGGTGGACGCCGGGGTCATCCGCACCAGCGCCGACGACACCGATGCCGCCCGCCTGCGGCAGCTGCACGCCGCGCTCGCCTCACTGCTGGCCGAGCACGCCCCGGACCGGGTGGGCGTGGAGCGCCTCTTCTTCCAGCGCAACGTGCAGACCGCCATGGCCGTCGGCCAGGCCCGCGGGCGTGGCACTGCTGGCCGCCGCGCAGGCCGGCCTGGCGGTGGACGAGCCGACGCCGAACGAGGTGAAGCAGGCCGTCTGCGGCAACGGCGCGGCCGACAAGGAGCAGGTGGCCGACGATGGTGGCGCGCCTGCTGGGCATGTCGCTCGACGGCGTGCCGGATGACGCGACCGATGCACTGGCGGTGGCCATCGGCTGCGCCTACGCCGGCGGCCGCCGGGCATCGACTGGCGCGCGCCCGATGATCGGCACGCTGCGCGGCGCGGTCACGCACATCGGGCCAGGACTACGTCGTGGTCGAGATCGGCGGCGTCGGCTACCGGGTCGTGGTCGCGCCCAAGCTGCTGGCGCGGCTGCGACCGGAGCGCGAGGCGCACTTCTTCGTCCACCACCTCGTGCGCGAGGACCAGCAGGCGCTGTTCGGCTTCTCCTCGTCGGAGGAGCTGGCGTTCTTCGAGCTGCTGATGACGGTGACCGGCGTCGGTCCGCGGCTGGCGCTGGCCATCGTGGGCGCGCATCCGGTCACCCGGCTCCAGCTGGCGATCGTGAGCGACGACCTGGACCTGCTCACCTCGGTCACCGGCGTCGGGCGGCGGACCGCCCAGCGCATCGTGCTGGAGCTCAAGGAGAAGATCCACGCCGCCAGCATCGCGGTCGGGCCGGGCGCGGCCAGCGAGTCGGACGTGGTGGCCGCGCTCGAGTCGCTCGGCTACACCAACCAGGAGGCGCGCCGCGCGGCGGGCGCGGTGGCCGGTACCGACGACGCCCTGGACGCGCGCATCAAGGCCGCGCTCCAGGAGCTGGCGCGCTCGCGATGACCGACCCGGCACGTCCGCTGGAGCGACCCGGAGGTGGCGCGCCAGATCCTCGAGTCGACGCACGTCTGGGCCGTGGTCGGCTGCTCGCCAGACCCGATGCGGCGCCAGCTACGGGGTGTCGCGCACGCTGATGGGCTACGGCTACGAGATGATCCCCATCTACCCGCGCGAGACCACCATCCACGGCATCGCCACCGTGCCCGACCTCGCCACCGCGGCGGCGCAACGTCCGCCGGACAGCCCGATCGAGGTGGTCGACATCTTCCGCGCCTCGCATCGGGCCGGAGCCCACGTCGACGAGGCGATCGCCATCGGCGCCAAGGCGGTCTGGCTGCAGCTCGACGTGTGGGACGAGGACGGCCGCCGAGCGCGCCGCTGCGGCCGGCCTGCTGGTCGTCATGGACCGCTGCCCGGCCATCGACCTGCCGTCCCTGCGCGGGGCGTGACGCCGGCCATCCGGCGCGCCAAACCGGAGGAGGCGCCGGCGCTGCGGGCGCTGGCGCATCGGTCCAAGGCCCATTGGCCGTACACGCCGGAGTTCCTGGCGGTGGTGGAGCCGATGCTGCAGCTGGAACCCGAGGACGTGGCCGCGCAAGAAGTCTGGGTGCTCGACCTGGATGGCATCGCCGTGGGCTGGCATCGAGTCACCAGCCACGGTGAACGGGCCGAGCTGGAGGACCTGTGGCTGGAGCCCCCGGTGATCGGCACCGGGTTGGGACGGTTCCTGTTCCAGCACGCGGTGGGCATCGCCGCCGAGCTGGGGGCCACCCGCATGGAGTGGGATGCCGATCCGTTCGCGGTCGGCTTCTACCAGGCCATGGGCGGCGACGAGATCGGCAGCACGCCGATCGGCGGCGGAGCCGGGACGCATGCTGCCGCGCATGCGGATCGCGATCGATCAGCGGGGGACGCGGAACAGGTAGATCCCGAAGCCCAGCTGCTCGCGGCCGCCGGCCAGGTACCGATCGCGGCCGGCGCGCGCCCGCTCGAGGAAGCCGGCCCGCTGCGGATCGGCCGGCATGGTCGGCCGCCCAGCGCTCGACGTTGGCCAGGTAGCGCCACTCGTAGCGATCCCAGTCGCGCTGGGTGGCGGCGGCCGCCCACAGGGGAACGAGGCCCAACCCGATCGCGGCCTGCACGTTGGCCGAGTGGCTGCCCATCTCGTCGCGCGTCACGCCGAGCAGGGCCATGTACTCGTCGGTCGGCTCGGTGCGCCAGTAGGCATCGGCCAGCAGCAGCAGCCCGCCGGGCAGCGCATGCGGGTAGGTCTGGCGGATGAGCGACTCGAAGCTGTCGTGGCTCCCAGCCCGGGCCCAGCGCCAGCACGGCGTCGAAGCTCGACTGCGGCGCGTACTGCAGCGCGTCGCCCTCGATCAGCTCGAGGGTGCCCTTGCGCAGCTCCATGGAGGCGGCACGCGCCTGCGCGATGGCGAAGGGCGACAGGTCGACGCCCACGCCATGCACGTCGTAGCGCTCCACGATCCGGCGCAGGGCCTCCGCCTTGCCGCAGCCCAGATCCAGCACCCGCATGCCCGGGCGTCAGCTCCAGCTCGCTGATCGCCTCGTTCAGGACGGTGCCGGACAGCGGATTCATGATCGCCATCTCGCCGTGCGCGATCGATGAGAAGCGGAAGCGCTGCTCGTCCTCCGGGGTGAGGCGGGTGGCGCTCACCGACGCATGACCAGGCCGATGCGCCCGATACGGCGGCCGCGGATCGGCGTAGGTCTTGATCCGCTCGTCGGTCTCGCTGACGGCCCCGGGATCCCAGAGCCGGTTGGTGGCCTCGAAGCTGACCTCGTCCAGCTGCGGCCAGCGCTCCAGCATGCGCAGCCCGATCTCGTGCACCAGGTGCTGGATCGAAAGGCTGACGAACTGGTGGAACACGGCGCCGGCCAGATCGGAAACCTGCTGCCCGTCCACGTAGCGCGCCGGATCGGTGCCCAGCGCATCGGAGGCATCGGCATAGCGCCAGCCGATGTCGGTCCAGATGTAGAGCGGCCGGTCGCGTCGCTCGGGCAGGGTGGTGTGCTCGTCCCGGGCGAAGTCGGCGAAGGCGCTGCCGGTGACCTTGATCAGCTGCAGGTCGCGGCGGCCGCAGGCGTGGCCCGATACGATCACCCCGCCACCGCCGTCGCGCTCGAGGTCCAGCGACGCGGTGGAGCGATCGTTGCGGTCGCGGGCGAAGAGCACCTCCGACTCCGCCCAGCCGTCGCCGTCGTCGGCCGGCACCAGCGCGGCGGGGAACGGCAGCTCGCGGCCGAGCATGGTCAGCCGCTCCATGTGCGGGTACTCGGCCAGGAAGCGGCTGCCCACGTGATGCAGCCATCCCTCCAGCGTCGTCGCCGTCGAGTCCAGGCTGGCGGCGTGGATGAAGTTCTTCATCGTGTCGGTCGCCACCACCAGACGGTTGTCGCCGCGGGTGTAGGCGTCCAGGAAGGCCTCGCCGCGCACGACTGACCTCGATCTCGGCGGCCATCAGCGTGTTCGCCCGCCCGGCGAACGGCGACTCGGGGATGGGGGAGATGCCCGCCAGCGGCGTGCCGTAGGTGCGGTAGACCCTGACGTCCGCCTTGCCGTAGTGGATCTCGTACTGCATCAGCCCTCCCGCTCAGGTCTCCGTGCCCAGGCCGCGCAGCCGGCGCAGCCGATCCCCGGCGATGTAGATCGCGTCGTCGACCGCGCGACGCAGCTCCACCTCCCGATCGTTGACCAGCGCGTGCTCGAGCAGCGGCACGATCTCGTCGCGCGGGCGGCCGGCCACGAAGATCACGTAGCGAAAGCCGAAGCGCTGCTCATACAGCTCGTTCAGCATGGCCAGCTCCTCGTCGGCGCGTCGCAGCTCCGCGGCACGCTGGAGCGGCGGCCTCCTCGGCCAGCTCCGCGTCGCTGAACAGGCTCTCGTCCTCGTAGACGCCGTCGCCATCCGCCGTCAGGAGCCGATGCGACCGCGACCGCCGTCTGCGCGTATCCCTGCTCGGCGTACGACAGCGCCGAGACGGTGTCGGCCGCCGCGCCGATAGGCGGATGCGCATCGATCAGCTGCACCTGCGCATCCTCGGGCAGGGCGTGCGCGATATCGAAGGCGGCCGCCATCAGGCGCTCATCGGTCTCCAGCGGGCGAGACCCGGCCAGGGCCTCCAGGAAGGCCGGCGCGCCCTCGACCAGCGGCGCCATCTCGGCGACGAAGGCCTCGACCGGCAGCTTGTCGAGGTCGGCCACGCTCGGGAAGCCGGCGGTCTGCACCGGGCGATCCAGCGCCTCACCGACCAGCTCCATCTCGATCAGGTCGCGGATCGGCAGGCCGTTGACCGGGTTGACGGCCGGGATCTCCGGCTTCAGGGCCCGATCGGCGTCCACCGCCCTCTCGTGCACCGCCGCCACGTGCAGGCCGCGGCGCAGGTAGAAGTGGATGGCCGGCAGGTTGTCATTGGTGGTCACCAGCCAGAGCCGATGGTGCCCGCTGGCGGCAGCCACCTGGCGGGCGGTCTCCAGCAGCGCGGTGCCGGCGCCGATCCCGCTCGGCTCGGCCTGCAGCAGCAGGATCTCCAGGCCCTTGTCCGGCGTCTCGACCGACGCGACGCGAGGCCGACCGGCGAGCCGTCGCGCTCGGCGACCATGCCCTCCAGCGCCAGCGGGTCGATGAGCTCGCCCAGCCGCGCCACCCGCGGCGAGCCCTGGAAGCCGGCGATCAGCGCCCGCGCCCAGTCGTGGTCGGCGGGCACGAGGTCGCGGACCGTGACCTCAGCCACGCTGCGTAACGGAACTCGTCACCGGGGACGCGTGGCTCGGCCGGCGTCTCGAACCAGGCCAGCAGCTCGCCGGAGCTCGCCTGCCGCTGGTAGACCATCCAGCGCTCCTCGCCGCGCTTCAGGAAGACCGCCTCGCCGTCGGTCAGCTGCACCAGGTCGAAGCGTCACCGCCTCGTCCTTCTCCTCCCAGCCGACCAGGCCCGGCGCGAAGTGCTTGATACGGAATACCAGGCGCGCGGCATCCGGCTCCATCGACATCAGCTCGTAGAAGCGCGGCTCGCCCGTCGCGGTGCCAGCGGAACATGCCCAGCATCATCCCGGCGTGCGGCTCGCTCCACCACTCCTCGATGCGATCGCCGTCGTGCTCGCCGACCCACCGCCCGGCCATCCAGGCCACGCTCGCCGGCGGCGGCGTCGATCGGCTCGGTGGGACGCATCGGCTCAGCTGCCGCGGTAGGTGGACAGGCCGAACGGCGAGAGCAGCAGCGGCACGTGATAGCTGCGCTCCGGATCGTCGATGCGGAAGCCGACGGCCATGTTCTCGAAGAACTCGGCGTCGTCCTCGAGGTAGGCGGCCACGTCGAAGACGAGCTGGTAGCTGCCCGGCTGCAGCTCCTCGTCCAGGAGGGCGCGCACGCGCCCGTCGGCATCGGTCTCGGCTTCGGACAGCAGCGCCGGTTGCCCGTCCTCGCCCAGCCGGAAGAGCGCCACCGGCACCCCGGCCGCCGGCTCGCCGCTGCCCAGGTCCAGGACGTGGGTGCTGATGGTGGGGCGTGAACCGGCCAGGTTGGTATCCTCCGCGCCATGGGTGACCTTCGCATCAGCGTCGGCGACCTGAACTTTACCGCCCGCTGGGAGGCGGACGCCCCGCGCACGCGCGAGGCGCTCCGAGCCTGGCTGCCGATCGACTCAGAGCTGATCCACTGCCGTTGGAGCGGCGAGTCGACCTGGATCCCGTTCGGCGACCAGCGGCCGGAGGTCGGCTACGAGAACGCCACCTCGCACCCCGCGCCGGGCGACCTCCTGATCTACGTCGGCGACATCAGCGAGTGCGAGATCCTGTTCCCGTACGGGGCCTGCAGCTTCTCCTCCAAGGTCGGGCAGCTGGCCGGCAACCACTTCGCCACGCTCGTTCCCGACGACGGATGGCGGGATCGGCTGCGCGAAGTCGGCCGCCGCGGTCCTGTGGCAGGGCGCGCAGGCGATCAGCATCGAGGAAGGCGCTGCCGGTGGATGACACCTGGCTGATCCTGCTCGTCGTCGTCGGGGCGCTCTTGCTCGCCACGCCCGCGGTGCGCCGGTGGTTCGGGAGCAACGAGCGCCGGAACCTCGTCGATCGCGGCCAGAACATCTCGGTCGACCAGGCAGCGGACGGCCTGCCCGGCTGGTACCGGACCAACTTCCGCCTCCGCCGCATGCCGCGCGGCCGCCGGCACCAGCCGCCCCAGAACCCATCCGCCACCCGCGTGCGGCGCGAGCCGCCGGCAAGCGCCGGCGACTGATCGCGACTCCCGGTTCGAGTACATCGGCGCCGATGCACGCAAGACGTCATGCCCGCGCTCCAGGCACACACGGCCTGGGTACCGCGACGCTCGCGGACCTCCCCGCGCTCTGCACTCCAATTCCGCGTAGCCTGAGGCATGACCGACCTCCTGATCACCGGTGGCACGGTCGTGACCGCCGAGCGCTCGTATCGCCGCCGACGTGGCGATTCGCGACGGCCGGATCGCCGAGGTCGGCCCGGGACTGGGGCGGCGCTACCCGGAGGCCGACACGCTCGATGCCCGCGGCCTGCTGGTGCTGCCCGGCTGCATCGACGTCCACACCCACACCCGGCTGCCGATCGACGAGGAGCCGGACCGCTTCTACCAGGACAGCGTGGCGGCGGCCTTCGGCGGCACCACCACCTTCCTCGCCTTCAACAACCCGGGCACCGGCATCAGCGAGCAGGGGAGCGCGTCGCTGCTGGCGGGCCTGGACGAGTTCCGGGCGCGCACCGACGGGCGAGGCGGCGGTCGACTTCGCGCTGTCCTCGGTGATCTCCGGCCAGCAGGCCGGATCCGGTGGCGGAGCTTCCCGCAGCTGATCGCGCGGGGGGTGCCGACCGCCAAGGCATTCATGGTCTACGACTTCCGCCTGCCCGATGATCGGCTGTTCGCCGCCCTGCAGGTGATGGGCCGCCACGGCGGCATGCTGCAGGTCCACTGCGAGAACGCCACCATCATCGACGCGCTGGTCTCCGGCGCCCTGGAGGCGGGACGGATCGAATGCCGGCACCACGCCGCCTGCCGGCCGACCTATGCCGAGGCGGAGGCCACGCATCGGGCCATCGCGCTGGCCCAGGCCGCGGACGCATCGGTCTATGTCGTCCACCTGTCATGCGCCGATGCGCTGGCCGAGGTCGTGGCCGCCAAGGCGCGCGGCTGGCCGGTCTACGCCGAGACCTGCCCGCACTACCTGTCGCGGACCGATGCGGCCTACGACGGCGACGACGAGGCGGAGATGATCAAGTCGGTCATCTCGCCGCCGCTGCGCAGCGAGTCCGACCGCCAGGCGCTGTGGCTGGGGCTGGCGCGCGCCGGCCTGGACCTGGTGGCCACCGACCACGTGCCCGACCGGCTGGCGGTGGAGAAGGTCGTGCCGGCGCCGCCCTTCCCGCAGATCAGCAACGGCGCTCCGGGGATCGAGACGCTGCTCAGCGTGGTGCTACAGCACCGGCGTGGCCGCGGGCCGGATCTCGGTCGAGCGCATGGTCGACGTGCTGGCCACCACGCCGGCGCGCCTGTTCGGGCTGCCGGCCAAGGGCGCGGTGGAGGTCGGGCGCGACGCCGACCTGGTGCTGTTCGATCCGGACGCCTCGCGCGTGATCGGCCAGGCCAGCCTGCACCACACCAGCGACTTCACGCCGTACGAGGGCATGCCGGTGCGCGGCGCGGTGCGGACGCGTGCTGCTGCGCGGCGAGCCGGTGGTCCGTGAGGGACTGTTCGTCGGCCGTCGCGGGCGCGGAACGTTCCTGGAGCGCAGCCTGCCGCCCGCCGCAATATGACATTCCGTTAACGCGCGCGGCCTACCGTGAAGGCCCATGGACGACCTTCGGCCACGTAACGCGCTGCTCCGGCGCAGCCACCTGATGCAGGGCTTTACCGATCGCACGCTCGAGGCGATCGGCGATCTTGCCACCGAGGCTCGTTTCGGTCCCGGAGAGGCGATCGTGCGCGAGGGTGACCCCGGCGACGCCTTCTACGTCATCACCGACGGCCACGCGGTGGTTGAGCACAATGGCTCGCAGCTGCGCGAGCTGGGAGAGGGCGACTTCTTCGGCGAGATCAGCCTGATCGACGGTCAGCCCCGCTCTGCCACCATCACCGCCACCGACGAGGTCGCGACGCTCACGCTCGGCCGCGAGCAGTTCCAGCGGCTGATCGACGAGCATCCGTCGGTTCGGCTGGAGCTGATGATGGCGCTCACCGAACGGCTGCGTAAGGTGGCGCCGAACCCGACCGACTGATCCCGCGCCATCCCAAAGGCCGCTAGGATGGGGCCATGGCCGGGCTGCTCGCCATGGTGGTTGCCTTCTCCGTGACCGTCCACGCGGCTCCGACAGTTGGCCGCCCCGACGCAAGCCGGCAACAACCACCTACCTGGGCCAGGGCTACGAGCTGACCGCCACCCTGGACGTCGCCGCCGGGCGCATGCGCGTGACGGAGAAGGTGACGCTCACCAACCGTGCCGCCCACCCGATCGATCACGTCAACCTCTCCGTCCTGCCACGCGCGTTCGGCTACTTCGCCTTCACCGGGCAGGTCCGAGTGGCGGGCGATCCGGTGCGCGACGCGCTGGACGACGCGGACCAACCTGCGCGTCGCGCTGGGCCGCTGGCTGCATCCCGGCCAGAGCCTCAGCATCCGCGTGCCGTTCCGCCTGACGGTCGGGTCCAGCGGCGGCGCGTTCACCGCTCGCACCAGTCGCGACCGCGGCGTGATCTCGTTCGGCGAGTGGTTCCCGATCCTGTCGCGCCCGCATGACAGCTACGGCGTCGGCGACCCGCAGGTCACGCGCACCGCGGATCAGATCCGCCTCGACCTGACGACCACGACGCGCCAGCCGCGCAACGCCGTGGCCTGCCCGGGCCTGCGTCAGGCGCCGGACGTCCGTGGCCGCCATTGGACCTGCGTCAGCAAGCAGGTGCGTGACTTCAGCTTCGTCGTCAATCCGCGCTTCCGGCTGACCACGCGATCGGTCGACGGCATCCGCCTGCGCGTCTACACCGAGTCGGTCGACGGCAGCGTGACCGCCAACAAGGCCCGCTCCGCCATGGCCCGACTGAACGACCTCTTCGGCAAGTACCCGTGGCCGGACCTGGTGCTGGCCGAGGTCGGCGCCGATGGCGGCTTCAGCATGGAGTACCCGCGCGCCATCCACCTGACCCGCTCGAAGGTGACCGATTCGTACGTCGTCAACCACGAGGTCGCGCACCAGTGGTTCTATGCCCAGCTTGGCAACGACCAGATGCGCGAGCCGTGGCTGGACGAGGGCTTCGCCGACTTCACCGCGCGCTGGCTGATGGGCATCGGTGAGATCCAGTGCTCCGGCCGCGAGGTCGACAGCCCGGTCTTCGCCTGGCCGGCGGGACGGACCACCGGTGGTGACTGGCAGAGCTGCGACGGCTACTTCCACACGGTCTTCTACAAGGCCACCGAGTTCCTGAACGCGGTCCGCGCGCGGATGGGCCGCCAGCCGTTCATCAACGCCATGCGCGACTACATCGCCAGCCACCGCCACCGGATCATCACCACCCGCGGCCTGCTCGGACTACCTGGACGGCAGGACGAGTGCGAACCTGCGGCCGCTGTACCGCACCTACCTGGACGCGTACGACCCATGAGCCGATGGTGGAGCTCAGCCGCGGACGCATCAGCCGAGCTGCGGGTAGGCGGGCAGCGTCAGGAACTCGACGAAGTCGTCGGACAGGACCAGCTCGTCGAGCAGGGCGGAGGCATCGGTCCAGCGGTAGTCCGGGGCAGATTCCTGGAGCCGGCCGAGCTCCTCGTCGCGGATCGCGGTGTAGCGCTCGGCCGTCATCGGCCGCCGTCGTCCAGCGTGGCCGCGTGCACGCGCCACTGCCAGAGCTGCGAGCGGCTGATCTCGGCGGTGGCCGCGTCCTCCATGAGATTGTTGATGGCCGCCGCGCCGTTGCCGGCCAGCCACGAGGCCAGGTACTGCAGCGCGACCGACACGTTGGTCCGCACGCCGGCCTCGGTCACGGCACCGCCCTCGATGCGCACGTCCAGCAGCTCGCGGGCGGTGGGCGCGGCCGTGCGGGGAGTGATCCTTCTGGTTCGGCCGTTCGCCCAGGGCCGCGTCGAAGATCTCGCCGGCCACCGGCACCAGGTCCGGGTGCGCGACCCAGGTGCCGTCCGACCCGTCGCCGGCCTCACGCCGCTTGTCCTCCCGGACGGCCGCCAGCGCACGCTCCGTCACCTCCGGCTCACGGCGGTTCGGGATGAAGGCGCTCATGCCGCCGATGGCGTGGGCTCCGCGGCGGTGGCAGGTCGCCACCAGCAGCTGCTGATAGGCACGCATGAAGGGCACCGCCATGGTGACCTGCGCGCGATCCGGCAGGATCTTGTCCGGCCGGCTGCGCAGCTTCTTGATGACGCTGAAGATGTAGTCCCAACGCCCGGCGTTCAGCCCGGCGGCGTGGTGCCGCAGCTCGTACAGGATCTCCTCCATCTCGAACGCGGCCAGGATCGTCTCGATCAGGACGGTGGCGCGGATGCTGCCCTGCGGCACCCCCAGGCCCTCCTGGGCGGCGACGAAGACGTCGTTCCACAGCTCCGCCTCGAGGTGCGACTCGAGCTTCGGCAGGTAGAAGTACGGGCCGGATCCGCGCAGCCAGCTGCTCGCGCGCGTTATGAAAGAAGACCAGCCCGAAGTCGAACAGGCTGGCCGAGATGGGGGAGCCATCGACCAGCACGTGAGCCTCGTCGAGGTGCCAGCCTCGCGGCCGGATCACCAACGTGGCGATCTCGCCCTCGTTCAGGGCGTACGCCTTCTCGTCGGTCTCGAAGGTCAGCCGGCGGCGCACGGCCTCTGCGACCGCCCATTGGCCGGTGACCACGTTCTGCCAGGTGGGCGAGAGGGCGTCCTCGAAGTCGCCCATGAAGACCTTGGCGCCGGAGTTGAGGGCGTTGATCATCATCTTCGGCTCGACCGGCCCGGTGATCTCCACCCGGCGGTCGTCCAGGTCGGCGGGCGCCGGCGCGACGCGCCAATCCGGATCGGAGCGCACCTCGTGCGTGTTCGGCAGGAAGTCCGGCAGCTCCCCGGCGTCGAACCGCGCCTGGCGGTCATGGCGTTCGCCCAGCAGCCGTTGCCGTCTGCGGTCGAAGGACCGATGCAGCTGCGCCACGAAGCCCAGCGCCTCCGGCGTCAGGACGGTCGTCGGCATGGTCCGCGGGCCGCGTGACCTGGACGCCAGGCACGTCGGTCAGCACGGACTCAGTACCCGAATCGCATGAGGATCATGCAGGTGAAGATGAGGAAGAAGAGTGCCAGGTCGATGCGGGTGAACACCTGGAGCCTGGCTCCCGCGGCGCGGAAGTCCGGGGCATCGGCCAGGGCCGCGAAGCCGGGACCCACGTAGCGCGCCCCGTTGAAGAAGAGAGCAATGGTCAGGACCAGCGCAACCAGCCACGTGATGCCGTATGTGGTCGTGAAGGCAGCCTGGACGGAGTCAATCGGGCCCAAGACCGTGCCACGGATGATCCCCAGCACGACGACCAGGATGCCCACGATCGGGAAGACTCGGGCTCCGACCTCGCCGAGGCGTCGATAGATCTCGCGGAGCTGATCGTCGGGCAGGCTGTTCAGCGGCGGAGCGATGAGGAAGGCCATCGAAAGGTTGTAGCCGAACCAGAGGATGCCAAGCAGAACGTGGAACCACTGGACCCCGAACTGGAACCAGTTCACCGAATGCGAGCCTCCGTACGGGCCGGGCGGCTGATGCTAGCGGTCCTGCCGCTCCACGATGAAGCCTTTCGGCCGTGTCCCGTCATGCGCGGTCTCCAACAGCTCGGCGAAGCGTCGTTCATTGGTCTCCGGCCGCTTGCCGGAGGTGACCCAATGCGCGACCCCCTTGCGGAATGAGGGCTGTTCTCCCTCCCAGAAGGCCCATGCCTTCGTGTCGGCCTTGAGGCGGGACAGCATGTCAGGTGGCATCTCGGCCGGTGGCCGCTCATAGGAGTAGATCGCGTCCTTGCGGCGGTCGCGCCCCTCGAAGGCCCGCACGCCGGCCGGGTGGAGGCGCCCCGCCGCCTTCAGCTCGGCCATCTTGGCGATGTTGATGGCGCTCCAGCTGCTGCCCTTGCGACGCGGCGTGTAGCGATTGGAGGTGATCTCGTCGTCGATGCGCCGCGTCAGCCCGTCGATCCAGCCGAAGCAGAGAGCCTCTTCCACCGCCTGGGCGTAGGTCATCGACTGCTTCGGCACGCCCTTCCTGTAGTAGCCGACCCAGAGCTCGGGAACGGTGTCGTGGTTGGCCTCCAGCCAGCTCCGAAAATCTGCGGCGGTTGGGAAGACGTGGACGTCGTCCGGCGTCGGGTCAAGCAGCGGCGACGTCACCAGCCTCCTTCGTCGCGGACGAGCCGATGCAGGACACGGGCAGCCACCTCGCGCCGATAGTCGGCGGTGGAGCGCACGTCGTCGATCGGCTGGATCTCGGCACGCAGCGCGTCCGCCGCCCGGTCGGCCGTCTCGGCGGTCGGCGAGGCACCGTCCAGCGCCGCTTCGGTGCGGGGGGCGCGGACCGGCGTGGCCGCCACCGAGCCGAGCGCCAGCCGGACCTCGCGCCATGTGCCCTCCGGTCCCGGCTGCCAGGCGAGCGCCATGACCACCTTGGAGATGGCCTGCGCGCGCCGCGTGCCCACCTTGCGAAAGCGCACCCGCCGCTGCCCGGCCAGCGGGAAGCGGATGCTCAGGATCAGCTCGTCCGGGGCCAGGGCCGTCTGCCGGTACGACGGCCAGAACTCGGCGGCCGGCACCCTGCGCTCGCCGCGCGTGCTGCCCAGCACCAGCTCGGCGTCGGCGGCGAGCAGGATCGGGAGCGTGTCGCCGGCGGGCGAGGCGTTGGCGGCGTTGCCGCCCAGCGTGCCGCGGTTCTGGATCTGGGCCGCCCCGATGGTGGCCGCCGCCTCGGCCAGGGACGGCAGGAACTCCGCGACCTCGTGCGAGCGGCGGATCTGGGTGTACGTCGTCAGCGCGCCGATGACCAGCGCGTCGCCGTCGACGCGGATGCCGCGCAGGTCGTCCAGCGCCCACAGGTCCAGCACGCGATCCGGCGGCTCGCCGATCTCGCCGGTGATCTGCACCAGCAGGTCGGTGCCTCCCGCAACGGGGCGGTGCGGGATGGCGGCCAACACCTGATAGGCCTCATCCAGCGTGCGCGGGGAGACGACGGGCGGCTCGGGCGGCATCGGCTCAGCGGCCGGTGCGCCGTTCGGCGGCGAGCGCGATGGCGTCGATGATCTTGGTGTAGCCGGTGCAGCGGCACAGGTTGCCGGCGATGGCGTGGCGGATGGCCTCGTCCTTCGGCGCCTCGCCGGATGCCAGGAACGCCTCGCCGGCCATCAGCATGCCCGGCGTGCAGATGCCGCACTGCGCGCCGCCGGTCTCCAGGAAGGCCGCCTGCAGGACGTTGAGCGCCCCGTCGTCGGCCAGTCCTTCGACCGTGTCCACGCTGGCGCCCTCGACCTGGCAGACGGGAACCAGGCAGGCGTCCACCAGCGCGCCGTCGATCAGCACCGAGCAGGCGCCGCATTCGCCCTCGCCACAGCCCTCCTTGGTGCCGGTCAGCCCCAGGTCCTCGCGCAGCACGTCGAGCAGCCGCCGCATGCCGGGCGCTTTCACCTCCACCGGTGAGCCGTTCACGCTGAAGCGGAAGCTCACGGGATGAAGTCCTGTGGCGGGTCGGTGGGCGAGCGGAGCGGGATCTCGTCGCCGCCGGCGGGCAGGTCCTCGATGGGCGGGGCCTCTGGGGCGGGCTGCTCGACCGATACGCCCGGCGGCGGCGGCATCGGTCCATCAGTCATGGCGGCCAGGATGCGCTCCGGCGTGGCGGGCAGGTCGTGGATCCAGATCGCCGGTCGCGTCGTGGATGGCGGCCACCACCGCCGGCGCCCCGACGTCCATCGGCAGCTCGCCAACGCCCTTGGCGCCGTGCGGCGCGCCGGAATACGGCTTCTCGACCAGGATGCTGCGAATGTGCGGCGCGTCGAGGGCGGTCGGGATCAGGTAGGTCGCCAGGCGGTCGTTCAGGTAACGGCCGTCGGCCAGCTTCATCTCCTCGATGGTGGCGTAGCCGATCGCCTGCAGCGACCCGCCCTCCACCTGTCCCTCGGCCAGCACCGGGTGAATGACGCGTCCGATGTCGTCGGCGGAGACGTACTCGCGCACGGTGACCTCGGCCGTGTCCAGGTCGACTTCGACCCGCGCCACCGCGGCCGCCCAGCCGAAGGCGGGGTAGGCGTCGCCGGTGTAGGTTGCGTCGTCGAACGTGACGCCCGGGTACGGCGTGAACCGCTCGTCCACGCGCCGCGGCCGCGCCTGGCGATACCCGTCGGCGAAACCGCGGCCGGTCTCCTCCTCCACCTCGGCGCGGAGCCGCTCCGCGGCCCTGATCAGCAGCCCACCGACCACCATCGCGGTGCGGCTGGCCACGGTTGGGCCGGAGTCCGGCACGATTGATGTGTCCTGCGGCGCAATCTCGACCTCGTCGTACTCGACGCCGAGCGTGTCCGCCACCAGCTGCGGGAAGATCGTCTTGGTGCCCTGGCCCATCTCGGTCGATGCGGTCAGGATCCGGATCCGATGGTCGTCGGTCAGCTCGACCGATGCCACCGACGCCAGGCTGAACCTCGCCGCTGCCGGTGAAGCCGGCGCCATGCCAGGCCAGCGCCAGGCCGATGCCGGACGCCCGTCGCGCGCCGGATCCGCGCAGCTCGCGCGCCTCCGCGTTGCGCTGCCGGTGGGTGTCGAAGGCCGACGCCTCCGCGGCCGCCTCCAGCACGGCCGAGCCGCCCACACTCTCACGCAGCACCTGGCCGGTCGGCGTGATGTCGCCCTCGACGTAGACCCACCGCCGCCGCAGCTCGAGCGGCGACTCGCCCAGCGCCTCGGCGATGCGGTTGACCTGCATCTCCGCGGCGAACTCGGTCTGGGGCGCGCCGAAGCCGCGGAAGGCGCCGTTGGGCGGGGTGTTGGTGGCCATCGCGCGCCCGGTGATGCGGACGTTCTCGCAGCGATACGGGCCACCGGCGTGCAGCGTGCCGCGGGACAGGACGACCGGCGTCAGGGTGCAGTAGGCGCCGCCGTCCATGATCACCTCGATCTCCTGGGCCACCAGCTCTCCGTCGCTGGTGACGCCGGAGCGGTAGCGGACCACCGCCGGATGACGCTTGGTGGTGGCGCTGATGTCCTCGTGGCGGTCGTAGATCATGCGCACCGGCTTGCTGGCACTTCAGCGCCAGCAGGGCGGCGTGCAGCGCGATCATGGAGGGGTACTCCTCCTTGCCGCCGAAGCCGCCGCCGGTCTCGGCCTGGACCACCACCGCCAGCTCGTCGCCCATCTCGAGCGCTCGCTTCATGGCCTTGTGGATGTAGTACGGGCACTGCAGCGACCCGTGAACGGTCACGCCGCCGTCTTCGCGCGGCACCGCGATCATGGCCTGGTTCTCGATGTAGAGCTGCTCCTGGTGCCCGACCCGGTACGTCCCCTCGATCACCACGTGAGCCTGCGCCATGGCCGCCGCCGCATCGCCGCGCTCGACGGTGTAGTGGGCGAACTCCTGCTCGCTCTCGAGCGGATCGAAGACCGGCGCGCAGGCGCTCGGTGCGCAGGCTGATGTGGCGGCGCGCCTCTCGCACCGTCGACCGATCGGCCGCCGCGATCAGCGCCACCGGCTCGGCCTGGTGGCGGATCTCGCCGCCGACCGGCACGAGCACCGGCTGGTCGTCGTCGATCAGGCTGACGACGTTCTCGCCGGGGATGTCGTCGGCGGTCACCACCACGACCCGGCTCCAGTCGAAGCCATCGTCCAGGTCGATCCCCAGCAGGCGGGCGTGGGGCTCGGTGGAGCGGATGGTGGCGCCGTACCACGCACCGGGGAAGACGAGGTCATCGGCGTACTTCGCCAGGCCGGTGAGCTTCTCCGGGCCTTCGCGGCGGAGCGGGGCGCCACCGGCGCGCCCGCGAGGCGGCGCATCGGCGGGCAGGATCAGCGGCTGGCTGGCCGTATCCGGCGGCGGGGTGCGGGTGGTTCCCCTCGGACCCTCCATCCGTGCATCGTAGCGCGACGGTGCGGGCGCTAGGCCGCGGAGTGTGCCTCGCTGATCTCGAGCAGGTGGCCGTCCGGATCGCGGAAGAAGGCGCGCGTCTCCCACGACGAGCTGACCGGTGGCGTGAGGAACTCCGCACCACGTGCGCGAAGCGTGTCGTAGGCGGCCTGGCAGTCCGCGACGCGCATGGTGAATGCATGGTCGACGCGGGCTCGGGTCAGGAGCCACGGCGAACGTCACGTCGGGCTTGTCCTCGGTCGGCCCTCCGCCGGTGACCAGCAGGATCCAGGTCCCGGCCAGCCGCAGCACGCACGAGGTACCGCCGTACTCGCGATAGACCTCGGCCCCAACCACGTCGCGCCAGAAGTCGCGCGCGCGGTCGACATCGGAGACGACCAGGATCGTGGTCAGCTCCACCTCATCGGTCGGAAAGGTCATGACCGTCCGTGGCGCAGCGCGCGCCCCGGTAGCGCGCCGGTGTGACGGTTGCCGTCCACCACCAACTGGCCGTTCACGATGACGTGCTCGATCCCATCGGGGAATTGTCGCGGCTCGTCATACGTCGCGTTGGCTCGCACCCGGGCCGCATCGAAGACCACCACGTCGGCGGCGAACCCATCGCGCAGCAGGCCACGCTCGCGCAGGCCCAGGCGCGCGGCCGGGGCGCCGGTCATGCGATGGACCGCCTCCTCCAGCGAGAGGAGCCGCTCCTCTCGAACGAACTGGCCCAGGATGCGCGGGAAGCTGCCGTAGGTGCGCGGCGACGGCTTGTCGCCCAGGAAGGTCGAATCGGTGCCGACCATCGCCGCCGGGTGGGGCAGGAAGCGGCGCAGGCCATCGGTCCACGGGCCGGTGGTGACCTGCGCCACCCGCAGGTCCTCGGCCAGGAGCAGCTCGCAGATCGCATCGACCGCGTCCTGGCCGGTCTCATTCATGACGTCCGCCAGCGTGCGCGACTCCCAGCCCAGGTTGTCGGGCCGGCTGAAGGCGCCCAGCCGCACGTCGGCCCAGCCGGCGGCGCTGGCGTAGGCCGCGCCCGCGCTCGGCCATCTCGCTGCGAATGCGGTCGCGGGTCGGCGGTATCGGCGAGGCGGTCCTTGAGGCGCATCGGCCCACCGGCCTGCACCCACTGCGGCAGCTGGATCAGCAGCCTGGTCGAGGCCCACTCGTACGGGTAGGCATCGAAGGTGACGTCCTGCCCGGCCGCCCGCGCGTCGTCGATCAGCGCCAGCATGTCGTCCGGCGAGCCGGGGAAGGTCTGGCGATGGTAGAAGTGGGTGATGTGGGCCGGCCCCTCGCCGCGCCGCCCGATCTCGATCGCCTCGCGGAACGGATCCAGGAACCGGTCGCCCAGCGGGTAGCGGACGTGGGTGTGGTAGAAGCCGCCGTGGACTGCCGCCTCGCCGGTCAGCTGCGGCCAGCTCGTCGGTCGAGGCGTAGGAACCCGGCGGGTAGTCCAGGCCCGATGAGACGCCGAACGCGCCCTCCTCCATCGCCTCGCGCAGCATCGAGCGCATGACGGCGACCGCCCGCACATCGGCGGGCTCGTCCTCCCAGCCGATGGCGCCGATGCGCAGCGCACTGTTGCCGACCATGATCCCGACGTTGATGGCCTGGCCACGGTCGTATCGGTCCAGGTAGGACGCGACGGAGTCCCAGTCGTAGTCCAGCGCCGGGTCGCCATCCAGGCCGGCGTTCAACCGGACGAAGTCGAGCAGGTCGGACCGATGCGCGAACGGCGCATAGCCGTTGCCGTCCACGCCCACGATCTCGGTGGTCACGCCCTGGCGCACCTTCGGCTCGTGGCGGGGATCGGCCAGGATCACCAGCCCGCCGTGCGAGTGCAGGTCGATGAACCCCGGCGCCACCACCAGGCCCGTGGCGTCGATGGTGCGGGCGGCCGGCGGCCGCCAGTCATCGGGCCCTACGTGAAGCCGTCCCGCTCGTATCCCGAGCGTGCCCGGGCCGGCGGCGGCGCCGGTCCCGTCGACCAGCGTGCCGCCGCTGAGCAGCAGCTCGACGTCAGCCGGAAGCGGCGGGGGCATCCGACCAGGCTTGCAGCTCGACGATGTTGCCTTCCGGGTCGGTGACGTAGCACCACGTGACGCGCCGGCCGTCGCTGGTCTGCAGCGTCACCACCTCGCCCACCGCCCGACCCGCGGCCGCGAGGATCGTCTCGCGCGCCTGCGGCACGTCGTCGACGACGAAGGCGATGTGCCCGAAGCCGGGCCGGTTGACGACCGGCGGCAGGCCTTCGAGCTCAGGCTGGTACTGATAGATCTCGAGCGTCGGCCCGTTCGGTCCGTGACCGGGCAGTCGCAGGTGCGCGCCCTGCAGCGCCGCGCCGGGCACCGCGGTGCCGGCCTCCAGGTCCGGGCCGCGGTAGTCGCGCTCCGGCGGCACCGGCTCACAGCCAAAGGTCTGCTCATAGAAGGCGGCCAGCGACCGCCAGTCGCGCGCCACCAGGTTGGTGTGGCCATACCGTGCGTTGAGCGTGCTCATGTGGGGACCTCGAGTGCAGCGATCTCAGTCTCGAAGGCGGCGCGCATGGCTCCGCTTCTCGTCGTCCGACAGCCAGCTGGCCTCGATCCCGTCCAGCGCCACCGCCGTCACCTCCTCCCACGGCATCTCCTGCGCCTGCGCCACGGAGCGGTACTCACGCCCCAGGTCGAGATCGGTCATGGCCGGGTCGTCGGTGTTCAGGGTGGCCAGCAGGCCCACCTGGCGCATGCGGCGGAACGGGTGCTCGGCCAGCGACGGGAACTTGTTGGCGATCACGATGTTCGAGTTCGGGCAGACGTCCAGCGGCATCCGCCGCTCGGCCACGCGAGCCGCCAGCTCGGGGTCGTCCATGATCGCCACGCCGTGATCGATGCGCTCGGCCCGCAGCGCGCCCAGCGCGACGGCGATGTTGCCGGGTCCGGCGTCCTCGCCCGCGTGCGCGGTGCGGCGGAAGCCCGCACGGCTCGCCAGCCGGTAGGCATCGGCGAAGGTGCGCAGGTCCACGCCGCGCTCGGTCGAGTCCATGCCGATCCCGATCAACCGCTCGCCAATGCCCGTCGCGGCGCAGATCGACCGCCTCGCCCACCAGCTCCAGGGCCGCTGCCGGCCCGAAGGCGCGATCAATGTCGCAGATCAGCATGCAGCGCACGTTCGTCTCGGCCTCCGCGCGGGCGATGCCGCGGCTCAGCCCATCAACGATGTCGCGGCAGCCGCTGCCCGGCGGCCAGGTGCCGGGCCGGGGTGAAGAACATCTCGCGGTAGCGCAGGCCGTGCGGCGCGGCATCGACCAGCGACTCGTAGGCGGCGCGCTCCCAGTCGTCCGCGTCGACCAGCAGTGACTGGACCAGCCAGAAGATGTCCAGGAACGAGTCGAGCGAGTCGTACCGATACAGCTCGGTCGGATCCTGGGTCGGCAGGGCGACGCCGTTCTTGCGCGCCAGCTCGACGACCGTGGCCGGACGCACGGTGCCCTCCACGTGGCAGTGGAGCTCCACCTTCGGCAGCGCGTCGTAGGCGTCGCGATCGCTCATGGGCATCGAAGGCAGTATATGGACCGATGGATGCGGCAGCAGCCGGTTGCGGCGGTGGTCCTGGCGGCGGGGGAGTCGCGTCGCTTCGGCGGTGCCAAGCAGCTCGCCGAGCTGGACGGCAGGACGCTGCTGGAGCACGTCCTGGCGCTTGGCCGACGAGGCCGGCCTGGCGCCGATCGTGGCGGTGGTGCCGGTCTGGCTGACGCGTCCGCGCGTCCATGGACGATGACCGCCTGCGCTGGGTTCGCAATCCCCACCCCGAGCGCGGCATGAGCCACTCGCTGCAACTCGGCTTCGAGGCGCTCCAGCCAGCCGCCGAAGCGGCCGTGATCCTGCTCGGCGACCAGCCGACGGTGCCGCCGGCGACGATCGCCGTCCCTGCTGGCGGCGCGCGGCGAGAAGCCGATCGTGGCCACGATGTCGGCGGGACGTCTGGCGCCGCCGGTCCTCATCGAGCGCAGCCATTTCGACGTGGTCCGGCAGCCGAGCGGAGACATCGGCCTCCGAGAGGTGCTGAACGCTCATCCCGAGTGGGTGGCGGCGGTCGAGATCACGGAGGTCATCGCCGACGTGGACACCGTCGACGACCTGCGAGCGCTGCAGGAGCCATGACTGCGCCGTGCCCCGCTGCGGCGCGCGGTTCGAGCCGATCGAGGATGCAGCACCCGGGCAGCGATGGGAGATCGTGCGCGGCTGGGCGGCCGAGGCGCTGCGGCGGCGGGGGTAGAATCGGCCACATGTTCGATTCGGGCGTCGGCAGGCCGGCCGCATGACCATCGAGCGCATCACCAGCGCGGAGGTCGCCGAGGACGAGCTCGTCCTGGAGGCCACCGTCCGACCGCGCCGGCTGGACGAGTTCGCCGGGCAGGATCGGATCAAGGAGAACCTGGCGATCCTGATCGATGCCGCGCGCCAGCGCTCCGAGCCGGTCGACCACGTCCTGCTGTACGGGCCGCCGGGGCTGGGCAAGACGACGCTGGCCAACATCGTGGCCGCCGAGATGGGCGCCCAGATCCGCACCACCTCCGGACCTGCCATCGAGCGCGCCGGCGACCTGGCGGCGGTGCTGACCAGCCTGGCAGCAGGCGACGTGCTGTTCATCGACGAGATCCACCGCCTCGGCCACGTGGTGGAGGAGATCCTCTATCCGGCCATGGAGGACAACGCCCTGGACGTGGTGCTGGGCAAGGGGCCCGGTGCGCGGACGGTGCGGCTGCAGATCGAGCACATGACGGTGATCGGTGCCACGACCAGGGTGGGGAGCATCACCGGGCCGCTGCGCGACCGGTTCGGCGTGACCTACCGCCTCGACTACTACACCGCCGAAGACCTGGAGCGGATCCTGCGTCGCAGCGCGCTGATCCTGGACGTGGACCTCGACGAGGAGGCGGCACGCATCGTGGCCGGCCGCTCGCGGGGCACCCCGCGCATCGCCAACCGGCTGCTGAAGCGGGTGCGGGACTTCGCCCAGGTGCGCGGCGGTGGTGATGGACGCGTCACCCCCGAGCTGGCGACCGATGCCCTGGAGCTGCTGGAGATCGACGAGCGCGGCCTGGACGCCATGGACCGGCAGCTGCTGCGCGCCATGGCCGAGCACCACGCCGGCGGGCCGGTGGGCCTCGCCACGATGGCCGCCACCGTCAGCGAGCCGATCGAGACGATCGAGGACGTGGTCGAGCCGTATCTCATGCAGATCGGCCTGCTGGCGCGCACCTCGCGCGGACGGCAGCTGACCGAGTCGGGCTGGCGCCACCTTGGCCTCACGCCTCCTGCCGCCTCGGCCGCGGCCGCCCAGCAGCCGGGCCTGTTCGACTCGTAGCCGAGCGCGAAAGCCCGCCGATGACGCTCCGGGACGCATGGGAGGCAGAGGCGCTCAATTGGGTCGCCTGGGCTCGAGCCCCAGGGCACGACAGCTACTGGCAGTTCCACCGCGACCGATTCCTGTCTCTCGTCCCGCCACCACCGGCGGCCGTCCTGGATGTCGGCTGCGGCGAAGGCCGCCTGCCCCGGGACCTCAAGGCGCTTGGCTACCGCGTGAGCGGCGTCGACGGGTCGCCGACGCTCATCGGGCATGCCACCGAGGCTGATCCAGAGGGCGACTATCGCGTTGCAGATGCGGCCCAGCTTCCCTTCGACGACGCGTCCTTCGCGGTCGTCACGGCTTTCATGTCGCTGCACGACGTCGACGACCTGGGCGGCGCCGCGAACGAGATCGACCGAGTGTTGACGCCGGGCGGGCATGCCTGCGTGGCGGTGGTCCACCCCATCAACTCAGGGGGCAGCTTCGAGGAGCACAGGCCCGACGCCCCGTTCGTGATCCGCGACTCCTACCTGGAGACACGCCGTTACGCAGACGACGTCGAACGGGACGGGCTGCGGATGACCTTCAGCAGCTATCACCGACCCCTGCAGGATTACGTCGGCGCCCTGACTGCCGGTGGGCTGCTCGTCGAGCAGATCCGCGAGATCCCGGACGACACCGACCCACCCGGCGACCGCTGGCAGCGCATCCCGCTCTTCCTCCACATCCGCGCGGTGAAGCCGCGATGAGTCCCGAAGTCGGTCGCATCATCCTGATCTTCGGGGTCGTCCTGGTCGTCATCGGCGGTCTGGCCGTGATGGGGGTGAAGCTGCCGTTCGGGCATCTGCCGGGCGACATCGCGATCGAAGGCGAGAACGGGGCGATCTACATTCCGCTGGGCACCATGCTGGTGATCTCGCTGATCCTGACCCTCGTCTTCAACGTCTTCCTCGCGCCGCTGACGCATCGCGTGCGCAAATGGCCCTCGCGCGCGCGAGGGCCGGAGTAGCATCCGTCGCGGCCGTTCGCCCACGGACCGCCGCGGAGACGGCTCGGAGGAGTGGAGGAGGCAGTCCAGACGTGGAGAGCTGGTTCCACCTGAGCGAACGGGGGACGAACGTCGGCACCGAGATTCGGGCCGGCGTTACCACTTTCCTGGTGATGGTCTACATCATCGCCGTGAACCCGGCGATCATCGCCGGACCGCTGGGACTCGACCCGGTCGCCGTGGCCGCTGGCACGGCACTCGTCGCCGGCCTCATGACCCTGCTCATGGGCCTGGCCACCAACTACCCGTTCGCCCTGGCCGCCGGCCTGGGCCTGAACGCGGTGGTGGCCTTCTCGCTGCCCGCCCTCGGCATGACGCCCGCGGAGGCGATGGGCGTCATCGTCATCGAGGGCCTCGTCATCACGCTGCTCGTCATCGTCGGCCTGCGCGAGGCGATGATGAATGCGGTCCCGCTCGGCCTGAAGCGCGCCATCGGCGTTGGCATCGGGCTGTTCATCCTGTTCATCGGCTTCTGGGACGGCGGGATGATCGTGGGGGTGACGCCGGAGTTCGCACCGCCGCCGCCACCGCTGGCCTTCGTGTTTCCCGAACACGACGCCGCAATGGGTCTTCCTGATCGGGCTTGCTGATCACTGTCCGTGCTGTGGGCGCTGAAGATCAGGGGCGCGCTGATCATCAGCATCGCCCTCACCACCGTCATCGCCTTCATCACCGGCGTCGCCCAGCTGCCGGCCGAGTTCACCATCACGCCGAACTTCAGCACCCTGGGGCTCGGCCTCCAGGACCTGGGCGGCATCTTCACCATCCCGACCGGCGTGCTGGGGGCCGTGCTGGCCATCTTCACCATCATGCTCAGTGACTTCTTCGACACGATGGGCACGGTCACCGGCGTCGCCGCCGAGGCGGGCCTGGCCGAGGAGGACGGGACGGTGCCCGGTGTCGGCCGCGTCCTGCTGGTGGATGGCCTGGCCGCCGCAGTCGGGGGCGCCGCGGGCGTCAGCTCGAATACGACCTACATCGAGAGCGCAGCGGGCGTGGCCGACGGTGGCCGCACCGGGCTGACCTCGGTCGTGGTCGGCATCCTGTTCCTGGCGGCCATCCTGCTCTCGCCGCTGGCCGCCATCATCCCGACCCAGGCCACCGCCCCGGCGCTGGTCCTGGTCGGCTTCCTGATGTTCACCCAGATCGGCGAGATCGACGCGCGTGACTTCCTGATCGGCTTCCCCGCGCTGCTGATCATCATCCTGATGCCGCTCACCTTCACCATCACCATCGGCATCGGCGCCGGCATGGTGGTGTGGGTGCTGCTGCAGGTCGTAACCGGACGGGCTCGCCCAGGTGCACTGGCTGATGTGGCTCGTCTTCCTTGCCTTCGCGCTCTTCTTCGCCCAGACCTGGGTCAACGCCATGCTCGCGGGCTGACCGCCGCCGACAGACCGATGGCGCCCGGCCGGGCCAACCGGCCGGGCGCTACGCTTTCCGTCACCCATGCCGAACCGGCCCTGATGGCGCGCGGCTGCGCGTCGATGACTTCGACTACCGCCTGCCGGCCGCGGCCATCGCCCAGGTCCCGGCCGAGCCACGCGACGCTGCCCGGCTGCTGGTCCTGGATCGTGGCCGCTCCGCGGCCCGGCCGGCCGCATCTGCGCACTCGACCTTCGCGCAGCTCGGCGAACTCCTGCGGCGCGGGCGACCTGCTGGTCGCCAACGACTCGCGCGTGATCCGGGCGCGGCTGCCGGCGACGCGCAGCACCGGTGGGGCGGCGGAGGTGCTGATGCTGCGACCGATGGACGACGGCAGCGGCCGCTGGGAGGCCCTGGTGCGGCCCTCGCGACGCGTGGCAGTCGGCGATCCGCTGACGCTGCGCAGCGGCGACACGATCGAGGTGGGGGAGCGGCTGGGTGGCGGGACCCGCGCGGTCCGCTTCGCGCGCGACCCGCTGGCCGTGATGGAGGCGGCCGGCGAGATGCCGCTGCCGCCGTACATCCGCGACCGATCCAGCCCGCCGGAGCGCTACCAGACGGTCTATGCCCGTCCGCCGGGCTCCGCCGCCGCGCCGACCGCCGGGCTGCACTTCACGGAGCGCCTGCTGGCCGATCTGGCGGACCGGGGCGTGCGACGCGCGAACGTCACCCTGCACGTGGGCCTCGACACCTTCCGCCCGCTGGAGGGCGAGTTCGTCGACGAGCACCAGATCCACCGCGAGTGGTACGAGATCCCACGCGCCACGGCGCGCGCCATGCCGGCCGCCCGACGCGGCGGCGGGCGGATCGTGGCGGTTGGCACGACCACCATGCGCGTGCTGGAGACTCGCGCGCACGGCGGACCGGCCAGCGGCTGGAGCGAGCTCTACATCACGCCGCCGTACGAGTTTCGGGCGGTCGACGCGCTGATCACCAACTTCCACCTGCCGCGCAGCTCGTTGCTGCTGCTGGTCACCGCCTTCGTGCAGGCCGGCATGCGGCGCGCGACGCCGTATCGAGGCGCGCGACACGCTGCTGGCCGCATACCGCACGGCGCTGGACGAGGGGTATCGGTTCTTCAGCTTCGGCGACGCGATGCTGATCGTCTGATCAGCTCTCCGGCCCGCGCAGGCCGAGCCGCCGCTCCAGGTCCATGACCGTCTCCTCGGCCTGCAGAGGCGACTGGCTGGGTCGCCTGACGTCCCGCTGGAACGGGGCGGCCGCTGCTGGCCGTGCGGCAGGGGCAACCGCTGCGGTGGCCGGTGGCGGCGGCGCCGTCGGTCCGTTGGCGCTGTCGTTGTCGACCCGGATCGGGGCGCGCGCGAGCTCGGTCTTCGTGGCGCGGCCCAGGAAGGCGGGCACGGCGTCCTCCACCTCAGGCGACGCGGCGGAGCATCGGGTTCGGACGGCTGGGCCATCACCGAGCAGGCGGCGGCGAACTCGGCCAGGGCGCGACCCAGCTCGGGCGTGTCGGCCATGGTGTCCAGGGCCGGGCGGCTGAGGCGCAGCCGCCATCGGCTCTGGTGCTCGTGCGCCCACAGTCGCGATGTCTCGCCGCGCAGGTCGACGCCGTGCACGGCGGGCCACGGATAGAGGCGGACGCTCAGCGAGAAGCGCGCGGTCGAGCCGCGGGGCGCGTACCAGGAGTCCAGCAGGCCGATCGAGGTGGCGACCAGCACGCGTCGCTCCTCATCCTGCCCGGCCGCGGCCTGGGCGTAGACCGCCAGGTCCTCGACGCCCAGGGTGGACAGGTGGAGCGCCACCCACTCGCGCAGCTCGTCATTGAGATACGGGTTCCGGGGCCAGTCCGCCAGTCGCACCACAGCCTCATCACCTCCCACAGATCGTCCTGGACCGCGTGCCGCGCAGAGGGTGCGTCGCGGGCATTACTCCGCAGCGAGTGCGCGGCCGAACGCTCGTCCGGCGGGTTCGCCGTCAGATTCTACCGACCGCGTGCCGAACTTCATACCCGGAGCTTTGGGTCAATGGAGAGCGTTCTGCCCACCGGCACGATCGGGTAGGCTCGCCACCGTGGCGGCCATCAGCTTCACGTCTCGCGCCACCGGCATCGGTCGGGCTCGGCTCGGCCGGCTGCAGACTCCGCATGGGGCGGTCGATACCCCGCAGTTCATGCCGGTCGGGACCCAGGCGAGCGTCAAGAGCCTGACCCCGACCGACCTGCGCACGGCGGGCACCCAGATCCTGCTGGCCAACACCTACCACCTGTCGCTGCGCCCCGGCCACGAACGCATCGCGACGCTGGGCGGGCTCCATCGGTTCATGGGCTGGGACGGCCCGATCCTGACCGATTCGGGCGGTTTCCAGGTGTTCAGCCTGGCCCACCTGGGCCGAGTCGACGACGACGGCGTGACCTTCGCCAGCCACCTGGACGGGTCGAGCCAGCGCCTCACGCCCGAGCGCGCGATCGAGATCCAGGAGGCGCTGGGCAGCGACATCGCCATGGCCTTCGACCAGCTGGTGGATGCGACGCTGCCGGCCCGACAGGTGGCCGCGGCCATGACGCGCACCCACGCCTGGGCCGAGCGTTGCCTGGCTGCTCACGCGCGGGCCGATCAGGCGCTGTTCGGGATCGTGCAGGGCGGCATCGACGCGTCGCTGCGGCGGCGAGAGTGCGGCGGCCATCGCCGGCATGGCGTTCGACGGGATCGCCGTCGGCGGCCTGTCGGTGGGGGAGTCGAAGGACGAGATGGCCGCCACCCTCGACGTGGTGGGCGATGCGCTGGGAGACGACCCGCGCGTGCGCTACCTGATGGGCGTTGGCGCGCCGCCGGACTTCTTCGCCGCGGTGGAGCGCGGGATCGACCTGTTCGACTGCGTGCTGCCCACCCGGGTGGCGCGCAACGGCCAGGTCTGGACGCGTGGCGGCAAGCTCAACCTGCGCAACGCGCGCTTCCTTGACGACCCCGGACCGATCGACTCCGAGTGTGGCTGCGAGGCCTGCCGCAACCACTCGCGGGCCTACGTGGCGCACCTGTTCCGGGCCGAGGAGCTGCTCGCGTATCGGCTCTCCTCGGTCCATAACGTCACCTATACTCTGGACTTGATGGAGCAGATCCGCGGCGCCCTTGCCGACGGGTCGTTCGCATCGCTGCGGGAGGTCGTGTCGGCCCAGTTTTCAAGCGCCGGCCGAGGTCGAATAAGCCGTCGCTAAGGGACCGATAAGGCCCAGATCGGCAGGCTTGTCGACGACACCGCGGCCGGATTCCGGATCGGAGGTTTGCTGAAGATGGCGAAAGGCCGAGATCGACCACGCCACCAGGAGAAGCGCAAGCCGAAGGCCAAGGCGCCGAAGGTGCCGCCGGCATCGGCCTATGAGCCGCCGGCATCGGTCGAGGTGATCAAGCCAAAGCGCAAGCCGCGCACCGAACCCGGCGACGAGGAATGAGCTGACCCGAGTGCCGGGAGCGACAGAGAAGGAGCCCACGAACCAGCATGGACGCCCCGGTGGCTCAGGCCCAGGCCCAGTCGACCCCAGAGAAGAATGGCGAGCGCGCTCGCGCCGTCGACGCCGCCATCCTGCAGATCGAAAAGCAGTTCGGGCGCGGCGCCATCATGCGCCTCGGCGACCGCGGCGCCCAGGCAGATCGAGGTCATCCCCACCGGCTCGGTGGCCCTCGACCTGGCGCTCGGCGTCGGCGGCGTGCCGCGCGGCCGGATCACCGAGATCTTCGGCCCGGAGTCGAGCGGCAAGACCACGCTCTGCTATCACATCGTGGCCAATGCGCAGCGCGCCGGCGGCGTGGCCGCCTTCATCGACGCGGAGCACGCGCTGGACCCGGGCTACGCCCGGAACGTGGGCGTCAACGTCGACGAGCTGCTGGTCAGCCAGCCGGACACCGGTGAGCAGGCGCTCGAGATCGCCGAGACGCTGATCCGCAGCAACGGCGTGGACGTGGTGGTCATCGACTCGGTGGCGGCCCTGGTGCCGCGCGCCGAGATCGAGGGCGAGATGGGGGACAGCTTCGTCGGCCTGCAGGCGCGCCTCATGAGCCAGGCGCTGCGCAAGCTGACCGGCGCCATCAACCGCAGCAAGACCGCGCTCGTCTTCACCAACCAGCTGCGCGAGAAGATCGGCGTCATGTTCGGCAATCCGGAGACCACGCCGGGCGGCCGGGCCCTCAAGTTCTACTCCAGCGTGCGCCTGGACATTCGCCGCATCGAGACGCTGAAGACCGGGACCGATGCGGTCGGCTCGCGCACGCGCGTCAAGGTGGTCAAGAACAAGGTCGCCTCCCCGTTCCGCCTGGCCGAGTTCGACATCATGTACAACGAGGGCATCAGCCGCGAGGGCGGCCTGCTCGACGTCGGCATCGCCGCCGGCGTGCTGTCCAAGACCGGCGCCTGGTTCAACTACGGCGACACGCGCCTCGGCCAGGGCCGCGAGAACTCCCGCGACTTCCTCAAGGCCAACGCCGAGATCGCCACCAAGATCGAGGACGAGATCCGGGACAAGGTCGGCTTCGATCGACGTCGGCGTGGAGGGGATCAGCGAAGCCGAGTAGCGCCGGCGGGCCATCCACGACGGAGCTGGCCGAGCGCGCCATCGCCTGGGCCACTCGCCCGCCGTGGCAATCCGGACTATGCCCTGCGATGCCTCGCCTTCGTCGAGGACGCCTACGAGCGATCGAACTCCATCGAGCTGCAGGGCAGCGGCCAGTGCCGCCGAGTCGGCCGCCCTCTACGACCTCGAGGCATATGACGGCGGACGCTCCGCCACCCGCCGGCGCGTATGTCTTCTACGCCTGCGGCGGACCGGTGGACGGCATGCGGCGCGAGTGGGGCCACGTCGGCCTGGCGATGGGGGACGGCCGGGTGGTCCATGCCTGGGACGTCGTCCGCATCGACGATGCCGCGGCGATCTCCGCGCTGCCGCCGGCGCCCGGCTGGGACCCGCCACGCCTGATCGGCTGGGCAGCGCCCGACCAGGTGCTGCACGGGCACGTGCCGCGCAACTGGGAGGCCGCACGGTGAGCGGGGCGCGGCGCGGCACCACGCCACGGCAGCCGCCGGACGCACGAGGGCGCCATGGAGGTCGCCGCCCGCTACCTGGGCGCCCGGCCGCGGACGCGCTGGGAGCTCGAGCGACGCCTGCGGCGCGCGGGCGCCGAGGACGCCGTGATCGAGCGCACCATCGAGCGGCTGACATCGCTGGGCTACGTCGACGATCGAGCGTTCTCGCGCTGGTGGGCGGAGCAGCGCGATCGCCACTCGCCACGCGGGCGCCGGATGGTGGAGGCCGAGCTGCGCCAGCACGGCGTGCCCCGCGAGATCATCGAGGAGCTGCGTGGTTCGGAGCTGGCCGAGCCGGCGCTCGACCACCACGGCCTGCCGGCCTCCGAGGACGAGCGGGCGCTGGCGGCGCTGGATCGGCACCTGCGCGGGCGGCCGATCCCGGAGGATCGCAAGGCGGTGGAGCGGATCGGCATGTACCTCGTGCGCCGCGGCTTCGACCCGGAGACCGCGCGGCGCGCCATCCGCACCCGACGCGAGCCCGCCTGAGCGGATCGGGCACACGGCCCGCTACCGTTGGCACGACGCAGCAGGAGAGACACGCCCATGGTCAGAAGCACCGCACAGAGCCCGGATGAGTACATCGCCGGCCTGCCGCCCGATCGCCGCGAGGCGATCACGGCCGTGCGCGACGTGATCCGGCGCAACCTGCCGGACGGGTTCGAGGAGGGGATGGAGTTCGGCGTGATCACCTGGTACGTCCCGCTCGATCGCTTCCCGGACACGTACAACGGCCGTCCGCTGGGCCTGGTCGCGCTGGCCAGCCAGAAGCAGTACATGGCGCTCTACCTGAACACGGTCTATGGCGACCCGCAGCTGGCGGACTGGTTCCGCGACCGATACGCCGCGAGCGGCAAGCGGCTGAACATGGGCAAGAGCTGTGTGCGCTTCCGATCGCTGCAGGACCTGCCGCTGGACGTCATCGGTGAGACCATCGCCAAAGTGCCGCTGGACCGATTCGTTGCGCATTACCAGGCGGCGCGCGGGTCGCCGCCGAAGACCCGCAGCGCGGCGAGGGCCTGAGCGGCATGCGCCTGGCGCTGATGACCGAGCCCCAGCAGGGGCTGACCTACGAGGAGATCCGGGCCGCCGCCCAGCGCCGCCGAGGAGGCCGGCCTGGAGGCCTTCTTCCGGTCCGACCATTACGCCAGCTTCCCCGGCCCGGAAGACGGGCCGACCACCGACGCCTGGGCCACACTGGCCGGCCTGGCGCGCGACACGAGGCGGATCAACATCGGGTCACTGGTCTCGCCGATGACCTTCCGCCTGCCGGGCGCGTTTGCCAAGCTGGTGGCCACCGTCGACGAGATGAGCGGCGGCCGGGTGGAGGTGGGCATGGGCGCCGGCTGGAACGACCTGGAGCACGCCCAGCTGGGGATCCGGTTCCCGGACCTCGACGAGCGCTACACCATGCTCGAGGAGTCGGTGGCCATCGTGCACGGCCTCTGGACGGAGCCCGATGGGTGGCGGTTCGACGGCTCGCACTGGCAGGTTCGCGACGCCCTGTTCCGGACGAAGCCGGAGCGCAACGGCCGCCGCCACCCGCCCATCATCCTGGGCGGCCGCGGCGGGCCGCGGCTGGCAAAGCTGGCCGCGCAGTACGCCGACGAGTTCAACCTGAACTCCGCCTCGCCCGCCAACGCGCCGGACGCGTATGGCCGCATCGACGCCGCCTGCCACGCGATCGGGCGCGACCCGCGCGAGATCGCCCGCAGCGCCATGACCGGCGTGCTGATCGCCGAGACGCGCGGGGAGCTCACCGATCGGGTGCGGACGCAGCTGGAGGTCACCGGCAGCTCGGGCGCGGAGGCGGAAGCGTGGCTGGCGCAGCGGCAGGAGCGCTGGGTCATGGGCACCCTGGACGAGGCGGGGGAGCGCCTCCGCGCCTTCGAGGCCGCGGGCGTGCAGCGCGTCATGCTGCAGGACTTCATTCCGCGCGACCTGGACATGATTCGCCTGATGGGCCGCCTGGCAGCCTGACGCGGCGCCGACAGCCGCCGCCACCGACCCTCGGCGCCACTTGCAGTACACTCCCCGGATCGGTCGGTCGCCCGCCACGGTGGCCGCTCGAGAGACTCTGTGAACGTGATCGTCGCATCCGGATTCCGGACGCGAACCTGCCCGTCCGGGCTCCCGCGAGGGAGGAGCCGATGCCCAGTACCGAGGTCTTCATCGTGGCGATCGCCGCGCTGGCGGTCGGCATCGCTGTCGGCTACGTCGCGCGCCGTTACCTCGCCGCCTCATCGGTCAAGCACGCCGAAGGCTACGCGGAGCGGATCGTGGCCGAGGCGCGAGCCAAGCAGAAGGAGATCGTGCTGGAGGGCAAGGACGACGCCCTCCAGGCGCAGCGTGCCGCCGAGGAGGAGGCGCGCGAGAAGCGGGCTGACCTGCAGCGCCAGGAGCGGCTGCTGCTGGATCGCTCCGAGAGCCTGGACCACAAGCTGGAGGCGCTGGAGCGCCGTGAGGCCGGCTTCGAGGAGCGGCAGCGCGAGGTCGACGAAGAGAAGGTCCGGCTGGTGGCCCTGCAGCAGCGCCAGATCGCCGAGCTGGAGCGCGTCAGCGGCCTGACCGCGGGCGAGGCGCGCCAGGCGCTGATCCAGCAGATCGTGGACGAGGCCCAGGCCGAGGCCCAGCATCGCGTTCGCGAGATCGAGCGCCATGCCGCGGACGAGGGTGACGAGCGCGCCCGCCGCATCCTGACGACCGTCATGCAGCGGATCGCGGCCGACCACACCTCGGAGGCGACCGTCACCGTCGTGAGCCTGCCCTCGGAGGAGATGAAGGGCCGCATCATCGGCCGCGAGGGCCGCAACATCCGCGCGCTGGAGCAGGCGACCGGGGTCGACCTGATCATCGACGACACACCGGAGGCGGTGGTGCTGTCCGGCTTCGACCCGGTCCGGCGAGAAGTCGCGCGCATGGCCCTCACCAAGCTCATCTCCGACGGTCGCATCCATCCGGGGCGCATCGAGGAGACGGTGGCCAAGTGCCGCGCCGAGATCGAGGTGGTCATGCGCCAGGCTGGCGAGCAGGCCGCCTACGACGCCGGCGTGCCGGGCCTGCACCCGGAGCTGATCAAGCTGCTCGGCCGCCTCAAGTACCGCACCAGCTACGGCCAGAACGTGCTCAACCACGTGGTCGAGACCGCTCGCCTGGCTGGGCTGCTGGCGGCCGAGATCGGCGCCAACGTGCCCGAATCGAAGAAGGGCGGCCTGCTGCACGACATCGGCAAGGCTGTCGATCACGAGGTGGAGGGGCCGCACGCCTTGATCGGCGGCGACATCGCCAGTCGCTACGGGGTCAACACCGTGGTCTGCAACGCCATCGCGGCGCATCACCAGGAGGTGGAGCAGGAGTCGATCGAGGCCACCGTGGTGCAGATCGCCGACGCCATCAGCGCCTCGCGCCCCGGCGCGCGCGGCGAGAGCCTGGACAACTACGTCAAGCGCCTGGACGACCTGCAGCAGATCGCCCTCTCCTTCCCCGGCGTCGAACGCTGCTACGCCATCCAGGCCGGCCGCGAGATCCGGATCCTGGTCCGTCCCGAGGACATGGACGACCTGGCCAGCTCGCGCCTGGCGCGGGACGTGGTCAAGAAGATCGAGGACCAGCTGCAGTACCCCGGCCAGATCAAGGTGACGGTCATCCGCGAGACGCGGGCCGTGGACTACGCCCGGTGACCGATCGCGCCGCGCTGCTGCGGTGCATGGTCGTCGGAGACATCATCGGCAAGCCGGGACGCCAGGCCATCACCCACGCCCTGCCGGAGCTGCGCCGGAGCTGGACCTCGACATGGTGGTCGCCAACGGCGAGAACCTGGCTGCCGGCGCCGGCCTGACGCCGAGCCTGTCGGAGGAGCTGCTGGGCCACGGCGTGGACGTGATCACCAGCGGCAACCACATCTGGGACAAGCGCGAGGTCTACGACTACCTCGACTCGGACCGGCCGGTGCTGCGCCCGCATGAACTATCCCGATGACGCGCCCGGCCGCGGCTGGCTGGTGCACGTGCTGCCCGATGGCGGACAGGTGGCGGTCATGAACGCCATGGGCCGCGTCTTCATGAACCAGCTCGACTCGCCGTTCACCGCCATGGACGCGCTGCTCGACGGCGCGGCGGAGCCGCTGCCGCCGTGCGCATCCTGGACTTCCACTGCGAGATCACCTCGGAGAAGAACGCCATGGGCTGGTACCTGGACGGACGCGTCACCGCCGTGGTCGGCACCCACACCCACGTGCCGACCGCCGATGCGCGCGTGCTGCCGAAAGGGACCGCCTACATCAGCGACATCGGCATGACCGGGCCGCGCGACTCGATCATCGGCTTCAGCCTGGAGACCGTGCTGCCGCGCTTCCTGACCCATCTGCCCACCCGCTTCAACGTGGCCGAAGGACCGGTCAGCCTGAACGCGGTGGTGATCGAGGCGGAGCGGCGAGACTGGGCGGGCGCGCTCGATCGAGCAGGTTCAGCGCCTGATCGAGGTCTAGCAGGCCAGCCGGATCGATGCCGTCGCCGGTCGCGCGCCGCCAGCCGATCCCGCCGCCGCTGGCGGCCATCGTCGGGCCCACCGCCGTCGGGCAAGACCGATCTGGCGCTGGCCGTGGCGCGAGCGCCTGCCAGTCGAGATCCTGGTCGCCGACTCACGCCAGGTGTACCGCGGCATGGACATCGGCACCGCCAAGCCGGATGCGGCCGCGCGCGCCGCGGTGCCGCATCACCTGCTGGATCTGGTCGATCCCGATGCCTCCTTCACCGTGGCCGACTGGGTCGCGCGGGCACGGCGGCTGGTGCCGGAGATCTGGGCGCGGGGCCGGCTGCCGCTGGTCGTCGGCGGAACCGGCCTGTACGTCAGCGCCCTGGTTGACGGTCACGACCTCGCCTCGCAGCCCGGTCAGCCCGAGCTGCGCCGCGAGCTGGCCGTTGAGCTCGAAACCGAGGGACTGCCCGCCCTGGCCGCGCGGCTGCGGACGCTTGACCCTGACGGACCGCCGCGCGTGACCGACCTGCGCAACCCGCGCCGGGTGCTGCGCGCGCTCGAGCGCGTCATCGCAGGCGGGGGAGCCAGCCAGCCGCCGGCCAGCGATCCCTGGCCCGGCCGGGTGGCGATGATCGGTGTCGTCCGGCCGCGCCCAGTCCTCGACGCCCGCATCGCGGCAGCGCAGCGCCTGGATGTTCGCCAATGGCCTGCTGGACGAGGTGGGCGCGCTCGCGGCGCACGACTACGGTGCGGACCTGTCCGCCGCTGAGCGGCCACGGCTACCGGGAGGCGCTGGCGGTGCTGGCCGGCGAGCTCAGCCTGGACGACGCGGTGGCCATCACCACGCGCCATACGCGCCAGTACGCCAAGCGCCAGATGACCTGGTTCCGTCGTGATCGCCGCATCCTCTGGCTGGATGCGGGTGACGGTCCGGCGGCCGATCTCGCCGATGCAGGCAGCGGAGCTGGTCCGCCGCCTGACGGGGTGACGCGCGATGCCTAGGCGACCGGCAGGCCGATCGACTGGCGCCAGGCGGACATGGCGGGTGAGCCGCCCTCCGGCGCTTCCTCGTCGATCAAGAGCGCCTCGCGGCTGACGGCCGGCGCCTCCTGGCCGGGGAGCGATCCCGGCCGGCCCAGCAGGAAGCCCTGGCCGACGGTGATGCCGAGCTGGTCGAGCTGCTCAAGCTGCTCGGGATGCTCGATCCCCTCGGCCACCACCATCGCACCCGTCCGGCCGGCAAGCGACACGACCGACTCGACCACGGCGCTGGAGGCGGCGCTCGAGGCGCTGCGCTGCACCAGGCGTCAGGTCGACCTTGATGATGTCGAAGCTCAGCTCCGCCAGCAGGCGCAGGCCGGCATTGCCGGAGCCGACGTCGTCGGCGGCGACCCGCATGCCGGCGGCGCGGCAGGTCTCGAGCTTGAGCCGGATCTTCTCGATGTCCTTCACCGGCTGCTGCTCGGTCAGCTCGATCACCAGCCGCTCCGGCGGGAAGCTGTGGCGGGCCAGGATGTTCAGCAGCGCGGCGGTGCTGAACTCGGGCGCCTCCAGCGTGGCCGGCGACAGGTTGATGGACAGGAACGGCCCGCGCGCCAACCCGGCGGCGCCGGCCACGATCGTCTCGACGCAGGCCAGCTCCAGCGTCGAGCAGGTGGCCGCTGGTCGGCGGCCGCCTCGAACAGGCTGTCGGGGTCGGCGAACGGGGCCGGCGAGATCGGCCGGATCAAGCCCTTCGACGCCGACCATCACGCCCGTGCGCAGCTCCATGATCGGCTGGTAGACCGGACGCAGCCAGGCGCGGGCCACGACCTCGGCCACCGCCGCCCCCAGGCCGTTTGGATCGGCGGTGGGCGTCGACCGCCCGGTCGAAGATCACCACCTCGGTGCGACCGGCGCGCTTGGCGGCATACAGCGCCGCATCGGCCTGGCTGTACAGCTCGGCACGTCCGGTGGCGGAGCTGGGAAGCGCCGAGATGCCGGCCGAGAAGGACAGGCTCCCCGGGTCGATGTGGCTGCGGAGCGCGGGCTGCAGCGCGGTCGCCAGCAGGCGCCGGATCACGATCTTGGCCGCCTCGCCATCGGCCTGCGGCAGGAGGATGGCGAACTCGTCGCCGCCGACCCGGAAGGACCGATCCACCTTGCGCAGGCCGCGCTTCACCATGGCGCCGAAGTGGGCCAGCGCCTCGTCACCGAAGGCGTGGCCCCTGGTGTCATTGATCGACTTGAATTCATCGAGGTCGATCAGCACCAGCGCCACCGGCGCGCCGTAGCGCTGCGCGGCGTCGACCTGCCGATCGAGCTCCTCCTGGAAGGCCCGATGGTTGCCGAGCCCGGTCAGGGGATCGGCCAGGGCATCGGCCAGGGCGGCTTCGTAGCGGACCGTCAGGTCGGCGCGCGACTTGCTCAGCGGCGACACGACCAGGTGATAGAGCGCGATGCCGACCAGTCCGGTGGCGACCAGCGAGCTCACCAGGTAGCGCATGAAGGGCGCGCGGCACCACGCCCACCAGCAGCCGCTCGAGCACGATGCCGACCAGCGCGCTGGCGCCCAGCGCCACCGCCAGGCGCAGCCCAAGAGCCCGCCCGCGACTCGTGGGTGGTCGTTCCAGCCGTTTGGTCCGGCGTGGCGTCGTGCACGCGCTCCTCCAGGTGCCCCCTGATGTGCGGTGAGGTATGGCACAGGCGGGTAACCCTCGCTACGGCCCGAAAGTACCGATCACGCTCGGCAACGACGTCGGCCGGCGCCGGAGGCCGGCGGTGGGGGATCGGCTAGCATGGACCGAACATATGTCCGAACGCAGCCGCATGATCGACCTCACCGAGCCCGTCGAACGGGCGTTCCTGATCGGCCTCGACAACCCGCACGACGGGCAGTGGCCGGTGGCGCGCAGCCTCGCCGAGCTCGGCGCACTGGCCGAGACCGCCGGCGCCGCCGTGGTGGGCAGCGCCTTCCAGCGACGTGCTGAGCCCGATCCGGTGTGGTACTTCGGCAAGGGGCGCGCAGCGGAGCTGGTCGAGGAGAAGGCCGCCAGCAACTTCAACCTGCTGGTCGTCGATGACGAGCTGGCGCCGAACCAGCAGCGCAGCCTGGAGAAGCTGCTCGACTGCAAGGTGCTGGACCGATCCGCCCTGATCATCGACATCTTCGCGCGCCATGCGCGCACCCGCGAGGGGCGGCTGCAGGTGGAGCTGGCGGCGCTGCAGTACCACCTGCCGCGGCTGACCCGCATGTGGACCCACCTGTCGCGCACGGCGGGCGGCATCGGCACGCGCGGGCCCGGTGAGAGCCAGCTCGAGACGGACCGGCGCCTGATCCGCGAGAAGATCCGCAAGGTGCGCAGCGAGCTGGACGAGGTGAAGCGCCACCGCGCCACCGCCGGACGGCAGCGGGACCGGGCCGAGGTCGCCACCGTCGCACTGGTCGGCTACACCAACGCCGGCAAGAGCACGCTGCTCAACGCCCTGGCCGATGCCGACGTGTACGCCGCCGACATGCTGTTCGCCACGCTGGATCCGACGGCACGCGCGGTGAGCCTGCCGACCGGTCAGCGGATCGTGGTGACCGACACGGTCGGCTTCATCAACAAGCTGCCGCACGACCTGGTCGAGGCCTTCCGCGCCACCCTGGAGGAGGTGATCCGCGCCGACCTGCTGCTCGAGGTGGTCGACGCCTCGGATCCGAACTTCATCGGCCAGCAGGCGGCGGTGCAGTCGGTCCTCGACGAGCTCGGGGCGGGCGGCAAGCCGCGCATCACCGTCTTCAACAAGATCGACCTGCTGGACGCCGACCTGCGCGCTGCTCCGATGCCGGCCAGCCGCGACACCGCCTTCGTCAGCGCCGTCACCGGCGAGGGATTCGCAGCGCTGCTGGAGCGGGTCGCCGATGCGCTGCGCGTCCAGATGGTGGCGGTCGACACGGTCGTGCCGTACGCCCGCGGCGAGCTGGTGGCGCGCGCCAAGGCTTCGGGCCACGTGGACGAATCGTTCACCGAGACCGGCATCCGGCTGGCCGGTCACCTGCCGCCCGCGATCGCCACCGAGGTGCGCAACGCGGAGGTCCGGGCAACGCCTGGCGGCCGCAGCGCCTAGCGCGTGACCGAGGTCAGGGCGGAGGCGATCCGCGCCGCCGTCGACCGCGTGCCGGCGGCCTTCCGCGACATGCCGCAGTTCCTGTCCGAGCCGTTGGGCGCGGCGCTCGGGCGGCCCGTCATGGTCAAGGCCGAGTCGGCAAACCCGATCGGCTGCTTCAAGGGCCGCGGCACCTGGCTGGCGGTCGAGGCCCTGGCGGCATCCGGCGAGGTGGGGGAGGGGTCCGGCCTGGTGGCGGCCTCGGCCGGCAACTTCGGTCAGGGCGTCGCCTACGCGGCGCGAGCCCTTCGGTCCCGTTCGTGGTGTTCGCGGCGGAGAACGCGAACGCGGCCAAGGTGGCCGCCATGCGCCGGCTGGGAGCCGAGGTGCGCCTGGTGGGGGAGGACTTCGACGCGGCCCGCGAGGCTGCCGCCGAGCATGCCGCCACGTCAGGGTGGCGGCTGATCGTCGATGGGCAGGATCCGCGAATCGCCATCGGCGCCGGCACCATGGCCGTCGAGCTGACCGATGCCATCGACCGCGGCGACCTTCCGCCGCTGGACGCGCTCTACGTGCCGGTCGGCAATGGCGCGCTGATCGCCGGTGTCGGCAGCTGGCTGAAGGCGGCCGCCCCGGCCACGCGGGTGATCGGTGTGCAGGCCGCCGGAGCGCCGGCCATGACCTACTCGTGGCGCGAGCGGCGCCTCATCGAGACGCCGACGGCGGAGACGGTGGCCGATGGCATCGCGGCGCGCGTCCCGGTGCCGGAGGCGCTGGAGATCATGCAGCGCTGCGTGGACGACATGGTTCTGGTCGACGATGACGCCATCGTCGCTGCCCAGCGCGAGCTGGCGGCGGCGCTGCCGTTCACGGTCGAGCCATCCGCTGCCGCAGCCTGGGCGGCCATGCGAAACGCCCCCGCCGGGGCGGGGGCGATCGGCTTCATTCTGACCGGCGGCAACCTGCCACCGGCGGGGGACTAGCGAGTTCGTGTTCACGGTCGCGGGCGCGGAGGCGGGAGTGGCAGCCTGCTCGCCGAAGGTCGGGTTCGCCGGCCGCTGTGGCAAGCGTGCAATCGCGACACGCCGCACGCGATTCGACTCGGCGCGATCCTGGAGCCGCTCGCGCATCTTCAGGCCGGCCAACAGGAAGAGCGATGCCCCCAGCAGCATCAGGCCGTAGCCGCCGGCGACGCTCGCGATTTCGCTCAGGCTGGTCAGCCCGAACAGTGTCAGCGCGCCGCCAAAGGCCATGCCGGCCCAGCCTGCACCCCAGAACGCGGGATGTGTGGGTTTCATGTCGGCAGCCTACGAATCGGCGGCCCACCGAGCGACCAACCAAGGGTCCCGGCCGGGATGCCCATTGGTCCCAGCATTGGGCTTTAGAGCGAGTTGTTCTGGTCGTGGCTGCTGCAGGGCGGCGCGCGCGATCTCACCCTCTACGTCGCTTTCACGCGCGCGCCGTGCGGTCAGATGGATGTTCCGACCGCGCCACTCGCGCTCAAACGCATCGTGCGGTCAGCTTGGGCTGGCAGCAATCGTCGATGTAGACGGTGGAAAGCTCGCCGTCGACCGCGCTGATCGCGCCGGACTTGCCGGCGTACGGACCGGATAGCACGGTCACCAGGTCGCCAACCCGCGGTTTGCCGTCAAATAACGCCCGCAGACGCTTGAACATGGACCGATTATCCCGCTGACGGCAACAGAGAGCACGGCTGGCAGGCCCTTGCCCATCGCTGTGACCGCCGTAGCACTTCCCCAAAGATATGTTATGTGACCTTATGTCAGTCGACGAGGTCGATCCGGGCTACCACCGGGAGGTGGTCGCTTCCTCGCCATCCGTTCGCAACGGAGGCGTGGCGCACGTTCAAGCCGTTGCTCACAAAGACGGCGTCCAGGCGGAGCATCGGAGGCATCCAGGATCGCGCCAGGGGCCGCCAGGTCGGCAACGGCGCGGCGCCGGATGCATCGGTCATGCGCGGCAGGTGCGGATTGCGGGTGTTGAAGTCGCCCGCAACGATCAGCCGCTCGCCCGTCATGACCAGTCCTGCCGTCCAGGACGTGAGTGCGTGGAGCTGCGCGTCACGGCGCGCACGGCTGCAGGGTGGGATGGGTGCCTTGAGGTGGGCTGATGCCACCGTCAATCGCCTACCGTCGAGCCGGAGACGCGCCCAGGCGACACGAGGGCGGTCCCAGGGTGGATCGACCGGGTCAAGGAGGCCCTGCTCCTCGAGCGCGAGATGCGACGCGATGACGATTCCCGGAAGCGTCCCAGCCTTCGGCCACCATAGGCGCGATTGGAACGTCGGTGGCAGAACCTCGCCGATCTGATCCCCATCGGCCTCCTGGAGCAGCAGAACGTCAGGCCTCCAATCCTGAAGGCCGTCAGAGAGGCGAAGGCGCTCCGGACGCCGCCCCTGCATGTTCCAGGAGAGGACGACGAGCTCGACCGCAGCGGTACTCACGGTTGCGGAACCACCGCAACCAGCTCCCTGGCGAGTGGCGTGGCGAAACGTGGCACGACGTGGGTGGACTGCAGCCATGTCGTGAGGCGCTCAGCCTCGGCTGAGACGGCGTCAGCCGCTCCCGAGCCGATGTCTTCCAGCAGCCGCGTGACGACCTCGCCCGACGGCAGGACGGCCCAGCCACCGACGATTCGACCGTCGGACCAGATCGTTGGCCCGGCATTGCCGGCCGTGTCGAACAGGGCCTCGCGGTGCGGCCCGAGGTACCAGTCGCGCACTGTCCAGCCCATCGTGGTCGGGTCGAGCGCGGGCAGCAGCGCCACCCACGGCCCTGGATCGGTCGTCGTGTTCGATATCGTTGGCAGCACGAACGCGCTCACACCCATACCCACGCCCTCGACCTCGACGGGCACCGCTCCAGCGGCCGCGATCGCTGCCCGCGTGTCGCGCAGCGTCCATCCCGTCCACCATGCGAGATCCGCCTCGGTGGCCGGCCCGAAACGGGCAAGCCAGCGCCGAGCCAGGTCGCGCTGCGCCTCGGCCACCGGCAGCTCGGCCAGCGGCGCGCCG
The DNA here is from genome assembly GCA_963783495.1 of uncultured Chloroflexia bacterium. Classification (GTDB taxonomy): domain Bacteria; phylum Chloroflexota; class Limnocylindria; order QHBO01; family QHBO01; genus DASSCW01. Next base: position 137,708 of record CAWANT010000007.1, read on the forward strand.
AGCCAGCGCTCCATGGTCGACCAGCGATACTGGTTGCTGAGCCACGTCCCGCGCGGGCGGCCGCGGACGACGCGGCCCTCGACGGCCAGGGTCAGCAGCATCCGGCTGGCCATGCTGACGTTGCCTTCGATGCGCTGGCCCGGATTGAGCCGTGCCCGTGCGGCCAGCATCGGGACGGCCCGGGCGAGCTCGGCGGCGGTCGCTTCGCCCAAACGCTCCAACGCGGCCAGCGTTGCGGCCTCCGCCTCATGCAGCCACGCCTTGGCGTCCGGGACGCCGAGCTGCCCGACCAGCGCCTCGGTGCGCCGGCGCTCGACCCTGGCCACACCGATCCGCCGCGCCGGCCTGGATGATCGCAGCGTCCTCGGTCGGCACCACGAACACCGTCCGCCGCATGGCGAGCAGCCGGACCAGCGTGCGCCGGTCGTACAGCGCATCGTTCACGGCCGCGACCGACGGCTGCGACATGCGCGCCCAGGCCGCCAGGTAGACGCTGGATGAGTCCGTTCCGTGCAGGCACACCATCCCGCGAGCCGCGTCCTCGGGCGAGTCCACGCGCGCGGAAGGCGCCACGTGGTGACGGATGGCCAGCCTTCGGCGCCGCTCCTCGATCGAGAACCGTGGAGGTTTCAGCGTTCCGCCTGGACCCCGAGCGTGACGGCCGCGGCGATCACGGCCACCACCAGCGCGGTCGCCTCGCGCGCGTCGAGCCCCACGTCGCCCTCGAAGGCCGACAGGGCCTCGCCCGGAAAGGCACCCAGGACGGCCGGCACCAGGATCCAGCCCAGCACGAGGGCGGTGGGCGCAATCGCGCCTGGCAGCCGCATCGACCGCGTCAGGACGGCCGTCAGCAGGCCCAGAAAGGCCGACAGCAGCAGCACCAGGATGACCGCCGGCTGATCCTGCGCGCCAGAGGCCTCGACCAGGCGGATCAGGCCGCGCTCCAGCACCGCCACCGCCAATGCCAGCAGGGCGGTCAGGAAGATCGTGCGCGCCGGGCTCATCGGTCCATCGCCGGGCAGCGACGCGCTGGGCGTCCAGGACGCCGGCCTCCAGCGCCTGCTTCAGGCCCAACGCGATCCGGTAGGACTTCCCCGCCCCCATGACCAGCACCGCGTCGCCGGGCCGCAGGTGCTCGGCCACGTAGGTCGTGGTGACGTCCACGTCCCCCACCGCGATGGCCGGCACGCCGGAGATGCGCTCGATGCCATCGGCCAGGGCTTCGGCGGACGTGGCGCGCAGCGTCGCATCGGTGTCGCGGGAGGCGAAGATCTCGGCGATGACGACCTCATCGGCATCGGTGAAGGCGCCGGTGAACTCGTCGAACAGCAGGGCCGTGCGGGAGTACATGTGGGGCTCGAAGACCGCCCACAGACGTCGCTCCCCCACCAGCTGCCGGGCGGCGCCGATGGTGGCGCGCACCTCGGTCGGATGGTGCGCGTAGTCGTCGTAGACGATCACGCCGGCAGTATCCGCGATCAGCTCCATCCGCCGTCCGGCTCCGGCGAACGTCTTCAGGCCCTCCGCCAGGGCGGCCAGCGGGGCGCCCAGCTCACGTGCCAGCGCCAGGGCGGCCGTGGCATTGAGCACGTTGTGCTCTCCCGCCAGGCGTCATTTCGAACGCCTGTTCGAACAGGCGGAACGCTCGCTCCCCCGCCGGTGAGCTCGACGTCGCTCGCCTGCAGGTCGCCGCCCGGTCCGTAGCGGACCACGCGCCCGTCCCAGTCGCCGAGACGGGCCAGCAGGTCCTGCGAACCGCGATCCGCGGCCGTGGTCAGCAGCAGCCGCCCGCCCAGCGCCGGGTGGGAGCCCATCCCACGCACGAAGCGCTCCATGGAGGCCAGCACCGCCTCGCGATCGGCGAAGAAGTCGGGATGATCCATCTCCACGTTGGTCACGATCGCCCCCGCCGGGTGGTAGTTCAGGAAGTTGTCGCCGAACTCATCGGCCTCCACCAGGAACGGTGCGCCGCGGCCGGGTCGCACGGTGGCTCCCCAAGGACCGATGAAGGCGCCGACCTCCACGGTCGGGTCCAGGCCGGCGCCGATCAGCAGGTGCCCGAGCAGGGCGGTGGTGGTCGACTTGCCGTGCGTGCCGGTCACCGCCAGACCGATCCGGCCCTCGGCCGTCATCAGCTCGCCCAGCACCGCCTGCCAGGTGACAACGGGCAGCCCGCGTTCCTGCGCAGCCACCAGCTCGGGCAGATCCGGCACCGCCCGCAGCGCGGGGGTGATGGCCACCCGCTCCACGCCCTCCAGGTGGGCGGGGTCGTGGCCGGACAGGATGCGGATGCCGGCTGCCTCGAGCGGCGGCGTGTAGGGCGAGGGCGTGTCGGCGTCGCACCCGTCCACGCGGAGCCCGGCGTGGTGCATCAGCAGCGCGACGCCGGCCGCTCCAGAACCGGCGATGCCGATGACGTGGATGCGCTCGCCGGGCCTCACCACGGGCGCCGGCGCCTAATCGCTGACGGGAGAGGCGGCCATCACCTCGGCCAGGGCCAGCTCCAGGGCGTCCAGCGCGGCTTCGGCCTTGTTGCCGTCGCGGTCGTGGGCGTAGAGGCGGTGCTCGGCAGCGCGTCGGATGGCCGCGCAGCGCCACGCCGATCCAGTGCGTGCCGACCGGCTTGCCCTCGCTGCCGCCTTCCGGCCCCGCCACGCCAGTCACCGCCACGCCCAGCTCGGTGCCGAAGCGGTGGCTGACGCCCTCGGCCATGGCCGCCGCCACCTCGGCCGAGACCGCGCCATGCTCCGCGATCATGGCGGCCGGCACGCCAAGCTCCACTTCCTTGGCCTGGTTCGAGTAGCTGATCACCCCACCCGGGAAGTAGTCGGACGAGCCGGGGATCATGGTGATCGAGTGCCCGATCAGCCCGCCGGTCGAGGATTCGGCGATGGCCACCCGCCAGCCGGCCTCGCGCAGCGTCACCCCCAGTGCGCGCGCCGCCGCCTCCAGCTGCTCCTCGGACGGGCCGCCGCTCATCGGTAGTTCTCGAACTGCAGCTCCACCGGGTAGTCGAGCCCGCGCAGGTGCCCGATCACCGCCTGCAGCTCGTCCCGGCTCTTGCCGGACACGCGCACCGCTTCGCCCTGGATGGACGGCTTCACCTTCGGAAACCGCTCGCGCACGATCTTGCTGAGCTCCTTCGCCTGATCGCTGGTCAGCCCGCGCTTGAGGCCGATGTGCTGGCGCACCGTGCCGCCGCTCGCCGGCTCCAGCGCGCCCCAGTCGAAGATCTTGAGTGAGAGGTTGCGGCGCACGGCCTTTGACTGGATCAGGTCCTTGACCGCGGTGGCGCGGTACTCGTCGTCAGCCTGCAGCACGATCTCCGTCTTGGTGAGCTCCAGGTTCACGTGCGCGCCCTTGAAGTCGTATCGCGTTGCGACCTCGCGGCGTACCTGGTCCAGGGCGTTGACAAGCTCCTGCTGATCGAAGTCGCTCACCAGGTCGAACGAGGAATCGGCCATCTCGATTGCTCCGGCTGTGTCTGCGTGTTGCTGCTCTATCTTGCCCGTCAGCGGCGGGTGATGCGCCACTCCACGACCGCGCCTGGGTCCCCCATCGGCGCCGAGGTCGATCCCGTTGACCGCGAGGCGCACCGCGCCCGCGTTGCCGACGCGGATGCGCAGTGACGCATCGGCCGCCAACCTGACGCGCGTGCCGGCCTCCACGATGCGGCCGGAGACGCCGCGCTTCGGCTGCCCATCCTGGTCGATCTCCAGATACGAGCGGCCGCCGACCCGCAACAGGCCGCTCAGCCCCTGGCCCACGCCCACCGTTACCCGACGCGTGACGGGATCCGCGCGCCTTCGGCAGCGAGGCTGAGGTCCCAGGTGCCGGGCGCCAGTGCCAGCGTGCCGCGGATGGCGCCCTGCGCGTTGGCGGTCAGGCGCACGGGATCCGGGGCTGATGGTCGACGGTTGGGAACCGGCACCATCGTCGCCGGCCAGCGACTCGATGCGGATCGTCGGCGCCGCCTGCTGGATGAGCGAGGCCGTCAAGCGTCACCTGACTGTCCGGTGGCGCCGTGCCGGTCACCCGCACCGGCCCTACGACCGTGGCTCCCTCTTCCGGTGCGGTGAAGGCGACCGCCACCGGCACCGCCGACGGGGAGGCCTCATCGCCAACCACGATGGTGCGCGTGACCTCGTCGCTGTCGCGATCCGTCAGTGGGTCGCTGGCCACCAGCGTGATGACGTTGAGCCGGGTACCAGGCCGACCACGACGCGTGAAGTCGCCGCTCGGCATCGGCGTCGACGGTCGGGTTCTCGCGCAGGTCCGTCGACGGTGATCGCGCGAGTTTGGCTCGGTCTGCCGATGATCGTGTACTCCAGCTGGTCGTACGCCGGTAAGGCTCGCGCCAGCCGGACTGCGTGATGTCAGCTCCGGGGTACGCGGCGAAGGTCACAGCTCGGCGACGATGTAGACGATGAGGATCGCCACGCCCGACCGTCAGCAGGGCGGCCATCATCGCGCCCGGTGTGATGACCAATGCGCGGCTGCGGCGAGTGCTGATCGGGCGCGGGGGCCGGTCTGCACCGTGGGCTTCTCGCTGAGTCGGCTGCGAGCTCTCCAGCCGGTACAGGTCGATCAGGTACTCGGTGTCCAGCCCCAGGTAGGCGCCGTAGTTGCGCAGGAAGCCCTTGGTGTAGACGGCCCCGGGCAGCTCGGCGTAGTCGCCGTCCTCGAGCGCCTGCAGGTAGCGCGCCCGGATCTTGGTGTCGCGCTCGACCCGCGCCAGGTCGACCTCGCGCGCCTCACGCGCGGTGCGCAGCACCTCGCCGAGCTTGTTCTGGTCGCCGTCGGTCACGCATCGTCCTCATCCGGGCCGATCTCTCCGCCCCAACCGTCGCTCGTGACCAGTACCTCGCGGAAGCGGCTGCCGTCAGCCGGGCCCACGATGCCGCGGTCCTCCATCTGGTCCAGGATGCGCGCCGCCCGCGCGTAGCCGATGCGCAGCCGCCGCTGCAGCAGCGAGGCCGATGCCTTGTCCGAGCGGCGCACGATGTCGATCGCCTGGCTGAGCAGCGCATCGGCGTCGTCGTCCTCGTCCTCGCCCGGGCGTCCGCCGCCCTTGCCGTCGCGCTTGGGCGCGGTGATCTCCGGCCGGTACTGCGGGCCACCCTGCCCGCGCCAGTGGCGCGCCACCTCGTCGATCTCGCCGTCGGTGACCAGCACGCCCTGCAGCCGCACCGCGCGCGGGGCGTCGATCGGCTGGTACAGCATGTCGCCGCGGCCCAGCAGGTCCTCGGCGCCGGTCGTGTCCAGGATGGTGCGGCTAGTCGACGCCGGAGGTCATGGCAAAGGCGATGCGGCTCGGGACGTTGGCCTTGATCAGGCCGGTGATGACCTGGACCGATGGGCGCTGGGTGGCGACCACCAGGTGGATCCCGGTCGCCCGCGCCAGCTGCGCGATGCGGGTGATGGTCGCCTCCACCTCGTAGGCGCTGACCATCATCAGGTCGGCCAGCTCGTCGATGACGATGACGATGTACGGCATCCGCGGCTCGCCCGCGCGCAGCGCGTCGTTGAAGCCGGCGATGTTGCGGACGCCGCGCTGCGCGAACTCGTGGTAGCGCGCCTCCATCGTGCCGACCGTCCACTTCAGGGCGTTGACCGCCTTGTCGGAGTCGACGATCACCTCGGTGAGCAGGTGCGGGATGCCCTTGTACTGCGCCATCTCGACCCGCTTGGGGTCGATCAGGATCAGCTTCACCTCGGTCGGGGTGGAGCGCATCAGCAGCGAGCAGATGATGGCGTTGACGCAGACGCTCTTGCCCGATCCGGTGGCGCCCGCGATGAGGACGTGCGGCATCTTGGCCAGGTCGGCGCTGAACGGCTGCCCGGCCACGTCCTGGCCCAGGGCGAAGGCCAGCTTGCTGGTGGCGCCCATCGTGTCGAAGTTGCGCGAACCCAGCACCTCCTTCAGCGTGACGAGGTCGAAGGCGCTGTTCGGGATCTCGATGCCGACATACGGCTCGCCGGGGATCGGCGCCTCGATCCGGATGGAGCGCGCGGCCAGGCCCAGCGCCAGGTTGTCGGCCAGGCCCTCGATCCGGGACAGCTTGATGCCCGGCTCCACGTCCAGCGCGTACTGCGTGACGACCGGCCCCTCCTGGATGCGGGCGACCTTCACGCCGATCCCGAAGTGGGCCAGCGTCTCCTGGATCCGCTTTCCCTTGGCGGTGAGGTCCAGCTGGGCGGCGCTGCTGGCCGGGGCATCGGACAGCAGGCCGAGCTCCGGCAGCTCCCAGACGCGTTCGGTGGACTCGAGGGCGGCATCGACCGCGTCGGTCTCCCCCACCGCGGCCAGGTGCTGCTCCTCTTCGGACTCCAGCGCCTGCACGCTCACGGCCGCCACGCCGGTCGCCATGGCCGCTTCCACCGCCGCGCCGCTGATGGCCTCGGTCACCGGCGCGATGGGCGTGGCCGTCTGCACCCTCGACCCGCCACCGTCGGAGGTCGGGCTGGGCCCGTCAGCGCGCTGCCGGCGCACGATCAGCGGGGGCGCGTCCTCTTCCTCGCCACCGCCGAAGGCGGTGCGGACCCGCTCCATGAGGCCCACCTTGGCGGCCGTCTCGAGCGGTGCCACCGGAATCGGCTCCGTCCGCGAGCGGCGCGCGGCCTCGCGCGCCTCGGCGGCGGCCAGCTCTTCGCGATCCTCACGCCGCTGCAGCCAGGCGGCGACCACGTCGCCGACCGTCATGTTGAAGTAGAGCAGCATGCCGACCACGAACAGCAGGATCAGCACGATCCAGGCGCCCACCTCGCCGATGGCGTTGACGAGCACCCACGTCACGCCGTAGCCGATCACTCCCCCACCCTCGCCCTGCTCGACCGCCTGCGCGCCGCCCCCCACCGCCAGGTGGAACATGCCGAGCAGCGAGAGCGCCACCACGGCGGCCCCACTCGCCGCCATCCAGCGCTCGGTGGGCATCGACTTCATCCACAGCATCAGCGCGAAGCCCGCGAGCAGGGCCGGCGCGAACGCGATCCCCCACCCCAGCAGCTGGCTGAGCGCATCGCGCCACGGCCGCACCACGGCGCCCGATTCGGGCGCGAACAGGGCGATCACGCTGATGATGGCCAGGATCACCAGCGCCAGCGCCAGCAGCTCGCGGATGGCGCGTCCGCTCATGCCGAGGCCGTTGGTGCGGCGCCGGCGGCGGGTGGAGGTGCGGCGCCGCGTGCTCCGTCGCGTGGCCACCGCGCCTCAGACCTCCATCACGATCGGCAGGATCATCGGCCGGCGCTTGGTGCGCTCGAAGAAGAAGCGGGCCAGGGTGTCGCGGATCTTGGCCTTGAGGAAGCCGGATTCGGCGGCGTGATCGGTGTCCTGAGCGGGCTGGCTCAGCTCGGCGGCCAGGTGGTCCCGCGCCTCCGCCATGATCGGGTCGTCAGGATCGGGCAGAAAGCCGCGGCCGACCAGGTCGGGGCCGGACACGGCTCGCCCGGTCGCATGGTCAACGGTCAGGGCGACCATCACCACGCCGTCGGAGGCGAGCATGCGCCGGTCGCGCAGCACGACGCCGTCGATGCCGTCGATCGAGGCGATGCCGTCGACCAGCACCTCGCCGGCCGGCACGCTGCCGGCCATTCGCGCGCGCGATCCGTCGAATTCGACCACCTGCCCGTTCTCCAGCACGAAGATGTTGTCGATCGGCACGCCGGCGCCCTCGGCCAGCAATGCCGTGCTGCACCAGCATGCGGTACTCGCCGTGCACCGGGATGAAGTGCCGCGGCTTGACCAGGCCCAGCATCAGCTTGAGCTCCTCGCGCGAGCCATGGCCGGAGACGTGGCAGTGCTTGAGCGGCTCGTAGTGCACCATCGCGCCTTCCTTGAACAGGTTGTCGATGGTGCGCGCCACGGCCTCCTCGTTGCCGGGGATCGGCGAGGCGGAGATGATCACCGTGTCGCCCGGCTCGATGGTGATGTTGCGGTGGTCGCGGTTGCTCATGCGGGTCAGGCCGGACATCGGCTCGCCCTGGGAGCCGGTGGTCATGACCACCAGCTCCTCATTGGCAAGGCGCTGCAGCTGGTCCTTGCGGGCCAGCGTGTCGCCACGCGGGTCCAGGTAGCCAAGCTCCACCGCGATCGACGTGTTCTGCTCCATGCTGCGTCCCAGGGCCACCATCTTGCGGCCGTGCGCCGCGGCCGCGTCGAGCACCTGCTGCACGCGCCCGATGTTGCTGGCGAAGGTCGCCACGATCACGCGCCCCGCTGCCTCCCCCACCAGCTGGTGCAGCGACTCCCCCACCGTGGCCTCCGACAGCGTGTAGCCCTCCTTTTCGGAACGGGTGGAGTCGCTGAGCAGGAAGTCCACGCCACGATTCCCGATCTCGGCGATCAGCCCCAGGTCGGCGCGCGCCCCGTCCGGCGGCGTGTGGTCGAACTTGAAGTCGCCGGTGTGCACCACCGTCCCCGCCTCGGTACGGATGGCGAAGCCCATCCCGTCCGGGATCGAATGGTTCACGCGGAACGGCAGGATGTTGAACGGGCCGATCTGGCATCTCGACCCCGGCCTCCAGCGGCTCCAGCGGCGTCTGGTCGAGCAGCCGATGCTCCTTCAGCTTGCCGCGCACCAGGCCGCTGGTCAGGCGGCCGGCGTAGACCGGCACGCCCGGCAGCTTGGGCAGGACGAACGGCAGGGCGCCGGTGTGGTCTTCGTGGCCGTGGGTCAGGGCGATGGCGATGACGCGGTCGCGATTTGCCTCCAGGTAGGTGATGTCCGGGATGACCAGGTCGATGCCCAGCATCTCCGGCTCCGGGAAGGCGAGCCCGCAGTCGACGACCAGGATCCGCCCGGCCGCCTCGATCAGGGTGATGTTCTTGCCGACCTCGCCCACCCCGCCCAGCGGGATGATGCGCAGGGGTTCCGTCATCTTGGCTCCTGGAAGAGCGTCATCTGCTCAGTGTCATCGGGGCTCGGCACCAGCTCGGGCTCCGGCTCGGGAATCGTGTCCTGGACCGATGCCACCCGTTCGGCCTCGAGCGCCTGGCGAGCGGCCAGCAGCGCTGCCGGCAGCCCACGAATGTCGGCGAACAGCGTCTCCCGCAGCGAGGCCTGGTGCAGCGCGGCAGCAGGATGGTACATCGGGAAGATGAAGCGCCCGCCCGATTGGCGCAGCTGGCCATGCACGCTCGAGATGCGCGCGCCGGGCAGGTAGCGTTGCAGCGAGTGGCGGCCCAGCGTCACGATCACGGCCGGCTCGAGCGCGGCCTCCTGTCGGTCAAGGTAGCCGGAGCAGGCCGCGATCTCCTCCGGCTCAGGGTCGCGGTTGCCGGGCGGACGGCACTTCACCACGTTGGCGATGAAGACGTCCTCGCGGGCCCAGCCCAGCGCGCCGAGCAGCTCGTTCAGCAGCTGGCCGGCCGGCCCCACGAACGGCCGCCCGGTGGCGTCCTCGCGGGCGCCGGGACCCTCGCCCACCAGCAGCACATCGCTGAGTCGGGTTGCCCTCGCCGGGCACGGCCTGGGTGCGGCCGCGGTGCAGCGGGCAGCGCGTACAGGCTCGCACCTCGCTCGCCACTGCCGTCAGCACCGTTTCAGCGCCCATCGGCCTGGCTGCCTCCCTCCGCCAGAGCGGCCTGCACCGCCGCCGCGTCGCCGCGGCGGCGGCATCGGTCAGGAGTCTGAGTGGTCGGATCCGCCTCCGTTGCCCGTCCCGGCACCAGCGCCGGCCTTGGCCATGTGGCGCTCCATCGCCGCGCGGCGGCTCAGGTTGACGCGGCCCATGCGGTCGATCTCGGTGACCACCACCATCAGCTCGTCGCCAATGCTGACCACGTCCTCGACGCGCGGCACCCGGTAGTCGGCCAGCTGGCTGATGTGCACCAGCCCCTCCTTGCCGGGCAGGATCTCGACGAAGGCCCCGAAGTTCATGATCCGGGTGACCTTGCCCAGGTACTCCTTGCCGACCTCGACGTCCTTGGTCAGGCCCTCGATCCAGGCGATCGCCTTCTTGGCGGCCTCGCCGTCGGTGGCGGCGATCTGGATGGTGCCGTCGTCCTCGACGTTGATCTGGGTCCCGGTCTCGGCCGTGATCTGGCGGATCACCTTGCCGCCCGCGCCGATGACGTCGCGGATCTTGTCGACCGGGATCTTGATGGTGGTGATGCGCGGGGCGTACGGGCTCAGCTCCTCGCGGCTGGCGCTGATGACCTCGGTCATCTTGCCCAGGATGTGGAGCCGTGCCTGGCGCGCCTGCTCGAGCGCATCCCGCAGCGTCTCGCTGGTGATGCCGGCGACCTTGATGTCCATCTGCAGCGCGGTCACGCCATCGGCGGTGCCGGCCACCTTGAAGTCCATGTCGCCGTACGCATCTTCCTTGCCGGTGATGTCGGTCAGCACCGCGTAGCGGCCGGTCGCCGGATCGGTGATCAGGCCCATCGCCGCGCCGGCCACCGGCGCCTTGATCGGCACGCCGGCGTCCATCAGCGACAGGGTGCTGCCGCATGTGCTCGCCATGCTGGTCGAGCCGTTGCTGCTCACCACCTCGGAAACGACGCGGATGATGTACGGGAACTCCTCCACGCTCGGCAGGACCGGCAGGAGCGCGCGCTCGGCGAGCGCACCATGGCCGATCTCACGGCGTCCGGGGCCACGCATCGGGCGCGCCTCGCCCACCGAGTAGGGCGGGAAGTTGTAGTGGTGCAGGTACCGCTTCTCGGTCTCCGGGGAGATGGTGTCCAGCCGCTGCACGTCGCTGCCCGGTCCCAGGGTGGCGATGCTCAGCGCCTGCGTCTGGCCGCGCGTGAAGATGCCCGACCCGTGGGTCCGGGGCAGGACGCCGACCTCGACGCTGATCGGCCGGATGGTGGTCGTGTCGCGACCGTCGATCCGGATGTTCTCGTTCAGCACCAGCTCGCGCACGGTTGCCTTGGTGAGCACGTCCATCAGAGCCGAGCCGATGCCGTGGCGGCGGCGGATGTCCTCGAGCCGGTCGCCCTGCTCGCTGCGGTTGTAGCTCTCGCGCGCGCGCCGGACCTCGTCGGCGATGTCGGTGCGGACGGCGTCGAGCCGTCCGGCCAGGCCATCGGTCAGGTTGATGAACAGCTCGGCGGTGGCCTCCGCGTCCGGCATGGCCCGATGCGCGGTGACGTGGTCGCGGCCGAAGACGAACCGCACCAGGTCGCCGAGCTTGTAGGCACCCGCATCGGGATACAGCTGATAGGCCAGCTCCAGGGTGTCGAAGACGGCACTCGGCTTCCAGCCCGTGTCGTTCGGCAGGTGGCGGAGGATGAACGGCACGTCGAATGCGACGTTGTGCGCGACCAGCGGGGCCTCGCCGACCCACTCGGCGAAGCGCGAGAGGACCTCGGCCGCCGTCGGCGCGCCAGCCACGTCCTCGTCGCTGATGCCGTGAATCTGGTGCCCCACGATCGAGCGTCCCGGGTTCACCAGGGACTCGAACCGATCGGCGACCTCGCCATTGCGCACCTTCAGGGCGGCGATGTCGACGATGTAGCCGTTCTCCGGCTTGAAGGCGGTGGTCTCGAGGTCGAAGACGACGAACTCGGACGCGCCCTCGGCCAGCGCCTTGCCGAGCTTGACCACCGAATCGGCCTTCGGGCCGAGGAATGGCAGCTTCTTCGGCTTGCCGGCAGTCTCGACCAGCTTCTCCTGCAGGTCGATGCTCTGCTGGAGCTCCGCCTGGCCGAAGACGATGGCATCGGCCATGACCGACTCGGGCAGGATCTTGGCGCCCGCCTCGACCATCATCACCGCCTCGCGCGTGCCGGCCACGACCAGGTCGAGATCGCTCTCTTCGAGCTGGCTGGTGGTCGGGTTGGTGACGAACTCACCGTTGATGCGGCCGACGCGCACGGCGCCAATCGGTCCCAGGAACGGAATGCTGCTCACCGACAGCGCGGCGGACGCGCCGTTGACGGCAAGGATGTCCGGGTCGTTCTCCTGGTCCGCGCTCAGCACGGTCAGGACGATCTGGACCTCCTGCTTGTAGCCCTTGGGGAAGAGCGGGCGGATCGGTCGGTCGGTCAGGCGCATGGCCAGGATGGCCGCCTCAGACGGACGCGACTCGCGCTTGATGAAGCCGCCCGGGATCTTGCCGGCGGCGTACATCCGCTCTTCGTAGTCCACGGTCATGGGGAAGAAGTCGATCCCCTCGCGCGGCTCCGCCGACACGGCGGTTGCCAGCAGCACGGTGTCGCCATAACGGACGAGTACCGCGCCATCGGCCTGCTCGGCGAGCTTGCCAGCCTCCAGCGAGAAGGACTGGCCGCCGATCGGGGCCTCTACTTTGATTGCCACTGATTCCTCCAGTTGAGTCATGTTCGGGTTGAGCCTGCGCTCCGTCCCGCTCTGGTCGCTCCGGTGTGGAGGACGGCGGGCGGCGCGGGCGCTCTATGGGGTTGATTCGGGGTTCGGACGCCGGATACGCGAAACCCAGGGCCTTGGCGGCACCTGGGTCGTGGCGCGATGCCTAGCGGCGGAGCCCCAACCGGCCGATGACGGCACGGTAGCGGTCGACGTCATTGCGCACGAGGTACGCGAGCAACCGCCGGCGCTGGCCGACCAGCTTGAGCAGGCCGCGGCGCGAGTGGTTGTCGTTCTGGTACGTGCGCAGATGTTCCGTGAGTGATTGGATCCGCTCGGTCAGGAGCGCAATCTGCACCTCGGGAGAGCCGGAATCGCCCTCGTGGGTGGCAAAGTCTTCGATAATCGCGCTCTTCGCATCCTTGGCGAGCGGCACAGATTCCTCCATTTTCCTTTCCGTATCGCGGCGCATGCGTACCAGATCTGGCCGGTTTCCGTTCAGCCCAGGCCCAGCCGGGCACGCGCGTCGGCCTCGTCCCGATGCATCTGCGTCACCAGGTCCTCGGCTGACGCGAAGCGTCGCTCGTCGCGGAGCCGATGGAGCAGCTCCAGCTCGAGCACGGCCCCGTACAGGTCTCCGTCGTAGTCCAGCAGGTGCACCTCGACGAGCACCTCACCCTCGTCGTGGAAGGTCGGCCGCATGCCGATGCTGACCAGCGCCGGGTGCCCGGGCGCCACGCCCCGTTCCGGGACGCTGACGCGCCCGGTATACACGCCCCAGCGGCGGCATCGCGGCGGCGTAGTCGAATGCGCAGGTTCGCCGTCGGATAGCCGAGCTCACGTCCGCGGTGATCGCCCTCGACCACCGTCCCCTGCAGGTAGGCGGGCCGACCCAGGAGCGCCACTGTTTCCAGGTCCCCTGCAGCCACCGCCTGGCGCAGCCTGGTCGACGAGACCGGACCGCCGGCGATCACACGCGGCTCGACCACGAGGACCTCGAATCCGCGCGGCGGATGCCGTGCTCCCGCATGCGCTCCACCGTGCCGCCTCGCCCGCGCCCGAAGGCGCTCTCGGGGGTCATCACCAGCGCTCGCAGCGCGATCGCTGGCGAGCAGATCGGCCAGGAACTCCTCCGCGGTGCGCTCGCGCAGCGCGTCATCGAAGCGGATCAGCAGCGCGTGACGACGCCAAGCGCCCGAATCCGCTGCCGCACCGGTCCGGCGGGCGAGGCGCGGCACGCGGGTGCCGGGGTGGATCACCTCGTCCGGATGCGGATCGAAGATCAGGGCGGCGGAGGCAGATCGCGCTCGGCGGCCACCGCCACCGTCGCCTCCAGGAGGGCCTCATGACCGCGATGCACGCCATCGAAGACGCCCATGCACAACGGCCGCGGGCCCGATGGGCGGCAGGCTGCGCAGGTCCCCAGGCGCCGAGCCTCGACCGTGGTCACGCGGCGCCCGTCACGCGCGAGCACCTTCTCCGGCTGCAGCTCCCCCGCCATCACGGAGCCGACGCCCAGGAGCTGGTCGGCGCTGTCGAGCACCACGCGGCGCCCATCCGTCTCGCCGGCGTCGACCAGCGCCTGACAGCGCGATCCGCGAGCCATTGCGGAAGCGATGCGCATCGGCGTCGGTCAGATGCAGGCGTGGCAACGGCAGCAGGTCGGCCACCGGCAGCATCGCTTCGGCGAGGCGCGCCGGCATCGCGCAGAGCCTCGAGCCGCTCGGGCGTCACCGCGTCCTCCACTCGGAGCCCGGCCGCCTCGGTGCGCCGCAGCGCGAGCAGGTACCCGCCACATCCGAGTGCCTGCCCCAGATCGCGAGCGATCGAGCGGACGTAGGTGCCCGGCCCGCAGCGCAGATCGATGGCGACGTCCACCGCTTCGTCGCCACGCGTGATGGAGAGCACGTCCAATGCGTGGACCATGACCTGCCGCGGGGCGAGCACCAACGTCTCACCTGAACGCGCCGCCCGGTAGGCGGTGCGCCCGCCCAGCTTGCGAGCCGAGAAGGCAGGCGGCAGCTGGTCGATGCTGCCCACGAAGGTGACGAGAGCCGCCCTGATCGCCTGGTCGTCGGGGAGCGGCGCTTCACCGGGGACGATCGGTCCTTCGCCATCATCGGTCGCGGAGGTGGCGCCCAGCCGAATGATCGCCTCGTAGCGCTTGCTGCCGCCAGTCAGCTCCTCGCTGAAGCGCGTGGCGCCGCCCACCAGGATCGGCAGCACGCCGGATGCGAGCGGATCCAGGGTTCCGGCATGGCCGATGCGCCGGGTCCCGGTCAGGCGCCGCAGCAGCCCAACCATGTCATGCGAGGTCGGCCCCACCGGCTTGTCGAGGTTAACGACTCCCAGCATCGATCCGGGCCAGCTCCCGCTCGCACTCGGCCAGCACCGGCTCGCGGGCATCGGCCAGGGGCGCAGCCACCGTGCAGCCGGCCGCCCGCGCGTGACCGCCGCCGCCGAAGACCGAGGTGATCGCCACCGCGTCGGCGCGGTCGCTGGTCCGAACGCTGACGCGCGTGCTCGCCTCGTCAACCTCCTTGAACAGGACGGTGACGTCGGCCGCCTTGGTGGATGCCGAGCAGGTCGATGAACCCCTCGCCGGCGGTTGGCTCCTCCCCCGCCTCGGCCAGCATGGCGTTGGTCATGCGAGGCGTAGACGATGCGTCCATCGCAGCGCTGGCCGATGCTGGCCAGCATCAGGCCCCACAGCGCCAGCGTGCTGTACGGCTTGTCGACGTACAGGGTGCGGTTGATCGTCGACAGCGGTGCGCCCGCCTCCACCAGGTCGGCCGCCACCCGCAGCGTGCGCGGCGTGGCGTTTGGATGGGCGAACGTGTGCGTGTCCTGGGACGATGCCGGTCAGCAGGACGGTGGCCAGCTCCTGGTCGATGTCCACGCCCAGCTCGGGTAGCAGGAGCGCCACCATCTCGCAGGTGGCGGCCGCGGTCGGGTCGACCCAGACCGCCGATCCGAAGCCGGTGTTCGAGATGTGGTGGTCGACGTTGGCCACGCGAGCCCTGGCCAGCCAGTCGGCATGCTCGATCGCCACGCTCCCGGTGCGCGCCAGGTCGCCCGCATCGACCACCACCGCGACGTCCGGCTCCAGCGCCGGGGCGCGCCGCACCTGGTCGATGCGGGGCACGAAGGCAGAGCAGCGGAGGCGGCGGGTCGGCGCTCACCACCTCGGACGGCCTTGCCCAGCCGCTCCGCGGCAATGGCGATGGCGATGGCCGCGCCCAGCGTGTCGGCGTCCGGGTTCTCGTGGCAGATCGCCGTGACCCGCTGCGCGGCGCGCAGCAGCGCGACGACCTCCTTCATGAGCCGTCCTTGGTGGCGGTCTCGCCCTCGATCTCGCGCAGGATGCGCAGCACCCGGTCGCCGGACTCAATCGAGTCGTCGGCGCGGATCGAGAGCTCGCGGGACATGCCGCAGGCGCAGCCGCTCCCCGAGCTGGCGCCGCAGCCAAGGCGTGGCGGAGCGGAGCGCCTCGATGGAGGCGGCCTGCTCCTCATCGGTCCCGTACACGCTGACCCAGACCCGAGCATGACCCAGGTCGCGGCTGGTCTCCACGCGGGTGATGGTCGCGAACCCACACGCGGATCCTTCAGGTCACGCTGCAGCAGCTGCATGAGCTCCTGCTGGATCTGGCTGTCCAGCCGATCGGTCCGTTGCTCATCGACCGCTCAGGCGGACTCCGCCACCATCTGGAAGCACTCGATCACGTCGCCCTCGGCGATGTCCTCGATCGACAGGCCGATGCCGCACTCGAAGCCAGAGGCCACCTCGCGGACGTCGTCCTTGAAGCGCTTCAGCGAGGTGATCCGACCTTCGGCCACCTGGGTGCCGCCACGGAAGAGACGAACGTCGCCGCCGCGCACGATGCGCCCATCGGTCACGTACGAGCCGGCCACGTTGCCGGCCCGGCCGGCCTTGATCACCATCCGCACCTCGGCGTGGCCCTCGACCTGCTCCACCAGCTTGGGGGCGAGCATGCCCTGCAGCGCCGCCCCGACGTCATCGGTCAGCTTGTAGATCACGTCGTACAGGCGGACGTCGACGCCGGAGGCGTCAATGGCGCGCTGTGCTCCTGGATCGGGCTTGGTGTTGAAGCCGATGACCACCGCATCGGAGGCCGATGCCAGCAGCACATCCGACTCGTTGATGTCGCCGGCACCCTCGCGCAGGATGTTGATCCGCACCTCGCTGGTGTTCAGTCGCTCCATGGCGTGGCGGATGGCGCCCAGCGATCCCTGGACGTCGGTCTTGAGCACCACGCGCAGCTCCTTGACCTCGGCGGACTGGATCTGAGCGGAGATGTCCTCGAGCGTGAAGGCCGTCTTGCCGTCGCTGCCGATGGTGCCGCGGGCCGTGGCCTCGGCCATCTCGCGCGCCGCCTTCTCGTCGACGACCACCCGCAGGATGTCCCCCGCCTCGGGCAGCTCGTTGCAGGCCGATGATCTCGACCGCGGTCGCGGGCTCGGCCGTCTTCACGCGCTTGCCGGCTGCGTTCTGCAGGGCGCGGACGCGGCCATGGGTGCGACCCACCGCCACGACGTCGCCAACGCGCAGGGTGCCGGTCTGGATCAGCACGGTGGCCACGTTGCCGCGGCCCTTCTCCACCTTCGACTCGACGATGGTGCCGACCGCCGGCCGGTTCGGATTGGCCTTCAGGTCCTGGAGGTCGGCGACCAGCAGGATCATCTCCATCAGGTCGTCCAGCCCGGTCTTCTGCTTGGCCGACACGGCCACGGCGATCACGTCGCCGCCGTACTCCTCGATGAGCACGTTCATGTCGGCCAGCTCCTGCTTCACCCGGTCGGGGTTGGCATCCGGCTTGTCGATCTTGTTGATGGCCACGATCATCGGCACGCGGGCCGCGCGAACGTGGTCGATGGCCTCCCTGGTCTGCGGCATGACGCCGTCATCGGCGGCCACCACGATGATCGCGATGTCGGTGACCTGGGCGCCTCGGGCGCGCATGGCGGTGAAAGCCTCGTGGCCGGGCGTGTCCAGGAAGACGATGCGCTTGCCGTTGTGCTCCACCTCGCTGGCGCCGATGTGCTGGGTGATGCCGCCTCGCTCGGCCGCCGCCACGCGTGGTGCTGCGGACCGCGTCGAGCAGGCTGGTCTTGCCGTGGTCGACGTGGCCCATGATCGTCACGATCGGCGCCCGGGTGACCAGGTCGGCCGCGTCGTCCTCGGTGAAGAGGACCGGCTTGCCGCCGGCTTCGGACTCTTCGCCGGGCGCCACGAGCTCGGTCGGGCCGGCGGCCTCGGCTGCGGCACGCTCGGCAGCGCCGCGCTCGATCGTCTCGATTCCCAGCTCGCCTGCCACCAGCGAGGCGGTGTCGAAGTCGATCGACTGGTTGATCGTCGCGAAGATGCCGTTGCGGATCAGCTCCTTGATGACGTCCGCCGTGCTGACCGTCAGCGCATCGGCCAGGTCCTTGACCGCGATCGACGATGGCAGCTCGACCGGACCGTCCGGACGGACGGGCGTCGTCGGCGCATCGGCCACCGCGGCGCCAGTGCCGCCATTGCGACGGCGTGGCGGGCGTGGCCCTCTTCGCGGCTGATATCTACGGGGTGGCATTCGGTACCTCGAGCTGGAGCGTTCCGGGCTCCACCGGTGCGGCGAGCGCGCGGCTGACGGCATCGGCCAGGCGGCGCGGATCGCGGCAGTCAGGATCGTCGCAGACGTAGGTGCCCCGACCGGCGGCCTTGCCGCTGAGATCAAGGGCGATCGAGCCGTCGCCGGCACGCACCACGCGCGTCATCGACCGCTTCGGCTTGACCTGGCGGCAGACGGCGCAGGTGCGCATCGGCACATGATCAGGTCGTCGCTTCGGCATCAGCCGTCGCCTCCTCCGAGGACCCATCGGCCTCGAGGGCATCGCTGTCGAGCGCACCCGTGTCGTGCCCGTCGCCTGTGTCGTGCATGTCAGCGGTGTCGTGCGCGCCCGTGTCATCCGACCCGTCGTGGGCAGCCGCCGCGGTGGCCACGCCGGCATCCGACCGGATGTCGATCCGCCAGCCCGTGAGCTTTGCGGCCAGGCGGGCGTTCTGGCCTTCCTTGCCGATGGCCAGGCTGAGCTGACGCTCCGGCACGATCACGTTGGCGATCTTGTGCTCCTCGTCGATGCGGACGCTCAGCACCTCGGCGGGCGACAGCGCCTCGGCCACGTACTGGCCGGCGTCCTCGTGCCAGAGCACGATGTCCACCTTCTCGCCGTTCAGCTCGGCCACGATGGCCTGGATCCGCGCGCCGCGCTGCCCGACCGCCGAGCCCTTGGCGTCGACGCCCGGCTGCCGGCTCTCGACCGAGACCTTGGAGCGGCTGCCAGCCTCGCGGGCAATGCCGCGGATGACGACCGTGCCGTTGTAGATCTCGGGGATCTCCATCTCCATCAGGCGACGCAGGAAGCCCCGGTGCGTGCGGCTGACCACCAGCACGGGTCCACGCGTCGTGCGGCGCACCTCCAGCACGTAGACCTTCAGGTGCTGCCCGATGCGGTAGTGCTCCATCGGGCAGCTGCTCGGTGACGGCCAGGACCGCCTCGACGCCCTTGCCCATGTCGAGCACCACGGCCTGGTCGGTGGTGCGATGCACCACGCCGGTCATGATCTCGCCCTCGCGGCTGGCGTACTGGCTGTAGACCACGTCGCGCTCCGCCTCGCGCAGGCGCTGGCGGTAGACCTGGCCCGCGGTCTGGGCCGCGATCCGGCCCAGCTGGGCCTGGGTCACGTTCTCCGGGCACGCGGACCTTGCTGCCCACGCCGGTGGCCGAGTCGATCTTCTGGGCCTGGGCGACGACCATCTGGAGCTCGGGATCCTCGAGCTCCGCCTCGCCGGCCACGACCTCGTACTCGCGGTAGACGCTGATCTCGCCGCGTCTCCGGGTCGACATGGACGACCACGTTCTCGGGGGCGTCCGCATTGCGCCGATAGGCGGACTCGATCGCCTGCTCCAGCGTCTGGATGAGGATGTCCTGCGGCACGCCCTTCTCGGCGTTCAACTGGAGCAAGGCTCCGATGAAGTCTCGATTCACGTCCGCACCTCGCGCCGGCGCCCTCGCGGGCAGAAACAAAAACGTGGGATGGCGAACCGACCCACGTTGCTACTCAGTCAGTATCGATTCGGCTCGCATACGCTCGCGAAACCGACGCGAAGTATAGCAGTCCGCACCAGTTCCCCGCCAGCGCCGCCCTGGGCCGGCGGAGCGAATTCGTCCTCACCGGCTCAGCGAAGCGCCGGGCGATGGCGAGCTTTCGGTGTGAACGGCGCCGCCGTCGCAGTGCGCACCAGACCGCACCCGGAGAGCCGATTCCGTACTCCGCTCCGTACTTTTGCGGTTGGCGGCCACCCTCGGCGACCCTACATTCGAGTCACGGCAACTGGGGGGAGTTCCCGAGGGGGGAGCACAGTCTGACGGCTCCCGGCAGGGGTGAGTGCCGGGACGCCGCTCAGCCATCGATCAGGCATACGACCCACTAGCCATCGCCCGGCGGCGGGCGGTAGCCTCCTCGCTACTAGCGGCGCACCACGCGGCATCGTCGGTGCGCAAACGAGCGGGGAGGGACCACCTCATGGGCACGCCTGTTTCTCCAGTTTCAGCACAGCCGAAGTCGCGCCGGGCCCTGCTGGTCGGCATGCTCGGCGGCCTCGGCGCCTGGGCGGCGACCGCAGTGGGTCGCGCCAGTCCGGTGCTGGCCGAGGGCGAGCACATCGCGATCGGCCGCGAGTACTCCACCGCAACCTCGCGCACTCGGCTGCGCAACCAGGCCAACCCCAGGGAGGTCTTCGTTGCCGAGAGCACCAGCAGCGGGACCGCCCTGGGCGGCATCAGCCTGTCCGGGACCGGGGTCCGTGGCCTCAGCGTCGCGTCGACCGGGGTCTACGGTGCCAGCTCGTCTGGCGTTGGCGTGCAGGCCGTCGCCACTTCCGGCCTGGCCCTCAAGGCGAGAGGTCGGGTGAGGTTCAGCACCAGTGGGGTGGCCACCATCCCCGCCGGGTCGACCAGAAAGACGGTGTCGCCGTCAGTCAGCGTATCGCCTGGCTCGTTCGTGCTCCTCACGCCGAAGGCCAATATCGGCGCGCGGGCGCTGTGGTTCACCACCAACCCCAGGCTCGACCGATTCACCATTCATATGAGCGAACCGCGGCGGTCCGGCGGGACCAGAGTGGCCTGGCTGCTGCTGGAGTAGCGCGTCGTCCATGCCGCGGCGTGCCGGTGCCGAATTCGCGCCGATGCGCGTCGTCGGCAATGATGTTCGTCCGCAGACACCCGGGATCATCGTTGATTGCGCGGTTCCTGCAATCGCGGTCCAACCGTTGTGCTCGTTCGAGGTGATGACGTGCGGGATACCAGGCGCGACCATGTAGCCATGCACACGATCACCGTTACGCCGTCTCTGACGCCCACCGCGTCCCCGACCCCATCGGTAACGCCCTCAACCAAGGATCGTTGCGTGTCCTGCGGCCGTCGGCTGTGGCCATGGAGCCGCACCGGTCGGACCGGTCAGTACCGCCATCACCAGGTCTGCCCGCTGTAGTGCTGGAGCTGTCAGCCAAGCGGTAGCGTTACCAGCGTCCTGGTACGCGGCGCTACGGCACGTCCCCCCGCTCCCAGGCGCCCGACGAAAAGGCCGAAAGAGCCCACGCGTGGACGGCTTGGCAGGATGCATCGCACGTATCGGGGATGTTCACCTCAAAAGGTGGCGATTTCGTTCTCGATTCTGAAGTCCACGAGGACGTCGCTCGTATAGCCGCCCTCGCCCGCATGCGACGGAAACGCCAGCGTGTCGGCGTCGAGCAGGGTGTAGTCACCGTTGTCGACTTGCTGCCCCGCTTGGTCGTGCGAGCCAAACTCCCCAGCCGCTGTGAACCAGTGCGAGTGCTCCAGCGGCCCTTCCGCGCCGGCGCAGGGATCGCCGGTCGCGGGTCCCTCCGCGCCACCGTAAAAGTTGCCCTGCAGCCAGCCGCGTTGCGAGTCGGCGAGTCCAGCCGCCTCGAAGGCGGACAGCATCTCCTCGCAGGCCTGCGCGCGGTGCCAGTAGCCAACGATGTCGCTCGCGATTGCCGTTGGGCCGGCTGTCTCCGTGATGGATGACGAGGCTGCCGCGGACGGTTGCGTCGTGGTGGCGGCGCCACCGCAGCCTGCGACGATTACCACAAAGCCCGTGAGCATCCCGAGCTGCCGATAGGGCCGGTGAACCACGGCGTCGCTCCTCCTCTGCGGGCGCATCGGCGTGCGTTGTGCGGTCCGTGCTGTGAACCGTAGCGATCAGGTGCTCGTGATCGTGTCATCGATTGGACAGATTTGAGTCCAAGTTTGGGCCGACGACGCCAGCCGCTCACCGTCCTGGTTGACGGGTCCAATAATGTCGGGCCGTGGGCAATTGGCTCGCGTGGATGCTGGCAGCGCTGGTTGGCCTGGCCCTTACATACGTGCTCGTAGTCTCCGTGGCTGACAACCCGGAGCAAGTGGGCTACATCCTTGGCTATGTCAGCGTGGCGTTCTTCGTCGCAATCGCCGTCCGCTGGCTCTACGTGCGGCTTCGGCCAGCCGAACGCCGGCCACTGTTCTGGTCACCCTGGATCATCGTGATCGCCGGCTTGCTATTCCTGCTCGCCCGGCTTGGGAATCAAGCGGTCTGAGAGGCGGATTCTACGCAGCCCGAAGTACGCCTAGCGGCCACCCGGTGGCGGGCGTAGCCTCCGCGATGAGCAGCGTACCCAGGAGCGTCAGCGGTGCGCGAGCACGGAGGGACCACTCATGGACATGTCTGTCTCGACCACCGCAGCCCAGACGAAGTCGCGCCGTGCGTTGCTGGTCGGGGCATTGGGCGGCCTCGGCGCCTGGGCGGCCAGCGCCGTTGGTCGGGCCAGCCCGGTGCGGGCCGACGGCGAGACCGTGGTGGTCGGCGGCTTGTACTTCAACGCCATCTCCGAAACCAGGATTCAGAACAACACAAACAACGCAACCGCCCTTGTCGGTGTGAATAACCAAGGTGGCCAAGGGGTGCAGGGTTTCAGCTCGGCAGGCGCGGGCGTATCGGGCGCGGGTGGTCTGCGGGGCGTGGAGGGTTTCAGCTCAAGCGGCGTTGGACTGTATGGGCGGCACCCCAGGGACTTGCCCTCCAGACGCAAGGTCGCGTCAGGTTCAGCACCAGCGGCGTGGCCACCATCCCGGCTGGCAGCACGGGCAAGACCGTCAATCCGGGGGTGAACGTCACCAACGGCTCGTTCGTGCTGCTCACCCCGAAGGTGGACGTCGGCAGCCGAGCCTTATGGTTCACGACCAACCCGAGCGGCGACACGTTCCGGATCCGGATGAGCTCCGCGCGGTCGAGCGGCACCAAGGTGGCCTGGCTGCTTTTGGGGTAGGGCCGGGCCGCTGTTCGACACTGTCGGCGTCGACAAGGTCGAGGACTTCTGGCACGACCGTCCCTGGAGTAGATTTCGCGCATGTTCACGCACATCGCGATCCACACCCCCAAACCGGAACACCGCGACGACGTCATCGCCTCGATGCAACGAGCGGGCGCTGCAAGTGATGGTGCGGAAGGCCTCCTCCAGATGGGACCGTGGCAGGAGATCGACGGCGGCCGACTCGTCGGCCTCGCCATCTGGGAGTCGCGCGATGCATTCCTCGCCGCGGCTCCGGGCATCTTCGCGGCTGTCGGCGACGACCCGTTCGACGAGTGGGAAGCCGGGCCGATCGTGAGCCTCCAGCTCGAGGAGGCCTAGACCGCAGGCATCGGGGCGGCTAGTCGATGCGCGGCGGCGTCCGGGCTGCATGCGCAGGGCGTTGCGGCGCCGGCGGCTCAGCCGACGTTGTAGACCTCGTGCACCAGGCGCTCGATGCCGGCGCGCCGCCGGGCGTCGCCCTGCGGGCGACGGCGTACCTGGCCGGAGCGCCCTATTTCGTGCTCAGATCAGCCCTCGATCAGCCGTTGCACGTCCTGTATCGAGATGAGGATGACCAGCGCGATCAGGACCATGAAACCCGTGAGGTAGATCATCGCCTCGCGCTCGGCGGGAAGCTTGCGGCGCCGCACCGCCTCGATCAGCACCACCGCGATCCGCCCGCCGTCGAGCGGCGGGAAGGGCAGCACGTTGAGCACCGCCAGGTTGACCGACAGGATGCCGACGAAGATGAGCTGGTTGACCAGCGGTGCCTGGAGCTGGCGACCGGTCTCCTCCGCGATCCCGATCGGGCCCACCGCCGAACCCCGCGCTGTCGTTCAGGCCCAACAGTCCTCCGACCGCCTCGGCCAGACCCGCCGGGGATACGGATGGCCAGGTAGCCGGCCTCGGTAGAAGCCTTTCACCAGCGCATCAACCGGCCCGCTGACGCTGGACGGCACTTCGGCGAATCGCTCCGGCTCGTAGCTGAAGCCGATGGCGCCCTTGCCCTGCGCGATGTCCTGCTCGGTCAGCTCGCGCGGGACGACAGCGACCTCGACCGGCGATCGCCGCCACGCTCGATGCCCGAGCACGACTTCGTGCCCGGCCCGTGACCGGACGTAGGCGGTCAGGTCGGCCGATGCCGGGAACGTGCGGCCATCGGCCGAAACGATCTTGTCGCCGACCTGCAGCGTGCCCTCGGCCGGGCTGTCCGCCTGGATCTCGGTCACGGTCAGCGGGCCGCGGCCCTGGGGCATCGGCATCGCCAGCGCGACCGAGAAGAGGATCGCCGGCCAGCAGGAAGTTCATGACCACGCCGGCCAGCAGGACGGCCATGCGCACGCCGATCGGCTTGCGATTGAAGGCGCCCTCCATCGCCTTGTCGACCGCCGCCTCGGAGAGGCCGCGCTCGCGCATCTTCTCGGCTTCGCTGTCGCCGTCCTCGCCCAGCATCTTCACGAAGCCGCCGAGCGGGATCCAGTTCAGCGAATAGCGCGTGCCGCGCCAGACGACCGAGGTGATGCGCGGCGGGAAGCCGATGCCGAACTCCTGGACCGTGATCCCCGCCCGCTTGGCGGCGAAGAAGTGGCCGAGCTCGTGCACCAGCACCAGCACGACCAGCACCGCCAGGAAGGCGACGATGGTGCCGAGCACTTCCATCAGGCGACGCCCGTCCCGAGCTCGTGCAGTCAGGCCGCTTCGCACCTCGGCGTCCAGCGCCAGGATGCCGTCCAGCGAGGGCTCCTCATCGGTCCCCCATCGGTCGACCGCGTGCTGCAATGGTGTCGCCGATGCGCGCGAAGGGCAGGCCGCCGGCCAGGAAGGCCGCCACCGCCACCTCGTCGGCCGCGTTCAGGATCGCGCCGCGGTTGCCGCCCGCGGCGGCGGCGCGCGCGAACCGTGGCGTATGCGGGATACCGTGCCCTCATCCAGCGGCAGGAACTCCAGCGCGCCCCAGTCTTCGGGCGCGGCGTGACGCGCCGGCGAGGGCAGGCGTTCGGGGAAGCTGAGGGCGTACTGGATCGGGAGGCGCATGTCGGGTAGTCCGAGCTGGGCCTTGTAGGAGCCATCGGTGAACTCGACCAGCGAGTGCACGACGCTCCGGGGGTGGATCACTGCATCAATCCTACTGTACGGAAGCCGGTACAGCCATCTGGCCTCCATGACCTCGAACGCCTTGTTGACCAGCGTGGCCGAGTCGATGGTGATCTTCGGCCCCATCTGCCACGTCGGGTGCGCGAGGGCCTCGTCCGGCGTCACGGCGTCGAGCTCGGCCAGCGGGCGGTCGCGAAACGGTCCGCCCGAGGCTGTGAGCACCAGACGCTGCACCGACTCGATCCGTTCCCCGAGCAGGCACTGCCAGATGGCCGAGTGCTCGCTGTCGATCGGACGCAGGCGATCGAGCGGGTCGCCGCCGGCGGCATCCAGCGCGGCGGCCACCAGGTGCCCGCCGGCGACCAGCGTCTCCTTGTTGGCCAGCGCCACGCGGCGTCCGGCGCGCAGGGCGGCCAGCACGGCCGGCAGCGCGGTCATACCGGTGGTGGCGACCACCACCATGTCGGTCGCCGTCGGCGGTGGCCAGCTCCTCCAGGCCGCCATCGGCCCAGCGCCCGGCGTCCAGGTCGGCGGGGCGTCCAGCCGCGAGCCCAGGCGCGCGCATCCGGCCATGCCGCCAGCTGCTCCTCGAGCCCCGGATGCTGCCACCGGCCGCCAGGCCGGTCACCCGGAATCGGTCGAGGTGCGGCCTGGATGACTTCCAACGCCTGGCGTCCGATCGACCCGGTGCTGCCGAGGACAGCGACCCCGATCACGTGCCGGCGCCCACGACCAGCAGCGCGTAGCCGGCCAGCACGGGAGCGGCGAACAGGAACGAGTCGATGCGATCGAGCATGCCGCCGTGCCCGGGGAACAGGAAGCCGGAGTCCTTCCGGTTGGCGGCGCGCTTGAGCAGCGACTCGGCCAGGTCCCCCGCCTGCGCCACGAGTGCCGATCAGCGGGCCGATGACCAAGGCGTGCCACGGCGCCATGCCCCACCAGCCAGGTGCCGATGCCCGCTGCGATGGTGGCCGCGACCAGGCCGCCGGCCAGCCCTTCGATCGTCTTGGACGGGCTGACGTGGTCGATCAGCCGCCGCCGCCCGATCCAGCGGCCGGTCAGGTAGGCGCCGGTGTCGTAGCCCCACACCAGCAGCAGCAGCGTGATCAGCCACGCGGTGCCGGCCTTCAGCGCCAGGCCGCCGACTTCCGTGGCCGCGCTGCCGTCGGCCGGGCCCAGGTGACCGACCAGAGCCACGAAGGGCAGCAGCAGGGAGATGTACGCGACACCGAAGGAAGAGGTGGCCCAGGTGAGGAAGCCGGCCCGCGGATCGGGCCGCGTGAAGGCCGCCACCGCCAGCACCAGCACCGCCGCCACGAAGGCCATCACCGGGAGCCCCGGAATGACGGTCGCCGACAGCAGGTTGGAGAGCAGCTCCCCCACTGAGTCCTGGTTGGCGGCGACCAGGGTCGCGCCCGCCACGACCAGGCCGACAGCCATGAGCACCACCTGTGGTGGCTCGAAGCCGGCGGCATCCAGCAGGCCGATGAGCTCGGCCAGGGCCAGGAACACGACCAGGCCCACCAGCAGCGACAGCCAGGGCTCGCCGAGCCACGCGACGACCACAATCAGCGGCGCGAGGATGGCCGCGGTCAGCACGCGGGTGCGGAGCATCGGTCAGGCTCCGTAGCGGCGCTGGCGGAGCGCAAACTCGGCCAGCGCCGCGTCCAGATCGGCCTCCCCGAAGTCGGGCCACAGGGTGCTGCAGAAGATCAGCTCGGCATAGGCGCCCTGCCAGAGCAGGAAGTTGCTGGTGCGCTTCTCGTCGCCGGTGCGGATGATCAGATCCGGGTCCGGCTGGCCGGACGTGTAGAGGTGCTCGCCCAGCCGCTCCTCGTCGATCTCGTGCGCCGGCACGCCGGCCGCGATCAGCGCCCGCACCGCGTCCACGATCTCGTTGCGGCCCGAGTAGTTGAAGGCGATGTTCAGTGCCATGCGGGTTCCGCCGCGCGTCTTCTCCTCCGCCTCCCGGATGGAGCGCTGGACGTCCACCGGCGCTTCGTGCAGGCGACCGATGACGCGCACCCGGACGCCCTGTTCGACCAGCTCATCGGTGTACTGGCGCACAGCGCCGTCGATCAGGCCGAACAGGCCGGTCACCTCGTCGTCGGGGCGGCGCCAGTTCTCCTGGCTGAAGACGTATAGCGACAGCACTTCGATCTCGCGATCGGGGGCGGTGCGGACGATGGGGACGATCGCCTCCACGCCCTGGACGTGACCGGCGATGCTGGGCAGACCACGGGCGGCCGCCCAACGGCGGTTCCCGTCCATGATGATGGCGACGTGTCTCGGGCGCTCGCGCAAGGGCGCCTCAGACCTCCATCACTTCCGCTTCCTTGCGCTCCGCCCGGCCGTCCACCGCCTCGACGTGGCGATCCGTCAGTCGCTGGAGGTTGTCGAGCTCGCGGTGCTCCTCGTCCTCCGACAGGTCACCGTCGCGCAGCGCCCGCTTGAGGTGGTCCGCCGCCTCGCGGCGGTGGTTGCGGATCTCCACGCGCGCCTCCTCGGCGCGGCGTCGAACCTGCTTGACCATCTCCTTGCGGCGCTCCTCGGTGAGCGGCGGCACGTTGAGGCGCACCACCGTGCCATCGACGTTCGGCACGAGGCCGATGTCGCTCTTGGTGATTGCCTTCTCGATGGCCGACAGGACCGATCGGTCCCACGGCTGGATCACGATCAGATGCGCATCGGGCGTGCTGATGCCCGCGATCTGGTTGAGTGGCGTCGCGGTTCCGTAGTAGTCGACCGGGATGCGCTCGACGAGAGCGGTGGAGGCCCGTCCGGTGCGGATGGCGGCGAAGTCGCGCTCCATCGCTTCCATGGCACGCGCCATCTTCGGCTCCGCCGCAGTCAGGGCTTCATGGGTCATCCGCTCACCTCCCCGCCGATCAGCGTCCCGATCGGCTCGCCGTGCACGGCCCGCACGATGTTGCCCGGCTGCGTCATGTCGAACACGACGATCGGCATCTCGTTGTCCATGGCCAGGCTCACGGCAGTCGCATCCAGTGCCTCCAGCCGGTTCGACAGGAGGTCGGTGTAGGTGATCTTCTCGTAGCGCCGGGCAGCCGGCTCCTTCTCCGGATCGGCATCGTACACCCCGTCCACGCGCGTGGCCTTCAGGATCACCTCCGCGCCGATCTCGACCGCGCGCAGCGTGGCGGCCGTGTCGGTGGTGAAGTACGGATTGCCGGTGCCGGCCACCATCACCACCGCGCGTCCCTTCTCCAGGTGGCGGATCGCCCGCCGCCGGATGTACGGCTCGCAGATCTCCGGCATGGCGATGGCCGACAGCACCCGCGTCGGGCAGCCGGCCTGCTCGAGCGCGTCCTGGATGGCCAGGCCGTTCATGACGGTGGCCAGCATGCCCATGTAGTCCGCCGTTGACCGGTCCATGCCCGTCGCTGCCGCCGACAGGCCGCGGAAGATGTTCCCGCCGCCGACCACGATGGCGATCTGCACGCCGTCCTCGGCCCGCCTCGGCCACCTGGCCGGCGATGTCGCGGGCCACCTCGGGATCGATCCCGTACTGGCGCGGTCCCCATCAGCGCCTCGCCGGAGAGCTTCAGCAGCACCCGGCGATAGCGCCGTGGGTCGCGTGGCGGCCCGCTCCGACCACCCTAGGCGGCCTCCTCGCCGTCCTGCTCGCCGGCCGTCTCGCCCACCGCCATGCGCGCGAAGCGGGCGACCCGGATGTTCTCGCCCAGCTTGGCGACGCTCTCGGTGATCAGGTCGGCGACCTTCTTGTCGGTGTCGCGATACGGCTGCTCCAGCAGCACCACCGACTCGAGCCACTTGTTCAGCTTGCCCTCGACGATGTCGCCGATCCGATCGGCCGGGCGCCCTTCGGCGGCAGCCTCATCGGAGAAGGCACGCCGCTTCTCGTCCAGCGCGTCGGCCGGCACGTCCTCGCGGCTGACGAACAGCGGTCCGAGGCCGGCGACCTGCATCGCCAGCTCCCGCGCCAGCTGCTGGAAGTCGTCCGTGCGCGCCACGAAGTCCGTCTCGCAGTTCAGCTCCAGCAGCACGCCAAGGCGGCCGCCGTGATGGATGTAGCTGGTCACCACGCCCTCGCGGGCCTCGCGGCCGGCCTTCTTGGCCGCCGTCGACAGGCCCTTGGCGCGCAGCCAGGCGACCGCCTTGTCGACGTCGCCCTCGCTCTCCTCGAGCGCTCGCTTGCAGTCCATGATCCCGGCGCCCGTCTGGTCGCGCAGCTGCTTGACATCCTCGGGCTTGATCATCGTCGTCTGAGTCATTTCCTTCCTGGTCTTCCTGTGTTCCCGATCACCGCCGCCGCTAGGCGCTGGCTGCGTCGACCTCTGGTTCGCTCTCTTCTTCGGCCGCTTCGGCGGCGCGGCGGGCACGGGCCCGGCGCTCCTCCTCCTCGTCCTCCTCCGGCTCGGGCTCGAACACGAGCGCCTCGCCGGCGGCCAGGGCGGCGGTGTAATCCGTGTCCTCGGCCAGTGCCGCCTCGTCGACCGGCGGCAGCGCCTCGGCCTGCTCGAACTCCTCGTCGAGCCGCGCCTGCCGCTCCTGGTTGGCGGCAAGCACCGCATCGGCCACCTTCTCGCAGATGAGCCGCACGGAGCGGATGGCGTCGTCATTGGCCGGGATGACCCAGTCGATCAGATCCGGGTCGCAGTTGGTGTCGGTCATGGCCACGATCGGGATCTCGAGCCGTCGCGCCTCCGCCACGGCGATCGACTCCCGGTGCGGGTCGACCACGAACAGCGCTCCCGGCAGGCGCCGCATGCGACGGATGCCGCCCAGCGCGTGGTTCAGCTTCTCGATCTCTTCGCTGAGCTTGCTGGCTTCCTTCTTGGTCAGCCGCTCGAACTCACCCGCCTCGCGGCGTGCCTCGAGCGCCTCCAGGCGCTGGATCCGCCGCTTGATGGTGGTGAAGTTGGTCAGCATGCCGCCCAGCCAGCGGTTGTTGACGTAGTGCTGGCCGCTGCGCTCGGCCTCGGCCGCAATCGACTCCTGGGCCTGCTTCTTGGTGCCGACGAAGAGGATGCTGTCGCCGCGGCGGACCGTGTCGGAGATGAAGTCGAGCGCAGCCTCAAGCCGCGAGACGGTCTGGGCCAGGTCGATGATGTGGATCCCGTTGCGCTCCGCGAAGATGTAGGGGCGCATCTTGGGATTCCAGCGGCGGGTCTGGTGTCCGAAGTGGACGCCCGCCTCCAGGAGCTGCTTCATGGATGTGGCAGCCAAGCAAGAACCTCCGGTTCGTTCCTCCGCCCGCTTCGACTCCGCGCGATCGACCCGTGCGCCATGCGGCGCGCCGGGCACCGTGGATCGCGAGATCCGCGAGCGTGTGTGATGGGAATAGCTCGGTTCGCGTGCTGGCCCGATCGAGGCCATTGACGAACCGATGGCCGAGTATAGCACGGATGTTCGCCGGGACCCGCCTCGGCGCGGCGCGGGACGGCACCGTCAACTGCTCAGCGCAGCCCACACAACGGTACCGAAGTACCCCATCCCCACCCGCAGGTACCTTGACCGATCAGAGCCCGCTCCTAGCATCGGCCTGCCGTCGAGGGCGGATGGCTCGCCTCCGACGCGTTGCGCAGCAGGCACCGGAGGCACGATGTCGTTCCGTTCGCACCGTCCCACGCTTCCTCGATCCATCCGGCCGACGCCGCTCATCCTGGCCGGCGCCCTGGTGGTGGCCATCGCCGCCGGCTCGCTCGGCACGCTGCCGGCGGCCGCCAGCGATCGGGTGGTGGTCGTGCAGGCGGGGCAGACGCTGAGCCAGATCGCAGCGGCACACGGCACGACCGTCGAGCGGCTGGTGGCGCTGAACCACATCGCCGACCCGAACCGGATCTACGTCGGTCAGCGCATTCGGGTGCGGTCGGGATCGACGTCGGCTGCCCGGCCGGCGCACCGCCGCCCAGCCCGTGCTGCACCGCATCGCCTACGGCGAGACGCTGACCGGGATCGCCGGGCGGTACGGCACCACCATCCGGGCCCTGGTCATCCGCAACGGCCTGGTCGACGCCTCGCGAATCTACGCCGGCCAGCTGCTGCGCATCTCCGGTGGCCATCGCCAGGCGCGTCGCGCGCACGGCGGGTCGCAGCCTTCGGGCGGTGCGTCGCGACCGGCCCGTCACGCTCGGCCGATCCTTCACATCGTGCGCGCCGGCGAGACGCTGTCCGGCATTGCCGTCCGCTACCGCGTGACCGTCGACGCCATCGCGGCCGCCAACCGACTGGCCAATCCGTCATTCATCCGCGCCGGCCAGCAGCTGCGCATTCCGGGCGCGCGCCGGTCCGCTCCGGCGAAGGTGCGCCACCACGCGCCGCAGTCACGGCTGGGCATGCCGCCGTCGATGGCGGTTCTCGTCCGGCAGCGCGGCGGGATGCGGCGGGTGATCGTCCAGGAGGCCCGGCGCCAGCACGTCCCGCGCGCCCTCGCGATGGCGGTCGCCTGGCAGGAGTCGGGTTGGCAGGAGCGCGTGGTGTCCAGCGCCGGCGCCATCGGCGTCATGCAGCTGCTGCCAGCGACCGCCGACTGGGTGAGCGCGACGATGCTGGGCGAGCGAGTCAACCTGTGGAACGCACGCAGCAACGTGCGAGCCGGCGTGTCGCTGCTGAAGCACTACCTGGCCCGCTATGGCAGCCGGCCGATGGCGCTGGCCGCCTACTACCAGGGGCAGGCAGGCACCGATCGACACGGGATCTACCCGGTCTCGCAGTCGTATATCGCCTCCATCCTGCTGCTGGAGCGCATGTTCCGCAGCTGAGCCGCCGCTACCACTGATCGACTCCAGGCCAGCGCGACAGGCGCCAGGCCATCGCCGGCGCGCGTGAGCGCCACCAGGTCGATACGCAGCACCGTCGCCGCTGAGCGCCGCTGCGCCGCGTAGTCGGCCAGCGTCCTTCGCAGCCGGACCAGCCGCCGGGCGTCGAGCGCCTCCGCCGGACCGCCGGCCCGTGAGGTCCGACGCAGCTTGACCTCGACGCCGACCAGGGCGCCATCGGGATCCAGGCAGACCAGGTCGATCTCGCCTGACGCGGACCGCCAGCGCCGCGCGAGCACGCGCCACCCGCGGCTCGACAGCCAGGCAGCCGTCGCCTCCTCGGCCCGTTGCCCGAGCCATTGCTGCGGCGCGGCCATGGCGATCCTCCGTCAGGAGGCGAGCGGTTGGCTGCGATCAGCCGGCGGCGGCCAGCTCCTCTTCGGCGAGTTCGTCGTCAAGGTGTGGCTCACCCGCGACCAGCTGCTCAGCCGCCAGCTCGTCGTCCGGGTCGAGCTCGTCCTCGGTCGGCATCTGGTCGTCGAACAGCAGGTCCAGGCTGAGCTGCTCCCCGGCCAGGAGCATGCGGAGGGGCGCGAACGAGCGGCGGTGCCACTCGCAGGGACCCTCGTTGAGCAGGGCTTCCACGTGGCGCCGCGTGCCGTAGCCCTTGTTGCGGGCGAAGCCGTAGGCCGGGTAGCGGAGCGTCCAGCTCGGTGCAGATGCGGTCGCGCGTCACCTTCGCCACGATGCTGGCGGCCGCGATCGAGGCACTGATCGCATCGCCATTGATGATCGGCCGCTGGGGCAGGTCCACCTCGCGCAGGCTGAGCGCGTCGATGACCAGGTGGTCCGGCTGCTGCGGCAGGCGCCGCAGCGCCTCGGTCATGGCCATCTTCGTTGCCTGCAGGATGTTGATGCGGTCGATCACCTCGACCTCCATGCAGCCAACTCCCACCGCTTGCGCCCGATCCAGGATCTGGGCGTACAGCGCCTCCCGCCGAGCGCGCGGCACCACCTTGCTGTCACGCAGGCCTTTGATCCGATGGCGCTCGGGCAGGATCACGGCCGCTGCCACCACGGGTCCCGCCAGGGATCCGCGGCCTACCTCGTCGATGCCGGCGATGCGCTCGAAGCCGGCCAGCCGCAGCTCACGCTCGTGCCGCATGTGGGCGTCCCGCGGACGCTGGTGCTTGCGGCGCACGGTCCGGCGCCGAACGACCGATCCCATGACGAGATC
This sequence comes from uncultured Chloroflexia bacterium, assembly GCA_963783495.1. GTDB lineage: Bacteria > Chloroflexota > Limnocylindria > QHBO01 > QHBO01 > DASSCW01. Next base: position 170,469 of record CAWANT010000007.1, read on the forward strand.
GGTCATTGCGTCAGCGGCGCTCGCGCAGGGTGGCGGACTTGCCGACGCGGCCGCGCAGGAAGTAGAGCTGGGCCCGGCGAGCGACGCCGTGCCGAACCACCTCGATCTTCTCCACGCGCGGCGCGTGCACCATGAAGGTCCGCTCGACCCCGACGCCGCTGGCGATGCGGCGCACCGTGATCTGCTCGTTCAGGCCGCCGCCGCGCTTACGCATCACCGTTCCCTCGAACACCTGGACTCGCTCGCGGTTGCCCTCCACGACCTTGACCGAGACGCGCACGGTGTCACCCGCGGCGACCTGCGGTACGTCGGTGCGGAGCTGCTCGCGCTCGAGCTCCTTGATGGCATCCATGGTGAGGCGACCTCATTATCGCGGCCTTAGCCGCGCCTTATCAGCGATTGCTGCGCCCGGCGGCGTGCGCGGGGCGTGAAGAACGCGACCGATGGCTCGGCCGCGACCGGCGGAGTATAGCAGTCCGGCCGCCCTGGGCAATCGCGGCCGGAAGGGAAACCTCGATCGTCAGTCGGCCGTGCCGTCGCGCAGCGCTGCCAGCCAACGGCGATCCTCATCGTCCAGGTCGGCCTTCTCCAGCAGGTCAGGGCGGCGGATCAGGGTCCGTCGCAGGGCCTCACGCCGTCGCCAGCGGTCCACGTCGCCGTGGTGACCCGACAGCAGGACGGATGGCACCGCTTCGCCCTCGTATTCCTCGGGCCGGGTGTACTGCGGATGCTCCAGCAGGCCGGTGGCAAAGGAGTCGGATGCCGACGATGCCTCGTCGATCACGCCCGGCACCAGGCGGGCCACCGCATCGATCACCACCAGCGCAGGCAGCTCGCCGCCGGTCAGGACGTAATCACCGATGCTGACCTCCCGATCCGCCAGCGCTCGCGATGCGCTCGTCGATGCCCTCGTAGCGCCCGCAGACCAGCGCCAGGTGATCCTGCGCGGCCAGCTCCCTGGCCATGGCATCGGTCAGCCGTTCGCCGGCTGGGTCGAGCAGGATGATCAGGGCGCCAGCCTCGCGGAGCGGTTGCACCGCCGCCGACAGTGGCTCGGGGCGGAGCACCATCCCCGCTCCCCCGCCGTACGGATAGTCGTCCACCGACCGATGACGGCCGAGGCCGTGCTCGCGCAGGTCATGCGCCGCGACTTCGACCAGGCCACGCTCGACGGCGCGCCCGATGACGGAGGTGCGCAGCGGGAGGTCGAAGAGCTCGGGGAACAGCGTCACCACATCGATCCGCAGCATCGGTCAGCGAACCTCCTCCGGCTCGTAACGGACCGTCATCGTTCCGTCCTCCAGGTCGATCTCGCGCACGACGTCGCGCAGCGCCGGCAGGAGCAGCTCCGGTCGGCCATCGGCCTCGACGCGGTAGACCTCGTTCTCCCCGGCGCGGAAGATCTCGACCAGCCGGCCAAGCTCGCGGCCCGCCTCATCGGTCACCCGCAGGCCGATCAGCTGATGCCAGTAGTAGTGGCCCGCTGGCAGAGGCTCGCCCTCAACCTCCAGATAGCGCCCGGATAGCGCCTCCGCATCCTCTCGCCGCTCCACGCCTTCCAGCCGGACGACGGGCACCCGACCGCCGAGCTCCACCTCGCGGATCCGGCGCGGCGCCTGCTCACCTTCGACGAACAATGTGGCGCCGACGGTCAGCCGATCATCACGGTCGGTGAGGACCTCCAGCCGCATGGCGCCGGCCAGCCCTTTGGGACCGATGATCCGCGCGGCCGCCAGCCGGTCACTCGTCGGTGACGATCTCCAGCTCGACATGCCGGCCGTCGCGCGCGCCCATGACGCGCAGAAGGCTGCGGATGGCGTTGGCGATGCGCCCGTCGCGACCGATCACCCGGCCCATGTCCGCCTGCTCGACGTTCAGGACCAGCGACACCTCGTCCTCGTCCTCCTCGACCTCCACGACGACCCCGTCGGGATTGTCGACCAGGGACTTGGCGACGTACTCGAGGAACTCCTTCATTCCTTGGCCGCCTCGGTCTCGTCAGCCGGCTTGGGTTCGTCGCCTGCCTTGGCCTCAGTGGCTGGCTCTGCTGCTGAGGCGGAAGCGGCCTCGGCCGCCGGCTCTTCAGCTGACTCGACCGGCGCGGCCTCCTCAACCGATTCGACCGCTTCCGCGGCCTCGGCCGCCTCAGTGTCGGTAGCTTCCGCGGCTGCTTCTGCCTCCGCTGCGGGCTCCACTGCCGCCTCTGCCGGCGCGGATGCCGCAGGGGGAGCCGCAGGCTCGGCCTTGGCGCGCCTTGGTCGCCTTTGGCTTGCGTGGCGGCTTGGGCGCGGCCTTCGCCGGAGCGCTGACCGGCGCCGACGGTGCGCTGGCCATGCCAGCCTGGCGCATCAAGCGCCCGACGCTGTCGGACGGCTTGGCGCCCTTCGCGATCCAGGCGTCCAGGCGCTCGGCGTCGAGCTTAACGGTGGCGGGCTCAGTCAACGGGTCATAGAAGCCGAGGATCTCGAGCGAGCGGCCGTCACGCGGGCGACGGCTGTCGATGGCCACCACGCGATAGCTGGGCCGTTTGGTGGCCCCAACGCGGGTAAGCCTGATACGTACTGCCAAGTGATTCCTTCCTTACTGATGGACCGATGCTAAGCCGACGACGCGTTCAACGCACGGTCAGCACGATGTGCAATTCGGTGTTGCCGTCGCGGGCCGGAGCGGTCAGCCCCAGGGCGCCGACGGTGAGCAGGATATCGCGAGCGTCGCCAGTCGTGCCGAGCGCGTCGTCGGACGCGTCGACGATGGCACCGATATCCACGAACGCCTCGTTGCCGCCACGGTCGCCGGCCAGCTCCCAGGCGGCACGGTACCGCGCGTTGGCCGCCAGCGTCTGTCCGCTGGCATGGGCCGCCAGGGCGGCGGCAACGTCCTCGGCCGTGAGGCCGGCCACGATGACGCCGTCGGACACCGCCCAGGACACGCTCCCGACCTGTGGCACCTCAACGGTGGTGATCGTCAGGCCGGCGGCTTCCGACTCGCCCACCTGGCCGCCTTGCGCGCCGATGGCGTCGCGTAAGCGCTCGAGCGTCGCGGTGGCTACGGCCGCGTCCGACGGGCGAAGCAGCAGCTGCCCGTGTGGCGCATCGGTCAGGACATCCGCCAGACCAATGGCCGCCTCCGCGCTGAAAAGCGCCGAGCACGTCCCTGTCCAGGTCGATGCCCAGGCCGAAGGCCGCCAGCGCCCGCAGCTGGTTGAGGGTGTCGATGATGTCCTGCGCGTCCGGCTGCGCGCCGAGCGCCGTCCTCAGCGGCCTGGGCTGCGCGCTGCACGTCGAAGATGGCGGCGCTGGCCTGGGTGTCGGCGGGAAGCCACTCGGCCAGCGTCGACGGCTCGCGACCGGCGGCAAAGTCGGCCCGCTCCTCGGCGGAGGCCAGGCTGCTGTCGAACGGCGCAATCGCGTCCAGCCGCAACCCGTCGGGTTCGGCGAGGAGGGCGGCGCTGACGGTCGAGTAGCCACCGACCTGCCCCTCCGCGCCCGCCTGCTCGGCCGCTCCGGCCAGGTTCAGGTACGCGGAGGCCAGGTGGTCGGCTGGCAGGCGCCGCATGGCTGCGGCGTATCCCGCGTCATCGGCCAGCGAAGGACGAACGTCGGCTTCGGCATCAAGCGCCGCTTCCAGCGAGGCACGGTCGGTGGTCGCGATCAGCAGGTCTTCGAGCACGGCCCAGGCCAGCCCATCGGCAACGGTGATGGCGGTGTCCTCGATAGGTCCCCTGCGTTCCGGTCAGGCCGCGGGCGGCAGCGATCGTCGCCATCCCCGACTCGGCCGCCGCCTGGTCTTTCACCGCCGCCAGCAGGGACGGTGACGGCATCGCGACATCGCCAGCCTCCGGCCGCAGCGCGATCGACAGCTGGTTCCCGAGCCAGGGGCGGACGTCGGCCTCGTAGTCGATGCCCGCCTGGCCCAGGAAGCGGGCGGCGATCTCGTGGATCTTCTGGTCGAGGTTCGCTGCGTCGGAGAAGCCGGGCACATGGCCCAGCATCAGGGCCAGGTTCATCTGCTGCCCGGTCGACGGCTGCAGGTAGACGGTGGCGTAGGCAACGGCATCGGCGGGAACGGCACGCGCCGCGCGATCACTCCCGGCCGCAAAGAGGGTCAGGTAGCCGGCGACAACGGTGGCCCCGACCAGGCCGATGAAGATGGTCAGGGCGATGATCAGCCTCTGCAGCACTCCCGCTAGCGCCCGAGCATTCCACGCAGCCCGCCGATGTTCGGCAGGCGACCGTTGCCCAGCTGCTTCATCAGCTTCTGCATCTCGACGAACTGCTTCAACAGCCGGTTGACGTCGGCCGTGCTGGTGCCGCTGCCCAGGGCGATCCGCCGTCGGCGGCTGGCCTTGATGAGCTCCGGCCGCCGACGCTCATCGGGAGTCATCGAGTCGATGATCGCCTCGATCCGCTTGAACTGGCCCTCGTCCACGGCCTGCTGAGCGGCGCCCGCCATCTGCCCCGCGCCCGGGATCATCTGCAGCACCTGGCCAATGGGGCCCATCTTCTTGACCTGGTTCAGCTGGCTGCGGAAGTCCTCCAGCGTGAAGCGCTGCTCGATCATGCGCTGGGCGACGCGCTCGGCCTCGTCCTGGTCGACCGTCTCCTGCACCCGCTCGACGAGCGACAGGATGTCGCCCATGCCCAGGATGCGCTGGGCCAGCCGATCGGGATGGAACGGCTCAAGGCCGTCGGTCCGCTCGCCGGTGCCGATGAAGCTGATCGGCAGGCCGGTCACGCTGCGAATGCTCAGCGCGGCGCCGCCACGGGCGTCCCCGTCCATCTTGGTCAGGACCAGGCCGGTGATCGGCAGGCGGTGGTGGAAGGCTTCGGCCACGGTGACCGCCTCCTGGCCGGTCATGGCGTCGACCACCAGCAGCGTCTCGGCGGGCGTCACCGTGCCGGTGACGCGCACCAGCTCGTCCATCATCGGCTCGTCGACATGCAGGCGACCGGCGGTGTCGAGCAGGACCACGTCGTGCCCGCGCTGCCGGGCGGCCTCCAGGCCGGATCGCGCGACTTCGAGGGCGGGCGTGCCGACCGATCGGGTGTGGACCTCGATGCCGATGTGGTCGCCCAGCTGCACGAGCTGGTCGACGGCCGCGGGCCGGTACACATCGGCGGCGACCAGCAGCGGCCGATGGCCCTCCTTGCGCAGCCGGACCGCCAGCTTGGCGGCGGTGGTCGTCTTGCCCGAGCCCTGCAGCCCGACCAGCATCACGACGGCGGGCTTCGCGCCGAGCTTCAGCTGGTGGCGTTCGCCCCCCAGCACCTCGACCAGCTCGTCGTGGACGATCTTGACGATCTGCTGGCCGGGCTGGACTCCGTTGAGCACGTCGGCGCCGATGGCCTTCTCGCGCACGCCGGCCACGAACGTCTTGACGACCTTGTAGTTGACATCGGCTTCGAGCAGGGCAAGCCGGATCTCGCGCAGGGCAACCTCAAGGTCGGCCTCCGTGATCTTGGCCTTGCCACGCAGGCCGGTGGCAATGGCCTGCAGGCGCGCAGAAAGGGATTCGAACATTCAGCGGTACGGTGCGGGGTGGGTTATCGGGGCGGCGCCCGGGAGACCATGCGGCCCCGAGGCGGCTGCCCATTCTAGGCGTGAGGCTCCGGCCCAGCAACGACGGGGCACGAGCCGTCAGTCGCTGAGCAGCCAGTCCACGTAGGCGTCGGGATCGAACGGGGCCAGATGCTCCAGCTCCTCGCCGACGCCCACGAACTGGATCGGTACGCCCAGACGCTCCGCGGCGGTCACCGCCACGCCTCCCTTGGCGGTGCCGTCCAGCTTGGTCAGCACGATCCCGGTGACACCCACCTCGCGGCTGAATGCCTCGGCCTGGAGGATGCCGTTCTGGCCGGTGCCCGCGTCGAGCACCAGCAGCACATGACGCGGCTGGTCCGGCAACCGCCGGGCGATGACGTTGCGGATCTTGCCCAGCTCGGCCATGAGCTGGACCTTGTTCTGCAGCCGGCCGGCGGTGTCCACGATCACCGCCTCCGTGCCGCGTGACTCGGCCGCGGCGACTGCATCGAAGGCCACGGCGCCAGGATCGGCGCCCGCTCGCTGCGCCACCACTGGCAGTCCCAGCTGGTCGCCCCACAGGCGCAGCTGCTCGATGGCCGCCGCGCGGAAGGTGTCGGCCGCGGCAAGGATCACGCTGTGGCCATCGCGCGCTAGGCGACGGGCGAGCTTGGCGATGGTGGTCGTCTTGCCGGTGCCGTTGACGCCGACCACCAGGATCACCGACGGGGCGGGTCCGAGATCGAAGGGCCGGGCGGCTCGCTCAAGCCGCTCGCGAAGGACCGATGCCAGCGCGCCGCGCGGATCGGCACCGCGGGCACCCGACCGCGCGCGAGCTTCGTCCACGAGGGCCAGCGCGGCTTCGGGACCGATGTCGGCGGCGATCAGCGCCTCCTCGACGTCATCCCACGCCTCCGCGCTGGAGGCGCCACCGGCGAACAGCGAGCGCAGGCGCGCACCCAGGCCGCCCGACCGCGGGCGCAGGCCCATCCCGGTCGGCTCCCGCGCCGGACGGGGCATCATCCGATGGCGACCTCGGCGGGGATGTCGGCCAGGCGCAGGCTGACCAGGGCCGAAACCGCGGCATCGTCCATGGTGACGCCGTAGATCGTATCGGCCACCTCGATCGTGGCGCGGTTGTGGGTGATGACCACGAAGTCGATCTCCTCCGACAGCCGTCGCAGCGCGTCGGCGAACCGGCCGATGTTCGCTTCGTCGAGGGCCGCGTCGACCTCATCCAGGATGCAGAACGGCACCGGGTTGACGCTCAGCATGGCGAACAGCAGCGCTACACCCGTGAGCGCCCGCTCGCCGCCCGACAGCATCGCCAGCCGCTGGAGCCGCTTACCGGGTGGCCGCACCACGATCTCGATGCCGCCGGGAGCCTCTCCATCCTCGCCGTCGCCGAGCTGCAGGGAGGCCGAGCCGCCGGCGAACAGGAGCCGGCAGAAGTCATTGAATCGCTCCCCGATGGCCGCGAAGGCGGCGTTGAAACGCGACGTGATGTCCGTATCCAGCTGCGCGATCAGCTCCTCGGTGCCGCTGATGGCGCCGCTCAGGTCCGCGTCCTGGGTGGTGAGGTCCTGCAGCCGCGTCGACAGCTCGCGATGCTCTTCGACGGCGAACGGGTTCACCGAGCCGATCTGTGACAGCGTCCGTCGCACGCGCCGCAGCTCACCATCGAGCGTTGCGTCGTCGAGCGCGGCCAGCTCGGCGACCAGCTCCTCGCTGGGCGGAGTGGGTTCGCGGGGTGCTGGCGCATCCGTGAGTTCCTCGCCCTCGCCCTCCGCGGCCGGGCCGGGCTCCGGCAACGAGTCCAGGGCCAGCTCGCGCTCGCGCGCCAGCGCCGCCAGGGCCTCCTCGTGTCGTGACGCCTCGATGGCCGCAGCCTGCGCCTCGCGCTCCAGCTCTCCCAAGCCGGCCGGCGTCCCCCACCTCCCGCTCCAGGGCCACCAGGGCTGCCCGCACCCGGTCGCGTTCGGCGTCGGCCGCGCCACGCGCGCTCAGCGGCTGCCTGGTCCGCCTCGCGAGCCGCGTTGGCGGCGACGTCCAGCTCGGCTCGCTCCGACGTGAGTCGTTCGCGGGCCGCCCGCTGCGTGCTGACGGTCGCCTCCGCCTGCATGCGGCGCGCGGCCTCGACCGCGCGACTGCGCTCGCCGCCCAGCTGTCGATCCTCGATCTCGCGAGCGGCCGCCTGGGCGGCGGTCCAGGCCTCCCGAGCGAGGTCTCGCTCGTTGGTTGCGGCCATGCGCCGGTCGCGAAGGGCGGCCACCTCCCCTTCGAGGTTCGCCAGCGCAGCGTCCGACGACACGTCCGCCTCCGCACTCGCCGGCCGGCTCCGCGGCATTGATGGCGCTCAGCTCCTCCACGATGCGCGCCTCGGCACTCCCGGCTCGCTCCGCCACGAGCGCTGCTGCCTCCAGCTCGGCCGCCGCCGCGCGCTCGTCGCGCTCGCTCGCCTCGTGGCTCCGTCGCGCGTCTTCCAGCCTGCGGCCGGCCTCGGTCACGGCGGCCATCGCGCGGGCAGCCTCGGACGCGGCGGCCGCCTGCTCCTGGTCTACCGCCTCCAGCGCCTGGGCCAGCTCGCGGCGTCGGCCGTGACGTTGCGCTGCGGCCGAACCGCTCGAGTCGGCCCGGCCGCGGAGCACCAGCAGGCCCCGCGAGTCGGCCATGTCACCAGCGGGCGTGACCGCCAGCCAGCCGGCCGGCAGCCGGCGCCAGGCGCCAAGCAGCTGCTCGACGTCGGGCAGCAGGGCGGTCCAGCGGAACAGGACGGGCACTCGGTCTCCGCCGATCCATTCGGCCAGTGTCCGCGTTGCGCCGATGGCCGCCAGCGCATCCGCGCGCGCGGCGTCGGATGGTCCCGCGGCGCCGGGACTGCCGTCGGCCAGCAGCCGTGCCGATCCGCGCGCGTCGAGCAGCCGCCCGGCCAGCTCGTCGTCCTGCCATAGCAGCGCCTGTTCCAGCTCCCCGCCGACGATGGCCTCGACCGCCGGCCATGCCTCGTCCGGGGCATCGATCCCGTCCAGCAGCGTCGCGCCAGCCGGCTGCCGTCAGGATGGAGCCCAGCCGTCCGCGCCCCTCCGCGCGCTCCTGGAGGGCGTCGAGCTCACCGCGCATGGCGCCCGCCTTCTCGGCCAGCTCCGACGCGCGGCGGCGCGCCGCATCGGCCGTCGGCTGGGCCTCGACGATCGCGGCCAGGGCGGCCTCGTGGGCAGCGCGCCCGGCTGCCGCCGCCTCAGCGGTGGTGGAGGCCGCCGCGCGCAGCGACGGCAATGACTGCTCTGGCCGCTGCCGCCTCGCCGCCGCAGCTCCTCCAGCTCCTGCGCGAGCTGCTCTCGGCGGGCGAGCGTCCGCGCCGAAAGCTCCTCGCGGCGCGCGGCATCGGCGATGCGCAGGCCGGCCCGGTGGCGCTCCTCGGCCAGTCGCTCCTCGGCGGCCAGCAGGGCAAGGTCCAGCTCGGCCAGCGCCCCGGATGCGGCCTGCCATGCGGCTTCGGCTGCAGCTGCAGCGGTCACCGCACTCGTCAGGGCGTCTTCCGCAGCCGGCGTGGGTTCCCCCGACGAGCCGCCGTGATGGTCGGTGAGCTCCGCTTCTGCGGCTCGAATCGCCGCCGCCGCCTCGTCGAGGCGTCTGGCGACGCCATCGACGGCCGACTTCGGCCCGTCACCAGCGCCTCGCGCGTTGCGCCGTGGCGCTGCGCCGCCTCGCGTGCCGCTGCATCGGCCCGCCAGTAGGCCTCTTCCGCCTCGCTGATCGCGCGGCGGTTGGCTTCGGCCGCCGAGCGCTGTCCCTCGAGCGCCGCCTCGGCGGCGGCCGCGCGGCGCCGAGCGTCGCCCAGGGCCTGGCGCTCCGAGGACTCCCGTCGGCGGTGCGCCTCCAGCACCAGCGCCCGCGCCCGAGTGACGAGCGTGTCGTGCTCCTGGGCATGCTGCGCCTGCAGTCCCAGCCGGCGGACCTGCGGCTTCAGCTCGGCGATCAGGTCGGTGACGCGGGTCAGGTTGTCGCGCGCCCGGGCCAGCCGGGCCAGCGCCTCGTTCTTGCGCACCTGCAGGTTCTTGACGCCGGCCGCCTCCTCGAAGAGCTGCCGTCGCTCCTCCGGGCGCAGCGACAGCGCCGAGTCGACCGTCCCCTGCCCCACCACCACCAGCTCATTGGCGCCCAGCCGCCCCTCGCCCAGCAGCTCCACCACGTCGCGCAGCCGCGCCCGCGCCCCGTTGATCAGGTACTCGCTCTCGCCGGAGCGATAGGCGCGTCGCCCGATCGAGACCTCGTTGAACTCGATCGGCAGCCAGCCATCGGCGTTGTCGAGGGTCAGGATCGCCTCGGCCATGCCCTGCGGCTTGCGCTGCTGCGAGCCGGCGAAGATCACGTCGTCGGCGCGCCGCGTGCGCAGCGAGCGGTTCGATTGCTCGCCCAGCACCCAGCGGACGGCATCGGCCATGTTGCTCTTGCCCGAGCCGTTGGGGCCGATGACGGCGTTGACGCCCGGCTCGAAGACGAAGCGGGTGGGATCGGCGAAGGTCTTGAATCCGTGCAGCCGCAACTCGCGGAGCCGGCTCACACCCCCAACCCCGAGGCGCCCAGGCTGTCCAGCGCCGCGCTGGCCGCCTGCTCCTCCGCGCGCTGACGGCTGGAGCCGTGGCCGATGGCGATCCGCTCGCCGCGCAGCACTGCGGCGACGGTGAAGGTCTGGTCGTGGTCCGGGCCGGTCGTGCTCACCAGCTCATAGTGTGGCTTGATTCGATGCTCCCGCTGCGACCATTCCTGCAACCGGCTCTTGGCCGACTTCGGCGGCTCGGGCTCACCGGCGCCCGGCAAGGGGCTGTCGAACAGGCGCGTCAGCCACTCACGGCTGACATCGGTCCCTTCCGACAGGAAGATCGCGCCGGCCAGGGCCTCGAAGGCGCCGGCCAGGACCGATGGCCGGGTGGCGCCCCCGGCCTCCGATTCTCCCCGGCCAAGCAGGAGATATCGGTCAAGCCCGATCGGAAGGCCCAAGCGAGGCAAGGGCATCGCGGTTGACGAGCGCAGCGCGGCGGGCGGTGAGGAGGCCCTCGTCCTCATCGGGGAAGCGCTCGTAGAGCAGCCGGCTGACGACCAGGCCGATGACGGCATCGCCAAGGAACTCGAGGCGCTCGTTGTGCCCCGCAGACGGCCTTGGGATTCTCGTTGAAGTAGGAGCTGTGGACGAAGGCCTGGTGGATGGCCTCCGGGTCTTTCAGGACGATGCCGAGGCGCTCAGCCAGTTCGTCCAGACGCGGAGACGGCCATGGGCGATCGCTACTGCTGGTGCTCCTCGATGAATTCGACGGCGTCGGAGACCTTCTGGATCTTCTCGGCATCCTCGTCCGAGATCTCCATGCCGAACTCCTCCTCGAGGCTCATGATGAGCTCGACCAGGTCCAGCGAGTCGGCGTTGAGGTCTTCGACGAACGACGCCTGCGGCGTGACCTCCTCCTCGTCAACGCCGAGCTGCTCGACGATGATCTTCTTGAGTCGTTCGAAGGTGGTTCCGTCGGTCACCCGTCTCTGGCTCCTCTTGCGCTCCCCGATGGCCGTGACACGCTCCCGAGAACGCCGTTCACGAGGCGGCGGGCTGCGTCTCCGGCGTATGTCCGGGCGAGAGAAACCGCATCGTGGATCGTCTCCCCGCTCGGAGTCGCGGCGGAGTATAGCACCTCATAGATCGCGCTCCGGAGGATCGTCCGCTCCACGATTCCGAGCTCGCTGACGGGGATGGCCGGTGCATGGTCGGGCGATTTCGGCGTCCAGCTCGGCCCGATGTTCGAGCACGCCTTCCACGATCCGCCGCGCATGCTCCCTGACCGCTGTCGACGCGTTCTTCTCGGCCGCCAGCCGTTCGAGCGCCGCGAGCGCCTGGTCGGGCCGGAACTCCTCCTCGAACAGGACGAGCATCGCCAGCCGCCGCGCCTGGAAGCCGGCCCCGGTTCGGGAGCGGCGGCGCGGGGCGGCGGCCACCTGGCTCAGGCCTCGGCCCCCGGTCCGGTGGCGATCGACCGCGTGTCCGGCGCAATCGAGTCCGATGCCTCCTCGACGGTCGGAGCCGCCATCGGTGCGCGTCAGGGCCGGGTGCCGGCGGCTCCAGTCCGCGATCAGGCCGGGGATCCCGGCCTCGGCCGCCTCGGAGGCGACCCGCATGGCGTGCTCCACCATCCTCGCCTTCGCCCGGCCGTGGGTGACGATGCTGACGCCGCGCACGCCCAGCAGCGGCGCCCCGCCGTATCGCTCGTAGTCGAAGCGGTGCTTCAGGCGGTCGAAGCCCGGCTTGAGCGCCAGCAGCGCCAGCGGCGCGACCGGTCCCTCCTGCAGGTCCGTCCGCAGCGAGCGGAAGATGTAGCTGGTCAGCCCCTCGAAGAACTTGATGACCACGTTGCCCACGAAGCCGTCGCAGATCACCACGTCGGCCACGTGGGAGACCATGTCGTTGCCCTCCACGTTGCCCACGAAGTTGAGGTCCGCGCCGCGCATCAGCGCGTACGTCTCGCGCGCCAGGGCGTTGCCCTTCTCGACCTCCTCGCCGATGTTGAGGAGGCCGATGCGGGGGCGCGGCACCTTCAGCACGTGCTCCGCGTAGATGGAGCCCATCACCGCGAAGTGCACCAGGTTGGTGGCGTCCGAGTCGACGTTGGCGCCGACGTCCAGGATCATGATCGGCCCGGTGGCGGTGACCAGGTGGGCGCCCAGCGCCGGTCGGTCGATGCCCTCGATGCGGCCCAGCCGGAAGACGGCAGCGGCCATGGTGGCGCCGGTCGAGCCGGCGGAGACGACCGCATCGGCCAGGCCGTCGCGCACCAGGTCGGTGGCCACCCGGATGGAGGCTCGCCGCTTGGAGCGCAGGGCCGTGGCCGGCGACTCGCCCATGCCGATCACCTCCGGCGCATCGGCGAAGCCGACGCTGGCGGGACGGCCGCGGCCGTAGGCGGCGATCTCGGTTTCGAGGCGGGGAACGTCGCCGACCAGGATCACCTCGTCGGCGTTGGCGGCCGCGTAGTTGATGGCGCCGCGGACGATCTCGCGCGGAGCGAAATCACCGCCCATCGCGTCGACCGCGATGCGCATCAGCGGATGCGCGTCAGCGCGGTCCGCCCTCGGCCGGGGCGTTCGCCTCCACCGGCACCACCTCGCGGCCGTCGTAGTAGCCGCAGGTCGGGCAGACGTGGTGGGCGCGCTTCAGCTCATGGCAATGGCTGCATTCGACGAGGGGCGGCGCGCTGATCGCCAGGTGCGCGCGCCGCTCACCCTGGCGCGCCTTCGATACTTTTCGCTTGGGGACGCCCACGCGTGACTCCTGGTGCTTCTCAGTGGGGACGCCGCAGTATACCGCGCGCCCTGGGGAAGGCGATGGCCGCGGATTGAGCTCAGTTGTCCCGCTCCAGAAAGCGCGCCAGCCCGGCCAGCCGTGGGTCGATCTCCTCGGTGGCGTGCGGCGACGTGGTCGCCGTCCAGCCGCGCGCCGCATTCGGCGCAGAGGCCGGGGCAATCGGGCCGGCAGAGCGGGTGCATCGGCTCGGTCAGCGCGAACTCCTCGCGCATGACCGACGTCAGGTCGATCTCGTGGTGGTCGTCGATGAGCTGCGCCGACGGCGTCATCGGCGATCGTGCTCCACGGCCGCGCCGGTCTCCGGATCGATGCTCGGCAGGAACTCCTCGGAGATGCGGATGCTGGCCGGCTCGACGAATGCCTCCAGGCACCGCGCGCAGGTACGCCGCACCGCGGCGCTCGATCTCGCCCCGCACCAGGATGCCCCGGTTGGTGCGCTGGAAGCGGAGCGTGCCGTTGAGCGGCCCGGCCAGCTCGACATCGGGGCCCAGCGAGAGGTAGCGATCGCGCAGGCGTGACCTCGCGAACCGCTCCGGGCGCCTCCCGGAGCAGGCCCGCGACGTTGAGGGCGGTCATGGCGTGGACGCGGCTTCGGTCGCCTCCGACTCCACGCTGAGCGGTGCCTGTCGCCGTCCGTCGGCGGACGCGGGACCTGGTGCCGCTCGTCGAGCATGTCGATCCCGCGCTTGATGCTGGTCAGCGCCTTGATGCACTCGCCCTCGAGCCGGATCAGCACGCCGGCGGCGTACTCATCGGCGCCGCGCCGCACCTCGGCGGCCTCCTGGTTGGCGGTGTCCAGGATCTCGCCCGCCCGCTGCTGGGCCATCCGCACCAGCTCGCGCTCCTCGAGCATCTGGGCCGCCTGCTCCTGGGCGCGGGCGATGACCGCGTCGCCCTCTTCGCGGGCGCGATCGGTGATGCGGCCGGCCTCCTCGGTGATGCGCTTGGCCTGGCGCACCTCGTCGGGCACCGCGGCGCGCAGCTGGTCGATCAGCTCCAGCACCGCGGCCTGGTCGAGCACGACGTTGTTCGTGAGCGGCAGCTTCTTGCCTGCCGCCACGAGGCTCTCGAGCCGCTCGACGAGAAAGATGATGTCCGTGGCACGGCCCTCCTGATCGGCGCGATTATAGTCCCGCCCATGCCGCGCTCCTGTCGTGCACGAGTCACGCCGCGGCTGCGGGCCGGCGTCGCGCGAAGCGAGCCTCCAGCGCGCTCCGCACCGGCGCCGGCACCATCTCGCCCACGTCGCCGCCGAACTGCGCCACCTCCTTGGCCAGCGTGCTCGACAGGTAGCCGAACTCCAGGGCCGACATCAGGAAGACGGTGTCCACGCCGCGCTGCAGGCGACGGTTGGTGTGCGCCATCTGCAGCTCGGCCTCGAAGTCGCTCACCGCCCGCAGGCCGCGCACGATGAATCCGGCCTCCTGGCGCTCGGCGAACTCGACGGTCAGGCCGTCGAACGCCTCCACCGCCACGTTGTCGCCGAAGTCGGCCACCGACTCCCGGATCATGGCCACCCGCTCCTCGACGCTGAAGAGCGGCGCCTTCTTCGGGTTGTGCAGCACGCCGATCACCAGCCGATCGAACAGCGCGGCCGCGCGGCGCGCCACGTCCAGGTGCGCCATGGTCATCGGGTCGAACGAACCGGGAAAGACCGCCACGCGGCTCATGGCACCTCCAGGAAGGTGAGCGTGGTCTCGCCGAAGCGCCGGTCGCGCCACATGCGCAGTCCGTCCGGCACCGGCACCGAGGTCCGCCAGAAGTGCTTGACCACCACCGTCGCCGACGGGGCGAGCAGGGCGACCACGCCTTCGAGCGGCGGGAGGATAGCACGCTCCTCGTACGGCGGATCGAGCACGACCAGGTCGAACCGATCGTCGCCGGCTGCGGCCGAGGCCAGGTAGCGGCCGACGTCCTGGCCCGCACCTCCGCCGCGCTCGGCCAGGCCGGCGCGTCGCAGGTTGTCGGCGATGGTCGTCAGCGCCGCCCGGCGCTTCTCCACGAAGGTCGCCGTGCGCCGCTCCCCGTGACAGGGCCTCGATCCCCACCGCCCCGCTGCCGGCGTACAGGTCCAGCACCCGCGCGTCGAGCACGCGCTCGCCCAGGATCCCGAACAGCGTCTCCTTGACGCGGTCGGTGATCGGCCGCGTGGCGCGGTCACGCGGCGCGTCGAGCCGGATGCCGCGCGCCGTGCCGGCGATCACCCGCATCGTGACCGGCCGGGAGCGACGCTCACGCCGCGTCGCCCTCCTGCTCCAGCGGCGGCGAACTCGTCCCGCATGCGGACCAGCTCGGGGCGGGCGGCCAGCGTCGGATCGGCGGCGACCAGCCCATCGGCCAGCTCGCGCGCCCGCTCGGCCAGGACCAGGTGCCGCGGCTCGAACAGGGAGGCCACCCGCAGCGGCGGCAGGCCCGACTGCCGCGTGCCGAGCAGGTTCCCCGCCCCGCGCAGGCGCAGGTCCTCCTCGGCGATGGCGAAGCCGTCCGACGAGCTCGCGGATCACCTCCAGCCGGCGGCGCGACAGCTCGTCGGCGGCATCCGAGACCAGGATGCAGAAGGACCGATGCGGCCCGCGGCCGACCCGGCCGCGCAGCTGGTGCAGCTGCGCCAGGCCGAAGCGCTCGGCATCCTCGATCAGCATCACGCTGGCGTTCGGCACGTCGATGCCGACCTCGATCACGGTGGTGGCCACCAGCACGTCCAGCTCGCCCGCGGCGAAGGCGCTGCATCGTCACGTCGCGATCGTCGGCGCGCTGCTGGCCGTGCACCAGCCCGATGCGCAGCTGCGGCAGGGCCTCGCTGCAGGCGGATCAGCTCGGCCTCGGCGCTGGCCACCGTCAGCGCCTCGCTCTCCGATACCAGGGGCACGACCACGAAGCTCTGGCGTCCCTCCCCCGCCTCGGCGGCCATGAACGCCTCGATCTTCGGCAGCGCCGATCGGTCGCGCAGCTCGGTCCGGATCGGCTGCCGGCCCGGCGGCAGGTCGCGCGATGGTCGAGATCGACAGGTCGCCGTAGAAGGTGAGCGCCAGCGTGCGCGGGATGGGCGTGGCGGTCAGCGCCAGCACGTGCGGCTCCAGCTCCCCGCCCTTGGCCTGCAGGGCGGCCCGCTGCGCCACGCCGAAGCGATGCTGCTCGTCGACCACGGCCAGCCCCAGCCTGGCGAACTCGACCGCCTCGCTGATGACCGCGTGGGTGCCGATCACGACCTCGGCCTCGCCCGCGGCGATGGCGGCATGGATCTCGCGCTTGCGCGCCGCGCGTCAGCGAGCCGGACAGGAACTCGGCGCGGACGCCCAGCGCCTCCAGCAGCGGCGCCAGGCCGTGGTGATGCTGCCGCGCCAGGATCTCGGTCGGTGCCATCAGCGCCGCCTGCCAGCCGGCGCGCACGGTGCCGGCCAGCGCCACCGCCGCGACCGCCGTCTTGCCGCTGCCGACGTCGCCCTGCAGCAGCCGGCGCATCGGCCGATCGGCGGCCAGGTCGGCCACCACCTCGTCCACCGCCACGCGCTGGTCGTCGGTCAGGCTGAAGGGCAGCGCCGCCACCAGGCGCTCCTGCTCGTCGGGCGCGACCACGATCCGGGCGGCGCGTCAGGGCGGCTCGTGCCTCGCGGGCCTGCGCCAGGGTCAGCTGCAGCGCCAGCAGCTCGTCGAAGGCCAGCCGGTCGAGCGCCGCCGGCACGTCGGCCGCCTCCTCGGGGAAGTGGGCCGTATGCAGCGCATCGGCCAGGCCCGGCAGGCCGGCCCGCTCGCCATCGGTCAGCGGGTCGTCGAGGGCGGGCAGCGCCCGCTCCAGCACGCGGGCCAGCAGCTCGCGCACCCGCTTCTGGGTGACGCCGGACGACAGCCGGTAGACCGGCACCACCCGCCCGGTGTGCAGCGACTCGTGGTCGGCCGCCGAGAACTCGGGCGACACGAACTGCGGCCGCCAGCCACGCAGCTGCACCTTGCCGCTGACCAGCAGCTCGGCACCCGGCCGCAGCCGGTTCTCGACGAAGCGCCGCCCGAACCAGATGGCCTCGGCGGTGCCGGTGTCGTCGGCCAGCTGGGCGATCACCCGCTGCGGACGGCGGCCGAATCCCTTCTCGATCTTCACGTCGGTGACCCGCACCCGTGCCGACTGCTTCTCGTCGGCCACCAGGTCGCGCAACGGCCGCAGCTCGCTGAAATCGTCGTAGCGGAACGGCAGGTAGAAGAGCGCGTCGCGCGGGGTCGCCACGTCCAAGCGTCCCAGCGCGGATGCGCCGCGCGCCAGCTCCGGCAGCACCGCCTTGATCGGCCGATCGAGGTCCTGCGCAGCGAGCGGACGGACCGCTGCCGAGACGCTCATGCCAGGCCGTCCGATTGCACCGCCCGATCGTAGCGTGCTAGGATCGGCCCGTTCCGGCGACGCCGAGGACGGTGCGCCGGTTCGTTCATGATTGGAGTTCCTCATGGCACGCGTGTGCGATATCTGCGGCAAGAAGCCGATCACCGGCTGGAACCCGCAGTCGGTGGGGATGAACCGGAAGCGCGCCCTGCGCCGCTGGCTTCCCAACCTGCAGCCGATGATGGTCAGCCGCGAGGGCCGCATGGTCCGCGTCAAGGCCTGCTCGCGCTGCCGTCGAAC
This sequence comes from uncultured Chloroflexia bacterium, assembly GCA_963783495.1. Taxonomy (GTDB): domain Bacteria; phylum Chloroflexota; class Limnocylindria; order QHBO01; family QHBO01; genus DASSCW01. The sequence goes on from CAWANT010000007.1 coordinate 187,943, forward strand.
CGCCGAGAAGGTCTAGCTCCCCGGCCCACTAGCGACCGCTTCACTGTTCGGACCGAGGTCGCGCGCCGAGTCCAGGACCAGGGTGAACGGGCCGTCGTTCACCAGCTCCACGTCCATCATCGCTCCGAAGCGGCCGGTTTCGACGCGGTGCCCGAGCGCGCGCAGGCGCTCCACGAACCGATCGACCAGCGGCGCGGCCGCATCCGGCAGCGCAGCGTCGGTAAAGCCGGGGCGCCGGCCTCGCCGCAGGTCGGCGTAGAGCGTGAACTGGCTGATCACCAGGAAGCTGCCGCCAGCATCGGCCAGGGTCAGGTTGGTGCGCCCATCGGCATCCGGGAAGTAGCGGAGGTCCGGCGAGCTTGTCGGCCATGCGATCCGCCAGCTGCCTCGTCATCGCCGGAGCCGATCCCCAGCAGGACCACGGCGCCCCGGCCCGATCTCGCCGACCACCTCCCCGTCCACGCGGACCGCAGCGCGGCTCACCCGCTGGACGACGAGCCGCATCAGCGCGCGGCGGTGGTGATGCCGGCGTCCTCGCCGTCCCGCGGCGGACCCAGCGCCGACTCGGTGAAGAAGGCTCGAGCGTTCCAGATCATCCAGCCCTCGGCATCGTTGTCGCGCAGCGCCTTCATCTCGGCCTCTACGTCGGCCGCGGTATAGGCCCGAAACTCACCGTAGCCGAAGTCCTGGATCCACGGCCTGATCTTCATCGGCAGTCCCTTCGCCTGGTCATTCATGATCTCGAGGGTCTCGTCGATGACCTCGTAGGGGTGCTCATTCGGCACCGCGAAGCCGAAGGTGAACGGGCCGTAGTGGCTGGGGTACACCATCGGGCAGAAGTAATCGACGAACGGCATGATCACCTCCGGTCGCTGGCCGATGCCCTGGTCGTCCGGCGCGATGAAGCTGATCGGGAAGACATCGGCCCCCAAGAAGGCGTGGGTGGTCGCCAGCCGGTCGCTGACGACGCGGAAAAGGCGCTGAATGGCCGGCAGGCGGAAGGACTGCGTGTTGGGCAGGTTCGGGTCGGCCACCGCGTAGTCACCGTCGCTGAAGAAGCGGACGTAGTCCGAGCTGGACTTCGTCGAAGCCCTTGTCGGCCAGGTCACCCGCGATGGCGGCGATGTACTCGGCCACGCCGGGATTGAACGGGTCGAGCCAGATGCCGCCCCCGAAGTCATGCCACGGGCCGCCGGTCGCCGAGTTGCGCACCGCCAGCTCCGGTCTTGATGCCCCGACCGTGTTGTCCTTCATGACCACCATCCGCGCGATGGTGTAGATGCCTCGCTCCTCGAGCCGCGGCAGCAGCTGCTCCAGCTCGAAGATCGGTCGCCGATCCGCGCCGGAGCGCTCCGCTTCCGGCAGGTTCGTCTCGTAGTAGAGGTAGCCGCCCGTCTCCTTCACGTCGATCACCATGGCGTTCGCCTCCGTCCGATCGATCAGGCGAAGCAGGTCGTCCAGGCGCCCGGCGCCCTCGAACACGGCCCCTGGCGCGTACAACGCGCGAGCCTCGAAGGGCTGGAGCGCCACATCCGCAGTGGCCGAGCCGTCCAGCGGGACCTCGGCCAGGCGATAGCCGGCCAGCTTGACGATCAGGGTGCCCTGCTCCGGCACGCCGGGAAGGGCGTACGCGCCGCGCTCGTCGGACCGCACCCAGGTCGTCTGGCCGTCCACGAACACGCGGGCGCCGGCCACCGGGTCGCCGGCCTGGTCGGAGATGGTGCCGCTGACCACGTTCGAGCGCAGGGTCAGCGTCAGATCGCCCTCGTCCGGCACGGTGCCGGAGGCCGGGTCGTAGCCGTCGGCGGTCGCTGCCACTTCCGCTCCGCGCGGCGCAGTGACCAGGGCCGTGCCGTCGGCGCCGGTGACGGCGGTGACGTCGCCGACGGTGAGGGTGGCGCCTGCGATCGGTTCGGACGAGCCCTGCTGCACCGCGATCACAGTCAGCTCGCGCGGCTGGGCGGTGGGATCCGTGGTGGGAACGAACGGGAGTTGAACCGAATCGCCGCACGCTGCCAGCAGCACGGCGATGACCAGGAGGGCAGCGATCGGTGGGGACGCGGCGCGGGTCAGTGATCGGCTCCGAAACGGGTGGCGCACATGATGCCCGATTCGGCTCAACCGCCGATCGGCATCGAGGCATCCGAGGCCAGTGCCGCGTCTCGCAGCGCGTCGACTATCGGCCGCAGGTCGCCGCTGGTGGCATACAGCGCCTTGCCCGTGACCAGCACGTCGCCGCCCGCGCGCGTGCGCTGGACCGATGGTCTCCAGGTTGACGCCGCCGTCCACGCCGATCGGCAGGTCGAGCCCGCGCGCCTCCGCCTCCCGGCGCAGCGCGGCGAGCTTCGGCAGCACCTCGACCATGAACGGCTGTCCGCCCCAGCCCGGGTTGACGGTCATGACCAGCAGCAAGTCGATCCGATCCAGGAACGGATGCGCGGCGTCAGCCGGCGTCTCCGGGTTGATGGCCAGGCCGGCCCGCTTGCCGGCGGCACGGATGGCGCCGATCACGGCCGTCCGGGTCGTCGTCGCGCCTCCAGGTGGAAGATGACGAGGTCACTCCCCGCCTCCGCGAACGCCTCGCACGTACTGCAGCGGGCGGCTGATCATCAGGTGGCTGTGGAACGGCAGCTGCGAGTGCGGCCGCACCGCCTCGACCACGACCGGACCCATGGTGATGTTGCGCACGAAATGGCCGTCCATGACGTCCAGATGGATCGAGTCCACGCCGCCGGCGTCGGCGCGCCGCACCTCGTCGCCGAGCCGGGCGAAATTGGCGTTCAGGATGCTGGCGCTGATCTGCGGCGGGCGGCGGCTCACGACGCGACGACCTGAGGCTCGCGTCCGCGACGCGTCGGCGCCGCCGGCAGGTCGCGGCCCGCAAGCTGCGCGTGCAGCTGGCCGCAGGCCGCCTCGATCTCGCGACCACGCGTATCGCGCACGGTGACCGGGACGCCGAGCGGCGCTCAGCACGCCGGCAAAGGCGGCAACGCGTGCCGGTGGCGTGCCGCTCCAGCGCGAGCCAGGGGTCGGGTTCAGCGGGATGAGGTTGACGTGGCTGCGCCAGCCAGTGGCCAGCGTCGGCCAGGCGCTCGGCCTGCTCCAGGCTGTCGTTCATGCCGTCGATCATCACGTACTCGAGGCTCACCCGGCGGCCGGTCCGCGCCGCGAAGCGACGCCCCGCCGAGACCAGCACGTCCAAGCGGCCACTTGCGGTTCAGCGGCACCAGCTCGTCGCGGAGGCCGTCGTCGGCCGCATGCAGGCTGATGGCCAGGTTGACCTGCGGCAGCTCGTCGATCATGCGATCGATCCCCGGCACCACGCCCGACGTGCTGACCGTGATGTGGCGCGCACCGATCCCCAGCCGTTCTGGGTCGTTCAGGAGGCGCACCGCCTCGAACACGCGGTCGGTGTTGTTGAGCGGCTCGCCCATGCCCATGAAGACGACGTTGTAGGTCCCGCTGCGCGACCCGGGCCGCCAGTCGGCGCCCAGCGCCAGCCACGGGTGGCGATGCCAGTGCAGCACCTGGTCGACGATCTCGCCAGGCGTCAGCTGCCGCCCGAACCCGGCCTGGCCGGTCGCGCAGAACGGACAGCCGACCGCGCAGCCGGCCTGGCTGGAGATGCAGATGGTGGTGCGTGGCGCCGAGCCGCGGCGACCGGGATAGCGCATCAGCACCGACTCGACCCGCTGGCCGTCGGCCAGCTCGTGCACCGCCTTGGCGGTCAGGCCACCATCGGCCTCCAGCACGTGGCTGCCGCGGATGGTGCCGAAGCGGAAGGATCGGTCCAGGCCCTGGCGTAGGTTGAGGGGCAGGTCCGAGATCTCGCCGAAGCCCGTCACCTCCGGCCGGTGCACGCCCGTCATGATCTGGGCAGCCCGATACGCAGGCTCGCCGCGGGCCTCGAGCCACGCGGCGAGCGACGGTGTTGGAACCTCGCTGATCGCCGGCAACGGGCCGGCGAGCGGCAGGTCAGTCACGCCGACCGACGATCAGCATCAGGTAGTACAGGAACGTGAGCAGCGCGGTCAGCGCCGCGGCCACGTACGTCCAGGCCGCGGCCTTGAGCACGTCGCGCGCGCCGGTCTGCTTCTCGCCCTGGATGCCCAGGTGCGACACGAAGGCCAGCGCCTTGCCGGACGCGCCGATCTCGACCGGGAGCGTCACGAAGGTGAAGATCACCGCCGCGCCGAAGGCGATCAGCCCGATCCAAGCCAACCCGAACAGGTTGAAGATCAGGCCGCCGATGATCAGCCACGGGCCCGATGCTGGAGCCGATCTGCACCGCCGGCACGATCGCCTGGCGCACGCTCATCCACGGATCGCGCTCGCGATCCTGCAGCGCGTGTCCAACCTCGTGGGCGATCACCGCGGCTGCGGCCACGGAGAGGCCGGGCGATGCCGGGACGCCCAGCATCTGGTTGGTCGGATCGTAGTTGCCGAGCTCCGGCTTGCCGGCGACGGTGCTGCTCACGCGCAGCACCTTGCCGCGCGGGTCGTAGTGATCGGTCAGCTGACCGGGGACAGGCTCGATGCGCACGTCCGTCAGACCCTGCCGGTCCAGGAGCCGTCGGGCAAAGTCGAATGCGGAGAGTTGGATGCCAGAGTCGACCTTCGACCACTTGGCATAGGTCGAGCGCACGCGCCACGCGGCCCAGCCGGTGATCGCGATGCTCGGAATGAACACCAGCAGGATGTAGGGCAGGAAACCACCCATCGCTTTGTCTTGCTACCTCCTTGGGAGCGTTTCGAGTATATCCCAGCCTTGGTGAAGGCCCGATTCGCGGCCGATGAAGACCGCGTATCCGTTCGGCACGGGTCGTGCGGTGGAACATCTCGGACCCAGCATTGCGAGGGACGAATGAGAAAGTCACGACTATTGAGCGCGGGCGTTGGCGCCGCCGTGGGCGGCACGGCGGCCTTCCTCCTCGATCCCGACCGCGGCCGCGCACGGCGGGCGCAGCTGATCGATCGAGCTGCTGCGCTCGGGCGCCACGCTCTGCGCACCGGCGAGCGCAAGGCGCGATTCGCGCGGTCCTGGCTTGCCGGGAAGGCTGACGCGATCCGCTCGCTTGGCGAGGCCGGCGAGTGGGCGAACGACGCCACGCTCAAGGAGCGCGTGGAGAGCGAGCTGCTTGGCGATCCGAAGGTGCCGAAGGGCGCCATCAACATCAACGCCGAGCAGGGCATCGTGGTGCTCCGCGGCGAGGTGCCCACCGACAAGATGCGCGAGAAGCTGGCCATCCGCGCCGGCGAGATCGAAGGTGTCTGGTACGTCGAGAACCTGCTGCACCTGCCGGGCGAGCCGGCGCCAACCGTTCGTTAGGCGCTAGCCGCTCTTCTGCGGGTCCGGTCCGCCGGCCCCGAGCAGCACGTGGTCACGACCCAGCCCACGCCGCCACGCGTCGGCTGCCATGGCCGGCCGGCCCGCCGGCTGCACGACGTCCAGGGCCAGCGCACCCTGCTCCGTGGCGACCTCCGGCCAGGGGCCCGGCAGCAACGCGCCCACCGGCATCCCGTCAATGCCGGCCGTCGGGTGGGCAGCCCGGACATGCAGCCGCTTCCCATCGATGGTGGTCCACGCTCCCGGCCACGGCTGCAGCGCGCGCACCTGGCGATCGAGCAGCTCAGCCGGCTTCCGCCAATCCAGCCAGCCATCGGCCCGATGGAACGGCTTGATCAGGGTCGCCTGCTTCGCATCCTGGGGCGCGGGCTCGAGCGTGGCGCTCGCCCAGCGCGCGAGCACCGGCGGAACCACGTCCGCCGCCATCTCGGACAGCCGCGCCTCGAGCTGCGGCGTCGTCTCTCGGCCGGTCAGCGTCACCGGCCACTGCGCCACGATCGGCCCCGCATCCAGCTCGGGCGTCATGACCATCAGGCTGATGCCGCCGATCGTGTCGCCGGCCAGGATGGTGGAGGCCACCGGCGCCGCGCCGCGGTGCCGCGGCAGCAGCGACGGATGGACGTTCAACGGGGGGCGCTCCCCCAGCTCCAGGAGGTGATCCGGCACCAGCTGGCCGTAGGCGACGAGCAGGAGCCCGTCGGGGGCGAACCGGGCCAGCGCCGCTCGTGCCTCGTCCGAGCGTAGCCGTCGCGGAGTCTCGACCGGCAGGTCGTGCTCACGCGCCCATCCCGCGATCGGCGACGGCCGCGACTGCAGCCCGCGCCCGGCCGGGCGGTCCGGCTGGCTGACCACCAGCAGCGCATCGGTCACTTCCGCCAGGCGAGCGAGCAGCGGGACACCGAACGGGCCGGTGCCCAGGAAGGCGACCCGGCCCAGGTTGCTCACCGGCGAACGCTCGTCACTAGATGCCCGCGGTCGTCTCTTCCTCGATCTCCGCGTGCTCGCTGACGCGCACCAGCTCCTCCAGCGACTCGAGGTAGTCGATGTAGAGCACGCCGTTGAGATGGTCGATCTCGTGCTGCAGCGCACGGGCGAACAGGTCCTGGGCCTTGACTCGGAACTCCTTGCCGCGGCGGTCCTTGGCCTTGACAGTCACCTTCGCGGAGCGGGTCACCTCGGCCACGAAGCCCGGGATGGACAGGCAGCCCTCCCAGTCCACGATCTCGCCTGATGCCTTGACGAGCTGCGGGTTGATCAGCTCGGTGATCTTGTCCTCGAGCTCGATCACCGCGACCTGGAGCGGCACGCCGATCTGGTTGGCCGCCAGCCCGATGCCCGGGGCATCGCGCATCGTCTCCAGCATGTCGTCGAGCAGGCGATCGAGCGAGGCATCGAACTGAGTGACCTTCCTGGCACGCTCGCGGAGGATCGGCTCCTCGGCGGTCAGGATGCGGCGGATGACCATGGTCGCCATTCTACCGATGGCTACAGGAGCGACTCCGGGTCCACGTCGATGGCCACGCCGGGCGGCACGCGCTCCAACGCCGCGGACCGCGCCGAAATGTCCTGCGCGCGCAGCACGACCTGGAAACGCCAGCGTCCTGCGCGGCGGCTCACATACGAGGGCAGCGGTCCGTGGACCTCGACACCGGGCACGCGCACCGCCTCGGCCGCGGCCCGCCCACGGGACTCGGCACGCTCACGGTCCGGATCGGCGATGAGCAGCCGTGCCAGGACCGTGGCCGGCGGATAGCCGAGCAGCTTGCGGCGCACCAGCTCCTCGTCAGCGAAGCCATCGACGTCCAGGCGGGCCGCGGCCCGTACTGCGTAATGGTCGGCGGCGTAGGTCTGGATGATGACGCGCCCCGGCATCGGTCCCCGGCCCGCGCGCCCGGCGACCTGGGCCAGCAGCTGGAAGGTCCGCTCCGGCGCCAGGTAGTCCGGCAGGTTGAGCGTCACGTCGGCCGCGATCACGGCGGCCAGTGTCACGGTCGGCAGGTCAAGGCCCTTGGCCGCCAGCTGCGTGCCGACCAGGACGTCGATGCGGCCATCGCGCAAGTCGTCGTAGATCGATTCGAAGCCGCGTCGCGCGGCCAGCGCGTCCGAGTCAAGGCGGGCAATTCGCAGGTGTGGGAAGGCGCTCCGCAGCTCGGCCTCGACCCGCTGCGTCCCGGCGCCGAAGTAGCGAATCCGATTGGAGCCGCAGTGGGGGCATCGTTCCGGTGGCGGGGTCGAGCGTCCGCAGTGGTGGCAGCGCAGCTGCTCACCGGTGGAGTGATAGACGAACGGCAGGTCGCAGTCGGGGCAGCGCAGGCTCTCGCCGCAGTCGCGGCACAGGATGAAGGTGGAGGCGCCGCGTCGGTTCATCAGCAGGATCGCCTGCTCGGTCCCCGGTCGGAGGTCGCGGAGGGCGGCGTGCAGCAGCCGCGAGAAGATCGAGCGGTTGCCCTCCGACAGCTCATCCCGCAGGTCGACCAGCTCGATCCGCGGGACCTTTCCAACGCGACGCTCGTGCAGCACGCTGCGCTCCACCAGCCCGCCGCGCACTCGCGCCAGCGTCACGACGTCGGGCGTGGCGGTGCCGAACACCGCCCGGCCCTTGCCCAGGACTGCGCGACGGCGCGCCACCCAGCGCGCGTCGTAGCGCGGCGTGCGATCCGACTTGAATCCGGCGTCGTGCGCCTCGTCGACGACCACCAGCACCCGACCGGAAAGCGGCGCGAAGATCGCGGTCCGCGTGCCGACCACCACGCGAGCCTCCCCGCGCAGGATCCGCCACCATTCGTCATGGCGCTCCCCCGCCGACAGGCCGGAGTGCAGCACCGCCAGCTGCGTCGCCGACCAGCCCATGCAGCCGATCCGCCAGCTGCGGGATCAGCGACACTTCCGGCACCAGCATGATCGCGCACTCGCCGCGTCGCAGCGCCGCGTCGATGGCCGCCATGTAGACGTCTGTCTTGCCCGCCGCCGCCACACCCTCCAGCAGCAGCTCTCCACCGGGCGCCAGCGTCTCGATGGCGGCCAGCGCGGCCCGTTGCTCCTCCGCCAGGTCATGGGTTGGAGGAGCCGATGGCTCGCGGTGCGCCAGCGGGTCCCGCTCGACGTCGCGCCAGTCCAGCTCCGCGGCGCCGATCGCCACCAGCCGCCGTGCCGGCGCGAGCAACGACCCGCCATCGACCCCCAGCTCGTCCGCCAGCTCGGGCAGCGTCCGCTCGCCGTCGGCCACCGCCGACAGCAGGGCCTGCTGGACCGGTGCGCCGCTTCCGCGGCGCCGAGCCGCCCGCAACCGCCCGCAGGACGCGGACGCGCCGCGCCGTCACCTCCGGCGGGCGAAGCGCCCAGCGCGGGCGAACCGCGCCACTGCGACGCAGGCGCTCGAGCCACTGGTCGCGGCCGCGTTTCGGCGCCAGCCGCATCAGGGCCGTGTCGGTCACCACGCCCATCGTCCGCCGGCAAGGCGGCGAGCTCATCGGGCAGGTTCGCCGTCAACAGCTATCTGCCAGCGCCGATCCAGCCGCGACTCCAGCCCGGGCGGCAGCATCGCCGCGACGGTGGTGCCGACCGGCGCCCGATAGTAGGCCGCGATCTCCTCGGCCAGGGTCGAGCAGCTCCGGCGTCAGCATCGGCGCCGAGACCACCGCCTCGACGTCGCGCAGCTCCTGGTCCGGGTCGAGCTCGTCCGGAGCGCCGGCCATGAAGGTAGCCGAGCGCCAGCCGATGCCCATAGGGCACCAGCACCAGCGAGCCAGGCTCGGCGCGATCACGCAGCTCGGCGGGCAGGCGGTAGGTGAACGTACGCTCCGGCCGGTCGGCGATGGCATCGACCGCGACCCGAACCACGTCGGTGGCGAGCTCCACGGGGCGAGCCGTCAGACGCGCACCTGCCGCGGCGGTTCGCGACGCGCCTCGGCCTGGATGATCTCCCAGATGCGGTCGGCGGCATCGTCGGGGTGGTCGGTCTCGTTGACGATCACGTAGTCATAGTCGCCGCTCGACGCCATCTCGACCTCCGCGTTTCGGCGCCGCACGGCCAGCGAGTTGGCGTCCTCCGAACCGCGTTCGGCCAGGCGCGCATCCAGGTCCTCGATCGACGGTGGCATGACGAAGATGAGCAGCGCGTCCGGCACACGCTGCCGCACCGTGCGCGCGCCCTGCGGGTCGATGGTCAGGATCGCGTCGCGTCCGGCGGCCAGGATGCCGCGCACCTGCTCCAGCGGCGTGCCGTACCAGTTGTCATGCACCTGGGCGGACTCGAGCAGGCCGCCCTCGTCGCGCATGCCCACGAACTCGTCGAGCGACAGGAAGTGGTAGTGGACCTTGTCGATCTCCCCCGGTCGTCGCTCGCGCGTCGTGGCCGTCACGATCGGCACGACCTGCGGTCGCCGCTCGGCCAGCTCGGCCACGATCGTGCTCTTGCCCACTCCCGATGGCCCCGACACCACCACCAGCATCGGGTTCGGGAAGGTCATGCGCTTGTCAGGCTCCGGCTCGCGATCCAGCTGTGGCATCGGCTCCTGCACGGTCTGCGGCTCCACCGCCTGGTCAGTCACCTGCATCCACCACGCTGGCGCCGACGCCGGAAGGCAGTGCCGTGCTCTGGATCCCGACCTCGGCCAGCGAACCCGCCAGGTCGGCGCGGCAGCTCGCTCCAGGCGGTCAGCCGCCGTCCGTCCGCCGGGCGGTCGAGGGTCAGCCGCGCCGCATGCAGGAACTGCCGCTGCAGGTCGCGCGGGCCCGGACCGCCGCCATAGCGCAGGTCACCGGCGATCGGCAGGCCCAGGTAGGCGAGGTGCGCCCGCAGCTGGTGGGTGCGGCCGGTCTTCGGCCGGAGGCGAGAGCAGCGTGTAGCCGCCCGCCGCGCCGAGCCGCTCGTACTCGGTGACCGCCTCCCGGCCCCCGGCCACGACGGCCATCCGCTGCCGGTCCCGCGGGTGGCGGCCCACCGGCGCCTCGATCCGGCCGCGCGGGGCGGGCGCCGCACCGCGCACCAGCGCCACGTACTCCTTGTCGATCGTACGCGACCCGAACTGGCGCATCAGGCTGGACTGCGCCTCGTCGGTCTTGGCCACCACCAGCAGGCCCGATGTGTCCTTGTCCAGCCGATGGACGATCCCCGGCCTTCCCACCCCGGCGATCCCGCCCAGCGGCTCCCCCATCGCTTCGGCACGGCCCAGCAGGGCGTTGACCAGGGTGCCCGTCGCGTGGCCGGCACTCGGATGCACGACCAAGCCCGGCCGGCTTGTCGACGATCAGGATCGAGGCGTCCTCGTAGGCGATCCGCAGCGGAATCTGCTCAGGGATGCAGGTCCTCGTCCGGCGGCGCCGACAGCTCGACCTCGATCCGCTCTCCGCCCCGCAGGCGGTCCGACGCGCGCCCGCTCCGGCCGTCGACGAGCGCCCGTCCATCCGAGATGAGGCGCTGGGCATGGGCGCGACTGATGCCGGCCACGTTGCTGACCGCCAGGTCGAAGCGGCCTGCCACCGCCACGCCGTCCACGATCCGCGGCGGCGCGGCGACATGGCTCACGCCTGGGCCTCGCCCCGTCGCGGGTCGAGCAGCATCAGGTAGGCGACCAGCGCCAGGATCCCCACCACGATCGAGGCGTCGGCCACGTTCCAGGTCGGCCAGCGCAGGTCGCCGATGCCCACCGAGATGAAGTCGGTCACGTAGCCCAGCCGGACGCGGTCGAGCAGGTTGCCCAGCGTGCCGCCCAGGATCAGGCCCAGCACGACGTACAGCGCCACCCCGCGCCCGCGGAAGGCGCGCTGGAAGTAGACGAGCATGGCGAAGGCCAGCACGGTGACGATCAGGAAGAAGACCTGCCCGCCCTGGAAGAGGCTGAAGGCCGCGCCCTCGTTGCGGACGTGCCACAGCACCACCAGGTCGCCGATCACCTCCACCCGCGCCGCCCAGCGTCGAGGGCCGATGCGATGGCCGCCTTGGTCGCCTGGTCGGCGAGCAGCACGACCGCCGCGGTCAGGCCCATGGCCAGCAGCTCGGACCGCGCCTGGCTCGGGGAGGCCGCCTGGCTGCTCATGGGCCGATGGTACGCGATGCCACTCCTCAGGCGCGCCGGATGGCCAGGTTGCAGCCGATGCCCTTCGGCCTCCAGCGACTCCGCGAGGTCAGGCTCCAGCACCGATCCCTCGCCGTCGCCAAGGCGCAGCGTGGTCGGCCAGCACCTCCGCCGCCAGCCAGTCGCGGAATCGGCTCAGCTGGGCGACCGACTCGTCGTCGCCCGCCGATGCTCACCTCGACCCGGTCGCTGATCTCGTAGCCCGCCGTCTTCCGCATGGTCTGCAGCCGGTGCGCGACCTCGCGCGCCAGGCCCTCCGCCTCGAGCGCGGGCGTCAGCTGCGTGTCCAGCGCGACCAGCAGGTCCCCCTCCTCGGCCACCTCGTGGCCGGGCCGCGCCCGCGCCGTGAGCTGGAACTCGTCGGGCTCGCCAGCGTCACGCCGCCGACCTCCACGCGGCCGTCATCGAGCACCTGCCACTCCCCGGAGCGCGCCCCTGCCATGACCGCCCCGACCGCCTTGCCATGCCGCGGCCCGACCACCGGCAGCAGTGGATAGAGCGTCCGCTCGACCATGCCCGACTCATCGGTCAGCACGTCCAGCGCCTTCACGTTCAGCTCGTCCAGCACCTCAGCGGTGAGGGCATCCGCCACGACTGAATCGGCGCTCAGCGCCGATCCGCGCCGCGCCGGCAGCTTGACGCGCGCCGTGGCCAGCGGCTGCCGCGTTCGCAGCCCCGACGCCGCCCGCGCCGTGCGGCCCAGGGCCACGACCTGCCGTGCCAGCGTCAACCGACGCCTCCAGCGCCTCGTCGCGGACGCCCTCGCGCGCCTGCCGGGAAGTCGGCCAGGTGCACCGAGTCCGGCGCCTCCGGCTGCACGGCGGTGACCAGGTTCTGCCACATCGCCTCGGCCAGGTGCGGCACGAACGGGGCGATCAGCCGGGTCAGGTCGACCAGCACCCGGTGCAGGGTCGCGTAGGCGGCGCGCTTGTCGTCGTCCAGCTCGCCCTTCCAGAAGCGGCGCCGGTTGCGGCGCACGTACCAGTTCGACAGCTCGTCCACGAACGCCTCGATCACGCGCGTCGCGCGCATGCGCGTCGTAGCGCGTCCAACGCGCCGCGAACGTCGCCGATCACCGCCTCCAGCCGCGACAGGATCCAGTCGGTCCAGCAGCGTCCGGGCTGCGGCCGGCCCATCGGTCCCATCCGCCGTCGCGGCGTCCAGCCGTCCAGCCGCGCGTAGGTGACGAAGAAGCCGTACGTGTTCCAGACCGGCAGGAAGAAGCGCCGCACCTCCTCGTGGGCCAGGTGGTAGCCGAAGTTCATGTTCACGGCCGGTGGCGTGGCGCTGAACATCCAGCGCATGACGTCGGCGCCGATCTGCTCGGCCGCGTCGTCGAACCAGATGGCGTTGCCCTTGCTCTTGTGCATCTCCTCGCCGTGCTCGTCGCGCAGCAGGGCGTAGCTGAAGAGGGTGGTGAACGGCGCCTGGCCGGTCATCACCGTGCTCTCGGTGATCAGGGCGTAGAACCAGTTGCGGAACTGGCCCGGGAACGACTCGGTCACCAGGTCGGCCGGATACCACTCCTGCCAGTAGTCGACGGTCGGTCGTCCACTTCAGCGTCGAGATGCCCACGATCCCGGCGTCCAGCCACGGGTTGCCGACGTCGACTGATGCGACGGCTGCGCCCGCCGCAGGACCGGCATTCGATCTCGACGGCGTCCACCCAGGGCCGATGCGGCGTGTGGCCGTCGAACTCGTCCCAGCCGGCGACCGCGCGCTCGCGCAGCGCGTCGCGCGACTCGATCACCTCCCAGGCGTCGCAGTCGGTGCAGGTCCAGATCGGCAGCGCCAGGCCGTAGTAGCGCTTCTTGCTGATCATCCAGTCGGACATGTTCCGGAGCCAGTCGAGCTCGCGCTCCTCCAGGCCGATGCCCGGCGGCAGCCAGGTGGCCCGTCGGGTCGAGTCGGCCAGCTCGGCGCGCAGCGGATCCATGGCGATGAACCACTCGTCGACCAGGCGGAACACGACCTGGGTGCCGCAGCGCCAGCAGACCGGGTAGGAGTGGCGGTACTGCTCGCGCGCCACCAGCAGGCCCTTGCCCTCGAGGTCCTCGGCCACCTCCCGCGCCAGGTCGGCGCCATCGGGGTCATCGGCGCCGGCATAGCGGCCGGACTGCCAGCCGAAGCCCTCCTTGAAGCGGCCGAACTCGTCGATCGGGTCGATCACCGCCAGGTCGAACTGCTTCGACAGCGCGAAGTCCTCCTGGCCGCAGCCCGGGGCGATGTGCACGATGCCGGTCCCCTCCTCGTCCGACACCTCGTCCCAGGTGATGACCCGGTGCTCCACGCCCTCCGCGGCCGGCAGCTCGTCGAACGGGCCCGCGATAGGTCAGCCCAGCGAGCTCGGCGCCCTTCGCCTCGCGGACGACCGTCGCGTCGGGAGCGACCCGCGGCTGCGAGCCGTGGCTCAGCCACCAGCGCCGCCCGTCGCGGCCCTCGACCAGCACGTAGGTGAGCTCCGGGTGGACGGCGGCGGCCACGTTCGATGAGAGCGTCCACGGCGTGGTGGTCCAGACCAGCAGGTCCTCGTCCTCGTGGCCTGCGCTGGTGATCGGCAGGCGAACGGTGAGCGACAGGTGGGTCAGCTCGCGGTAGCCCTCGGTCGCCAGCTCCATGTTCGAGAGGCCGGTGCCGCAGCGCGGGCACCACGGCATCACGTCGTGGCCGCGGTAGATCAGCCCGCGCCGATGGCACTCCGCCAGGAAGGCCCAGATGGCGTAGTTGTTCTCGTCCGAGTTGGTGTAGTAGCTGTGGTCCCAGTCCATCCACATGCCAAGCCGGATGGACTGCTCGGTGATGCGGTCGGCGAAGCGCTGCGTGCGGGCCTTGCAGTACTCGACGAAGCGATCGATCCCGTACGACTCGATGTCGCGCTTGTTCTTGAAGCCCAGCTCCTTCTCGGCCTCGACCTCGATCCACAGCCCCTGGCAGTCGAACCCGTTCTGGTAGCGCTGCCGCTCGCCGAGCATGGTGTGATAGCGCTGGTACAGGTCCTTGTAGGTGCGGCCCCAGGCGTGATGGACGCCCATCGGGTTGTTGGCCGTGATCGGTCCGTCCAGGAAGCTCCAGCGCCGCTCGCTGGCCTCGTTGCGGGCCAGGTAGCGCGCCATGGTCGATCGCTCGCGCCAGAGCTCGATCATCTCCTGCTCCAGCGCCGGCATCTCCAGCTTGCTCGAAACCGGTTTGAACACACCCGCTCCAACAACAACAAAACCCGCCCCGGACATCCGGGACGGGAGGCTTGACTCTCCCGCGGTACCACCCGCGCTTGACCGATGACGCCCAACTCTCGGGACGCATCGGCCCACTCGTCACGCCACGGGTCCAGCCTGGACCGATGGCGCCGCCTACTGCTATCGGGTGGCGCACCCGGGAGGCGTTACGCACGGCCGGCCGGCCGCTTGGCGCCTCCGGCTCGGGAGGGATCGCTCGACGCCCGATCCTGCCCGCTTCCACCGTCCGGGCTCGCTCATGGGATCGTTCGCGACGCGAGCGCTGGCTCCGTCATCGCCGTGTCTTCGGTTGTGGACCGATGGTCGCAGCGGCGCGCTGTGCCGTCAACCGAGTCTCGACGCGGCGCCAGCTCGTCAGCCGAGCAGGACGCGTCCGACCAGCACCAGGGCCGTCAGCGCGGTGATCGTGACCAGGCCCTGCAGCCGCGGATACCAGGCCCGCGCGGCCAGGGCGGCCAGCGCGCCGGCCGGCCCGACCGCCAGCAGGGCCAGGGCAATCGGCCGGAGCTCCTCGATCGACAGGCCCAGGTCGCCGCGCAGGTAGGCGATCAGCCAGATCACGCCGGCGCCGATGACCGGGGTCAGCGCCAGATCCGAAGGCGAGCAGCTGGTCGTCGCGAACGCGCCGGGCGCGTCGGGACGTCCGCAATGGCGGGCGCCTCCACCGGCTCGACCGCTTTGGCCGCCTGGACGTTTCGGCGATCGGGAGCGGCTCGGCGACCTGCGATAGGAGTCGCGGCCCGGATCGGTTCGGCGGTCTGGATGGCCCTGGATCCGACATGGCCTCCGGCACGGAATCGGCTCGCTGGCCGGAGTGACGTCCACGGCATCCAGCACTGCCGCCGTGGCTGCGACATCCAGCCCATCCGCCGCATCGGCGACATCCCCTGCCGTGGGCGTCGCCGCTCGCCGCAACGCGAGCCACGCGGAGAGTCGCCGCGCGCAGGAGCTGCCGCTCGGCCGGTCGCCAGCGGCGGCGAGCGGCGCCACCTCCGCGGCCGGCATGGCCGCCGCCGCTTCCGCGGCGCGGATCGCGGCCGTGCCGCTCGGCCTCGGCTCGCTCGCAGCGCGGCCGCGCGCTCGGCCGCCAGCCGCTCCTCCAGCAGCTGCCGTTCGATCCCGGTCAGCATCCGGCGGCCTTCCGGCGGCGGCCGGCGCGGCTCGGGGCGAGTCGGCGACCGCCGCTGCCTCGGCCACGGTCGGCAGGTCCATGAAGGCGCGCGCCCGCTCGGCGACCTCGTCCAGGCGCTGCTGGATCCGCGCCGCCGCGGCGAGGGCCGACAGCAGGTGCTCCTCGGAAGCCGGCGCGATCCCGAGCCGGCCGCGATCGGTGGGGACCAGGATCATCGAGGCCGTCGGCGCCAGCCGCACGATCTCGATCACCTCGTCGCGGCGCAGCCTGGCGCGGCCGACTGCCCAGCCCAGGGCGCCGAAGCGGGGCCGCAGGCGCGCCGCCTCGTCGCCGGTCAGCGCCACCCTGGTGACCGGCTCCGCGGACCAGCGTGTATCGACGCTCACCCCCGAGCCAGCGCAGGCGCAGCGTGGCGACCTCCACGTCCAGCCGGACGGTGAGCAGCATGGCCGCCAGGTACACGCTCAACGCCACGACGACCAGCCCGGCGGCCACCAGGCCGATGCCCACCAGCCCGCCCACGATCGCTCCGCCCGCCACGGCCACCCCGCCGGCGAGCAGCAGCAGCGCCGGCACCGCCAGCATCCGGCCGATCGACCGCGCCAGCGGGATCGGCGCGATCGCGACGGTCGTGCTCGGTCATCGGCTCAGGCCTTCTCGGTGACCCGGTACTCGAGGTAGCGCCCGGTGAGCATGCGGGTCTGCGCATCCAGGGCCGGCAGGTTGCTGAAGAAGACGCCGACGAACGGCAGCCCCACCCACTGCACGTACGAGACGAAGCGGGTCCACGGGCCCCAGTGCGGCGGCCGCGGCGGCACGATCGAGTGCTCGACCCAGATCAGGACGAACAGGCCCACCAGCCCGATCGACAGCATCACGGTGGCATAGAGCTGCAGGTTCTGCCCCAGCGTGGTCTGGGCGAAGGCCGGGTTCAGCAGCAGCGGGATGGTCGCGCCGAACATGATCACGAACGGGGCGATCGCCCAGTTGATGTGCTCGCCGAACAGGTTGAGGATGCGCCAGATCCGCGACCAGATCGGGATCTCGCTGTGGCGCAGCGCGTTCTGGATCACGAACGGGATGTCGGTCACGCCCCACGCCCAGCGACGAGCCTGCAGGTACTGGCTGGCCATCGAGCGCCAGTACGTCTTCGCCCGAACCGCGTCGCCGTAGATCGGGATGAAGAGCGGCACCGCCCGGAACTTGTCGCCGTAGGTGAAGTAGCTCTTCCAGTAGAAGCGGCTGTCCTCGGGGATGGCATCGGTGGCCCAGTAGCCGACGTCGTGCACCAGGTGCAGCGTGGTGGTGTACGAGCCGAAGCTCTGCAGCTTCTCGGGCAGCACGCTGCGCCACATCTGCAGCTGGGTCAGCACGGCGGCGAACAGCCGCACCATCAGCGGCGCCTCCCAGATGTTGTTGTGCAGGTACGGGATCGGCTGGTAGAGCTGCGTCTCGCGGCTCGGATCGGTCAGGTGCACCCAGGTCAGGTAGCTGAAGTACTGCGGGTGGACCCGATAGTCGGCGTCCAGGTCGGTGACCAGGATGCGCCGCGGATCCATGCCCCGCTCTCGCACCAGGAGCCGATACAGGTAGCGGCCGCCCCACGCCATGGCGCTGCTCTTGCCGACCACGATCCCCGGCTCCAGCGGGTCCAGGATATGGATGAATTCGGCGAACTCGCTGCCGAACTCCTCGCGCAGGATCCCGACGTTCTCGATGCCGTCGGTGTCGGTCTCGCGCGTGATGATGGCGCAGATCTTCCGCTCCTTCGGCCACTCGGCGCGGGCCAGGGCACGGACCGTCTCGCGCAGCTTGTGCAGCGGCTCGGTGTAGGTCGGGATGAGGGCCAGGTGCGTGTACTCGCGCCGGTCCGGCGGCGGCTCGGGCAGCGCCATCAGCGCATCCAGCTCCGCCAGCTCCGTCTCGAGCGCCTTGCGGTCGCCGCCACGCCGCGGCGCCAGGCCGGCGGCGATCCCAAGCGTGCTGGGCGCGGGGCCGGTCAGGCCGGCAAGCTGCCGCAGCACCGCCTCACGCCGGCCGCCGGGATTGTCCAGGGTGCCGAGCCGGGCCCACCAGTCCTGCGCCTGCACGCGGCGGATCTTGCGGAAGGCGACGATCACCGCGCCGGCAAACCACAGGGCGCGGCACAGCCAGTAGAAGTCGAAGCTGAGGACGAAGTAGGCGACCAGCGACGGGTAGTTGAAGCTCAGCCAGATCGGCCCAACGATGATCGCCCAGCTGACGAAGCCGGGGACCATCTCCAGCAGACGCTGAAGCAGCCGATGGCGATCTGGATCCTGCGGCTCGGACATGTGCCCTCGTCCGGGTCACCGGAGCCACCGCCGGGCAGCGGCCCTCCAGCAACGATTTCAGTAAACCGGCGTCAGCCAGTCTCGGTAGGCATCGACCCGGCCACGCACCGAGTCGAAGTAGATGTCGTGCAGCTGCCGGGTGATGGGTCCTGGCCGCCCGCCGGCAATCACCCGCCGGTCGATCTCGACCACCGGGGACAGCTGCGCGCCGGTGCCGCACAGGAACACCTCGTCGGCGCTGTACAGCTCGGTGCGGTCGATCTGCCGCTCTTCGACGGGGACCTCCAGACGCTCGCGCGCGACCGCCATCAGCCGGCGGCGCGTGATTCCCTCCAGGATGTTATCCGTCACCGGCGGCGTGATGAGCTTGCCGGCCTTGACGATGAACAGGTTCTCGGCGCTGCCCTCGGAGACATGGCCGTCCTGGGTGAGGACGATCGCCTCGTCGTAGCCGTTGAGCTGCGCCTCGGACTTGGCCAGCGCTCCGTTGACGTACGCGCCGGTGATCTTGCCGCGCGCCGGGATGGCGTTGTCATCGGTCCGGCGCCAGGTCGAGACCTGCGCCCGGATGCCGCCTTCGGTGTCGATGTACTGGCCGAACGGCACGCCGAAGATCACGATGTCGGCATCCAGGTTGTGCAGCCGGACGCCAATGGTCTCGCTCGACTTGTAGATGATCGGCCGGATGTAGACGTCCTCTCGAAGCTCGTCGCGACGCAGGATGTCCAGCGTCAGGCCGGCAAGCTGCTCTGCGGTGTACGGCACGTCCATCATCAGCAGCCGCGCGGATGCCTTGAGACGCTCGTAGTGCGGGATCAGCTCGAGCGCCCAGAGCTGGTTTTGCTCGGCGTTCCAGTAGGCACGGATTCCTTCAAATACGGCGGTCCCGTAGTTGAAGGCATGGGTCATGACGCTGATGCGGGCATCGCGCAGCGGCACGATCTCGCCCCGGAAGAAGGCCCACAGCTCTGACGTGCGGTCGTCGGCTGTCGTGGCGACCGGAGTTCCCTGCTTCAGCACGAATGTCTCCTCACAGTGCTCGCACCGCGTTCGCTGCCGGTTGCGCCGGCGCGGGAAGTATACGCGCGCCCCTCCCCATGACGGCTTGCTCGCCGAGACGGTTGCGGAATCCGTGGGCTACTGCCCATTGCCGACCACCCCGAGGGGGGTGAAGAGGGCCAGGTAGACGTAGACGAGGTACAACGGACCACCGATCAGCAATGTCCATGCCGACAGGCGGCCGCGCAGCCACATCGTCCCGAAGATCAGGCCCACCGCCACGAATGCGACACCGGCCGACAGGAACGAGATGGCCGTCTCCGGCGTGAACAGCCACGTGGTGAAGAGCAGGCCCAGCACCGTCGGCAGGCAGCTCTGGAAGACCATGGCGCCGGTGATGTTGCCCATGGCCAGGGTGTCCTTGCGGGTTCGCACCCACAGCACGCTGTTGAACTTCTCCGGCAGCTCGGTGGCAATGGGGGCGATGATCAGGGCCAGGATGGTCGGGTCCAGCCCGATGACGGTGGACAGGTGCTCCACCGCGCCCACGAAGACCTGGGCGCCGATGATGATCAGCACCAGGGCCAGCGCCACCTGGCTGACGATGATGCGCATCCGCGGGACCGCCCCTGTGAGCTCCCAACTGTCCTTCTCGCCCGGCAGGATGTCGATGTCCAGCGTGTGCGGTCCGGCCATGCCCGGCAGGCGGGTGGCATGCAGCTGGCTCAGATCGTCCGCCTCCGTCTCCTCCGGCTCATCCTGGAAGTGCAGCCGGACGTAGATGGCGTAGATCAGGACCAGCAAGCCTGCCGCCACCCAGCGGACCCACACCAGCTCGGCCGGGACGAACGCCGTCCCGATGGCGATGGCGTAGCCGACGATGAAGAAGACCACGTCGCGCCCGAGCACCCGGACGTTGACGCGCAGGTCGGTCTGCCGCCCGCTGGTGCGCGAGAAGGAGAGCACGGCCACCCCGGTCACGAACATGGCCAGCGTGGACAGCATGAACGGAGCGCCCAGGATGGCGCCCGTGCCGATGGCGTGTGACGTCTCGGCGTCGCCGCCGAACAGCACCGGGCCGAGGATGGCGATGACCGGGATCAGCGTCTCCGGCATGGCGGTGGCGACCGCCGCCAGGACACTGCCGACCGCTCCCTCCGCCAGGTTCAGCCGGTGGCCGAACCACTCGATCCCGTTGGTGAACAGCTCGGCGGCGATCAGGATGACCGCCAGCGAGCCGATCAGGAGGACGATGTCCACCCGTCAGGCGAGGGCTACGGGCGCAGGTGCTGCGGTGCGTACGGCAGCAGCGCGACCTGGCGGGCCCGCTTGAGGGCCACGGTCAGCATCCGCTGGTGCCGAGCGCAGGTACCGGTCTTGCGACGCGGCTCGATCTTCGCTCGCTCGGAGAGGTATCGGCGGAGGCGGTTGACCTCCTTGTAGTCAATCGACTCGGCCTTGTCGACGCAGAAGTTGCACACCTTGCGGCGACGCCGGTCGCGGTAGTAGTCCGCCGACTCGCGGCGGGAACGTGGGCTTGCCATGTGGCGATTCGGTCCTCGTGGCTCAGAAGGGGATGTCGTCGACGTCGATGCTCTCGGCGGTCTCGGGTCGGGTGGTGGCCGTGCCGGCTCCACGCGGGCGCGCCACCGGCGCGTCCGAGCTGCCGCCACCGGCCTCGCTGAAGCTGCCCGAGTAGCCGCCCTCGCCCGGGTCGCGCCGCTCGAGGGAGACGACGCGGGCGAATCGGATCTCCAGCGACGTGCGCTTCTGCCCGTCGTTGCCCTCGAACTCGCGCGGTCGCAGCTGGCCCTCGGCGTAGACCTTGTGGCCCTTGCGCATATTCTCGGCGGCGCGCTCGGCGGCCTGCTCCCACAGCTCCACGCGGAACCAGTGGGTCTCCTCCTGCCACTCGCCGTCCTGGCCGCGGTAGCGGTCGTTGACGGCGACCCGCAGGTTGGCGACGGCCTTGCCGCTGGGCGTGTAGCGCAGCTCGGGATCGGCCCCCAGGTTGCCGATGATCATCATCTTGTTGAGGGTCATTGCCTCAGCCTCCTCGTGGCGCGGTCAGGCCTGAACGGCCGTGCCGGCCTCCTCCGTCTGCTCGTCCGTCTGCTCGTCACCATCGGTCGCGGGCTCGGGCTCCGGCTCTGTGGACGCCGCCTCTGCGCCGGCGGCATCATCGGC
The DNA here is from genome assembly GCA_963783495.1 of uncultured Chloroflexia bacterium. GTDB lineage: Bacteria > Chloroflexota > Limnocylindria > QHBO01 > QHBO01 > DASSCW01. The sequence continues at coordinate 209,233 of CAWANT010000007.1, forward strand.
ATCGTCCGCGACAGCTTCGTCGTCGCGCTCGGCCATCGGCACGGCGGCCTCATCGACAGCCGCTTCGGCGTCGCCCTCGTCATCGGTTCGGGACTCGCCCGCCGGCACGGCGGCCGGGGCCAGATCCTCCTCCGAGACGCTGGTGCCGTGATCCTCGAGCACCGTCACCAGGTGCCGCAGGATCTCCTCGCTGATCAGCAGGCCACGCTCGATGTCACGAATCGCCGACGGTGCGATGTCGAAGTGCAGCAGGAAGTAGCTGGCCTCGCGGAAGTGCTTGATGTCATACGCCATGCGGCGTTTGCCCCATGGCGAGACCTTGGTCAGCGTGCCACCGGCATTGACGATGGCGCGGGTCACCTTCTCGACCGCGGACTGGAGCTTGTCGTCCTCCAGATCCGGCCGGAAGAGAAGCATCAGCTCGTATCGGCGCATGGACCGATCTCCTCCTCTCTAAGGGCTTGCGACCGTCCCGGTGAACCAGGGCGGCGGCAGAAAGGAGCCCAGAGATGAACACAAAACGAGCCTCCTCGGAAGGAGGCGCCCACGAAGTATGCCCGATTCGGGACTACCCGGCAACGCGAGGGCCCGGCACTATACTCAGCCGACTTACGCCGGGAAGCGACCAATGGCTGCCAATCCGATCCTGATCTGCGCCCCGACGGACGAGCTGCGCGCCGCGCTCGAGACGCAGCTGGGATCCGCGGGGTACGTCACCACCAGCGTCACCACCCCGGCGGCTGCGGTGGGCGCCCTGCGCGATGGCTCGTTCGACCTGGTGATGGCCGAGGGCCTGGCGGTCAGCGGCGCCATCGGGCGCATTCGAACCGCCGCCGCCGAGCCAACCCCGGTCCTGGTCGTCGCGCCGGCGGATGACGTCGAGGCACGGATCGCCTTCCTGGAGGCCGGCGCCGATGACGTGGTCAGCACCGGCTTCGCCCGCCACGAGCTGGAGGCGAAGGTCGAGGCGCTGCTGATCCGCGCCGGCCGAGTCACGCCGGAGGCCGCACGCTCCAGCCTGCCGTCGGGCGAGATCGTCACCTTCTTCTCGCCGAAGGGAGGCGTCGGCACCACCACGCTGGCGGTCAACACCGCGGTCCTCCTCGGCTGGCGGCATGCCGGGCAGCGGACCCGGCGCCAAGGTCCTGCTGATCGACATGGACCTGCAGTTCGGCCAGGTCGCCACCCACCTGAACCTGACGCCCCGCTTCGATCTGGCCGGGCTGGCCGGTGACGAGCCCGCGCTCTCGGATCCCGAGCTGGCGATGACGTATCTCACCGAGCACTCGTCGGGAATCCAGGTGCTGGCGGCGCCCGACCCACCCCGACGCCGACTTCCGCGTCTCCGTCGACCAGCTCGAGCGGGCACTCGCCGTCCTGCGACCGCGCTTCGACGAGGTGATCGTCGACTGTGGCTCACGCCTCGATCCGCGCTCGCTGTGGATGCTGGAGCAGGCGTCGACCCACGTCTTCGTCATCTTCCCGGAGATCGCTGCGCTGCGGGCCACCAGCGTCTTGCTGGGCTTCCTGGCGGAGACGGCCACGCTGCGCGCCAAGACGCACTTCGTGGTGAACCACATCTTCCCCAAGGAGCTGCTCAAGACCCGCGACGTCGAAAACCTGCTGCGCACCTCGCCTGCCGCCGAGATTCCGTACACCGAGGTCGACATGATCAGGGCGGTGAACGAGGGAGTGCCGGTGGTGACCAGCCGCCCGGGCTCGCCGGTGGCCCTGGCCCTGACCCAGGTCGCGCAGGCGATCGTCGGCATCGAGACGGAAACGGGCAGCAAGAGCCGGAACAAGCCGCGTCGACGGGGCCTGTTCGCACGCCGCCCGTCGAGCTGACTGGTGCCGGAGGAGGGATTCGAACCCCCACGTCCCCTGCGGGACCGCCGGGTTTAAGCCGGCTGCGTCTGCCATTCCGCCACTCCGGCCCGGGCAATGCGACACGCTAGCACGCGTCGACGCCGGCGAAGCGCTCGCAGACAGCTCCTAGAGGGTGTGCCCTGGCCCTCGTCCCTGTGCCCCGGGTGGGTCCCTCGGTCCCGCTGACGCCTCGGGTCGCGATGCCTGGCTGCCACGCCCGCTGAAGACAGAACCGATGCGCGTGCCCACGACCTGAATGACAGGTTGGATGATGACCGGCTGGATGATCTCCTCTCGCACCTGGCGCAGCGTCTGCACCACGATGTCCCCGAAGGCAATGGACGCACCCAGCGCCAGCCCGGTAATGACGGCCGTCGAGAGGAGCAGCAAACCGGCCACCGCATCCGATGCCAGCATGCCGCCCACGATCAGCAATCCCGGCAACAGTGGCAGCGAGGCCGGTACCACCCACAGGACGGCTGGCGCCTCTCGGCGGCGCGCGAAGGAGCGGCCCAGACCACCCACGACCAGGCCGGCCGCGGCAGTGGCCGGCACCTCGCCGAGCCCAACGGAGATGAGCCCCAGGTAGATGCTCCAGCCCAGGGCACCCAGCAGGCTGGCCGTCAGCAGCGCGAAGCGCGGTTCGCCCAGCCGGACGGCCCACGCGCCGCAGGCGATGCCCGCAGCGATGATCTGGACCAGGAACTGCCAGTTCTGCGAGCCGATCGTGGTCAGGGTCAGGAACACTCCAAACTGCGCCGCGACCCAGATGCCGAGGGCGATACCGGACGCCACGGCGGCGCCGAGGAACAGCGCCTCGGCCAGCCGCGCCGAGCCGCTGATGATGGACTGGTCGATCAGGTCGCGCATGCCAGCCACCAGGGCGGAGCCGGGCAGGAAGCGCAGCAGACTGCCGGTGAGCACCAGGCCGGCATTGATCGGCGAGCCGAGCGCAACCGCGACGGCGACCAGCAGGCACGAGATCAATGGACCGATGAGACTCCGGAAGAATGGCGGCAGTCCGGACCCGTCGACCCGCACGATGATCGGCTGCACCAGCACGCCGATGATCAGCGTCGCCAGCGCATCCAGCGGGGAGCCACCGAAGACGACGGTCGATGCCGATGCCGAGACCGCCTGCGCCAGGCTGCTCAGTGGCTCCGGCCAGGCCGACCCGAGAGCCTCGATCCGTGCGACCTCGGCCGCCGCCCGCGCCCGGTCCACTGCTCCCGTCCGCAGATCGTTCACCAGACGAGCGGCGGCGGAAAGGCGACGGTAGTCGCTCAGCCGCTCGCGCACCATCTGCATGGCGGTCGCCGGTGGTCCATCGGGGCCCGCCACGTACGAGAGCGTGATGCTGCCGAAGGAGACGGCGGCCGTCACCCGTCCCAGCCCCAGCGCCCTGGCGGCGACACCCATGGAGCGCTCGACGTCATCGGTTGGCGAGCCGGCGCTGATCATGATCGCCCCCAGGCGGACCACGAGGTCAATGGCAGTCGCGACGTCAGCCGAGCTCAGGCGGCTCTCCATTGCAATGCAGTGTGACGTGGCGACAGGTAACGGCGCACGTCAATCAGTTGGTGTCGGCGCGACCTTTCGCACCGAGTCCGCCTTGCGTACCCTCACGCCAGCGACGCACGAAGTCTCTCGGGCGTCGAAGCAAGGAGGGAACCGATGGACCTCGGCGCGTTCTCGATCAGCCTCGCCGTCAAGGACCTCGCGGCGTCGACCGCCTTCTACGAGAAGCTGGGATTCCGGCCGTTCCATGGGGACGCGGCCCAGGGCTGGCAGATCCTGAAGAACGGCCAGGCGGTGATCGGGCTATTCCAGGGAATGTTCGAGCGGAACATCCTGACCTTCAACCCGGGCTGGGATCAGGAGGCGCAGCCGGTCGATCCGTTCATGGACGTTCGTGAGCTCCAGCGCCAGCTGCGAGCGGCCGCCGTCTCGTTCGATCAGGAGGCCGACGAGTCAACGTCGGGGCCGGCCAGCTTCATCCTCACCGATCCGGACGGCAATCAGATCTTCGTCGACCAGCACCGCTGACCAACGACTCCGTTCAGTTCCATCATGGGACTTCAGGCTCAGATGGGGAGTTGCTGGCGACTCCCCATCTAGCCGTCAGCTGATGCTGCGCGTGCCTCGTCCCGCCATTCTGCCGGAGTGATGGCGGCCTGCGGATCAAAACGTTCAGCCCACTCTGCCCGCCAGTCGGCGGCATCCCAGCCCTCCATGATGTAGATGCGCTCGTGCGCGACCTTCTGATCGCGGAACTCCAGGATGCTGACCGTGAAGTTCCACGGCCCTCCGTCGTAGGAGATGAGGTTCTCGACGACCCACAGGTTGCCGTCGTGCGAGATGCGCCTTATCCGGAAGTCAAGGAGCGCCGGATACTTCGCGCGCCACGTCCGGAACCTATCCACGCCGACAAAGCGCTCGCCTGACTGTGGGAACTCCAGGACAGCATCGTCGTGATAGATCTCGTGCGCCTTGCCCTCGTCGATGCCGGAGTACTTCCAGTGCTCGACGAGACCATCGCGAATGGCCGACTCATCCATCGGACAACATCCCTCCAAGCAGGCCTCACAGAATGGGCGCGAGCCGATGAAGAGGCTAAGGCGAATATGGCGGCAATGTCACGAGGAAAGCCACCGAGCAGAAGACCGCGGACATTGCCAGGAAACTGCGTGATCCCGTGGCTGACACACCCGATCTCCCATAAAGAATCACTGCCTGGCGGATGGTCGCGCGGCCAGGAGCAAGAAGGGCCTGAGCGTAAGGGGCTGGCCGAGGGCAGCGGGGTAGAGTCCTCAACCCAGGGCTTGGGAGAGAGCATCCAGGGGGTGCTATGAGCGGCATCGTAGACCGGCAGTCGCTACACGACTAGGCTCCGCGCCACGCGGCAGTCCGCCGCCCCGAGCAGGAGGGAAACCATGACGGCTGGATCAACCCAAACGGCGCCGCGCTCGCGACGCGCCCTGCTGGCTGGCGCCCTCGGAGGCCTCGGCGTCTGGGTAGCGTCGGCCATCGGACGCGTGGCACCGGCCGAAGCCGCGGCGGGCGACCCCATCCGAATGGGCCGACTCAACAGGGCGCGCGGCACCTCGACCGAGCTCCAGACCAGCACCAGCAAGCCGGCATTCTGGGCACGGCAGCTTGGTGGTGGGCACGCTATTCGGGCCGAGGCCGAGACTGGGCGGGCCGTGATGGCCAGGGCAGGCTCGAACGGCACGGGTGTATGGGCGTTCAGCCCTGATCACTTCGCCATCCATGGCGAATCAAATATCGGCTACGCCGGCTACTTCTTGGCCGCGTGCAGGCGCACGTCCTGGAGATTCCAACCGAAGCTGGCGTCAAGCCAGCCCCGGGGAATCCCTACACCGCGTCGCTGTTTGCCCGCAGAAACGCGCAGGGTAAGTCCGAGCTATGTGTCCAGCTGGGGACCGCAATCGTGGTCATCGCAACCGAGCCGTAAGGGGGCCGGGGTCGCCTGCACCGCCGGATCCATGAGGGACCAGCGGGCCGTTCCGCACAAATGCGGTGTGGGCGTGCAACGGCCTAACCCCTCGGCTCCACACCACCCTCATCCGGACCTCTCGTATCCGCGCTCCGCAGGGACTAGTCGGCCGTAGTACCTGTGGGCTACGGTGCCGCCCTATCTCGAAGGAGGGAATGATCGTGAGGTCTCGTACAAGCTGGCTCTACTCACCGATCGGCCTGGCCGCCATCTGCGCGCTCTGGTTTGTTCTCGGCTTTGTACTCAACCCGGCCTAGGCATGGTGGAGCGGGTCATGGTCACCCTGCGGCTGACCTGCGACGCGTTCTACGTCGATGTGCGGGTGCGCGAGCTGAACGGCCGCTTCATCGCGTCAGCGGATACATCAGACGGCCCGACCCTCGGCATCGGATGGGAAGCCATCGAGGCGATCACCAACGCCCTCGCGCCGTTCGACCAGCTCATCGACGAGCTGCTTGAGAGCCTGCCGGACACATCGCGCTCCGGGTAGGCAGGGTTCGCCTGCATCGCCCGATCCACGCGGACGACGAGACCGGCGGGTATTCCCCGGCGCCGCAGCCGCAGCAATGGTCGCTGCAGCAGCAGTCGCAAAGCGTCCGCGAGCGTCCGTCGAAACCTCTCTCACGCTCATATCAGCCGACGCGACCCGTCAAGCAACCGCCTCTGTTCGCCCCTGTTGCTACCCATGTTGCTACCCTACCCAGTCGCCACAGCTAAGGACCGGCGACGCCAGCCGCTCGCCGTCCTCGCGGATGGTCACGCTGCCACGGAGCGCCGGCCCCATCGTTGACGATCCTGCTGGGCCCTTCGTAGCATCCGCCCCATGTCTCGGCCCAATGGCGTGATGTCCCTGCTGCTTCTCGTGGCCAGCGCCGCGTGCAGCGACCCGAGCGCAGCAAGCGTGACGGCCTCCCACAGCACGCCGTCGGTGGAAGCGAGCCCGAGAGCCCCGATCCCCGACGAGCTCATCGGGGACTGGGAAAGCCGCAAGGGCACCGACGCGGTGATCCTGACCCTCCAAGCGAGCGGCGCCTATCGCGTCAAACGAGGAGTCGCGCGGGGCATGGGAGCCATGGCGGCAGTGGGCGACAGGCAGCTGGACTTCTTTGGTGGTGACCCTTGCCCCGAGCGCGGGTCCTACGAGTGGACCATCGAGGGAGAGACGCTGACCTTCACCCCAGTCGGCGAGGATGAATGCCCAGGGCGCGTAGCGGTTCTTGACGGCCTGACGTATACGCGCGTCAGGGCCGCGCAATAGGTCGGCGACGCCACTCCTAACCTCGGGCCGGAAGTCACGACCGGGGTCTCCGCAAGGAGGCCCCGGTCTTCTTGTGTCGCAATCCGCGAGGTCGGGGACGGCAGCCGCTCACCATCCTGGGGAAGGTCACGCTGCCACGGAGCGCCGGCCCTGGTAGATCCTGACGGGGGCCGCTTACTGGCGGACCTACGACGGATCGATGTCGCCGCGGACGGCCGCGACGAAGGCGTCCACTTCGGCCTCCGTGGCATTGGGGTCGAGGTAATGGCGCCGCGCGGGCTGCTGATCCGGCTGCGCGGACCGGCGACGCCAGCCGCTCACCGCGATTCCGAGGACGGTCCCTATCACGGTTCCTAGCACAGCGAGGGCGACGAACTGCCTGCGCGGTGTCCAACTGCGCCACGCCCTAGCCAGTTGTCGATCCTCGCCGCTCGCGCAGCTGGTCGCTCAGGCGGCGCAGCGCTCGCTCCACACGTTTAACGACCGTCTCCATTAGCCCGAACCCTGGCCCAAGACGACCCACAGACTGACGACCACCCCCACAATCGCCAGTCACGCTGCCACGGAGCACCGCGACATCGGGTGTCAGATCGCTGCCCCTTCTCCCACCTCGTATCACCAAGCCTCAGTGCGGTGACATTGCAGCGGGCATGCCAATCAGCTCGCCGTGCGGTCCATCGCCGAGCTCGGGCGTCGCGCCGCGCGATAGCCAAGCCCTGATGGGCCGGCCACTCCTAATTGCTAGGTGCTGTCCGCGACCGACCCCAAGAGTATGCGCCCCCGCTAGCGGACGGCAGGTTGGACCAGCCTGATCCTTGAAGGGCGGCATTGCTTGCGGAAGAGCACCGTCAGCGTGACCCCGGCTCTATGTCGCCTTAGGGCTTGCTGCTCGGGTGGATCAGGCGATGGTAGAGGCCGAAGACGATGAACGTCGGCGCCCACTGGCCGACGAACAGCGACCAGTGATCACGCCCGGCCAGCCGCAGTCCAGCTGATAGGCCGATCGAACCGATGGCCGCCCAGTACCAAGCCTCCTGGGGAATGTTGTCAGTGACCCGGAAGAACGTTCGCTGCGGACTACCAGTCGTCGGTTGACGGAGGTCTATCGATTCACTCATGAGTGGTCCTTCTAAACGTGAAGCAGATCAGCGATGGAGTGTGCGTAGGGGACCGCCGCCGGGACCCGGCGGCGGTGGCGTCACTGCGTTTCGTCCGCACCGAGTAGCTGGCGGATGAGGTGCGGGATCAGCGCCAGGCCGGCCACGCCGACGAGGGTATAGACGCTCGACGAGGCCGGATTCGTCTCTCCGAACTCTTCTTTCGTCAGGGCGGCGACTAAGTCAAACCGGAAGATGCCGACCAGCAGCCAATTGACCGCGCCAACGATGGCAAGTAGTAACGCTGTTGCCGTGAGATACCGCATGACCAAGTCCTCCAATCGATTCGGTGCAGGCTCCTAAGGTGCGAAGGCTCCTGTTGCTGGGTACTTGGATACCTTCAGGCCCGTGCTAAGCATCAGCTGTGCACGCCTCGTCAGGGTTGCTGGCGCCTGCGGTCATTCCGGACTGCGGGCGCTGCGTGTGCTAGGGGCTCGGCGGAGCGACCTGGCGTCCGGCCGTGTCGAACGCGTCCTCGGCCTGTGAAGTAGCGTCATCAATCGTGTCGCGCAGCGTGGCTCCTACTTGGCGACTCGCGTCGCCGAGTATCTCTCGCTCCGGATCGGTCTCAGGAATGAGCGAGCCGACAACGGCGCCAGCCCCCACCGCGATGGCGCCCATTGCCAGCGGATTGGCCTGCATGAAGCTATCGAGCTTCCAGCCCATCTGCTGTGCGGTGGCACCTGCGCGATCGACGACCTCGCCGGTGGCCAGCTGGGCTCCATCTGCGATCGAGCCGACAGCCCCACCAACGCCCTCGCCGATCGAGGACGCAGCGTCACCAACCTTCGATGCCGCGCCACTCATTTTCGAGCCTAGGTCCTGCTGCTGACCATTGAAGTACGACGTTGACGGCATCCCCGGATGCTGGATAGCGTTGTAGGGGCTGTCCTGGGTCTCCTGGCTGCGGTTCCGCCAGAGCATCGCCAGGCCCACCCCTGCCATTGCGGTCGGGATCGGGTTGCGCTTGATCGTTTCGAACACCATGTCTGACACCCCCCTTGCTGTGTTCTCGAGACGGCCGATGGTCGCCTCGCGAACGTTGTCCTTCGCCTGGTCAACCAGGTGTCCAGGCGCCAATCGGTCTCCGAGCTCGTTGAGCGTCCCCCCCATCTCACGGCGGGTCTCGTCGATCTCGCCCAGGATCTCCGTCTGAGTCTCGTCCGGACTCGTCAGCCCGCTCATTGAATCTGCTCCTTGACGTACTCGACGTCCCGGCGAATCGAGGCAACCGTCCGGCGTGGCGCCATCTCAGTCGTCTGCACCTCCTTCACGCCGATGGAGGCGACGACGAAGCCGATGCCGATGACGAGCGCGCCCACGACGAGAGCCGCGAGCCACGGATCCATGCCCGCCTGGATCAACCCGAGCACAACGGCGGCCAGCACGGCAAGGAAGCCTGCGTGAATCAGCGCGCCGCCGAGTCCGGCGAGACCAGCACCGCGACCGGCATGCCTCAGGCCAGAAACGATCTCGCTGCGCGCCAGCTCGATCTCCCGGCGGACCAGCGTCCCGGCTTGGCCTGCCAGGTCGCCGATGAGGTCGCCGATTGGCCGTTCACGTCCCCCTGCGTCCACCTTAGCGGCCCCCGTTGCGGGCGCCCGGCCCGGTGGCCTGGTAGGCATACGGGGCGGACTTGATGCCGCCCTTCGCGGAATCGCCCTGGCCGGCTGCCTTGAAGAATCGTGCGGTGGCGACGCCCAGCACGAACGCGCCTCCCAGGAAGATCAGAGGCTGGCGACGAGCGGCCTCCTCCACCTTCGAGATCATCTCTCGGGCATCGGTCTCGTTCAGGAACTGCGCCGTCCGCTCTGCCTGGTCGGCAACGGTTGTAGCCGCGTTTGCGATGGCGGGCTGATCGCCGGCGATCTCGGTTGAGAGTCGACGGATGCTGCGCGCCACCGTCTCGATCCCCTCAGCCGCCAGGTGGCGTCCATGGTCTGCCTGCTCGAGGCCCAGGTCCGCCGCCCGCTCGGCCAGATGGCCCGCGGTCTGGGTCGCCTGCTGCCCGGCCTCGGCCAGCGGATGCTGGTCCGTGTTCCCGGTCGCGGTCGCCTCGGTTCCGACGGTCGGTTCCGGAACCGATGATTCCGGAGTCTCGTGGGTGGGATAGCTCTGGGACATGTCGTTACTCCCCCTGTGTCGCATTGACCCCTCATGGATGACGGGTGCGTTGCCGCACCGCAACGCACCTTCTGTGCCAACCGGCGAGCCGCAGGTTGTCGAAGCGGTCCGGAGACAATGCCGGCACCGGACTTGCGCAGGTGTGCTTGTCCAATCAACCCAGCACGTGAGGTGAGTCCGATGGCTTCGACGGCCACCACCCTGCTCGACAGCGTTCGCAGCGAACTCTCCGACGCGCGCGTCCGACGCATCAGCGACCGGATCGGCGCCGACCCTGAGCAAACTAGGGCGGCGATCGACGACGCGCTGCCACTCCTTCTGGGCGCGCTCGGCGCCGAGGCGTCCGACCCGAATGCAGAGCCGGGGCTGCGTCGGGCCCTGGCAGAAGATCACGATGGGACCCTGCTCGACGATCTGGACGGCTATCTCGATGGCAATGTCAGCGGTCGTCGCGCCGATGGCGCCGGAATCTTGAAGCACACGCTTGGCGATCGACAGTCGGCGGCCGAGCTGGCGGTGGCTAAGAAAAGCGGCCTGAGCATGGAGAGCATCGGTCCGCTACTCGCCCTTCTCGCGCCGATCGTGATGAACATACTGGGTCGTAAGGAGCAGCAGGGTGGCGGTGGGTTCGGGCTGGACGACCTGCTCGGCGGAATCTTGGGAGGACAGGGGGCCAGTTCCCCGACTGCCGGGACGCGCACCCAGGCCCAGGGCCTCGATGACCTGCTGGGCTCGATACTGGGAGGTGCGAATCGCTAAGGTCGTTCGCTCATAGCTGAGCCGCGGATCGGCCGAGGAACGCTGCGGTCGTGGCGCCGACGATCCGAGGCGGTGACGATCCGAGGCGGTCATATACGTAGGGCTGAGCGTGCGGGACGTGCCGCCCGATCGTGACAAGGATCAGCAGCTAGAGCAGGGAAAGAGCCGGAGTTAAACCCCGGCTCCGCTGCCTATGTACCTAGGCTCCCTAGGCGTGCGCGGTCCGGCCCTGCAGGGATTTTGTGGATCGGATAGAACCTCACCCCGGCCGCGGAGGCCGAGGTGCACCCATTGCATCAGACGTGCCACCCGGTCGCCGCTGCGTCTCGAAGATGCTGGCCGAGATGAGCGCCTCGCGGCAGCCGACCGACGGTTCTTGGACCCACTGGTAGTGCTTGAAGACCTCGTCCGGGATCTCCACCACGACGAATGTCTCCCCAGCCGCGCCTTGGTCTCATCGACTGGCACGTCGGACAGCCATGCACCGCGATGCTCGTGGACGGTGCTGTAATGAGCCGCTGCCGTCCCTGAACCCGGACTTGAGGATCGCCTTGCGTGCCGCCGCCGCCTCGGTGGCGTGGTCAGCGCGTATCTCCCCCGTCCCAGCCTCCGAAGGAACCTATCTGTACGTCGATCCGTAGCTAGATCGCGAGGTAGAGCAGTCCGAGAAGGATCACCGGAAGGCACGCGAGGCCAATCATCAGGCGCTCAGCCCGTGTGATCTCGGTAGGTGTCATATCGGTGTTCTATGGCAAGCGACATGCCGAACGGCGGCGAGTCGCCAGGGGAACAGGAAGACTCGCCGCCGTTCAGGAATCAGCGTATTAAGGCCGGGGTCGCCTGCACCGCCCGATCCTCAGCGGGATCAGCGACCGTCACCGTCGCCCCGGCCTAGGGAACCGTGCCGTTCAGCACTCACTGGCGGCGTACCGCTCAAGCCGACTCAGCTGCGCCTTCCAGCAGGTCGACCAATTCGTCTTCTGATGCCGCCATCACACGGTCCAGCAGGCATTCGCTGCAACCGGTTACCGCGATGGAATGGAGCCCACGACTGTGGTCCGCGTGGAAGGCGAGGATCTGCCCTGCGGTGGGCTCATGTGCGCCTTCTGCACCTCTCTCAGACATCTGCCGCACCTCCTGTCACTGGAAACACGGAACGCCAAAAGAGCTTGGCCCTAGGGGCCCGCCTCGCAAATTTCGGCGCGAAAATATCGCCAGTCGCTGGCTGTGTCAAGCGGGTAAGAACACATCGCATCAGACGCCCCGAATGTGCAGCGATCAGATGCCGCACCACGGACCCCACACGATGAGGTGTCCAGGCGAAAGGCGCTCCCTCGGCGCGATCCCGTACCAGACAGCGAGGAACGCTCCCACGACGGCTATTGCGCTCACGACCCATCGGCGTGCGCCCATCGCCCACAACGCCATGCCGAGGACGATCAGCACGATGACGATGATGGCGAGGAACGCGCCAACGACGAGCCGTACTCCCGGATCCTCAACCATCCGCCCGAATCTACTCCCTGTGAGGCCGGTGACGCCAGCCGCTGATTGGCCGGTAAAACGGAAGACCGGGGCCCCAAGAGGAGGCCCGGTCCTATCGGTTGCAGGAGGCTGGAGGTTTGGAACCCCGCAAGCCTCGTCAAGTTGTGGGTGTTGGCTTACCGCCTAGTTCGAAATCCGGGTGATGTTGTCGATCGCGAGCGAGGCGAAGCTGTTGGTGACGAGCCAGCCGTAGCGGTTCCCGCCGACCGTAGTGCCGATGATGTCGCTCGGATCGCTCAGCGTCCATGTGCCCATCTCGGTGCCAGTGGCCTTGCCGGTGACGCTCATGCCAACGGACAGCGTGCCGTCAGCGGCCTCGGTGATCTCGACCGGATTGAAGCCAGGCCGGAAGGGCCGGATGCGTGCTCAGATTTTGGAGGCGACGACGGGAATCGAACCCGTGTAAACGGTTTTGCAGACCGCTCCCTGACCACTCGGGCACGTCGCCGCAGGCCATTGCTCGCTGGCTGCCCCGGGTCGATTCGAACGACCGTTAACGGATCCAAAGTCCGCTGTCCTGCCACTAGACGACGGGGCAATCAGGCCCATCGAGGCTAGCAGGTCATCGCCAGCAGGGCATAAAAATGGAGCGGAAGACGGGACTCGAACCCGCGACCCTCACCTTGGCAAGGTGATGCTCTACCAACTGAGCCACTTCCGCCCGTTTCTCGTCCGATGCGCGCGTCGAAGATGGTGCCGAGGGTCAGATTCGAACTGACGACACCCGCCTCTTCAGGGCGGTGCTCTACCAACTGAGCTACCTCGGCCCGTCGGGGCGGCGGCCCTCGCTCGTCGTCGCGTATCGGCGTCCGACGATAGCACAGGGCCCATTTGAGCGGCAACCAATCGGCCGGTCAGGCGAGCGTGCTCGGATCCTGGCCGAACTGGCCGGCCAGCCCGCGCAGCACGGCGATGCGCTCCGCGATCGGCGGGTGGGTGTCCCACATCGAGGACGCCCTCTGCTCGAACGACTTGATGGGGTTGACGATGTACAGGTGCTGGGTGGCGCGGTTGGCGACCTCCAGCACCTCGGGGTCGTCGGCGATGGTGCGCAGGGCTCGCGCCAGGCCGGCGGGATTCCGCGTCAGCTCCACCGCCGAGACGTCGGCCAACGATTCGCGTCGCCGGCTGACCGCCAGCTGGACCATGCGGCCGATGATCGGCGCGATCACGGCGAGGGCGATGGCGATCAGGAACAGGATGGCCTGCGCTCCCCCACCGCCGCGGTCGCCATCACCATCGCGGCGACGTCCGCCCCCGAACCAGAAGCTGTAGCGCAGGAACCAGTCGGCCAGCAGCGCGATGCTCCCCACCAGGACGCCGACCAGCAGCGTGAAGCGGATGTCGTAGTTGCCGATGTGGCTCATCTCGTGCCCCATCACGCCCTGCAGCTCCTCGCGGTCCATCTTCTGGAGCAGCCCGGTCGTGACCGCCACCGACGCGTGCTTCGGGTCACGGCCGGTGGCGAAGGCATTCGGCGCGGTGTCCTCGATGGTGTAGACCTTCGGCATCGGCAGACCGCCGGCGATGCTCATCTCACTGACCACGTTGACCAGCTGCTTCACGTCGTCGGGCGGATCGCCGATGGGAACCTCGCGCGCTCCGGACGAGAGCAGCACCAACTGGTCGCCGGCGAAGTACGAGCCGACGCTCAGGAAGGTCGCCGATCACCAGCGCGGCGACAACGCCGCCCCAGCCGAAGTCGGTGGCATAGCCGATGGCCGCCCCCAGGGCGGCCAGCACCAGGATCACGATCGCGACCAGGAACCACGAGTCGCGCCGATTGCGGGCGATCTCGCGGTAGAACGTGGACGGCGCCGGACGCGCGGTCACGGCGGCATCGGTGCCGCGTCAGCTGCCGAGATCAGGCCGAAGGTGGGGCGGCGGGCGGTGGCGCAGCCGGCGGAGCGGCCGGCGGCGGCGCCGTGCTGCGCAGGTTCACCTCCGGCACCGCGGCATCGGCCTCCTCGATCTGGAAGTAGTCGCGGTCGCGGAAGCCGAACATGCCGGCGATCAGCACGTTCGGGAAGGTCTGCACGCTGGTGTTGAACTCCCGGACCGTGCTGTTGTAGTGCTGCCGGCTGAAGCCGATCTGGTTCTCGGTGGTGGTCAGCTCCTCCTGGAGCTCGAGCACGTTCTGGTTCGCCTTCAGATCGGGGTAGTTCTCGACCAGGGCGAACAGCTGACGCAGCGCACCAGTCAGGAAGTTCTCCGCCTGGGCCGCCTGGGCGGCTCCGCCCGGACCGGCCTGCTGCGCGGTGACAGCCTGGTTGCGGGCTTCGATGACGCGCGTCAGCGTCTCCTGCTCGAAGTCCATGTAGCCCTTCACGGCGTTGACCAGGTTCGGGATCAGGTCATGCCGGCGCTTGAGCTGCACGCTGATCTGGTTCCACGCCTCGTCGACCATGTTCCGCAGCCGGACAAGGCCGTTGTAGGTGAAGATCAGGAACAGGACGATGACCGCGACGACGACGATCAGGATGATCCAGCCGAATTCCATGGCGCTCAGCGGTCTCCACGCTTCGGAGTGGGACGAACCTGAATGCTAGCAGGGCCGATGCGGTGCGGTGCACTGGTGGGCGGTGAGGGACTCGAACCCCCGACCCCCTCGGTGTAAACGAGGTGCTCTAACCAGCTGAGCTAACCGCCCCGAGCGGCGAGGGTATCACGCTGACCTGGGCGGTCTCGCGTATGCGCCAGCTCAGCGGAATGGTCGCGGTCGCGCCCCAGCTCGCGACGATTGCGGACCGATTGCGCCGCCCCTCAGCCGTCAGCTCCCCGGCCTCCACGCTCAGGTCGCGCGGCAGGATGCCCAGCCGCCGCGGCCGCTCGTACGAGGCGTGGCCACCCAGCAGCCGCCTGACCTCGCCGACCAGGAGCTCCTGGACGGTCGCGCCGTCGAGCGCGGCGCGTGATCCGATGCTGTCGCCATCGGGCCAGACCAGCACGCCGACACCATCGGCGCCCAGGTCGACCACGGCCGCCCGCGCGATCAGGTCGGAACCCTCCAGCTCGGCCTCCAGCGGACGCGGGCTGACCTTCTTGCCGCTGGCCAGCACCAACAGGTCCTTGCGCACGCCGGTGATCCGCAGGTTACCCGCCACGTCCCAGGCGCCCAGGTCGCCGGTGCGCAGCCAGCCATCCGGCGTGAGCGTGGCGGCCGTCTGCTGTGGCAGGTCGTGATAGCGCTGCATCATCTGCGGTCCGCGGGCCAGGATCTCGCCCGTCTCGGCCTCGATGCGCAGCTCGGTGCCGGCCACCGGCGGGCCCACCGTCCCGAGCCGCTGGTGACCCAGACGGTTCACGGCCAGCAGCGGCGCTGCCTCGGTCATGCCGTAGCCTTCGACGATGGGGACTCCCGCCGCCGAGAGGAACTCCCCCACCTCCACTGGCAGCGCCGCGCCGCCACAGCAGATATAGCGGAGCCGGCCGCCGGTGGCGGCGCGCAGGTGTCGCAGGACCAGCAGATCGGCGATGGCGAGGCGCAGCCGCCCGCGCGGGCCGGTCGCTCGACCGGACTGGCCGCGTGCCGCCCCGCCGATTCGAAGGCTCCAGGCGGCCAGCCGCCCGATGGCGCCGGGGCGCCCAACCGAGCCGCCGCGCATGCCTTTCACCAGGCGCGTCAGGAAGAGAGGGACAACCGCCATGACATGCGGGCGGACCTCGCGCATGTTGTCGGCCCAACGGTCAATCCGCGATTCGGCGAAGGCGACGGTTCCTTCGTTGGCCAGCGTGATCAGCACTGCGAGGCGCTCGAGCATGTGGCTCAACGGCAGCATGGCGAGGATGACCTCGCCCCGTCGGACCGGCAGCACGTCGCGGGCAGCCTCGAGGTTGTGCAGCACGTTGCCGTGCGTCAGGACCGCCCCGCAGGCCACGCCCTCCTGGTCGATGGTCTGCACGATGGTCGCGACATCGGATCGATCCAGCCCATCCACGCCGGCCCCCCAGGCTTCCTCCTGGGCCGGTGGCAGGCTGGCGCCCTGTCGCTCCAGATCCACCAGTGTGGCCAGCCTGCGGTTCGCCTCCGCGGGAGAGCCGAGCACGATCACCGGCGCAATGTCGGCGAAGCGCGTCAGCTGGCGTTCGTCCTCGACGAACATGAGTCGCGGACTCAGACCGCGGGCGATCTGCTCGATCCGCGCATCGGATTCGCCGGGGTAGATCGGACAGACCACCGCGCCCAGCGCCAGCGCCGCGAAGTCGGCCACGACCCATTCGGGCCGCGAACGGCTGACGATGACCACGTGGTCCCCGGCTCGAACCCCACGCTGGTGGAGGGCGAGCGATGTGGCGCGAATGCGGTTCCACAGCTGAGCGTAGGTCAGGCCGATCCATCGGCCCTCGTCCTTCCAGCGCAGCGCTTCCCCCTCCGGCATGCGGCGCACGGCCGCCTGCAGCGCCCCCACCACGCTCCGATGCCGATCGGCCTCTGGCACTGCCAAGGCGGGGCCGGCGTGGATCCCGGAGGGATCTGCTGGGACGGAGGTGGCGGACCCGCTCGCGTGCTCTGCGGGACGCTCTGCCTCGCCCGCGATGCCGAAGAGCTGCCCGCCCGAAGCGAGTTCGCATGGCCAGCTCGGTGAGCGCCAGAGTGCCGGCCAGCGAGACGACCAGGACGACGACGAGCTTGGCCCAGAGGCCCATCGACCACTGGACCACCACGCCTGCCACCGCCACCGCGACCGGATGGTGGAGCACGTAGAACGGCAGGATGGCGCGGTTCGCGCGCGGCAGCCACGATGGCTTCGAGCGGAGCCAGCGGACGCCGATCCACAGGCAGCCGCCGACGAGGGCGGCACCAGCGGCCGTTCGCAGCGTGATGTAGGTGAGGCTGGGCACGTCGATGACCGGCGCGGTCTCGAGCCGCCTCAGGTTGCCTGCCTCCGCGGCCGGTATCAGGCCGGTCGCCAGCGCAACGCCGACGGCTGCCACGCCAAAGGCGACCAGGGCGACGCCGATGCCGATCAGCCGCGGGCCATTGCGAACGACCGCCTGGAGCAGGCGCTGGTCGGCAACGAGCACGACGCCGACCGCGAAGAAACCAAGCCACAGCGCGAAGTCGGCCCAGTCGCGATATGCCGGGGTCGAGATCCGCAGCAGCCACTGGCTGGCGAGGATCGGCACGAACAGGATCAGCAGCAGGACCGGCGTCGATAGCGCGGCCAGTCCGCTCAGCAGGCGCGCGCCGCCGGGGCGCCGTAGCGCGCCGAGCAGCGGCAGGCACAGGATCGAATAGGCCAACAGGAACGCGATGAACCAGAGGTGCATGCCGTAGTCGCCAAACCAGCGGGGCGTCGCTTCGAAGCGCATGCCGCCGAAGAACCAGGCGATGGTGTTCAGGGGGTTCTCGCCGCCTCGGTCGATGGCGGCGGCCAGCCACCACTGCAGCGGCGTGAGAACCAGGATGCCGGCCACCAGCGGAATGAAAAGCCGCCGAACCCGGTCGATCCCGTAGGCGGACAGCGACCGCCGCCCCAGCGAGAGCCAGGCGGTGGCGCCGGTCAGCAGGAACATGAGGGGCATGCCGAACAGGAAGCAGAAGCCGGCCACGGCGCTGAGGACCGGGCTGCGCTCGTCGTTCGACACGATCCACTCGATCACCAGGAATGGCTCGGCGGCGTGGTAGACGAAAACGGCGAAGACGACGATGACCTTCAGCCAGTCGATCCAGACGAGGCGCTCGATGACATCGCCGCGCGCCTGCGGCGGCGGGGTCATGGTCGCTGCGGATCGCGCTCGGAACGATTCCACGATGTCCTCGCGGCGGAGGGTATCAGCCCGAATCCACCGGCCGCGTTCCCATCTTGCGACGCTGCGGGCACGCCAAAACGCCGCCCGGGAGGGCGGCGTCATCGGTCGTAGGCCGGAAGGAAGTGGTGCCCAGGCCGGGACTTGAACCCGGATGAGTTGCCTCATACGCCCCTCAAACGTACGCGTATACCAATTCCGCCACCTGGGCATCGAGCAGGTTCAGTTGTTATGAGGGTAGTGGTACCGAGGGAGGGACTTGAACCCACACGACCGTAATGGTCACTAGGTCCTGAACCTAGCGCGTCTGCCTATTCCGCCACCTCGGCACGGGTTCACCGGACGCGAAAGTCCGGCGAGTCGGCCGATTTTAGCATGGGGCCCTGGAGGCGCCCCTCCGGACCGATGAGTCTGCGTCCGGTGCACAGTCCTACGGATGCGGGTGAGTGTCAATGGACCTTTGACGTGCCGTTCGGCCAGTTCCGCTAGGCTGGGGATTGCTGTGTCACGACTCATGATCGAGGCCGAGGGCCTGCACAAGTACTTCGGCGACACCAAGGCGCTGGTCGGCCTGGACCTCGATGTCCGCGAGGGCACGATCCTGGGTGTCCTGGGGCCGAACGGCGCCGGCAAGACGACCGCGGTCAGGATCCTGACCACGCTCACCCGTTCCACGAAGGGCACCGCCAGCGTGGCCGGGATCGACGTGCACAAGCATCCGGCCAAGGTGCGCGCCAGCATCGGCGTGGCGGGCCAGACTGCGTCGCTGGATGAGCTGCTGACGGGTCGTGAGAACCTGGCCATGGTCGGCCGGCTGTATCGGATGAATGGCGCCACGGTCCGTGAGCGCGCCGATCAGCTGCTCGAACACTTCGAGCTGAATGATGCTGCCGACCGCACTGTCAAGACATACTCGGGCGGCATGCGGCGCCGCCTGGACCTGGCGGCCGCGCTCATGTCCCAGCCGCCGGTCATCTTCCTTGATGAGCCGACCACCGGCCTTGACCCGAAGGGCAGGCTCTCGATGTGGGACCTGATCGCCGGCCTGGCGGAGGGCGGCACCACGGTGCTGATGACGACGCAGTACCTGGAGGAGGCCGATCGTCTGGCCGACGACATCCTGGTCATCGACCACGGCAAGGCGATCGCGCGCGGCACTGCCGACGAGCTGAAACGGCAGGTCGGCGGCGAGCGCCTGGAAGTGACCATCAGCGACGAGCCATGGCTGGATGCGGCACAGCGCGTCCTCGAGGCGCTCGGCGAGGGACAGGTCCGGGTGGACCGTGAGAATCGGCGGTTGAGCGTGCCCGTCACGTCGCATGCCGGTGTCCTGACCCGCGCCATTCGCGAGCTGGATGCCGTCGAGGTGCACGTGGACGACATCGGCTTCCGGCGACCCACCCTGGACGAGGTGTTCCTCACCCTGACCGGGCGCCCCGCGGAAGAGAAAGTCGAAGAGGAAGTGGGCGCATGACCGGCCTCGCCTGGTGGACATTCGACAGCTGGGAGATGGTTCGCCGCAACCTGATCCACATCCGACGAACGCCGGAGCTGCTGCTGGACGTCACCCTCAGCCCGATCATGTTCGTGCTGCTGTTCAGCGTCGTGTTCGGCGGCGCCATCAATGTCGGCGCCGAGGGTGGCGAGACCGAGTCCTATACGAACTTCCTGATGGCCGGCATCTTCGTGCAGACGGTGGCCTTCGCCGGCATCTACACCAGCGTCCTGCTGGCCAACGACCTGCAGAAGGGCATGATCGACCGCTTCCGGTCGCTGCCCATGGCGCAGTCATCCGTGCTCACCGGCCGCACCCTGACCGACCTGCTGCGCGCCGCGCTGGCGGTCGCGATCATGTGGGTGGTCGGCCTGGCCGTCGGCTTCCGGCCGGAGGGCGGGCTGGCCGCGATCCTCTTGGCCGTCGGCATCATGCTGCTCTTCGGCTTCGCCCTGTCGTGGGTCGGCGTCGCCGCCGGCGCGGCGGTCCGCACTCCCGAGGCGCTGCAGGGGATCATCTTCGCCGTGGTATTCCCGCTCACCTTCGTGAGCACCGCCTTCGTCCCGGCCAGCTCGCTGCCGGAGTGGCTCCAGCCGTTCGCGGAGAACCAGCCATTTTCGGTGGTGGTCAACGCGGTCCGCGACCTGACGCTGGGAACCGACCTCTACAACGACACGGTGCCGGCCATCCTCTGGTCGTTCGGCATCCTGATCGTCGCCTTCCCCCTCGGTCTCTGGCTCTACAACCGACGCACGACGCAATAGGCGGTCGCTGGCGGCTGAACCGGCCCAGGTGCGCGGTGGCGCGGGCGCGGCCCGCGAACGTCAGACTTGCGGGAGCAGGTTGAGCAGGCTGAAAACGACGAACAGCACCGCCAGCACGATCGTGAGGCGGAAGAGCGTGCGCTCGATTCCGCGCCGGCTGCGATAGGCGGTCACCTCACCGCCGAACGCGCCGCCCAGCCCCGTCCCGCGCTGCTGCAGCAGGATGGAAGCGACCAGCGCGATCGCCAGGATCATCTGCGCGACGATGAGGGGTGTCATGAGCGGGCGCAGTTTATCGCATCATCCGGTGATGAGCGATCGGCCGGTCATGGACGGCCCGGGCGGCAGCTCCATCAGCTCACACAGGGTCGGCGCCACGTCCGCCAGCATGCCGTCGCGCAGGTTGGCCCCGCGCCACCGCTCCCCCACCAGCACCAGCGGCACCGGCGAGGTGGTGTGCTGCGTCTGCGGCGCACCCGCCGCATCGCGCATCTCCTCGATGTTGCCGTGGTCCGCGGTGATCACCAGCGCTCCACCCACCTCGAGCGTGGCGCGGCTGACCTGGTCGAGGCAGCCGTCGATCACCTCGGCCGCCGCCACGGCCGCGTCCCACACCCCCGTATGGCCGACCATGTCCGGGTTCGCGTAGTTGACGATGATGAAGTCGTAGTCGGCTGAGCCGATGCCCGCCAGCAGCCGCTCGGTGATCTCGGGCGCGCTCATCTGCGGCGCCAGGTCGTACGTTGGCACGTCGCGCCGCGACGGCACCAGGACCCGGTCCTCCCCGGGCAGCTGCGCCTCCACGCCGCCGTTGAAGAAGTAGGTGACGTGGGCGTACTTCTCGGTCTCCGCCAGGTGCAGCTGCCGCAGGCCGAGACGCGACAGGTAGGCGGCCAGCGAATCGACCACGGTCGGCGGAAAGGCCACCCGCACCGGCAGCTCGTCCGGCACCTGGTACTCGGTCAGGGTGGCCACCAGCAGGTCGGCGGGGCGACGGCCGCGATCGAAGGCCGTGAAGCCGTCCAGCGCCAGCGCCTGCGTCAGCTGCCGCGCCCGATCCGCCCGGAAGTTCATATGGACCACGGCGTCGCCATCGCGCAGGCCGCCGTACCCGTCGATGACGGTCGGCAGGATGAACTCGTCGCCCTCGCCCCGGGCGTGCGCGGCGGCGACGGCCTCCATCGCCGACGACGACGTCGGTCCCGCGCCGTGGGCGATCGCCTCCCAGGCCATCGCCGTCCGGTCCCAGCGCTGGTCACGGTCCATGGCGTAGTAGCGGCCCGACACGGTCACGATCGTGGCGCGGCCGGCCAAGCGCGCCACCAGCGCGGGCATGAGCTGCGCCGCGGACCGCGGTGGCGTGTCGCGCCCATCGGTGAAGGCGTGGAGCAGCACGCGGTCCCCCGGCAGTCCCTCGCGCTGCGCCAGCGCGACCATGGCCTCGATGTGCTCATCGACCGCGTGGATCCCGCCGGGACCGATCAGCCCCAGCAGGTGGAGCCGGCTTCCATCACGCCTGGCGTGCCCGACTGCCTCGCGCAGGACCGCGTTGGAGAAGAAGCTACCGTCGGAGATCGACTGGCTGATGCGCGGCAGGTCCTGCAGGACCGGGAAGCCCGCGCCCAGGTTGAGGTGGCCAACCTCCGAATTGCCCATCTGCCCCGCCGGCAGGCCAACCGCCGCGCCGGACGCCTCGAGCCGGCAGGTCGGCCACTCGGCTGTCAGCCGGTCCCAGGCCGGCATTCGCGCGGCCAGGAGCGCGTTGCGCGCCGGATCCTCCCCGATCCCGAAGCCATCGAGCACGCACAGGACGACCGGGCGTGGTCGCCCATCGTTCACCCGCGCAGCTCCGCCGCGACGCGGACGATCGCGGCGAAGCGATCCGCATCCAGCGACGCGCCGCCCACCAGCGCGCCGTCGAGGTCTGGCATGGCGAAGAACTCGGGCGCGTTCTCGGGAGTGCAGCTGCCGCCATAGAGAATCGGCACGTCCGCCGCCGCGTCGCGATCGGCCTCCGCCAAGATGGCGCGGATCTGGCCCGCGACCTCTTGTGCATCCTCGCCGCTGGCGGCGTCCCCCGTCCCGATCGCCCATACCGGCTCGTAGGCGATCACCAGGCCGCTCCCCGCCAGGCCGTCGAGCTGCGAGATGGCGGCCCGCAGCTGCCGGTCGATGACCGCCGCCGTCTCCCCGCTCCGTCGCTCGCCGGCGAGCTCGCCGATCGCCGCGATCGGCACCAGCCCGTGGGCAACCGCGGAAGCGACCTTTGCCGCAACGGCCGCATCGGTCTCGTTGTCGAACTGGCGGCGCTCCGAGTGGCCCAGGATCACGTATTGCGCCAGACCATCGAGCATCAGCGGCGAGGTCTCGCCGGTGAAGGCGCCCTGACTCGGCAGCCTGCATCGTCTGGGCGCCGATACCGATGCCGCCGGGCTCGGTCGTGCCGCCGCCCACTGCGGTGGACACCGCCTCCAGGAAGACATCGGGCGGGCAGACCACGCTGCGCACAGGCAGGCCCTGGGTGGCCTCTGCCACCCCGCGCGCGAGCAGGATCGCCGCCGCGCGGCTGGTGGGGTTCATCTTCCAGTTGCCCGCCACCAGCGGCACGCGCTTCGCGGCCACTCAGCCCGGCTCCCCATCCAGCTCGGCGGCCAGCGCCACCAGTCGCCGCAGGCGATGGTTCATGGCGGACCGGCTCAGGCCCAGCGCCGATGCGAGCGTGTCCAGGTCCGCGTCCGGCTGATGCCGCCGCTGGGCGGCCGCCTCGCGCAAGCCGGTCGGCAGCCGTCCCAGCTCCCCGGCCTCGTCGAGCTGGTGGATTGCCTGCAGCTGCCGGTCGGCCGCCCGCACGGTGCGGTCGACGTTTGCCTCCTCGGCATTCAGGAGACGGTTCAGCCGGTTGCGGACGTCGCGCTGCACGCGTCCCGCCTCGAAGTCAAGGAGGGCCCGGTTGGCGCCGGTCAGGCGCAGCAGGGTCGCCACCTCCTCCTGGCCCTTGACGTAGACCACGGATCGGCCACGGCGGGCCAGGAGGCCTGCCCGCACATCGACCTCGCGAAGCCGCGCCCGCAGGAGCCGGGCACGGCGCTCCTCGCGGAAGACGAACTCGACATGGGCGCCGGCCGGCCCGAGCGAGATTGACGCGTTCAGCACGACGCCGCGCATGAACGCCCGCCGGTCGCAGGCCTTGGCCGGCTCCCAGCGCCAGTCCTCGATCGCGGATCGGTCGAGCACGACCTGCAGGTGGCGGCGTCCGCCGCCACGATGCGGCGTCGACGTGGCGCCGGTCGGCATCGGTCCCTCTGCCGGCACGCCGACCGCCGCTGCCAGCTGGACGGCAACCCGCGCGGTCGGGTGCTCAAGCGTCCGAATGGCTGCCGACCCGCGCGACGCCTGGCCGCTCTCGGCGAACAGCAGGCCGGCCAGCTCCGCGCGCCGGCAACAGCTGCGGGCGGGATGAATGCGGGCGAGCTCCCCCTTCAGCTCCGAGGCGACCAGCATGGACCGTCAGACGGCCGATGCGGTCGGGCGACGGATCCGTCGGAGTCGCACCCGCTCCGAGCGCTCCTCCTGCTGGAGGCGCATCAGTGCCGCGGCGAGCTTGGCCGAGTCGTGCCGATGAGCGTTGGTCACGTCGACCAGGTCCTCCTCGATCACGGTCACGGGCAGCTCCTCCAGATGGCGCTCGTCCACCTCGACCGGCTCGCCCAGCCAGCCCTCCGGCCGGCGGGCGGTGCGGTTGCCGTTGAGCAGGGCGTAGTCGATCAGACCATCGCCGACGTGGGCGAACAGCGCGTCGAGATGCTCCGCCGCGGTGTAGGCGCCGGTCTCGCCCGGCTGAGTGGCCACATTGCACACATACACCCGCACGCCGGGGGCCGCCGCGACCGCATCGCGGATGTCGCTGATCAGCAGGTTCGGCATCACGCTGGAGTACAGGCTGCCCGGCCCGATGACGACCAGGTCCGCCTCCAGGATGCGCTCCAGCGCCTCCGGGCTGGCCCGCACGTCGCCCGGCTCGATGGTGACCTGCTGGATCGGCTCCTCGGCGTGGCTGATGGCGACCTGGCCGTGCAGCATCCGCCCCGATTCCAGGATGGCACCCAGATTGAGCGGCACGCTGGTGGCCGGCAGCACCTGGCCGCGCACCGCCAGCACGCGGTTCGACTCGCGCACCGCCTCCTCGAAGTCGCCGGTCACCGCCGTCATCGCTGCGATGAACAGGTTCCCGAAGGCGTGGTCGTCCAGGCCGGAGCCGGGCGGGAAGCGATACTGCATCAGCTGCGTCATCAGCGGCTCGGCGTCGGCCAGGGCCGCGATGCAGTTCCGGATGTCGCCGGGCGGCACGATCCCCAGCTGCTGCCGCAGCCGGCCGGACGATCCGCCGTCGTCGGCGACCGCCACGATGGCGGTGATGTTGGCCGAGTAGCCCTTCAGGCCGCGCAGCAGGGTGGACAGTCCGGTGCCGCCCCCGATCGCCACGATCCGCGGCCCTCGCGTGAGGTAACGCTTGGTGTAGAGCACCTCCATCACCGAGTCGCCACGCGCCACGAACGGCGAGAGGATGCTGCGCATCAGACCCCATACGCCGATGCCGGTGACCAGGACGCCAAGCGCGGCGACCAGGACGGCGCGGATGGGCCGATCCAGCCCGGCTCCGGTGAGCACGAAGATCACCGACTCCGGCGGCAGGGATCGATACCAGTCGACGATCAGGATCGCGGCGCCCAGCGCCATGACCGTGATGCCCAGGAAGCTGAGCAGCAGCCAGCGCTTCAGGTGCATGCCCGGGTACATCCAGCGCGGGATGCGGAGCTTCCTCATCGCTCCAGCTCCCGATGGAAAACCGCCACGGACGTGCCCTGGTCCGGCTTGCGCAGCCGCGCGGCCAGCTCTTCGGCCAGGGCAATCGAGCGGTGATAGCCGCCCGTGCAGCCCAGCGCCACGGTGAGTCGCGCGCGACCCTCTTCACGGTAGGCGGGCACGGTCAGCTCCAGCAGCTCGGCCACCAGGTCCAGGAAGCGCTCGGCGGTCGGCTGCTTCATGACGAACTCGCGCACCGGCTCCTGCAGCCCGGAGAGTGGCTTCAGGTCGGGCACCCAGTACGGATTCGTCAGGAAACGGACGTCGAAGACGAGATCAGCCTCGAGCGGGATGCCGTACTTGAAGCCGAAGGTGATGATGTCGATCTGGACCGCATCGGCCTGGGCGTCGCGCGGCAGGAGCGCGATCAGCCGTTCCTTCAGCTGGCCGATCGATATGCCGCTGGTGTCGATCACATGGTCGGCCAGCTCGCGGGTGGCGGCCAGGCGCCGGCGCTCCTCGGCGATGCCGGCCTGCACGCCGCTGCGCGTCTGGAGCGGATGGCGGTGGCGGGTCTCGCTGAAGCGGCTGACCAGGGCCGTGTCGCTCGCCTCCAGGAAGATGACCTGCATGGCCGTTCCCGCGGCCGCCAGCGCGGCGCGTGCCTGCTTGATCGGCGGCGCCGGATCGCCGGCGCGGATGTCCAGCACCAGCGCGACGTGGTGGTACCGCGCCGGGTCGGCGTCACGGAGTGCCAGGAACCCGTCCAGCAGCTCCGGCGGCAGGTTGTCGACGCAGTAGTAGCCAAGGTCCTCGAAGAGCTTCGAGGCCTGGCTCTTGCCGGCACCTGAGAGCCCGCTGATGACGACCAGCTGCGCGGCGGTGGACGGCTCGGCCACCTCCCCCGCAGCCGGTTGTGCGGATGACTCGGGCGGCCCGACCTTCGCACGGCGCGAGGCCCGTCTCGCGGTCGCCGTGGGTTGTTCCGCTCCTGCCATGCTCAATCCGAGTTCTGGATGCACGCGAGTATAGCCCTCACGCTCCCTGGCTCAGGCCCTCGAGCAGGCCACGAACCGTGGCGGCGGCACTGCCCGACAGCGCGTCCAGGTCGTAGCCGCCCTCGAGGGTGAGGGCCACGCCCGTCGTGCCCGAGCCGCGTCGCCAGCTCCCCGAGCGCGGTCGCCACGGCCTCGTAGCCCGCCTCCGTCACCTCGAGCCCAGCCAGCGGATCTTGACGGTGCGCGTCGTAGCCGGCCGACACCAGGATCGCTTGCGGCGCGAAGGCCTCGATGGCCGGCAGCAGCTGCACAGTCCAGGCCTCGGTGAAGGCACGGTCGCCACTTCCCGCGGGCAGCGGAACGTTGTGCTTGGTGCCGATGGCCGGCCCTGCGCCCCGGTCGGCCGCGCTGCCGGTGCCCGGGTAGAAGGGCGACTGGTGGGTCGAGGCGTAGCAGAGGTCGGCGTCGGCGTCGAAGATGGCCTGCGTGCCGTCGCCGTGATGCACGTCCCAGTCGACGATCGCGATCCGCTGCGCGAGTGCCTCCGCCCGCAGCCCGGCCACGGCGATGGCCACGTTGTTCAGCAGGCAGAAGCCATGGGTCTGCTCCTCGAACGCGTGGTGGCCGGGCGGCCGCACCACGGCAAATGCGACGGCGGCCTCTCCCCGGGTCGCCGCTCGCGCAGCGGCCAGCGTCGCGCCGACCGCCAGGCGGGACACCTGCATCGATTCCGGCGAAAGGTACGTATCGCCGTCGATCCAGCCGCCACCGCGCGAGGCCGCCGCATCCAGCGCGTCGAGAAACCACGCCGGGTGAATGCGGTGGATTTCATCATCGCTCGCTGGCGTGACCGCCGGACGCTCCAGCCTGGCTCCGGCCGCTTCGCTGCCCGCCACCACGCCATCGGCCACGGCCGCGATCCGTTCCGGTCGCTCGGCGTGCCCGGGCGCCGCGTGCGTGTCGGAGCCCATGAGCTCATCGGTCAACAGGAGGACGGTGGGCGCGGCCGTCATGCGGTCAGCGCCCGAGCAGCCGGATGATCTGCAGCGATCCTTCGAACAGGATGAACATCACCGACGCCAGGATCAGCGGCGAGATCGGGTCGCCGCCGGGGGTGAGGATGATGGCGAACAGCACGATCGCCAGGATCGCCCATCGGCGCCGGCTGGCCAGTCGGCGGTAGTTCAGGACGCCCACCCGCGACAGGCCGATGAGGATGATCGGGAACTCGAGGATCAGTCCGAAGGCCAGCATCATGGTCGTCACGAACCCGATGTAGGCGTCGATGGTCAGCATCGGCTCGGCGATCCCCTCCGAGAAGGCGAGCAGGAAGTTCAGCGTGTACGGAATCACGACGTAGCCGATCAGCACGCCGGTGATGAACAGGAACAGGCCGGCCAGCACCACCGGCCAGACGAATCGCCTCTCGCGGGGTGTGAGGCCCGGGCTCACGAAGCGCCAGACCTCGAACAGGATGATCGGCATCGCGAAGGCGATCCCCAGGAAACCGGCGATCTTGAGCTGGGCGGTGAGAGCATCGGCGGGGCCCAGGAAGATGAGCGTGCGGTATTCCTCCGGCAGCCGGTCCCGCAGCAGGTCGATGACCTCGCGCGAGAGCAGAAAGCCGATCACCGCGGCGCCCAGCACGCTGAGCACGACCACGATCAGACGCTTGCGGAGCTCCTCCAGGTGCTCCACCAGGGTCATGGCGAACTCGTTATCGGTCACGATCGGTCACCGCTGCGGAGCCGGGCGTGCCGAAGCAGGACCGGCGCGGACGTTGGGCGAGTTGGCGACGGGCGGGTCGACGTGGACCGTCGCCGTCGACCGCGGGTCAGTCGCTGTCGGGGCGGTCGCTGGTGGGCGCCGGCGCCGCGGGTGCCGACGCTGCGGGTGCCGGAGGCGAGCTTGGCTTCTTCGTGTCCCCGCGGATTGACTCCTCGAGGTCATTGGACGCCTTACGGAACTCGCGGAAGTCCCCGCCCGATCGCGTTGCCGATGTCCGGCAGCTTGCCGGGCCCGAAAACGATCAGGACGACCACGAGCAGGATGATGAGCTCGGGCCAGCCGATTGGTCCATATCGCGGCGATTCCTCGTTGATGCGCTGGAGCGGGGCTGAACTAGGCGGGCAGTGTAGCACCGACTTCGGCCATCTCCCCCTGCCAGCGCCTGGCCGCCTCCCCCGCCGCGCGCTCCCAGTCGCTGCCGGTTGACGCGCCGGCGATCGCCCGGCTGATGTTCACCAGGCCGGGCGCGCGCGTCCCGTGGCAGGCCCGGACCGCGGCCGCCAGGTCGCCGCCCTGGGCGCCGACCCCCGGCACCAGGAAGGCAGGCTCGGGCACCGTCGCGCGCAGCCGTTCGAGCTCGCCGGGCGCGGTGGCGCCGACCACCAGGCCCACGCGTCCCTCCGGCCAGCGGCTCGCCACCCAGTTGGGCGACCTGTTCGTGCAGCGGCGTCTGCCCCGTCGGGCTGCCGACCGCCATGTCCTGCAGGCGCCCGGCGTCCGGATTGCTGGTGCGCGCCAGGACGTAGATCAGCCGATCGGGGTAGTCGGCGAAGGGCTGGATGGCGTCCTCGCCCAGGTACGGCGAGAGCGTCACGCCATCGGCCTCCAGGCGGTCGTAGAGGGCGGTGGCCTGGCGTTCAGCAGTGGGGCCGATGTCTCCCCGCTTGGCGTCCAGGATCAGCACGTGCTCGCTCGGGACATCGGCGCGGAGCCGCTCGAGGGCAGCCCAACCGGCCGAGCCGAAGGCCTCGAAGAAGGCGACATTGACCTTCACCGCCGCGGCGAACTCGGCCGCCGCGTCAAGGACGCCGCGCGCGAAGCGCTCGATCCCTTCGGCGTCTCGCGTCAGGCCGTCGGGCAGGGCATCGGGGTGCGGATCGATGCCCAGGCACAGAGGCGCCCCAAGCGCAGCCTGGCGCGAACGCAGCCGCTCGAGCGGCGTACCGCTCATCCGGTCGTGACGCCGGCGGGCGCGGCCATGGCCACCGGCTGGAGCGAGGCCGCCTGGGCCGCCTTGCGCCGCTCGGCCAGCGGGCTCAGCGAGCTGGCGGCGTAGTCCACCACGCGAAGGCGCAGGCGCGGCTGCCCCTGGAAGGTGTCGCGCTCCAGGGTTGCCGACCAGATCCACCAGGCTCCCCTCCTCCGGCAGCGGACGGTCGGCGGGCGAGCCGAAGCCGATGGCATCGAACGTCTCGGCGCCGCGCAGCATGCGCAGGGAGAGGTGACGTCCGTCCGGACCGACCCGGCGCGCATCGCCCACCCGCATACCCGGTGACGGCCAGCAGCGGCTCGACGTGGCCCGGTCCGAACGGCGCCAGTCGCTCGATCTGGTCGGCGAGCTCCCAGCCGAGATGAGCCGCCGGCAGCACGAGATCGATGGTGATGCGGCCGGCTGGGGCGACGTCGGCGGACGAGGGCGGGAACGGTCTCGGCAGCGACTGGAAGGCGGCGACGAATCGGTCCCAGCTCGCCATCACCGACGCTGAACCCACCGGCGGCGGCGTGTCCGCCGCGCTTGATGAGCAGCTCCGCGCACGTCTCGAGGGCCGCCGCGGCATGGAAGTCGACCGGGCAGCGAACCGAGCCGCGGAGCTCGTCGCCCGCTGGAGCGGCCACCGCCACCGGTCGCTCGAGCGTCTCAGCCAGGCGCCCCGCGATCAGGCCCACGATGCCCGGCGCCCAATTGTCGTGACGCAGCGCGATCGGTCCGGTGCCGTCGAGGCCGTCGACCATGGCGCGGGCCTCGGCGATTGCGACGCTCGTCAGGTCGCGCCGCTGCAGATGGACCGCCTCGAGCTCGTCGCCGAGACGCTCGGCAGCGGAATCGTCCTCCTCGAGCAGCAGCGCGATCGCCAGCTCGGCCTCCGCGATCCTGCCCGCGGCATTGATCCGCGGCGCGACGTTGTAGGCCAGGTCCCGAGCCGTCACCTGGTCCGGGGACTCGCAGGCACGCGTGAGCAGCGCTCGAAGGCCGGCCCGCCGCGTATCGGCCATCTCAGCCAACCCCAGCCGAACGATCGCCCGGCTCTCACCCGTCATCGGCGCCAGGTCAGCCACGGTGCCGATGGCCGCCATGGCCGCCAGGTCCGTCGCCGCCGCACCGCGGCGCGCGAGCAGGGCGGTCGCCAATTTGTAGGCCAGGCCGGCGCCGGTCAGGTCCGGGTCGGGATAGGCGCAGTCGGGCCGATGTGGATCGACCACTGCCACCGCGCGGGGCAGAGCACCGGCCGGCAGGTGATGATCGGTGACGATCACGTCCATGCCGAGGCTGCGCGCATGCTCGACTTCGGCCACGTTCACGATCCCGCAGTCGCACGTGACGACCAGCGTCACCCCGGCTGCCGCCAGGCGCTCCAGGCCGGCGTTCGACAGACCGTACCCCTCGGCCAACCGCGATGGAACGTGCCGAACCGCCTCCGCCCCGAGCGCTCGCAGCGCGATCGACCAGACGACGACCGCGGTCATGCCATCCGCGTCGTAGTCACCCCAGATGGCGATCCGCTCGCCGTGGTCGAGGGCCCGCTCCAGCCGTGCCAGGGCGAGGTCGGCATCGGCCATCAGGCTGGTGTCGTGCAACGCCTCGCTGCCTGCATTGAGGAACGCCGCCAGCTGCGCGTCGTCGCGAAACCCGCGACGCGCCAGCAGGGTCGAGATCGGTCGATCGAAGCCCACAAACGCCGGCGGGGCGAGGAGCGGCTCTGGTAGATGCCACTCCAGGCGAGGACCGATCACGCGGCCCATGGTAGCCGCGCGGCCCTTACCGGAGTCTTACTCTCGCGTTATTCGCGGGGCGCGGAAGGGGTCAGCGGCTGAGCGGCTTGACCGTCCGCCCGGTGCCTGCCGGTCGCGCCTTGCGGTTCGCGTCCCACTCGTACCACGCCACGAGCAGCTGGCTGGCGTTGAAGATCGACGAGTACGTGCCGCTGATCACGCCGATCAGCAGGGCCAGCGTGAAGGTGCGGATCGTGATCGGTCCCAGCAGGTAGAGCGCCGCCAGGGTGACGACCACGGTCAGGCTGGTGTTGATCGATCGGCCCAGGGTCTGCAGGATCGAGTGGTTGACGATCGCCCCGAACGGCTCCCCGGCGTGACGGATGCGGTTCTCGCGGATGCGGTCGAATACCACGATCGTGTCGTGCACGCTGAAGCCGATGATCGTCAGCAGCGCGGTCACGAACAGCGCGTCGAACTCCAGGGCGAAGAAGTAGCCCAGGATCGCGAAGGCGCCGATCACCACGATCACGTCGTGCAGCAGCGCGATGATCGCGGCCGTGCCGAAGCGGAATCCGAAGCGGATCCACAGGTAGGCCAGGATGAACAGCTCCCCCACCGCAATCAGGATGATCGACGAGCGGATGAGCTCGGACCCGATGAGCGGGCCGACCGTCGTCAGGCTGCGGGGCCGTCCGCCCTCTGCCTCGCCGAAGCGAGCCACCAGCGCGCGCTCGACCTCGGCCCACTCGGTGTTGGTCGGCGATCGGCGCCGGCGATCCCGTTGCAGCCGGGGTCGGCGACGCGCTCGGCGACGGCGTCGGGGTGCCCTCGCGCGGATGCGCTCGGCGCGGGCGTGGCGGAGGCGCCTCCGCTGGCAGACGGCACCAAGCGAGACGCTGGGCAGCGGCGTCTGCGGCGCCAGCAGGCCAATTGGCTCCGTCCGGATCTCCAGGTACCCGTCGCTCAGGCGTCGAACGGTCGCCTCGGGATGCCCGAGCTCGACCAGCGCGGCCTGCACTTCGGCCGGCGACGGGTCATCGGCATAGCGCACCTGCCAGACCGTGCCGCCGGTGAAGTCGACCGACGGCTTCAGGCCGCCGAGCACGATGAAGATCAGACCCGGGATGGTGATCAGGGCGCTGAAGAGGAAGTACCAGCGGCGCTTGCCGACGATGTCGTACATGCGTCAGCGCTCCACGTGATAGAGCTCGAGGCGGCGGCCCCAGTCGGTCCGAACCACGTAGCGCAGCATGGTCCGGGTCACGGTCACGGCACTGAACATGGAGACCGCGACACCGATGATCAGCACCAGCGCGAAGCCACGCACCACGGTCGTCCCCTGCCAGTACAGCCAGGACGCGACCAGGATCGACGCAACGTTCGAGTCCAGGATGCTGGACCAGGCGCGATTGAAGCCGGCCTCGATGGACGGCACCAGCGTCTTGCCGGCGCGGATCTCCTCCTTCATGCGTTCGAAGATGAGGATGTTGGCGTCCACGGCCATGCCGATCGACAGGATGAAGGCGGCCACCCCGGCCAGCGTCAGCGTGACGCCGATCACCCGGAAGATGGCGTAGGTCACCAGCGTGTAGAAGATCAGGGCCCCCGCCGCCAGCACGCCCGGCAGGCGGTAGTAGGCGATCATGAAGAACAGGACCAACAGCAGGCCGATGCCACCGGCGATGAGGGCCTGGTTCAGGAAGTTGGCGCCCAGGGTCGGCTCCACGCGATCGAAGCCCTGCTCCTGCAGCGAGACCGGCAGCGCGCCGAAGCGCAGCGTGTTGTACAGGTTGGTGCGCTCCGCCTCGGCTTCCGCTCCCGCACCGACGGTGATGACGGTCTGGCCGCCGCAGATCGGCTGGTTGATGGTCGGGAGTCGTGATGACCTCGCCATCGAGCGCGATCGGCCCCGGCTGGTTCGACGTTCGCAGTCGTGAACTCGCACCAGGTGCTCGACGCCGGGTCGCGAAGCGTGAACACCACGCCCAGATCGCCCATCTGTCGAATCCGGCGCCACGCTGCCCGGGTCGATCTGGCCGCCGTCGAAGAGGACCGCCACCGTCCCATCGGTGATCAGGTCGGAGATGTCCTGGCCTTCGGTCAGCGTCTGGCCCTGCGGATCGATGAACTGCAGCTGGCCGGTGGAACCCGACCAGCTCGCGGACCTGGTCCTCGTTTTCGACGCCCGGCACCTCGACCACGATCCGCCGCTGGCCGTCATTGCTGATCTCGGAACGAACCAGCGGCTCACTGACGCCGATGCCACCGACGCGCCGCTCGATGATGTTGCGCGCCGTTTCCAGCTGCTCGTCGGTGACGGTCTGGCCGGGCAGCGGCTCCACCGCGAGCGTGACGCGCACGCCGCCCTGCAGGTCAAGGCCGAGCGTGGTCTTGAGGTCGTTGCCGGGGAGGCTGCTGGGAAGGAGCTCGCGCGGGAGGTCGATGAAGATCGCCAGCAGCAGGGTGACGAGAATCACCCAGGGGGCGATGCGGCGCCAGGTCATGAAGGCCTAATTGGTCCTTTCGCTCGGGCGAAGGTTCGATGCGGGCGCTCTCGGCTGGCGCAGGCCGCGGACACGAAACACGCCGCCAGTGGCGGCGGGCCGCGGAATTATAGGTGCGCCACCCGGCCGCTGCAACGGCGCTCAGGCCAGCATCCCCTCGCGGGCGAGGTGCTTCTTCAGCCGTTCCGCGGCCGCACGCCCCACGCCCGGCGTCTCGGCCACCTCGTCCAGGCTCGCCTCCCTGATGCGGCGCACGCTGCCGAATCGCTTGAGCAGCGCCTTCTTGCGCGCCGGACCGATGCCCGGCACGTCGTCGAACACGCTGCGCAGCGCGCGCTTGCCGCGCACGTTGCGGTGATACGTGATGGCGAACCGATGCGCCTCGTCGCGGATCCGCTGGACCAGGTACAGGCCCTGCGACTTCGCGGGCAGGATGATCGGCGCCGAGCGACGCGGCACGTACAGCTCCTCGAAGCGCTTCGCCAGGCCGGCCAGCGGCACCTCCGTCAACGACAGCTCGTCCATCACGCCCATGGCCGCCGACAGCTGCCCCTTCCCGCCGTCGACGATCACCAGGTCCGGCAGCGCCCAGCCGGTCTCTCGTCGCCGGCGCGCCGCGCGCTCCGCGCTCCCGCTCGTTCCATCCGCCGTCGTCCTCGGCGCGCGACTCGATCGGCCCGGCATACGCCTCCAGGTCCAGCGGCTCCCCGGGATCGCCGTCGCCTTCAGGCGCCTCATCGGCTCCGACGGCGGCCAGCGACAACGCGCCGGTCTCGCGCCGCAGGCGCGCAGCCCGCTGGAATCGGCGCCGCAGCACCTCGGCCATCATCCGGAAGTCGTCCGGCGTCTCGCCGGATCGGATCCGGAAGCGGCGGTACTCCCTCGGCTCCGGGCGGCCGTTGACGAACACGACCATCGAGCCGACCGCCGACGTGCCCTGGATGTTGCTCATGTCGTAGCACTCGATCCGCTCCGGCGCGCGCGGCAGCGACAGTGCGGAGGAGAGCTGCTCCAGCGCCTCGTCGCGCTTCCCCGCGTCGGCCAGCCACTCGGCCCGCTCCTTGGCCAGCGCCTCGACCGCGTTCTGCGTCGCCAGGGCGACGAATCGCCGCTTCTCTCCGCGCTCGGCGACGTGGACGTTGACCCGCGACCCGCGTCGGTCGGCGAGGAAGGCGGCCAGGGCGTCGGCGTCGGCCGGCTCCAGCGGCAGCAGCACCTCGCGCGGTGGCCGCTCGGTCACCGCGTAGTACTGCTGGAGGAACGAGGTCAGCACCTCTCCATCGGTCGCCTCGCGGGCGTTCTCCACGATGAAGTGCTCCCGCCCGATCATCTTGCCGTTGCGGATGACGAACAGCTGCAGGCAGGCCTCTCCCTCCTCGCGCGCCATCCCGACCACGTCGTGCTGCGCGCGGCTGAAGGCGGCCACCTTCTGCGACTCGATGGTCCGCTCGACCGCCCGCAGCTTGTCCCGCGCGATCGCCGCCTGCTCGTAGCGCAAGGCATCGGAGTGCGATCCTGCATCTCGGCGCGCAGCTCGTCCGCGATCCCCTCCTGCTTCCCTTCCAGGAAGTCCACGATCTTGCCGATGGTGGCCCGATACGGCGCCTTCTCGATCGCCTGGATGCACGGCCCCTGGCAGCGGTTGATGTAGTAGAGGAGGCAGGGCCGCTCCAGCACCCGCTTGCCCTCCGGGATCTCCAGGTTGCAGGTGCGGAACGGGAAGATCTTGCGCAGCAGCTTCAGCGACTCGTCGACGCTGGAGGCCGATGCGTAGGGCCCGAAGTAGCGGCTCCCGTCACGCACCAGCTTCCGGGTGCGCACGATGCGCGGGAAGTCCTCGCCCAGCGTGATCTGCACGAACGGGTAGCTCTTGTCGTCGCGCAGCCGGATGTTGAAGCGCGGCCGGTGCTCCTTGATGAGGTTGCCCTCGAGCAGGAACGCCTCGCTGATGGTGTCGGTGACGATGTAGTCGACATCGGCCACCTCCTGGGTCATGCGCACGATGCGCGAGTCCAGGCCGGCCTTCGAGCCGAAGTACGACCGCACCCGGTTGCGCAGCGAATCGGCCTTGCCCACGTACAGGACACGGCCATCCGGCCCCTTCATCAGGTAGACGCCGGGGCTGGTGGGGAGCTGGCGAAGGATGGCGCGCAGGTGCTGATCGCGCGCGTCGCCGCGGGGCATGGACCGATTCTAGGCCGCTCGCCGGCCGGTCACGAACCTCCGGACGGGCTGGCCGCCGTGGCGGCCGCGATGCTCGGGGAACGGCTTCGCCATCTGCCGCCGCAGGTACTTGTGCAGCGGCTGGTAATCGGTCGAGCTTTCGCGTCCGCGCACGACCAGGATGTACTGCCCGATGGTGTTGCCGGTCGCCTCCAGGATCCGGCCCTCCTTCAGCTCGATGCGCCGATCCGGGCTCAGGTGGCTGCTCAGCAGGAACAGGTCGATCGCCGAGAGATCGGTCTTCATGCGATCCGTCCAGCGCATCCATCATCGACAGGCCCGGCCCCAGTGAGCCAATGCCGCCGCTCCCGAGCTTGGAGCGCAGCGCACCCAGGACGCGCTGCTGGCGGACGGATCGGGCGAAGTCGCTCGACTCGCGCGGCACACTGGTGTATCGCGCTCGGGCATAGGCCAGCGCGCGCTCGCCGTCGAGGTGGATCGTGCCCTTGTGCGAAGCGGTCGTCCCAGATGTTGTGGTCGAATTGCCACGTGATTCCAGGTGTAGCGGAAGGCGCGCGGGTTGTTGACCTCGACCCCGCCGACCGCGTCGATCATCTCGCGGAAGCCGGCGAAGTCGATGGCCATCCAGTGGTGGATCTGCAGGCCGGTGACCTCGGACAGGATCTCGGTCGTCTTGGCGGCCGCCTCCTCCACGCCGCCCTGCTGCCAGCCGATGGCGAACGCCTCGTTGATCTTCCCGTTATCGGGCAGCTGCGGCAGCCCCTCGATCCAGAAGTCGCGCGGGATCGGGATCACGGTGGTCTTGTTGGTGTTCGGATCGACCGACATGATCTGGATCGAGTCGGCCAGGTAGTTGCCGCTCTTGTGCTCGGAGCCGCCGTAGCCGAAGAGGGCGATGTTCACCGGCTCGTCGCCGTTGAGCGGACCCCACAGGGCCGATGACGTCGCCGGGCGCGCTCGACACGGAGTCGTTGAAGGCGGCGACGCGCTGCCAGAGCAGGATGCCGCCGACCGTGGCGACGATCAGCAGGACAGGGCGGACAGCCCCAGGATCACCTTGATCGACGGTCCGCGGCGACGCGCGACGGTCGCGCTGGAGCTGTCGCTGCCGCCACCACCGCCGCCTGGCTCGGCGATCGGATCGAGGCCCTGCGCTCGAAGGTCGTCCTCGTGGGCGGCCGAGGATCGAATGCGTCGGGCCGGATCCGTCGACGATGCGGATGTTCGGTTGCGACGGATCATGTGGCGCGACAGTGCATGCGGACTCCCGTGTGGGCGGGCGGCGACAGGATAGCGGGGTCGCATCGTGCGGTGCCCACGCCCGCGGTAAGGGGACGATCACCGCGCGGTAAGTGCTGCGCGCCACGCTCGAGTGATGACGCAGCTCGCGACGCCGGCGGCGACGCTGGCCGATTCGCTGGTCGCCGGCCTGGACGCGGAGCAGCGGGCCGCGGCCACGCTGCCGGATGGGCCGGCCCTGATCATCGCGCCCGCCGGGAGCGGCAAGACCACGACGCTCATCGCGCGTCTCGGCGTGCTGCTGGCGCGCGGCGTGGCGCCCGAGCGCATCGCGGTTGCCACCTTCAACCGGGACGCGGCGCTGGAGCTGGCGGCGCGGATCGAGACGCGCCTGGCGCCCACCATCCCCGCGGCCGGCAGGATCGAGGTGCGGACCCTGCACGCGCTGGCCCGCCAGGTGATGCTCGACCGACGGTCGCGCCGCCAAGCTGGTGAGCGACCGGCTGCCGCTCCTGCGCGCCGTCCTGCGTCGGGCCGCCGCCGACCGCGGCGCCGGACGCTCCCCCGCTGCCGGGCGCCGCGGCGCTGGACACGCAGATCTCCGCGTGGAAGGTCGAGCGGCGCCCGCCGCCAGCATCGCCGAGCTGGTCGACGCCTATCGGTCGATGCTGGCCTCGACGGGAGCCGTCGACTTCGACGACCTGGTCGTCGGCGCCGCCGATGCGCTGGAGGCAGATCCACGCCTTCGCACGCGCTGGCAGGAACGCTTCACGCACCTTTGCGTGGACGAGTTCCAGGACGTGGATGCGGCGCAGCTGCGCCTGGTCCGCCTGCTGGCCGAGCCGCAGCGCAACCTGTTCGTGGTCGGCGACGACGACCAGACCATCTACGCCTGGCGCCTCGCCGACGTGCGCCGCATTCTCAGCTTCGAGGCGCTGTATCCCGGCACGCAGCGCGTCCAGCTGGCCACCAACTACCGCTGTCCCGCCCCGGTGGTCGCTGTCTCCCGACGGCTGATCGGCGTCAACCGGGAGCGATTCGTCAAGCGCATCGACCCTTCACCCACGGCCGCCGCGGAGCCGGGCACCATCCTGGCGTACTCCACCACCGACGCCGGATGGCCCGATGGGCTGGTCGGCCTGGCGGCCGCGGAAGCCGAAGCGCAGCGCACCGTCTGCTTCCTGGCGCGCACGCGCTCCGAGCTGGGCCCGATGCTGCTGGCGCTGGCCCGCGCCGGCGTGCCGCACACGACCGCGGTGCCGGCCGCCGTCCAGGCCGATCCGGTCCAGCGCCTGGTTGCCGCAGCCCGGCGAATCCCGGGACAGGCGCGTACCGTTCGAGGCGCTGCTCGGGCTGCGAGCCGGGCTCGGCTGGCGCCGCGCCGATGCCAGCGACACGCTCTCCGATGACGACCACGCCGCGCTCGACGCGTTGCTGGGCTGGGCGGTCGGGATCGGCGCGGCTCGACCGCTTCCTGGAGGCGCATGACCGCGCCGTCGCACGGCTCGAGGCGCTGCGTCGCCCTGACGCGCCGATCGAGCTGGTCACCGTGCATGGCGCGAAGGGCCGCGAGTGGCAGACGGTCGTGGTGCTGGGTATGGAGGAGGATCGCTTTCCGAACCGGCGGTCGTTGGTGGACGCTGCCGACGTGCATCGGGCCGTCGAGGAAGAGCGACGGCTGGCCTATGTGGCACTCACCCGCGCCACACGGCGGCTGATCCTGGCCTACGACCCCGCGCGTCCGTCGCGCTTCCTGGCCGAGATGGGCCTGGAAGGCGCTACAGGCCGACTTCCGGCGCGACCACCGTGAGGAAGCCGACCATGTTGGCCACGTGCTCGTCGAAGTCCAGGCCCAGCTCATCGGCGCCGGCCAGCAGCATCTCGCGGGGCACCGCACGGGCAAACGCCTTGTCCTTCATCCGCTTGCGGACGTTGGCCGGCTCGACATCGGCCAGCTTCTTCGTCGGACGCATCAGCGCCACCGCCACCAGGAAGCCGGACAGCTCGTCGCAGGCGTAGACCAGGTGGTCGAGCCGTGTCGTGCGTGGGATGCCCAGCGCGTCGTTGTGGCGCCGCACGGCGTCCACGACCTCCTCGGGGTAACCGCGTCGCGCCATCTCATCGGCCCCGATGGCTCCGTGGGTCGACGCGTCCGGGTGCCGCTCGTAGTCCAGGTCGTGGAGGAGGCCCGCGATTCCCCAGCGCTCAATCGTGGCGTCGTCCAGCCCGTCGGCGCCGGCATAGCCGCGCACCCCGGCCTCGACCAACAGGCCGTGCTTGCGGAGCGATGGGTTCTCATTCCACTCGTGGAGCAGCGCCAGGGCATCGGCGCGCGTCGGCTCGGTCCCGGGCGTCTCGTTCACCCGCGGCGGGCGCTGCGCAGCTGCAGGACGCCGCCGCCGACCACGAAGGCGATGCCCACGAAGATGAGCGGCAGGTTGCTGTCGCCCAGCACGCCGATCAGCACGATCAGCAGCCCGATCACAGCCAGGACAGCGGGCATCGGCTCCTCCGTCAGAATCGGTTCCGTAGGGCCGGATTCTACGACCGGCAAAACCCCGTGCTCAGGCGGGGACCGCGTCGCGGGCACGGCTGCGTCGAGCCGGCACGGACTCCTTCGCCCCCAGGACGCGTCGGAGGTAGTGGCCGGTGTGCGAGGCCGGAACCTTTGCCACCTGTTCCGGCGTCCCGCTGGCCACCAGGTCGCCGCCGGCGTCGCCGCCCTCCGGGCCCAGGTCGATCACCCAGTCGGCGCTCTTGATGACGTCCAGGTTGTGCTCGATGACGACCACCGTGTTGCCGGTATCGGCCAGGCGGCCGAGGACGGAGAGCAGCCGTGACACGTCATCGAAGTGGAGGCCGGTGGTCGGCTCGTCCAGGATGTAGAAGGTCTGGCCGGTGGCCCGCTTCGACAGCTCGGTGGCCAGCTTGACGCGCTGCGCCTCGCCCCCGGACAGCGTGGTGGCCGGCTGGCCGAGGTGGATATAGCCCATCCCCACGTCGTGCAGCGTCTGGAGCTTGTTCTTGATCGATGGCACGGCGCTGAAGAAGTCCAGGGCCTCATCGACCGTCATCTCCAGGATCTCGGCCACGTTGCGACCCTTGTAGTGGATCTCCAGGGTCTCGCGGTTGTAGCGCTTCCCCTTGCAGACCTCGCACTGGACATACACATCGGGCAGGAAGTGCATCTCGATCTGCACGATGCCCGCGCCTTCGCAGGCTTCGCAGCGGCCGCCCTTGACGTTGAAACTGAAGCGTCCCGGCTTGTAGCCGCGCAGCCGCGCCTCGGGCACCGCCGCCAGCAGCTCCCGCAGCGGACCCCACAGGCCGGTATAGGTGGCAGGGTTCGAGCGCGGGGTGCGGCCGATGGGCGACTGGTCGATCTCGATCACCTTGTCGATCAGCTCGATCCCCTCGATCGCCTTGTGCGCCCCGGGTCGCTCGCGCGCGCCCCAGATTCGGGCGGCCAGCGCCGGGTACAGGATCTGGGACACCAGGCTGGACTTGCCGGAGCCGCTCACGCCCGTCACCGCCACGAAGCGGCCCAGCGGGAAGGCGACGTCGATGCCGCGCAGGTTGTTCTCCGCCGCGCCACGCACGGTCAGCCACTCACCGCTTCCGGGTCGGCGCCGCTTCGGGATCGCCACGGACTTGTCGCCCCGCAGGTAGGCGGAGGTGATGGACCGATGGTTGCTCAGCAGCTCGTCCAGCGGCCCTGAGTGGATCAGCTCGCCGCCGTGCTCGCCGGCGGCCGGGCCGACGTCGATCACCCAGTCCGCCGACCGAATCGTCTCCTCGTCGTGCTCGACCACGATCAGCGTGTTGCCCAGGTCGCGCAGCCGCACCAGCGTCGCGATCAGCCGGTCGTTGTCGCGCTGGTGCAACCCGATCGATGGCTCGTCGAGGATGTAGAGCACGCCCATCAGGCTGGAGCCGATCTGCGTCGCCAGCCGGATGCGTTGCGCCTCGCCGCCGGACAGCGTGCCGCTCGCCCGATCCAGGGTGAGGTAGTCCAGCCCCACGTCGATCAGGAAGTGCAACCGCGCTCGGATCTCCTTCAGCACCTGGCGCGCGATCTGGTTCTCGCGATCCGTCAGCCGCTCGGGCAACGCCGCGTACCAGGCCAGCGCATCGGTCACTGACAGGCGAGTGGTCTGAATGATGTTCCGCCCGCCAACGGTGACCGACAGGGATTCGGGCTTCAGCCGCATCCCCTCGCAGGTTGGACACGGCTTGGTCGTCATGTAGCGCTCGATCTCGGCCTTGACCGCTTCCGAGCCGGTTTCGCGGTAGCGTCGCGCCAGGTTCGGCACGACGCCCTCGAAGGTCGTGCGGAAGGTGTGGATGTTCCCGTTCCGCGCCTGGTACTTGACCTCGACCCGCTCGCCGCCGTTGCCGAACATGACGATCTTGCGCGCGTCGTCGCTCAGCTCGCGGAACGGCCGCTCGATGCCGAAGCCGTAGCGCTCGGCCACCGCCTCGAGGATCTTGGCGCCCCACGACTCGGTGATCACCATCCGGCGCCAGGGCAGCACGGCCCCGCCGGCCAGGGACAGCGACTCGTCCGGGATCACCAGCTCCGGGTCGATCTCCAACCGCGAGCCGAGCCCCGTGCAGTCCGGACAGGCGCCGTGCGGCGAGTTGAACGAGAAGTTCCGCGGCGCCGGCTCCTCGTACGAGCCACCGTGCTCGGGACAGGCATATCGCTCGCTGAAGAGCCGCTCCTGCTCCTTTTTGGGTGCATCGGGCTGGAGCAGGAGGAGGTTGCCGTCCGACAGCCGCAGGGCCGTCTCGATCGAATCGGCCATCCGGGTGCCATCCGGCCGGGGATTGCCGTCGTCATCGGCACGGCGCACGACCAGGCGGTCGACCACCACCTCGATGCTGTGCTTGAACTTCTTGTCGAGCTTGATCTCCTCGTCCAGGTCACGCAGCTCGCCGTCGACCCGGACGCGCACGAACCCGCCCTGCCTCGCGCCGGCCAGCAGCTTCTCGTGCTCGCCCTTCCGATCGCGAATAAGCGGGGCCAGCAGCATGATCCGCTGGCCGTCGGGCAGGTCGTAGATCTGGTCGACGATCTGCTCCACCGTCTGGCGGGTGATCTCGCGACCGCAGATCGGGCAGTGCATGCGACCGGTGCGGGCGAACAACAGGCGGAGGTAGTCGTAGATCTCGGTGACGGTCCCGACCGTCGACCTCGGGTTCCGCGAGGCACCCTTCTGGTCGATGCTGATCGCCGGCGAGAGGCCGTCGATCTGATCGACGTCGGGCTTCTCCATCTGACCCAGGAACTGCCGCGCGTAGGCTGACAGCGATTCGACGTAGCGGCGCTGACCCTCCGCATAGATGGTGTCGAAGGCCAGGCTGGACTTGCCGGAACCGGACAGCCCGGTGATCACGATCAACCGGTCGCGCGGCATCTCGACGTCAATGTTCTTGAGGTTGTGCTCGCGCGCGCCGCGCACGACGATCCGGTCCGAGGGCATCGCTCCGATGATACCAGACCGATGTGAACGCCCGTTCGGTTTCAGCACGTAGGGAAAGCTGGTCATCCGGGCTTTGGATGCTGAGGTGCATTCCTGACAGCTGGTGACAGGAATGGCGGCGGGAGAGGGATTACTCCCTGGCCCGATGTGCCTCCGCCAGGGCCTGGTACAGCCGGCCGCTGCGCTTCACGATGCGGCGTTGCGTCGGGTAGTCGACGTGCACGATCCCGAAGCGCTGCGCATAGCCTTCCGCCCACTCGTAATTGTCGAGCAGCGACCAGGCGTAGTAGCCGGTCAGCGGGATCCCTGCCTCGATCGCCTGGGCCGCCACCGCGACGTGGTCCGCCAGGAAGCGCGTGCGCTCCGGGTCGTCGACGACTGCCGCATCGGCCGCGAGCGAAGGCTCCGGGAAGGCGGCTCCGTTCTCGGTGATGGCGATCTCGCGGGGGGCGTAGTCCGTGTGCAGCCAGTCCAGGACCTTGAGCATGCCGCCCGGGTCCACCTCCCAGCCCATTGTCGTACGCCGGACATCCGGTGCCGGCGCACCACGTAGCCCGAACTCACCCCCACGATCGGCGGCGATGACCTCGCGGGTGTAGTAGTTCAGGCCCACGAAGTCGAGCGTGCTCCCGATCAGCGGCTGGCCATCCGCCACCAGCCCATCGGGCAGATGACCGGCGTCCCGTTGGGCGCGCACCGCCACCTCCGGGTACGGCCGACCGAACAGCGGATCGGCGAACCAGCGCTGATGAATGGCGTGATGCCGATCGGCGGCCTCCGCGTCCTCGGCCGAGTCGCTGGCCGGTTCCACGCGGTTCAGGTTCAGCGCGATCCCGATCTCCGCCCCCGCCACCGTGGCCCGGATCCTGTCCGCGGCGGCGGCGTGTCCGCGCAGGGCGCCATCAGCGACCCGCAGGGCGGTCGGCCAGTCCTCCATGCC
This sequence comes from uncultured Chloroflexia bacterium, assembly GCA_963783495.1. Taxonomy (GTDB): domain Bacteria; phylum Chloroflexota; class Limnocylindria; order QHBO01; family QHBO01; genus DASSCW01. The sequence continues at coordinate 252,345 of CAWANT010000007.1, forward strand.
CGGCGCGTGCCGGCCGTAGGCGTGGCCCGCGAAGGCGAAGACCTGCGGCTCGTTCAGGGTCAGCCAGCGCTGCACACGGTCGCCGAGCCGCCGGGCGAGGACGCCCGCGTACTCGGCGAACCAGGCCGGCGCTTCCGGGCTGGTCCAGCTGCCGCGGTCGTGGAGCGCCTGCGGAAGGTCCCAGTGGTAGAGGGTCGGCAGCGGCGTGATCCCCGCCGCCAGCAGCCCGTCGACCAGCGAGTCGTAGAAGTCGAGGCCTTGCTCGTTGACGGCCCCGATCCCCTCAGGCAGGACGCGCGGCCAGCTCACGCTGAACCGATAGGACCTGACGCCGAGCTCGCGCATCAGCGCGACATCGTCCCGCCAGCGATGGTAGTGGTCGCAGGCGACGTCGCCGGTCTCCCCATTGAGGGTCCGGCCCGGCGTGTGGCTGAAGGTGTCCCAGATCGATGGGCCGCGGCCGTCCTCGTTGGCGGCGCCTTCGATCTGATAGGCGGACGAGGCCACGCCAAAGACGAAGCCCGGTGGGAATCGGCCGGCCAGCGCGGCGGCCTCCGCGGCGTCCGCCTGGGGGGCGACAGTCGAGGTCATCGGTCCCAGCATACGGGTCAGCGCACCAAGCCGTCGTAGTCGCTGACGACGAAGGTGCCGCGGCAGCGCTCGCGCCGGTCGACGGCGCAGTCGGCCGCCGCTGCGTCATCGAAGTGACCGACGAAGACGAGCTGCTCCAGGCGCAGGTTCGGGCCGGTGGGCTCGGACCGGGAGGGGAACGGCTGGCCGTTCTCCGCCGACAGGCGCAGCCCATGCGTTTCGAGCTCCGCCTGGCTCACGTCCTCGCCAGGCTGCGCCGGCATCAGCACCCGCAGCGGGCAATGGCTCTCCAGCCAGGGCACGGTCGATGCCGGCGGGCCTGGCGGCTCCACGCAGTCGGCATCCAGGGACGCGTACCAGCCCACGATCCGCAGCTCGCGATTGCCGTAGACCTCCGCCGGCGAGTCCTGCGCCAGCACCTGCGCCACCGTCAGCCGCTGCAGCTCCTCGCGCGGCTCGCCGATGGAGCCGATCAATAGCAGGCCGAACGTGACGGCGCCCAACAGGGCCACCAGGCCGATCCCGATCCGCGTCTCGCGGTTCACCGCCTTGCCACCTCGGCCCAGGCGTCGCGCAGCAGCTCGATCGACTGCGCGCCACAGCACCGTGCGGTCCTGATCATTCAGCCAGGTGGACGCCCCCGACGGATGCGGCAGGGCCAGGACCGATGCGTCCGGGACCAGCTCCCACGTCAACGGCCTGCCGACCAGGTCATCCAGCCGAGCCAGCGGACCGAACGCGAACCGATGCGCCAGCCCGCCGACCAGCAGCACCAGGCGCGGCCGCAGCAGCCGCACTTCCTCCTCCAGCATGGGCTCCCAGATGGCCAGGTCGCCGCGCGACGGCGGCGAGTCGACCGAGGCGCCCGGCCGGCGGCCGGGATAGCACTTGCTGACGCTGGTCACGTACCAGCGGCTCCGGAAGTCGTCCAGGCTGATGCCGGCCAGCGCCAGCCATCCGGCGAGCCGTTTGCCGGCGTCGTGCGCGAACGGGACGCCGGTGGCGATCTCGCGCCAGCCGGGCGCCTGCCCGATGAGCATCGCCTGCTCGGTCCCGTCACCGGACAGCACGGGCGCCGACCCATCCGCGCAGTGCGGCATGGCGTCCTGGAAGGCGCGCAGCGCCGATGCCGGGCGGCGGCGCGCCGCGGCTCGGGCACCACCCACTCTCCGGCATGGCGCACGCGCTTCGGCGCGAGGTCGGTCAGCCTCCACCCCCGCGCAACCGATCCGCCAGCCGAAGGTCGTCGGCGATCGCCAGCCGCAGGACGCGGCGCACGCCGTCGTGGGCGGGGCCGGCCTGCTCCAGCGCATCGGTCAGGGCATCGCGCGCGGCGTACAGGGCATCCACCGGGTCGTCAGCTGAGGCAGTGTCCGCGGAGGCACCAAGCTCCCGCGTCATGGCCAGCGTCATGCGCCGCCACGGCCTGCACGCCGGCCTCCGCATCAGGCGTGAGGGCGGCGGTCGCGTCAAGGGCGTCGGCCACTTCTTCGCGCGCGAGCTCCAACCAGCGCATCCATTGCGCGAACTCGGCGTCGGAGGGCGACAGCTCATCCAGGCTGAAGGCGGCGCGTCGGACGCCGTTCTCACCGTGCTGGGCGGCCGCCCGCTCCACCTCGTACCAGTTGTCGCCGATCACGGTCGGGCGCGGTCTCGCCCCGCTCGCGCAGCCAGGCCCCGAAGGCGGCCGCGCGGCGCGGCATCTCGGCGGCGGCAGCCTCGTCACTGTCGCCGAACACGGCACAGCCGGGGAACTCGGCCGCGTAGGCCGCGAACGTGCCGGGACCGTCGACGTCCGGCTCCATGAAGATGGCGTGCGGCATCGTGCCGGCCATCAGATGGGCTCCACCTCGGAGGCAGTCATGGACGGCGCCGGCGCGGCGGCCGGCGACGCGTGCCGGCCGGGATGACGTTCGGCCGCGCGGCGGTCGAGAAGACCTCGCGCCGCTCGCGGGCGGGCCGCCCGTCGCCGCTGAACTCCCCCGCCTCGGCGGCGGCCGCGTACACGTCGGCCGGGATGTCGCCCGGCGCTGCGGCCAGCTCCTCGCGCAGCCTCCGCAGCTGCAGGATCTCGTCGCGCAGGGCCGCGGCGCGCTCGAACTCCAGGTTGCGCGCGGCCTCCTTCATCTGCGCCTCCAGCCGGCCCACCATCTCGGCCAGCTCCTCCGGCTCCTTGCCGGCGACCTGCAGCTCGGCACGCTCCTCGGCGACGCGGCGCAGCCCCTCATGGATGTCGCGGATCGCCTTCGTGATCGTCTCCGGCACGATGCCGTGCTCGGTGTTGTAGGTGACCTGCTTGGCGCGCCGCCGATCGGTCTCGTCGATGGCGGCCTGCATCGAGTCGGTGACCCGGTCGGCGTACATGATCACCCGCCCGCCGATGTTGCGGGCCGCGCGACCAATGACCTGGATCAGCGAGCCGCCGGAGCGCAGGAAGCCTTCCTTGTCGGCATCCAGGATGGCGACCAGCGTCACCTCCGGCAGGTCGAGCCCCTCGCGCAGCAGGTTGATGCCGACCAGCACGTCATACACGCCCAGGCGCAGGTCGCGCAGGATCTCGATCCGCTCCAGCGTGTCGACCTCGGAGTGCAGCCACTGCACCTTGATCCCCAGCTCGGCCAGGTAGTCCGCCAGGTCCTCCGCCATCTTCTTGGTCAGGGTGGTCACCAGCACGCGCTCGCCGCGGGCCACCGTCTCGCGGATCTCGTTGATCAGGTCGTCGATCTGGCCCGATGTCGGCCGCACCGCGATCTGCGGGTCGACCACGCCGGTGGGCCGGATGAACTGCTCCGCCACCCGCTGGGCGCGCTCCGTCTCGTAGGGACCCGGCGTGGCGCTCATGTAGACCACCTGGCTCATGTGGTCCTCGAACTCCTCGAAGGTGAGCGGCCGGTTGTCCAGCGCCGATGGCAGCCGGAAGCCGAAGTCGACCAGGATCTCCTTGCGGGTGCGGTCGTTCTTGTACATGCCGTGCACCTGCGGCACCGAGATGTGGCTCTCGTCCATGATCAGCAGGTAGTCGGTCGGGAAGTAGTCGATCAGGGTCCACGGCCGCGAGCCAGCCTCGCGCCCTGCCAGGTGGCGCGAGTAGTTCTCGATCCCGGAGCAGAAGCCCACCTCGCGCATCATCTCGGTGTCGAACTGCGTGCGCTGCTGCAGCCGCGCGGCCTCCAGCTCGCGACCCTCGCCGCGCAGCTGACCGACCCGCACCTCCATCTCGGCCTCGATCTCCTCGACCGCCTTCAGCAGCTTGTCGCGCGGCGTGACGTAGTGGGTCGCGGGGTAGATGTTCACGTCGGGCCGCTCGGCCAGGACCTCGCCGGTCAGGTCGTCGACCTCCACGATCCGCTCGATCTCGTCGCCGAAGAAGTCGACCCGCACGATGTAGTCGCCAGACACCGGCGCGAACTCGAGCACGTCGCCGCGGACCCGGAACTTGGAGCGGGTCAGCTGCGCATCGTTGCGCTGGTACTGCAGATCGACCAGGTGGCGCAGCACGCCGTCGCGCCGGTACTTGCCGCCGACCTTGAGGTTGAGCACGGTCGCGCCGTAGTCGATCGGGGCGCCAATCCCGTAGATGCACGACACCGACGCCACGATGATCACGTCGCGCCGCTCGAACAGTGTCCGCGTGGCGTTGTGCCGCAGCCGGTCGATCTCGTCGTTCCGGGACGAGTCCTTCTCGATGTAGGTATCGCTCCGCGGGAGGTAGGCCTCCGGCTGGAAGTAGTCGTAGTAGCTGACGAAGTACTCGACCGCGTTGTCCGGGAAGAACTCCTTGAACTCCTGGTACAGCTGGGCGGCCAGCGTCTTGTTGTGGGCCATCACCAGGGTCGGCTTCTGAACGGCCTCGATCAGCTTGGCGGCGGTAAAGGTCTTGCCCGTGCCGGTGGCCCCCAGCAGCACCTGGTGGCGGAGCCCGGCGTCCACTCCAGCCGCGAGCTCGGCGATCGCCTGCGGCTGATCTCCGGTGGGCTCGTAGGGAGCGTTGACCTTCAGTTCGGGCATGGCGGCAACACGTTCGTGGCGGAAGTCCGGCGGGGGTACCCAGATCTTACCGAAACCTCCATCGGTACCGATGCCGGAGTACCCGAGCGGCCTATAGGACCTGTGACCCCTCATTTCTACATTGGCGCCGATGCCCCGGGTTGTCCTGAATCACATCCGCCGTACTCGCCCGGTCCCGAAGGGGGCCGGGCGCTTGCCGCTTGCCGTCCGTCAGCGGACGCACGCGCTCATGGCGTGGCGCCGCGGTCCCCGGCCAGGCGATGGTCGAGTTCGCAGTGGTGCTCATGCCGATCCTGCTGCTGATCGTGGGGATCATCCAGTTCGGGCTGCTGTTCGGGGCGAACGTCACGCTGACCAACGCCACGCGCGAGGCGGCACGAGCCGGGACGATCTACGTCTACGACTATCAGCACACCAAGGCGTGGAATGATGCACAGCGGTGCGGCGACATCGCGGAGGCCGCCACGCAGTCGATGGGCTTCCTCTCCACGTCGTCGCCGCACTTCACCGTCACGCTGTCCGGCGGCGCCTGTTCCCCCTGGAGCGGCGAGAGCCAGACCAACGGCGACCTGACCGTCAGCTACTGCGACCACGTCATCACGCCGGATGGTGACTGTCCGGATTCCTCCGATACCGACACCACCTGCGGGCCGGACACGCGAGAGGGGTGCCTGCTACGGGTCACCCTCATGTATCGGTCGGACGTGATCGTGCCGTTCATCGGGGGCCTGATCGGCACCGATGTCAACGGGCGCTTTGCGCAGTCCGCCACCGCGACCATGGTGGTGAATTGATGCGCGGCCAGGTGCTGGTGATCTTCGCGCTCTTCCTGGTCGTGCTGCTGGGCTTCACGGGCGTCGCCATCGACATCGGGCGGCAGAACGCGGAGCAGCGCCACATGCAGACCGCGGCGGATGCGGCCGCGCTGGCTGGCTGCCGGGCATTGATCGACGGCGCGTCGGACGGCGCCGCCGCCACCATGGCGCGCTCTGTCGCGCGCATCAACATCGAGCGCTCGCCGTCAGGGACGGCTGCTCGATCGCCCCGGATGCGTCGCGCGTCTACGAGGACGGTCATTCCGGCGATCCCGCCTACCTGATCAGCGGAGTGTTCGTCAGCGGCACGTCGGTCCGTGTGGCCATCTCGGCGACGATCGATACCGCGCTGGCCCGCGTCGTCGGAGTCACCACGCTGAATGCGAGTGCTCGCGCGCGCTGCACGCTGCAGGGCGGTCCGGCCGTGCCGATCGTGGCGCGGCGCTACGTCGCCGCCCCCGGCCCGGGGTCAGGCTTCACCGACTTCCTGGCCACGGACGCCACCAGCAGCCACCGGTTCTGTCGATACCGTCAGCCCGGTCGGCTACAACGGGCGCACCCCGGCCAGCGAGACGGAGCCCGGACCGGTCTTCGAGCTGTACGGTCCCGGCGCCAAAGCCGCCAATGAAGCGTCGTTCCGAGGCTTCGTTGCGCTCGACGTGCGCAACTTCGAGTCGGTCTCTTCCCGCGTCTACTACAACGGCGTCCTCCCCGGGATCGCGGAGCAGATCCTCAAGGACAAGGAGGGCGCCTATCTCATCACCGGCTACCCGGGACCGGCGCTGCCGCCCTCCATCAATCCGCCCAGCCCGAGCAGCCAGATCGCCGCCCTCCTGGGTAACGACAGCGCCCAGGTGATCGGCAACTTCGACGATGTCTTCGCCGTGGGCGACCGACTCCAGCTGGCGGTCTACAACGGCACGGTCATGCAGATCCCCGACTTCACCATCACACCGCCTTCGGCATTCACCCTGCCGACCACCACCACCTCTCCACAGGTCGGGCCGAACTTCACGGTCAGTCCGCAATGACTCGTTCAGCAGCACGGTCACCCTTCACCTGCACGGCGATGCCGCAGCCACCGCCCTGGGTCATCCGGAGTGGGACATCCTGCCCGATCCGGCCGTCTCGCCACCGGCCGCCGGAGACATGAACCAGCCGACCTGGTCTACCGACGTGTTCATCCCCGCCAAGAACGGCACCACGGTCGCCACCAGCAACATCCAGACGAATGCGGTGCCCGCCGGCATCTACACGGTCTGGATGGAAGGGCACTCGGGCAACCCCTACTTCCAGACGCGCCGTTATGCCGTGCCCGCCAAGGTCGGCGGCGCCTCCCGCGACTTCAGCCTGGCCAACTCGACGGTCAGCGCCTCCATCGCCGCCATGGGCGGCACGGCCGCCATCCCGATCTACGTCTCGACCACGAACGCCGCCGCCACGAAGTGGGGCACCGGCGCCAGCGCGGTGACGCTGGGCGTGGACGCGGGCTCGTTCACCGATTGCTCGCTGGACCCGGCCGCCATCGGCGCCGGACAGCTCACATTGAGCGCTTCCGCCGTCACGCCAACCTCATCCGGCAATGGGGCGCTGTCGACGCTGACGATCAACAGCGTCGGGCTGGCCCCCGGCTGCTACCGCTTCAATGTCCGCGGGTACGGCACGAACGGTGACGGGCAGCCGGTGGTCCACATTCAGCCGATCACCTTCACGGTGGCCAGCGACGCGAGCACGGGCAACTACGTGGACGTCATCGGCTTCGCGGTCTTCCAGCTGACCGACGTCAATCCCAACGCCATCTCTGGCAAGGCCGTGACCGGCATCGCCGCCGATCCGAACGACTCATCCCTGCGCCGTGCCCAGCGTGCACGGCTTCAACCCTGGTAGCCCCCAAGGAGAGCACCGTCGTGGAACTCGAGTACTCGGACAAGAACAGCAAACGGTCGAAGCTTTACCTGGCCGTTGGCCTGCTGATGGCCCTCATGGTGGCGGGGATCGTCTTCGTCGCCCTGCAGGCCAGCAGCCTGCTGAAGCAGGACGAGGTCGTCATGCGTGAGGTGGTGGTGGCGGCACGTGACATCGCCGGTCGCAAGCCCATCGAGGAGGGCGACCTGGTGATGCGCAGCGTCGTCGCCGACGCCACCAACGACACGGCCATGACCCGCATCGACGAGGTGCTGGGCCGCGTGTCGGGCGTCACCATCATGACCGGGCAGATGCTCACCCAGAACATGCTCGCCTCCAGCACGCAGGGTCAGGCCTATTCGATCCTGGAGCCCGGCGAGGAATTCGACCCCGAGGGCCCGGACATGCGGGCGGTGAGCGTGTCGGTCCCGGATGACCGGGCGGTGGCCGGCACGCTGGTCCCCGGCCAGCTGGTCGACCTGATCGTGACCATGGCCATCAACCCGGAGATCGGCCAGACGCCGCAGCAGGCGGAGGAGACGCAGTCCGAGATCATCCCCGGGCCGTCGACCAAGGTCACGCTCCAGTCGCTGACCATCCTGGCGCGGAACGGCGGGCTCTACATCCTGCGCACCGACCTCGCCACCGCGGAGAAGGTCGCGGAGCTCACCGCGGCCGGCGGCCAGTTCACCTTCGTGCTCCGGCCCGACGTGGACGACCGCGTCGCGACCACCGCTGGCTCGACCATCGACACGCTGATCGACGAGTTCGGATTCCCCGTGCCGAAGCCGCCGGTCTTCGAGGACCGCAGCGCGGAGCGCTGATCCAAGGCCGATTCCACGACGGCACCGATGACGCCGGTCCTCCAAAGGGCCGGCGTTTCGGTTTTCAGACTTGGCTTCCGAAGGCCGAAGCCATGACCCGCGCATACGCCTCGTCCACCTGCCGGCGCGTCTCGGCGATGGGCGCCGAGCCGTCGATGACCACGTCGGCGGCGGCCAGCTTCTCCTCCTGCGGCGACTGGTTGGCCAGGCGGGCGCGCGCCTCCATCTCGTTCATGCCGCGCGACGCCGCCACGCGGGCGACGGCGTCAACCTCGTCGCAGCGCACCACCCAGGTGCTGTCGCAGGAGTCGTGCAGCGGTGACTCGAGCAGCTTGATGGCCTCGATACAGGCGGCCTCGACGCCCGCTGCCTCAAGCTCCGCGAGCCGGGCTCGCGTCTCGTTACGGACGAGCGGGTGCAGGATGGTCTCGAGGTCGCGCAGCGCGGCAGGGTCGTTGAAGACGATGGACGCGAGCTTGCCGGCCTCGATCGTGCCGAAGCGCGCCTCGATCCGGCGCCGGGCCTCCGCGTCGTTGTTCCGGATCTGCCGCGCGACGGCGTCCAGGTCGATCACCGCCACCCCCATCTCGCGCAGCCAGCCGGCCACGGTCGACTTGCCGCAGCCGATGTTGCCGGTCAGGCCGATCACCTTCATGCCGCGTCCCCGGCGGCCCCCTCTGCTTCCGGCGCCTTCTGGCAGCGCGGGCAAAAGTGCGTGCTGCGCTGCCCGACCACGATCCGCTCGATCGCCCGACCGCAGCGGTAACAGGGCTCACCGGTCCGGCGGTAGACCGCCAGCCGCTCGGCATTGTCACCCGGCCGGTCATCGGCCCCGACGTAGTCGCCGAGGCTGGTGCCGCGGTTGCTGATGCCCTGGCGCAGGACGGAGCGCATGGCCCGATGCAGCCGCGCCACCTCGACCGGCGTCAGCGAGTCGGCCGTGCGCAGCGGATGGAGGCGTGCCCGCCAGAGCGCCTCGTCGGCGTAGATGTTGCCGACCCCGGCGACGAAGGACTGATCGAGCAGCAGGGTCTTCAGCCGCGCCGATCGCCCTCGCAGCCGCTCCGCCAGCCTGGCGGCGCTGAAGGTCGTGGCCAGCGGCTCCGGCCCGTGGCGGCCGAACACGTCCCCGACTCGGTACGGCGCCTTCGCATCCGCGACGCGCCTTCCACGTTTCGGCCGCTTCCGTCGGACCTGGAGTCCGCCGCCCTCCCACAGGCCGATGCGGCCGAACTTGCGCACGTCGCGGTAACGCAGCTCCCGTCCGTCGGCCAGGTTGAACACGACCCGCGCATACGGGTCGTCGGGGGTGGCGGCCGGCGCCACGATCAGTGCTCCGGTCATCCGCAGCGCCACGGTCATGACCCGGCCATCGGCCAGGTGGATGAGCACGCTCTTGGCGCGGCGCCCGACGCGGCTGATCTGCGCCCCGCGGATCTCGGCAACGAACTGCTCCGGCTCCGGATGGCGGATGGTCCGGGCCCAGCGAACCTCCGCATCGGTGATTCGCGCGCCCGCCACCCAGCGCTGCAGGTCGCGCGCGACGGTTTCGACCTCCGGCAGCTCCGGCATCTATCCAGTGTGCCATGGGTCGATCGAGCCGGCGGGTCCTGCCATTTCCTCCTGTCAGGAATGCGTGGCAGCCTTTTGGGAGCCGTGAAGCTCGTGCGCGGCGCCATCCGCGAGGCGACAGGCAACTTCCCACCGCTAGGCCATGCCAGGCAGGCACCGCCCGATCTGGCACCAATCTGCGCGGATAACCGTCGAGTCATTCCGTGCATGGGTATTTGGCACCACTCGACGCACGCAACCCTCGGGAGGAGGCTCCGCGTCAGGCGGAGAGCGGCTCGGCGATCGCCTCGTCCGCCTCCTCGCGGGCCACGTCAACCGCGGTCTTGGGGACGCGCCGCCAGGTGTCGTCCTGGCGGACGTATCGGTCCATGGTCTCCCAGTCGGTGCCAACCTTGAGCGCCACCTCGAGCGGCGGATCCAGCGGCAGCGCGCCCTCCATCACCTCGTTGGCGAGGGCGGCCAGCGCAGGCAGCTCCTCCTCATCGGTCTCGAACACCAGCTCGTCGTGGACCTGAAGCAGCATCTGCGAGCGCAGGCCGCGCTCCCGAATGGCGGCGTCCATGCGGACCATGGCGATCTTCATGCCATCGGCGGCGGTGCCCTGGATCGGCATGTTGATCGCCATCCGCTCGCCCGCGGAGCGCAGCGCCCCGTTGCGGGCGGTCAGCTCCGGCAGGTAGCGGCGCCGGCCCAGCAGCGTGGTCACGAAGCCCTGGTCGCGGGCCAGGATCCGGATCTCGACGGTGTAGCGGCGAATCCCCGGGTAGGCGGTGAAGTAGTCGGCGATGAAGCGCTGCGCCTCCTCGCGCGGGATCTTCAGCCGATCCGCCAGGCCGAAGTCGCTGAGCCCGTAGGCGATGCCGTAGTTGATCATCTTGGCGACGCTCCGAATGTGCGGCGTCACGTCGTCCGCCTGCACCCCCAGCACGCGAGCCGCGGCCGCCAGGTGGATGTCGGAGTGGGCGGCGAAGTCGGCCTTGAGTCCCGCGTCGCCCGAGACGTGGGCCAGGATGCGCAGCTCCTGCTGCGAGTAGTCGGCGCCCGAGCAGCAGCTTGCCCGGCGGAGCCACGAAGGCGCGGCGGATGCGCCGCCCCAGCGCGGAGCGGATCGGGATGTTCTGCAGGTTGGGATCGATGCTGGACAGCCGCCCGGTGGACGCCACGGCCTGCTGGTAGGTCGTGTGCAGCCGCCCGTCGCTGCCCACCAGCCCGGGCAGCGCGTCGACGTAGGTGCCCTTCAGCTTCGACACCTGGCGGTGCTCCAGGATCAGGCCCGCCACCTCGTGCTGCTCGCGCAGCTCCTCCAGGACCGATGCATCCGTCGAATAGCCGGTCCGCGTGCGCTTCGTGGCCGGCAGGGCCAGCTCGCCGAAGAGGATCTGCTCCAGCTGCTTCGGCGACCCGATGTTGAACTCGTGCCCGACCAGGGCATAGATCCGCTTCTCCAGGTCGGCCAGGGTGGCGGCGAACTCGACGCTCATGGCCGCCAGCTGGTCGCGATCGATGGTCACCCCGGCCAGCTCCATGCGCGCCAGCACCGGCAGCAGCGGCATCTCGACCTCGGTGAACAGGTCGCTCATGCCGCCCTTCGGTCAGCTCCGTCTCCAGCGCGGGGCGGACCAGGAGGCTGGTCAGCGCCTCGGCAGCCGCGCGGCGGGCCGTGGCCGTCTCCTCCGCGCCCGTCTCGGCGCTCACCGGCCGCTCCGGCAGCGACGCGCCAAAGCGGTTGGCGGCAAGGTCGTCCAGCGTCTGGGCGCGCAGCGACGGATTGGTCATGTAGCTGGCCACCAGCGTGTCGATGGCCGGCCCCTCCATCACCACGCCGCGCCGCGCCAGCATGGTGAGCAGCTGCTTCAGGTCGTGGCCGATCAGCGGCCGATCGGCGCGGCTGAACCAGCCGGGCAGCGGCGCGGTCGTCGCTCCACGGCAGGTACCAGGTGGAGCCGTCCTCGCCGCCCAGCGGCGATCCCCAGCAGCGGCCGCTCCAGCGGCCGCCCGGCGCCGGCGGCCCAGCCCAGCCCGACGGCCTCGCCATGGGCAGTCAGCCACGTCTCCAGGTCGGCCAGGTCGGCGTCGCTGCGCACGATCCGCGGGTCGACGTGCTCGATCGCCCCGCCTGGATCGCTCACCGCGTCGGGCCGGGTCCGCGACCGCTTCGGTCGGGGTGGCGCCGTCGCCGGCCGCGGCTGCCGCCTCCGCGGACGGCCGCGCGCCACCCAGCAGGTCCAGCGACAGCTGCAGGCCACTGGCGGTCTCCTGCTCGGCCGGCCCGTAGCCGGTTGGCGCGATGCTCGATGGCGGCAGCCGGTCGATCAGCGTCCGGAACTCCAGCTCGCGGAAGCGCTGCGCCACTGCGCGGCGGTCGTAGCGGCCGGTCCGCCCCTCGTCCAGGTTCAGCTCCACCGGCAGGTCGATGATGATCCGCCCGACCTCGCGCGACATGAAGGCCGACTCGCGGTGCTCCGCCAGCCGATCGCGCAGCTTGCCCTTCACCTCGTCCAGCCGCTCGTAGATGCGCGTCCAGCGTCTCGAATTGCTGCAGCAGCTGGATGGCGGTCTTCTCCCCGACTCCCGGCACGCCGGGGATGTTGTCGGAGGTGTCGCCCTTGAGGGCCTTGTAGTCGAGCATCTGGTCCGGGCGCAGGCCATAGCGCTCCATGACCTTGGCCTCGTCGTAGATGACGGTGGCCGCCACGCCCATCCGGGTGGTCAGCAGCCGGACGTGGTCGTTGACCAGCTGCAGCCCGTCCAGGTCGCCCGACACGATGTAGGTGTCCACGCCCGCCCGCTTGCCTTGCTGGACCAGGCTGCCGATGACATCATCGGCCTCGTAGCCCTCGCAGCTCGCGGATCGGGATGTTCATCATCTGCGCGATCTCGCGCACGATCGGGAACTGGGCGCGCAGGTCGTCCGGCATCGACGGGCGCCCCGCCTTGTACTCCGGGTGCGCATCGAAGCGGAACTGCGGCCGGCCGACGTCGAAGCTGAGCATGGCGAAGTCCGGCTTCAGGTCCTGCATGCCGCGCAGCACGATCTGCAGGAAGCCGAACACGGCGTTGACCAGGGTCCCGTCGGACATGGTCAGCGGCGGCAGCGCGAAGTACCCGCGGTACACCAGGCTGGGCCCGTCGATCAGCATGAGGATCGGTCGTCGATCGGCCATCGGAGAATCCAGTCTAGACCGATGAATCCGGGCGAGCGGCCGGTAGAATCGCCGCATGCCCAACCGCACGGCGGTCGATCCGTACGCCGTCCTGGGCGTCGCGCGCGACGCCTCGCCGCTGCAGGTCGCCCGTGCCCGCCGACGCCTGGCGAAGCGATTCCACCCGGATCTCCACCCCGATCAGGAGGTCTCCGAGTCGATGCGCCGCGTGAACGAGGCGTGGTTCATCCTCTCGTCGGCGGTGCGCCGCGCGGATTACGACCGGGCGCACCCGAGCGCCGGCACGCCGCTCTCCGGGCACTGGGCGGCATCGCGTCCCGAGATCCGGCCGCGCCAGCCGACCACGACCCGCACCTGGGCCACCTGGCGCACCACCGCGGAAGAGGTGCGGGCGGTCCTCGTACGCGGCGTGCGGCGGGCGAGGCTCCGGTGGTGACGACCCGACGTCCCCCGCCCATGGCCCCCGCCGAGCGGACGTTCCGCGACAGCGGCTGGGCGGCCGTGCTGGCCGGGATCGTGATGCTGCTGGTGCTGATTGCCGCGATCGTCGCCGGGCGCCTGACCTAGCGACGCGGCCGGTTCAGCCGGCGCGCGGCTGCTGCGCGTAGCGCAGGTAGATGCCCGCCAGCAGCAGGCCAACCCCCAGCCCAAGCACCACCAGCCACGGCAGACGCGGGATCCGCCGGCGCGAACGGGACCGACGCTCCCGTCAGCGGCCGAGGGCGGCGCGGGCTGGGCTTCTGGCGAGCCGGCGCGTTCCTGGCCGGCACTTCCGGCGGCCAAGCCATCACCGGCGATTCGCGAGGACGGTGGCCCGCGCCGAGGGGTCCCCGCCCTCGGCCGCGGGAAGGGGCTGCTCGCGCGACTCGCGTCTGAAGGTTCTCGCCAACGTTCTGGAATATTTCGCTGACGCCCATGTCGATGCTGATTCCTGAGGTTCCGAATGCGCCCACGACCACCAGGACAAAGCCGGCCGCCATGGCCGGTCGGGCAAGGCGTCGCAGCCATCCGGCAGATGCTGCGGTCCGTGGCTCGTCGACTGGCGGCAGAAGCTGCAGCGGCCGCGATGGAGCGAGGTCCGGCAGCTCCGCAAGGGCGGTCCGCAACGAGGCCAGATCGCGGACCAGGTCGGTGCATCGGTCACAGGAGTCCACGTGCGCGCGCAGCGCGGCGTCCGACGCGACCTCCGGGTCGCCGCCGGCCAGCGCCGCCAGGCGCTCGTCCTGAGGGTGGTCTGGGTGCTGCATCGTCATCGGTCCAGACGCCTTCATTGCTCGAACAGTTCCCGGTGCTCGGCCATGAGCTCTCGCAGGCGGAGCCGGCCCCGATGGATGCGCGACTTCACCGTTCCCAGCGCCGATGCGGTCGCCTCGGCGACTTCACCGTAGTCCATGCCGTACACGTCGCAGAGCACCACCGCATGGCGCTGGTCCGGCGGCAGCAGCCGCAGCGCAGCATCCAGGTGGCGGTATAGCTCACTCCGCGCTGCCTCGACGATCGGGTTGGGTGCGCCTTCGTCGGGCAGCTCCCACTCGCCTGCCTCCGGATCCGGCAGCTCGGTGGTCGGCCGGCGCTGCGCCCGCCGCAGGATGTCGTAGCTGGCGTTCGCCGTGATGCGCAGCAGCCACGAACGGAAGACGCCGCCACGGAAGCCACCGATGGCGTCGTAGGCGTGGACGAAGGCGTCCTGAGTCGCATCGGCCGCCTGGTCGGCATCGCCCAGGAGCCGCCAGGCGAGGCCGTAACAGGCAGACTGGTAGTGCTCGATTAGCTGGGTGAAAGCGGTCCGGTCCCCGGCCGTCGCCCGCGCCACCACGGCCGGCTCGTCAGGGAGCGGCGCGGTCCTCGTGCCGGGGCTGCTCGGGTCGGTGGCGGGCATCCGTTCCTATAATCACATCCCCTGCGGTCCAGGCCGCGTGCCGGAGTGGCGGAATCGGCAGACGCGTCGGTCTCAAACACCGATGAGCGCAAGCTCGTGTGAGTTCAAGTCTCACCTCCGGCACCACCTCACTTCGTGCTGAATCGTGAGCGGCTCGGAGCTCTATCGCGACTGGCCCTGCTCGCCCTGCTCGACGAGGAGCACTCGTACGAGGCCTCTCAGGCCGAGATCGGCATTCTCCTCGCGGATCGCGTCGGCGCGACGAGCGATCCCGCGTCGCTTGATGATCTCGGCGTACTCGATCGTGGCGCCGATGAGCGCGGCGATCGTCAGCAGCTGAGCCGAGGAGATAGCTGTCGGCTGGCACCCGCTCAGGTTCACTCGCCGGCCCGCCGCCACCAAGGCGACGATGGTCCTGGGTGCTCTCTGCCTGACGCCTGATCAGTCGGCCGGGGAGCAATGCGGTCCATGGCTCATGGGCGGCACCAGGCGGGCCGCCACGATGGCGGAGGCTGCCGGTTTCGGGTAGTACATGTTGATGTCCTCGATGTCCCATCGGTGCAGGTCGGTGGGTCCATTCGGGACATCGGGTTGCATGCAGGTCGGACGCGTCGGTCCGTCGCTGATCGGCGGGTTCCCCCAGTGGTGCAGGCCGATGGTGTGGCCCAGCTCGTGGCACGCCATGTAGTCGCGGCTGCCGCGATCGGCGAAGAAGGCGCGGTACGTCGAGTTCAGGTTGAAGAACAGCCGCTGGTGCCGACACCACCGATCGCCGTGCCCGTTGACGCCCTGCGGGCTCGAGGGCGGACACCAGACCCAGCCGGCGGCGCCATTCTGGCCGTAGTTGGCCGCGCGCACGATGACATCGGTCTTCGGTGTGATGCGCGACTGCTCGCGCAGGACGAGGTGGGTGGGGCCGTAGTCGCGCCGCATGGTGCGGCGCACCGCCCAGGCAATGCTGCTCGGCACGGCCGGATCGATGTAGACGTGATGGATCGAGTCGTTGCCGACGCTGGTGCAACGGGGCGGCACGACCGGGCGGTTGCAGTCGATGAAGGAGCCGATGCCCAGGTTGCCGTGGTGCGAGGCGGACGTCGGGGCCGGTCCGAGCGTCAACAGCAGGAGCGCCAGCAGCAGCGTTGGCAGCGCGCGCTTCAGGGGCATCGGCTTCATCCTCCCGGCCCATGCGCCAGCGTGTCAATCCTCGGGGAGGCCGCCCGTCGGCGAGTAACCTGTCCGTCCCATGGCACCGCTCGGCGCGCTCTCCCTCGCCTGGACCAGCGCGGAGGCCTCCCTGCCGCATGGCTGGCAGCTGGCCGGCCTCTATCGGTTCGAGGACGTCTGGATCGCCTTGTCCGAAGGACCTGAGTTCGACGACTACCTGAGCGGGTCGGGCCACTTCGCGGAGCAGGCGCTGCGGAACTTGAGCCATCGGCTTCGGGAGCGCCGAGGTCCGGTCACCGGCTGAATCCGGACTCCGCTGAAATTGCACCGGAGTGTGTCGGGTCGCTGACAGCCAACGGCCCGCCGCGGCAATAGGGTTCCGAACCTAGCCCTGGGACGCGCGTTGCCGGTCCAGTACCGGCAGGGCAGCCGCGCCTCCCAGGGCTATTTCATGCCCGGTCCCGAAGACGCGGGATCTCGTCTGGGTGGACTTCATCGCCTATGAGATCTGGCACTCCGGAAATGGGCCATCACCAGGCGAGCCGGATGGCACGCAAGGTGCAATGCACCGTCCTCCGGGGGAACGGATGAGCCGGCGCTGAGACTGGACCACGGCCAGCCACCGACGCCGGTTCCTTCGTGTCCCGGCTCAGTAGGCGGGTCCTCCGCCTCCGCCGCCGCCATCGCCGCCGCTTCCCTGGTTGCAGGCGGCGAGCGCCAGTAGCAGGGCGAGCCACGCCCAGCGCATCAGCCCCGCATATCTGGCCGACAGGATTCGCAGGTTGTCCATGAATGGAGCAGGCAAGCATCAGACATGCCGATGCCGATAGAGTGATGGACCGATGTCTCCCGAACGTGACAAGCCGAAGCTGAAGCGCGAGACCGCCGGCCGCTACCGCAGCGAGGACGGGCGATACGTGGTGCAGCAGCAGTCCGGCCCGTGGTGGGTGATGGACACCGAGCAGACCGACGAGCTGGGGCAGCCCGCCCTGCACGGTCCGCATGCCTCCCTGTCGGAGGCAACCGATGCCATCACCACATTGCCGGCTGCTACGGCTGCGCCGCCCACGAAGAAGGTTCCGGCCAGGAAGGCTCCCAAGAAGCGCTAGCGGCGACTCCGCTGCGTCTGCTTGCGGCGGCGGGAACCCTCCGCCCTCTGGTGGCGCGCTGCGGCATCGTCGTGCGCCGCGCGGTCCATCATGTCGCGCTCGTCCTCCTCGAGCTCGGCTTCACTCGCCAGCTCCTCGCTCATCAGGCGGTTCCTGGCACTCGGATGCGCCCGGATCAGCTCGTCGATCTTGAGGTGCAGCGCCGTCGACTCGCGGTTCTGGCTGGTCTGGATGGCGAACACCATCAGGAAGGTGACGATGGTGGTGCCGGTGTTGATGACCAGCTGCCACGTGTCGCTGAAGCCGAAGATCGGTCCAGTGAGCGCCCAGACCGCCACGACTGCCACCGCCGCGAGCATGGCCCACGGGGTACCCACCGCGCGGGTGAGGGCATCGGACCAGTGCCGAAATCGGTCGGCCAGGCCCTCCTCCTCCCTGTCACTGGCGCGGC
Source organism: uncultured Chloroflexia bacterium (assembly GCA_963783495.1). Classification (GTDB taxonomy): domain Bacteria; phylum Chloroflexota; class Limnocylindria; order QHBO01; family QHBO01; genus DASSCW01. The sequence continues at coordinate 269,827 of CAWANT010000007.1, forward strand.
TCGCTTCGAAGATTCTTCGCCATCGGTCCCGCCCTAGAAGAGCGCGTTGACGCAGGCGACGAGCAGCCAGATCACCAGGACGATCCCGATGATCACTCCAATCAGAATTCTGCCCACGAAGGGCCTCCAGTCAGCAGTCGGTTGCTCGCCCGCTGGATGCAAGGGCCGTGCCGAGCGCCGGGCTTTCGGCGGGGGCACGCATGCTAGGCTGCGCCCCCATGACGGGCGAGAGCGTCGAGTGCTTCAACTGCGGGCGCGCGAACCCCTCCTGGGCACAGGTCTGCCGGTCCTGCGGCGTCCCGATGCGGCCGGGTGGCGCGGGCTCCCCTCCTCCGTCGGGCCGGGTCCCCACTGACCGCGACTCCCTCGTCTCGATTGGCGCGGCGCTGGCCACGATCGGCCTGGCCATCGTCTTCGGGCTGGTCCTGTCCGGGATGCTGCCGGAGGCCCCGGCGGTGATCGCGTCCACGTCGCCAACGCCCTCCCCGAGCGTCACGGCATCGCCATCCGAGGTTCCCGCGTCCGCCAGTAGCGAGCCCACCGCCAGGCCCACACCCGAGCTGATCGGGACCATCTCCTTTGGGCGCGCCCGGAACCAGTCGACGCAGGAGGTGATCGACCAGACCGATACCTTCGCCAGCGGCAGCACCTTCTGCCACTCGATTTCCCTGCCGGAGCCCTTTGGCGTCGACGAGTACCAGGAGGAGGTGCTCAAGATCCGCACCAACGGGAAGCTGACGATCGTCCAGCGCCGCGGGGTCGGAACGCTTGCCGGTGAACTCCGGCGAGTCGGTCGTGGGGTGGTGCAACCCCACCGACGTCCTGATCTTCGGGATCTCGGGAAGCGACGGCTGGGGCACCGGCGACTTCATGCTGCGTGCCTACCGTCGCAGCGACGGGCTCGAGCTGCTGGCGCAGGGCCGCTTCACGCTGACGGAGTAGGCGCCTCTCCGTCCTGCGCTGCGATCTCACCCCACGCGTCCGCGTAGAGCCGCGCCCGCGTCGGCAGGTAGCCCGGATAGGCGACCTTGGCCTTCCGGATGGTCTCCGCGTCCAGGGTCACGAGGGCCAGGGTGTCGGTCGTCTCGACCATGACGTTGGCGGCAGGATCGACGGCGATCGATGGCCCGCCGATCAGCACGCCCTGCTCTGGTGCCGGCCGGTTCACCGACAGCACGTAGCACGCGTTCGTCAGCGCGTTGGCGCGGAAGACGAACTTCCAGCGCTGGTAGGTGGCCTCCTCGGTGGAGCGCGGGATCAGCACGGCGGCCGCACCCTGGGCGGCGAGCAGCTGCGTGCCCTGCGGGCGGTTCGTGTCGGAGCAGACCTGCACGCCGATCGGCAGGCCGAACGCGTCGATCCTGCGTGGCGCCTCGGTGCCGGGGTCATAGTGGGCCGGCTCCCAAAAGCCCGGCTCGTCGGGGAGGTGGAGCTTCTCGTAGGTGGCGACCAGCTCCCCGGCCCGGTCGAACACCAGGGTGCGCTGCGTCCTGCGGCCGGTTTCGCCATCTCGGTGGATGATGCCGCCCACCAGCCCGATCCCCGCCTCGGCCGCCGCCTCCTGCTGCGTGGTCATGCGCGGGCCACCCATCGGTTCGGCGTCGTCCTCGCGCTGGTCCCTGGTGGCGGGGCTCCAGGGATTGAGCGGGATCTCGGGCAGCACGGCGATATCCGCGCCGCGGTCCGCAGCCTCCGCCAGCCGGTCGCGCAACCGACCCCGGCCGTCCGGCTCCCAGAAGACCTCGGAGATCAGCGCGACGGTGAGACGCCCATCTTCCCGGGCGGGTGCGGCCATACCGGCTACTCCCCCAGGAACTCGCGGACGAGGTTCTGGAAGTGGTAGACGCCGTTCTCCCGCTTGGCGGAGAAGCGTCCCGTGTCGTAGGCGCGTGACCGGAGGCCGCGCTGCACCTGCTCGCAGATGACGATGTCCTCCTGCTGGATCTCGTCGCAGAACGCGATCGCCTGCTGCATGCTCTCCCACCCCTCGCCGGTGCCCGGTTCGGCGAAGAACCACTCGAAGATGGTGAGCGTGCGGTCTGGTCCCAGCGGCAGGATGACGTTCGACGACATGTTGTCCTGGTAGACGTTGAACATCGTGTTCGGGAAGAGCCAGTAGTAGAGCGCGGAGTCCTCCGCGCCGGGCTGGCGCATGTAGCGGCGATCGACCCCGAGCTCCTCGCCCGGCCTTCAGCTCGCGGATCGGCGCGTGCTGCTTGGAGTAGTAGCGGAACTCCTCGACCCGGTAGCTGTCGTAGTCGAGCTCCTTGAACAGCTGCGGATGCGCGATCGGGAGGTGGTAGCCCTCCAGGTAGTTGTCGACGTACACCTTCCAGTTGCACTCGACGATGTAGTCGCGCCGCTCCACCAGGTGCATGTGCTCCACGTCGTAGCCGGACGCGCGCCACCTCGGACGGGAATCGCGCCCAGGAAGTCGGCCAGCGGCGGCGCGTCGTCGATCGAGGTTGACGAAGACGAACGGCCCCCATCGGTCCACCCGCACCGGGACGAGGCCGAAGTCCTCCTTGGCGAAGCCCTCGGTCTCCTCCATCTCGGGCGCGGCGCGCAGGCAGCCGTCCAGGCCGTAGGTCCAGCCGTGATATCGGCACTGGAGCGACTTGCGATTTCCGCGGGTGAGCGCGACCTGTCCCGCCCGATGGCGGCAGACGTTGTAGAAGGCCTTCAGCTCGCCGTCGAGCCCGTGGGTGATGACCACCGGCTCGTCCAGCACCGTGACCGGGACGAAATCGCCGACCCGCGACAGGTCCTCGGCGCGGGCGACCAGCTGCCAGGTCCGGCCGAACACGCGCTCCTTCTCGGCCTCCAGGATCGTCGGGATCCAGGTAGAAGCGCGACGGGATCGTCGATGCGCGGGAGAGCGGCGTGATGGCCGGGTCGTGGCGGTCATGCCCGCGAGTGTACCGGCGACGGCCCGGACCGCGCGTTGTCGCCCGCGATCGCCGGGCGTGCTACAACCATCCGTCACGAGACGCAGCCGCGATGCCCGAGCCGAGCAGGCGCATGACCTCGACGAAGGAGCAGCCATAGATGGCGCTGCCGCGGACGTCTCCGCCTGTTCATCGCGGTCCTGATGCTGGTCACGGCCTGCAACCTTGGCAGCGGTGGCGACTGACCTGGAGCGGCATCAAGTCTGGGCCGGCGTGATCAACGTCTCGACGGACCCGGACTATCCGCCGCAGTCGTTCCTGAACGCGGACACCACGAGCTCGAGGGCTTCGACATCGACGTCGCGAACGAGATCGGCGAGCGCCTGGGCGTGGAAGTCGAGTTCGAGACGCCGAGCTTCGACGCGATCATCGCGGGCAGCTGGTCGAACCGCTGGGACATCAGCGTCGGCTCGGTGACGATCACGCCCGAGCGCAAGGAGATCCTCGACTTCACCCAGCCGTACTACTACACGCCGGCGTCAGTTGGCGGCCATCGCGGAGGCAGCGACATCACGTCCATCGAGGACCTCGCCGGCACGACGATCTGTGTCGGCTGAGGCGACGACCTATCAGTTCTGGCTGGAGGGCACCCTGCAGCTTCGCCGAGGCCGGTGAGCTGCCGGCGCCGCCGGAGGGCGCCACGGTGACCACCCTCCCGACCGATATCAACTGCGCCGAGGCCTGGCGCGACGGTCGGACCGATTTCGAGGGCTGGCTTCAGCTCGTCCACGACCGTGACGGTGCGGTCGACGACGGGCTGCCGGTCGTGAAGGTCGGCGATCCGGTCTTCTTCGAAGGCGCTGGCGGTCGCCTTCGACAACGCGGTCGAGGACAACGACACGCTGGTGGCCGAGATCGATCGGATCATCGGCGAGATGCACGAGGACGGCACGCTGACCGACGCTGAGCAAGAAGTGGTACGACGGGCTCGACCTCACGAGTCACCACGCCGTAGGCGACTCGACACGCCGCTCGTGCCGGGGACGTCCTGCGATGGGCGTCCCCGGTGCATTTTGATGCCGGAGGCATGAGCCGATGACGGCAGTCGACGGACAGCCGACGGACGCGCGACTGCGACGGAAAGCCGCGATCAGTCGCACATCGGCTGGCCGTGGCTCGCGACCGGGCGCGGACCATCTTCCGATTGCAGGTCCGCTGCCGTCTGGGTGGTGGTCATCGGTCTGATCGTTGGCGGCCTTACTGGTGGCCGGAACATCGAGCCGGACTGGATGGCGGAGAACGCGCCATTCATCCTGGGCGGGATCTGGATCACGGTGGTGGTCTCGATCGCCTCGATCATGCTGGCCGTGGTGCTGGCACTGCTCGGCGCCCTGGGACGGATCTCCTCGAACCCGATCCTGGTACGGCCTGGCGTCGCTCTACGTCTCGCTGGTACGGGGCACGCCCCTGCTCGTCCAGATCTTCATCATCTTCTTCGCGCTGCCGCAGCTCGGGATCGTGCTGCCGCCGATCCCGTCCGGGATCATCGCGCTCGCGCTTCAACTACGGCGCGTACATGACGGAGATCTTCCGCGCCGGCATCCAGGCGGTGCCCGCGCGGCCAGCGGGAGGCTGCCGCGCGCTGGGCATGCCGGAGCGCCTGGTCTTCCGGCGCATCGTCCTGCCGCAGGCGGTCCGGATCGTGGTCCCGGCCATCGGCAACGAGTTCATCGCCATGATCAAGGACAGCTCGCTGGTCTCGATCATCACCGTCCAGGAGCTCCTGTGGCGGGCTCGGGCGGTCGGCACGCGCGACGCCCGCAGCATCCAGGCCTTCCTGGTCGCGGCCCTCGTCTACTGGGTGCTGACCATCATCTTCAGCTACTTCCAGGAGCGGCTGGAGCGCACGCATGGCGCGGTCGGACCGATGACGGCCGATTCCCGGACCGAGACGCCGCACTGGCGCCGGAGCCTCCGGCGCACGTGGGCGAGGTGATCATCACCGTCGAGGGCGTGCACAAGTACTTCGGCGAGAACCACGTCCTGCGCGGGGTCGACCTGGAGGTGCGGCGGCGCGAAGCCGTGATGGTCATCGGTCCATCCGGCAGTGGCAAGACGACGCTCCTGCGCTGCATCAACTTCCTTGAGGAGCCGACCATGGGCGCGGTCGAGATCGACGGACTCAAGGTCCGGGCGGATCCGTTCACGCGAGCGCGACAAGCAGCACCAGGAGCTGATCCGCCAGATACGGCTGCGCGCCGGGATGCTGTTCCAGGAATTCAACCTGTTCCCGCACATGACGGTGCTGCAGAACTGCATCGAGGCGCCGATCCGCGTGCGCGGCATCCAGACCGACGAAGCGGTCGCCTTCGCCGACGAGATCCTGGAGAAGGTCGGGCTGCAGCGACAAGCGCAACGAGTACCCCTCGCGGCTATCGGGCGGGCAGAAGCAGCGAGCAGCCATCGCGCGCGCACTGTGCATGGAGCCGAAGGTGCTGATGTTCGATGAGCCGACCAGCGCCCTGGACCCGGAGCTGATCGGCGAGGTGCTCAAGGTCATGGAGGAGCTGGCCCATGAGGGGACGACCATGGTGGTGGTCACCCATGAGATGCACTTCGCCCAGGACGCGGCCGACCGCGTGATCTTCATGGAGGACGGACGGATCATGGAGCAGGGGCCGCCGGAGCAGGTGCTCGATGACCCGCGCGTGGAGCGGACGCGGCAGTTCCTCCGTCGTTTCCTGGACACCTAGATCGGGCTGTCGCGCAACCCTTCGGCCCGTCTGAGCGTCTGTGGATCGGGCACGCGGAATGCATCTGCGAGCTGCCAGCGAGCCACCTGGCCGCATCTGGGAGGAAATCGAGATGGTCACCCGGCGATGCAGCCACTGCGACTCCGAGATCGAGGTCCCGGCCATCGATCGCATCAATTGTCCGGTCTGCGGCCTCGATCCGGACCTGCCACCGCTCCGGTACGCGTTCGACGACGCGCCGGCGTTCTTCATGGCCGGTGACCCTCGCCGATCCAGCTTCGAGGTCGGCGAGACCGCCGACGTCGCCTAGACCGACTCGTCCGGCTAGCGGCCGGGGCCGTACACGTCGGCGCGAGGCAGCCGCGCGGCCTCGTCCCGCGCTCGCACGTGGGCCTTGGCCGGCCGCAGCGCGACCGGCACGTCCTTCGGCCTGCCGCCCTCGTAGGCGATCAGCCAGGCGAGCCCGGGCTGAGCAAGCTCCGCTCCCCCGCCGAACCCCGGCTCGATGAATGGCAGCACCACGAACCCGCGCCGGCCCAGGCGCTCAAGCTCGACCTGCAGGGCCTGGGGCTCCATCGCCAGCTCCGCCGCGAGCGGCGTGAGCTCCACCACCCGATTCGGTGCGCCCCGCAGCACCCGGAGAATGCGAGCGTAGAGCTCGTCGTGCGGCAGGGGATGCTTCGCATCCGGCGCGGGCTTGGCAGCCGCGGGCTTGGCCGTGGCGCTCGTGCGGCGAGTGCGGGGCGCGCGCGTGGGCGGGAGCGGATGGCTTGGCCGTGGTGGCTCGTGGCATGGGACGCGAGGATACCAGCGCGCTCAGCCCTCGACCGATTCAGCCCGCAGCTCGATCGCGACCGGCACCCCCGCTGCCTGGCGCACGCTCTCGGCCAGCCGGTCGTTCCATTCCGCCCGATGCGGCAGCCGCACCTCGCGCGTGGCGCCTGCCACCGGGATGGTGATGACGACTGGCAGCGCCCCCGGTCGGTCGCGGACGGCCTGCGTCACCGATTCGATCGCCGGCAGCAGCCGATCCGTCCCGATCCCCTCCTCGAAGCCGATCCGGATCACCCCTGCCTCGGCGGGCGTGGCCGAGAGCGGCACCGCGTCGGCCGGCGCCGGGGTCTGTTCCGAGGGCTCGGCCAGCGGGGTCGGCACCGACCGCGCGGCCTCCACCGGAATGGCCGCCGCGGTGGTGGGCGACGTCACTACCGACACGGCCCCGCGCGGCCGCACGGTCAGGGGTTCCGTAGTTGCGGGTGCGGGGACAGGTGCGCCACTACCGCCGTTGCCATTCGCGCCAGCCCCGGCGGGCGTCCACGACCCCCGCCCACGGCTGCGCAGCAGCCGATCGCGTTCCGCGCCGAAGGCAACCGGCCCCATGCGAGCCGCGTCCTCCCAGGCAGTGCACCGCCTCGCACAGCACCTGTGCCGCCTCGTCGCGGTGATCGACGCGGCCGGAGACGAGCACGACGGTGTCATCGGCCCAGGCATTGGCCGTCTCGGCGAAGACCTTGGGAAAGACCACCACCTCCACCGATCCCTGCAGGTCCTCGAGCGTGGCCACCAGCATGGTGGACCCGGCACGCGTCACCACCCGGCGCGAGCCCTGAATGATGCCGCCGAGGGTGACCTTCGCCTGGTCCGACTCCTCCGCCAGGTCGCCGGTGTAGGCGGTCACGTACTCCGGCAGCTGATCGGCGATGTCGCCCAGCGGGTGCTCGGACAGATACAGGCCGAGCAGCTCCTTCTCCCAGCGCAGGCGCTCGCGCGCGCGGCACCTCGTCCTCCATCAGGTCGGGCGTGGCGGACGGTGGACCGATGGGTGCCGGCTCGGCGGGCATGGCGAACAGGTCGAACAGCGTGCTCTGGCCGGCCGCCACGTCGCGCTGGTGGCGCGCTCCGGTGTCAAGGGCGTGGTCCAGCCGCGCCAGCAGCCCGCCCGGCGACCCCAGCGAGAGCATGGCGCCGGCCTTGATGAGCGACTCCATCACGCGCTTGTTGACCGTGCGCAGGTCCACGCGACGGCAGAGGTCGTCCAGGTTGGTGAACGGCCCAGCCGCGTCGGAGGTCTCGGAGCGTCCCTCGCGGGCAGCCACGATCGCCTCGATCGCTCCCTCGCCCACGTTCTTGATGGCGGCGAGGCCGAAGCGGATGGCGGAGGTGCCATCGGCGTCGTCCTCGACCGTGAAGAGCGCCGCGGAGCGCCTGCACGTCCGGCGGGCGGACCTCGATTCCCAGGCGCCGGCACTCGGCCACCACGGCGGCCACCTTCTCGGCGCGCTCGCGGAAGCCGTTGAGCACCGCGGTCATGAACTCGACCGGGTAGTTCGCCTTGAGGTAGGCGGTCTGGTACGCGATCAGCCCGTAGCAGGTGGCGTGGGCCTTGTTGAACCCGTAGCGGGCGAACGGCTCGAAGGCGGCGAACACCTGGTCCACCACCGACGGCGGGAATGCCCTTCTTCTTGGCGCCGGCCTTGAACTTCGCCTCGTGCTCGCGCAGGACCGATTCCTTCTTCTTGCGGATCGCGTAGCAGAGGTTGTCCGCCTCGGGGCCGGTGTAATCGGCCATGGCGATGGCGGCGGTCATGATGTCTTCCTGGTAGACGAAGATCCCGTAGGTGTCGCGCAGCGCCGGCTCCAGCGACTCGTGCAGGTACGTGACCTCCTCCTCGCCGTGCTTGCGGCGGATGTAGGCCGGGATGTTGGCCATCGGTCCGGGCCGGAAGAGCGCCACCATGGCCGCCAGGTCCCGCACCTCGGTGGGCTTCAGGTCCTTGACGTAGCGGCGCATCCCCGAGCCCTCGAGCTGGAAGATGCCGGTCGTCTCGCCGGTGGACAGCAGCTCGAAGGTCTTCGCGTCGTCGAGCGGCAGGTTGTCGACGTCGATCTCCACGCCCGCGGTGCTCGCGGATCAGCGCCACCGCATCGGCCAGGATGGTGAGGTTGATCAGGCCCAGGAAGTCGAACTTCAGCAGGCCCAGCGCCTCGCAGGCGTGCATCTCGAACTGGGTCATGGTGGTGCGGCCGTCGGTCGCCCGCTGCAGCGGCATGATCTCGGTCAGCGGCTCGCGGGATGATGACGATCCCGGCGGCATGCGTGGAGGCGTGGCGCGCCACGCCCTCCAGCTGCTTGGCGATGCCGATCAGCTTGTCCACCCGCTCGTCGCCGGCGATCAGCTCCCGCAGCTGGGGTGAGGTCTCCACTGCCCGCTCCAGGCTGATGTTCAGCTCGTTCGGGCACCGCCTTGGCGACGCGATCCGCCTCGGCGTAGGTCAGGCCCATGGCGCGGCCCGACGTCGCGGATGGCGGCCTTGGCGCCCAGCGTCCCGAAGGTGATGATCTGCGCCACCCGGTCGTCGCCGTACTTGCGGGTGACGTACTCGATCACCTCGTCCCGGCGCGAGTCCTGGAAGTCGATGTCGATGTCCGGCATCGTCACGCGGTCCGGGTTGAGGAAGCGCTCGAACGGCAGGCCGTAGGCCAGCGGATCGACCGGGGTGATGCCCAGCGAGTAGGTCACGATCGAGCCCGGCGCGCTCCCCCGGCAGGTGGTGTAGATCCCCTGCTCCCGCGCGAAGCGCGTGAAGTCGGCCACGATCAGGAAGTAGCCGCTGTACCCCATCCGGTCGATGATCCCCAGCTCGTAGTCGAGCCGATGCCGGATCTCATCGGTCGAGCTGGGGGTATCGGGTCCACCAGCCCGCGCTCGCACTCCTTGCGCAGCCAGGAGCCGGCGGTCTCGCCGTCGGGCACCGGGAAGTGCGGCAGGCGGAGCTGGTCGAACTCCAGCTTCAGGTCCACCTGCTCGGCCACCCGCATGGTGTTGTCCATGGCCTCGCCCAGCTCGCCGCGGAAGAGGCGGCGCATCTCGGCCGGCGACTTCAGGAAGAACTCGTTGGTCTCGAACTTCAGCCGGCCCGGCGTGTCGACGTTGGTGGCGGTGCCGATGCAGAGCAGCAGGTCGTGCGCGTCGTGCTGCTCCGGCACGGTGTAGTGGGTGTCGTTGGTGGCCAGCAGCGGGATCTTCATGTCGCGCGCCAGCTCCACCAGCTGCGGGTGCAGGCTGCTCTGCTGCGGCACGCCGTGGTCCTGCACCTCGATGTAGAAGTTCTCCGGACCCAGGATGGACCGATAGTCGTCGGCGGCCTGCCGGGCTGCCCGCTCGTCGCCTTCGGCCAGGCGGCGCAGCACTTCCCCGCCGAGGCAGGCGGAGGTCCCGATGAGGCCTTCGGCGTGCTTGGCCAGCAGCTCCTTGTCGATGCGCGGCTTGTAGTAGTAGCCGTCCAGGTGCGCCGCGGTGGTCAGCGCCAGCAGGTTGCGGTAGCCGACCTCGTTCTTGGCCAGCAGGACCATGTGGTAGTAGTCCGCGTCGGCCTTGCCCTCCTTGAGCGGTCATGCCGCGCGGGGCGATGTACTGCTCGATCGCCGATGATCGGCTTGATGCCCGCCGCCTTGGCCGCCGAGTAGAACTCGATGGTCCCGTACATCGCGCCGTGGTCGGTCACGGCCAGGGCCTTCATGCCGAGATCGGCGGCCCGCTGGGTCATCTCCCCCGTGCGCGAGAGGCCGTCCAGGAGGCTGAATTCGGAGTGGACGTGGAGGTGGACGAAGTCGTCCGCGGGCGCAATCTCGGGTCGCAGGGTCACCCGTCGATGGTAGTCGGCACGATGAACAGACACGATCCGATTCCTGCCTGCCTACGCTGCCCTTTGCTGCCTCGCTCAGGCGGCGAGCAGGGAGTTCGGGTCCCCTGCAAGCCCAGTTGGCATCAGCCTTGCGGCCTTCGGCGCGGTGCACCCGCAGAAGGCACTGACCTCATGGCTACCAGCACGCTGGTCGACGGCGCCGCTTGCCGTATCGCGACGAAATCCCACGGTATTTCGAGACGCAGGGGGGGCGATCGCGACGGCCGCATCGTCTACCTGACCGGCGCGCACGTGAACAACAACTTCCACGACGGCATGGGGCCGGGTGCCGAATGCCCGGACGAGCCGGATCGGTTCGACTTCGACGCCTACCTGGACTGGCTCGTCGACCACGGGCACAACTTCATCCGTCTCTGGCGCTGGGAGCAGTTCAAGTCGCAGGTCGGCGGCGGCGCCGTGCACGCCTGCATGTCGCCGCAGCCGTGGGCACGCACCGGTCCGGGCGAGGCATCGGACGGCAAGCCGAAGTTCGACCTGACCCAGTTCGACGACGAGCACTTCAGCCGGCTGCGCGACCGCGTGGCAGACGGCGGGCGAGCGCGGGATCTACGTCGACGTGATGCTGTTCGAGGGCTTCGGCCTGCACCTCACTCCCGCGCCGGACAACGTCGAGGGCCATCCGTTCCACGCCAAGAACAACGTGAACGGCATCGGCATCGAGTCGATCGTCGACTACATGGTCCTGCCGCTCGACCCGAAGGTGCAGGAGCTGCAGGAGGCGTACATCGGCAAGGTCCTCGACACCGTCCACGACCTGCCGAACGTGCTGTACGAGGTCGCCAACGAGGCATCGGGCCAGGACGCCGATGGCTTCGAGATGGCCGGGCAGACCATCCCCGGGCGCATCGGCGACACGACCAAGTGGCAGTACTGGGTCATCGAGACGGTCAAGCGCCTGGAGCGGGAGCGCGGCTACGACGCGCGACCCATCGGGATGACCATGCAGTTCCCGGTGGCCGACATCCGCACTACGAACGAGACGCTGTTCGCCAGCCCCGCCGACTGGATCTCACCCGGCTTCGATGAGCCGATCGACCCCAAGGCCGATATGAGCGCCGGCCCGCCGCCAAGCCACTGGTACACGGATCCGCCGCGAGGCCGATGGTCGCAAGGTGATCATCGCCGACAGCGACCACTTCTCGCCGATGGAGGCCGATGCGCTCTGGCCCTGGAAGGCATTCACCCGCGGCCACAACCCGATCCTGTACGACCTGGGGATCATTGGCGGCGTGAAGCCGGACGATCCGTCCGCCGGGTTCCCGTCCTATGAGTCGCTGGAGGCGGCGCGGCTGGCCCTCGGCGATACGCGACGCCTGGCGGAGCGCCTCGACCTCGCTCCCATGGTTCCGCCACTCCTCGCTCAGCTCAACGCGTTACGCGTTGGCCGAGACGGGCCGCGAGTACGTCGTCTTCCAGCCCGATGACGGCGGCATCGCGGCAGAGCTGCCAACTGGCACCTATGACGTCGAGTGGTTCAGCCTGGCCGACCGCGAGTGGACGAATGCGGATGCGATCGCCGCCACCGAGGCAGAGTCGACTCGCCTCTCACCGCCCGGCGGGGCTGCCGGGTGGGTGCTGCACCTCAGCCGGCAAGGCTGATGAGCGAGGACGGCGCGCCAGCGCCTGCCGACCTGCTCGTGGTGGCGGTCAGGGCCGCATCGCTGTATCGGGGATCAACGGCGGTTCTCCCGACGAGCTCGTCGCCGGAGGCTGGTTCGGTCCACCGGGTGGCTGCGACGTCGGCGTGGTGCAGGCGGGCGGATGATGAAGCACGACGGCCCCGCTTTTCGCTGGCTCGCTTGAGGGGCCGTTGGGCTGGCAGTCGTCTTGGTGTAGTTGCAGTACCAGCCGCCCACCGGCGCGTCCTCGGGCACGGCGAACGTCATCCGAAGCCTGAACGACTGGTTGCTGGGCACGAACGAGACGACGTACTTGAGCTCAGCGACGTCGTTGATGAACGCGCAGGCGAGGATCGTGAACTCCTTGCCGATGCTCGACGGAGTCAGCGGATAGGTGATCTCGAATACTGCCGTTCCGCCTGGGGTGAGCGTTCCGCCGACGAGCCGCATGTCCGTATTGCCGTCGTTCGACGGCAAGACACCGGTGCACCCCTTCGTGTCGGGCTGGAGCACGACGCTCGTCTCGCCGTCAACCGCGATGGCCGATGGCGCGAGGATGCAGGCGGCAGCCAATGCCGCCGCGGCGGAAATCGCGAGTCGAGACCTGAATCGCCCCCGCATTTCGGGAGCGTCATCTCGCGACGGCGCCACGCCAGCGGACCTTTGGTATGGACGGTGGCGTACTTCGCGCCGCCTCTCCGCGTGAACGACGCGAATCGCGTCCTCAGTCGTGCCTGTCCGGCGAATCCGCGACCTCGAACATCCCGAACCAGTAACCGCGCACGAGGTCGTGGGTGGCCATGAGCCGGTAACCGGCATCCGCCATCTCGCGCAGCAGCTGGCGAGGCGACGACGCGTGACGGCCACGCCACGGGGCCAGCAACCCCTCGCGCCGCGACTCGAGGATCGCCACCCTCGCGCCGGGCCGGAGGTGCGCTCGCGCTTCCGCGAAGTAGTTCGACCGGTCCGGAAGGTGGTGGTAGGTGGCCGAGACGAAGAGCAGGTCCACCGGCACGGGGACCTCGAGACGGTCGCGGCGGACCCGCACCGGCCTCAGCGTCGTGATCGCACGGTCGTCAGCAGCTGTGCATCAGGTCGTCGAGCGTCTCTGGCTCGCGTCGAGCGCGTAGACGACGCCATTCGGCTCGACGGCGCGGGCAAGCCGGAGGGTGAAGTGCCCTGCGCCGGGGCCCAGGTCCGCTACGACCATGCCGGGTCGGAGGTCGAGCACGCGAATCACCGCGTCCGGGTCTTGAAGCCGATCCTGCCGCGTGCCGCCGGCATACAGCGCGCGGCGAATGGGTCCGGGCAGCCGATCGAGGATCATGTGCGGCCGGGTCGGCCGGTGATGTCCTATCGGTCCTTCCGACTGAGCAGGACTGCAGGGGAGGTGCTTCATGCCGAAGTACGCGAACGTCGATGACTACATGGCCGCCCTGCCTGAGGATCGCCGGGCTGCCATGGAGCAGCTCCGCCACACGATCCGGGCCGCGGCACCCGATGCGACCGAGGCGATCGCGTACAACATGCCGGCGTTCCGCCTGGGCGGACGCTTCTTCCTGTCGTACGAAGCGTTCAAGCGCCACTACAGCCTCTTCCCGTGGACCGACGCGATGGTCGACGAGCTGGGCGACGAGCTGAAGCCCTACGCCGTCGGCAAGGGCACGCTCCGGTTCCGAGCCGAGGAGCCGATCCCCCTCGATCTCGTCACCCGGATCGTCGCGATCCGCCGGCGCGAGTTCGACGGACTGAGAAGGGCGACCGAATCGGTGAGGATCGGTCAGGTCGTACGTGCGCGACATTGAGCGCAGTCGACGATGCGCGTTCACCTTCCCATGGTCACGCGCATCGCGGCCAGCGCGGCCGCCTCGCTGGTGTAGCGCACCAGCGCGTCGTTCGGGATCGCGTCGCCGGGCTTGTAGGTCACGAAGCGGACCTTGCGCAGGTTGAGATGGGCGCCCAACAGGAGGCCGTCAGGGTCCGCCATCAGGATGCCGTACTCGAAGCCCAGGTGGACGTGCTCGGGCTCGGGAGCGACGAAGGCGAAGTACCGGGTCCTTCGGTCCACGGGAACGTCATATCCGATCAGCGCCAGCCGGTTCGCACGCGCTCGATAGCCTCGGGCACGGCTTCGAAGACGACCCCGCGCAGTCGCTCGGCGAGGTCGCTGATCTCGCGGGGATAGCCAGCGAGGAAGAGCTCCGGAGGAATCGATTCCTTCGCGACCATGCCCTCACTCGGTGGCGGCAACGGCGCCGGAGCGGTTTCTTCCTCGGGCGCGTCGGTTCGGACGGGCACGTTCCACAGGGCCGCTGCCGCGACGATGGCGGTCAGGGCTGCCAGGATCGCGGCGACTGCGGCCACGAGATGGAGGGCGTCCACGAACGCAACCTGCGCCGCGGCCACTACGGCGTCAGCGAGGGCGCCAGGCAGGGACTCCGCGATCGCCAGCGCCCCACCCAGCGTGTCCTGCGCCGCATCCGCGACCTCCGCGGGGATGTCGGCCGGCAGCGAGTCCGCCACCTGGACCGATAGACCGCGGTTCCGAGGCTGCCCAGGATCGCGATGCCCAGCGCGCCGCCCAGCTCGCCGCTCGTCTCCGAGATCCCGGTGGCGGCCCCGGCCTGCTCCGGCGGAGCGCTGCCCACGATGAGCTCGGTGGCGAGCGTGATCACCGGCGCCGAGGCCGACCGAGATGATCGGTCGACGCGACGGCAATGAGGATCAGCCCGCCGCTCGCCGTCGACCGAGAGGCCGAGCAGCATGGCCGTCCCGATCGCCGCGACCGCCATGCCCACGCCCATGATCATCGACGGACGGAAGCGGTGAATGATCCGCGGCGCGATCGATGCCCGCGGCGATGAACCCGATCGCGGATGGGAGAGACCAGAGCGCCGCGTTCAGCGGCGACAGCCCCTGGATCAGCTGCAGGTACTGCGAGATGAACAGGAAGTAGCCGACGACCACGAAGATGCCCAGGAAGTAGGTGCCCGAGCGACGCGCTGAAGGCAGGGATGCGGAAGAGGCGGACGTCGATGATCGGCGACTCCAGGCGGAGCTGCCGGCGGACGAACAGGAACCCCAGCAGCAGCCCGGCGACGATCACCAGGACCGGCTGCGCCGACAGGCCGTCCTGCGCCAGCTGCTTCAGGCCGTACACGACTCCCAGGATCGCGAGCAGCGACAACGCCACGCTGACGAGGTCGATCCGGCCCGCGTTCGGATCCCGATACTCGGGCAGGGTCCGCGGACCCAGCAGGAGCAGGAGCGCCATGACCGGCACGCCAATGAGGAACACCGAGCCCCACCAGAAGAACTCGAGGAGCACGCCGCCCAGGACGGGACCGATGGCGCCTCCGGCCGAGTAAGCGGCAATCCACACGCCGATGGCCGTCGATCGCTGCCTGGGGTCCAGGAACATCGTGAAGATGAGCGACAGGGTCGATGGCGCGATGGTTGCGCCGGCGACCCCCATGACTGCCCGGGCAGCGATGAGCATGTCGGGGCCAGTCGAGAAGGCTGCGAAGAGCGACGCCAGCGCGAAGCCGGCCGCGCCCGCCAGCAGGAGCCGGCGCCGACCGATCCGATCGCCGAGCGTGCCCATCGTGACGAGGAGACCCGCGACCAGGAAGCCGTAGATGTCGATCATCCAGAGCAGCTGGACGCTGGTCGGCTGCAGCTCCTCGCTGATGATCGGGATCGCCAGGTTGAGGACGGTCAGGTCCATGGCATAGACCAGCGCCGCCAACGTCAGCACGGCGAGGCCGATCCACTCGCGCCTCGTCGCCCGTGCCGGCACCCCGCTGGCGTTCGTCACTTCAGCCATGTCGTCCTCACGTTCAGGTCCATCGGTCATTCAGACACATCGAATGGCGAAGGCTCATCGGTCTGACGCCCTCCTGTGCCGATGACTCACGCCCGCCAGGCAGGTCACTACCCTGAGGAATAAACGCAGAGTCGAGGACTCACCGATGCACACGTTCTATCCCTGCTTGTGGTTCGACGGGAAGGCGGAGGAGGCCGCGGCCTTCTACACGTCGCTGCTGCCGGACAGCCACGTCGAGCGGGTGTGGCGCTCCCCCGCCGACACGCCCAGCGGGCCTGCCGGCATGGTCCTGACCGTGGACTTCACTCTCCTCGGCAGCCGCGTCCAGGGTCTCAATGGCGGGCCGGACTTCCGATTCAACGAGGCACTCTCCTTCGTCGTCGAGTGCGAAGACCAGCAAGAGGTGGACCGCCTCTGGGACGCGCTGACCGCCGACGGCGGCGAGCCGGGTCCGTGCGGATGGCTGAAGGACCGATTCGGACTGTCGTGGCAGATCGTCCCGCGCGAGCTCAATCTGCTGGCCAGCGATCCCGATCCGGAGCGAGCGCGCCGGGCGATGGAGGCGATGCTGAAGATGGGCAAGATCGAGGTCGACGAGCTCCGCCGGGCAGCTGACGCCGCATAGCACTGACTGCCCTAGGTCTGATCGCCGGTGTCCGGATGCCGGCCGGTCCTGGGAGCCACCCGCCTGGCCTCCTCCATGGTGAACGCTCCCCGGTGGCCCCGGATCCACGCTCTGGCGTTCGGATAGCGCAGCGCCTCGTAGGCGACAAGCGCCGTGCACACGGCAGCAACCAGGGCGATCGAGATGAGCGCGGGCACGATCGTCGCCACCGGCACCAGCGCCAGCAGCGCCACCGTCGCAACCGGCCGGCCGTGGCCCCAGCCGCCGCCCGTCCGCAGCCGGTGCGCAACGTGGCCGGCGAAGTGGAGCGCCAGGCCGCCGCACAGACCAACTGCGGAAATCACGTCGAGCGGGTCGTGGACATGGCCCAGCGTCGTCTTCACGCCGAGCGCGAACAGCACGATGCCGGCAACCAACGGCAGATGGAGGTAGGAGTAGAGGTCACGCGCCAGGACGGCCCGATCCTCCCCCGTCGCCTCGGCCAGCCCGGCCTGGGAGACGTAGATGACCCAGTCGAAGTACAACCACCACAGAGCGCACGCGACTGTCATGGCCAACAGCGCCGCCAGGATCACCTGGACCTCGAGCGCCACGCCGCTGGCACCGATCCCGATCGCCACGATCGACTCGCCGAGGGCGATGATGATGATCAGCCCGTGACGTTCGACGAAGTGCTCCGCCTCGACTCGCCAGCCGCGCATGCCGACCACGAGGAGCCAGCCGTAATCGATGGCCAGCGCCACCGCCCACACCGCCATCTGGGCCGCTCCATCGAGGAAGCCGGCCACCACCAGAAGCGCGGCGCCGGTCATCGCGCTCGGTGCGATCCGAAGCACGGCGCCCAGTAGGTCTGGATCGGACCGGCCGGCGATCGCATAGAGCACGAGGTGCAGGGCGCGCACGACGAAATAGGCGATGCCGAATATGACCCCGTCGACGCCGAAGGCCCGGGGCGTCGCGAGCGCGACGACCAGCATCGCACCCATGGAGCCGAACATGGCGATCCGAACCGCTCCCTCTTCGGGATCGAGCGTGTTCGTCAGCCACGCATACGCCGCCCAAGTCCACCACAGCGCCGCGAGGATGAACAGCCCGCGCAGCAGGCCGCCCCATGTCAGGTCGTCCGCGAGGAACGCGGTCACCTGCGTGAGCGCGAAGACGAACACGAGGTCGAAGAAGAGCTCGAGGTTCGTGACCCGATGCTCGTGTTCAACGCGGCTCTCAGTCATCAGGTGCAGCCTACCGCGCCGCTGACGCCACCTCGCTAGTGCGGCGCGCCCTCGTCCCAACGTACCTCGGCTGACGCATTGACCTCGGGCAGCAGCGGCAGGGTCGCGGCTTCGGCCTCGACGGCTTCGCGTTCCTGAAACGAGAGCGTGCGCCACGGTGCAACAGCCACCTCGGCTTTCGAGCGACGCCAGGTGCCCACGATTTCGCCGCCGACCAGTAGCGCTCCCGGCCAGACCCGGGACGTCCAGAGCTCAGCGCGCTGCGCCGCATCGGGCACCAGGAACTCCCGGTCCGCCCCCCACAGGAGGTAGTACGGGTCGCCGCTCGGCAGCAGCCGGGCGACATCGGTCGGCAAAGGCGGCTGGCGGAGCATCGGCGCATCCTCGGCAAGTGCAAACGCGTCACCCAGCGGCGTCCGGACCGTCAGCAAGGAGTCGCCGATGGCGTCGAACGCTGCCAGCGCCAACGGACCCTCCAGCCCGCCCCAGCGCACGAAGGCCTCGACCGTGGTTGGGCCGAAGACGTGCAGGTAGCGGCGGACGAGCTCCCGGAGTGCCTCGGCGGCATTCAGGGCCGGACGAGGCACCGTCCAGATGATCGGCTGCCGGGCGCCGGCCCAACGGATCAGCATGGTGCCGGTCAGCGTCGCATAGCGGATCGCATTCGCATTGCCGACGCCGAGCGCATCCGCAACGTCGCCTACCGGTAGCTTTCGGCCCGCCAGGTGGGCGTGCGCGCGGACGGCATAGTCCTCCGCCCGAGCCGGGAGCCGGCCCTTCTCCGGCATCCGGCCGAGCGTGAATGGCGCGTGGTCGCTTGCGGGCACGACGTAGACGGCGTAGCGCGGACCCCAGACCTGGACCAGCGACGGGTCATCAAGAGCGTCCGTGGCCACGCCTTCGACACGCGCGTGAAGCGAGTGGAGCGCCGATCGCGGAACGCTGTCCTGCAGGCCAGCCCAGGCCGCATGCTGAAGAGAGTCCGGTCCGGGTGGGAGCCGCTCGTCGAGGGCCTGGACCCTGCGTCTGAAGGCGAGGACCTGCTCCCTGCTGAGCTCGAGCGAGCGAACGCCACTCATCGGGCCATGTTGGCATGCGCGTGATTACCAAACCATTGCCGGACCTACCTCGAAGTCCGCTCAACCCTTCGTCGCCGATCTCTAATCCGCGCTCGTATTGGCCCTTGACGTGTACGTAGGGCTATACGTATACTCGTACGCATAGATGCATTACATGCAGCCGCGTAGGAGATACGATGCACTCGTGCCAAACAAGACCATCTACGTTTCCGAGGACGATCAGCCGCTTTTCCAGCAGGCCCAGGAGCTCGCTGGCGGTAACCTGTCCGCTGCTATCGGGGCGGCCCTCAAGCGCTACGTCGAGCTGGCGGACGCCCGGGCTGCTGGGTATGACGACGTCGTCGTCAAGGTCGGTCTCGGCTCCGGCCGAAAGGTCCGCTTCCTGGGGGTCCTGCTCGGCGAGTGGTTCAGCACCGAGGGGGAGAAATTCAGGCGCTTCCGCGTATGGCGGGGGCCGAAGCGGTTCGCCCTCCATGTCGAGGGCACCCCGTACTTCGAGATGCGCGACGCTCAGGGCAACCCCCTCACCGGCTGGCGCGCATGGACCGGGATCGGCATGGCGTCGGGCGGCGGAAAGCCAGCTGAAGCGACTCTCGACGTGTTCGACACGCTCGAGGACCTCCGCGAGCATATTCCGGCAGAGCTCTGGGCCATGGTCTCCGCCTCCGTCAATCAGCCGCTCGTGGAAGACCTGGACATCTGAGTCCAGCGCGGCCGGGGAGGTGCGGTCATGACCCCCATCTCCCCCGCCGTTCGTGTCTCCGGGCTGCGCAAGTCGTACGGCGAGCAGCTCGTCCTTGACGGCATCGACATCGAGGTCGCGTCGGGGACCGTGTTCGCGCTGCTCGGCCCGAACGGCGCCGGCAAGACCACGACGATCCACATCCTCACCACCCTGCTGACACCGGACGCCGGCGAGGTCGCCGTGGGCGGCCACGACCTGCGGACTGATCCGGAGGGGGTCCGAGCGCAGATCGGCGTCACCGGCCAGTTCTCGGCGGTCGACGACCTGTTGACCGGCGAGGAGAACCTCCGGCTCATGGCCGCCCTGCACCACCTTGGGGGCGAGGAAGGCCGGCGGCGCATTGCCGACCTGCTCGAGCGCTTCGAGCTGACCGACGCGGCCGCCAAGCACGTCGCCACCTACTCCGGCGGGATGAAGCGCCGGCTGGACCTGGCCATGACGCTGATGGGCAACCCGCGGATCGTGTTCCTGGACGAACCGACCAGCGGCGTCGACCCCCGCGGGCGACGGACCATGTGGCAGATCGTGGGCGACCTGGTCGCCGACGGAATCACCATCTTCCTGACCACGCAATATCTGGAGGAGGCCGATGAGCTCGCGAACCGAATCGCGCTGCTCGACCACGGCCGGATCGTGGCGGAGGGCACGCCCGCCCAGCTGAAGCGATTGGTCCCAGGCAGCGCGGTGCGCCTGGAATTCACCGAGCCCGAAGCGCTCGAGCTCGCGGCCGGGCGGCTTGCGTCGGCGCGACGCGATCCCGATGGTCTCGTCCTCCGCGTGCCGACCGACGGCGGCGTCGCCGCGCTGCGGACCGTGCTCGAGCAGCTCGACGGGGCCGCGGCCGACGTCGCCGACATCAGCATCCAGACACCCGATCTCGATGACGTCTTCCTGTCCCTGACGGGTCAGGGCGACGCCCGAAAGGCGGCCACCGAATGACCTCTTCCTATCTCATTGCCGACTCGGCCACGATGCTGGGTCGTAACCTCCTCCACGCGCGGCGTTACCCATCGATGACGCTGGTAGTCGCCGTCATTCCGGTCATCCTCTACCTGCTGTTCGTGTACGTCTTTGGCTCGACGCTCGGCAACGGCCTGCCCGGTGTCGCCGCAGGTGGCGGGCGCGAGGCGTACATCGCCTATGTCGTGCCGGGGATCCTGCTGCTCGGGATCATGGGCGGCACCCAGTCGACCGCGATCACGGTCTCCATGGACATGACGACCGGGATCATCGCCCGCTTTCGGACGATGTCGATCCCCCGTGCCGCGGTCCTGGCCGGCCATGTCCTCGGCAGCCTGATCCTGACCATGGTCCAGCTGCTGGCCGTCCTGGCGGTCGCCGTGCTCACCGGCTTCCGCCTGACGACTGGACCGATGGAGTGGCTGGCAGCCATTGGGCTGCTGGCGCTCGTCACCTTCGCCTTTACCTGGCTGTCGACCGGGTTCGGGCTCGTCGCGAAGACCGTCGAGTCGGCTAGCAACCTGCCGATGCCCCTCATCCTGCTGCCGTTTTTCAGCAGCGGCTTCGTGCCGACCGAATCCATGCCCGGCCCGGTGGCCTGGTTCGCAGAGAACCAGCCGTTCACGCCCATCATCGAAACGTTGCGCGGGCTGCTGCTCGGCACGCCGATCGGGAACAGCGGCCTGCTCGCTGTCGCCTGGTGCGTGGTTATCGGTTTGGGTGGGTACCTCTGGTCGATGCGCCTCTACAACCGCGACCCGATCCAGTGATCTCGCGTCGTCAGGCCGAGTCCGGTGGGTCCCCCGTGCGGGATCCATCGGGCCAGGCGGCGATGCAGACCTTGTTGCCCGCGCGGTCAGCGAGGATCCAGGAGTTTGGCGCGTCGGACTCGTCCACGATGCGGCCGCCCGCGGCCAGCGCAGCCGCCAGGCGCGTCGCGGCCTGCTCACGCGCAACCGAGACGTCGATGTGCATGGCGTGGCGCAGCGGCTTGGCGGCGTCGAGCTCCTGCATCCAGACCGTTGACCCATTGCCCAGCGGGTCCACGGCGTTGTCGTCGGCCCGCGGGGCGTAACCCAGGACGGCGCGCCAGAAGGCCAGGTCAACGGCTTCCGGCGTCGCGGCGATCGCGAGCTGCACTTCCTGCACCGCGCTGCGGTCGGCCGGGACGCCCCTGGATCGGGCGACCTCCGAGACAGCCTTGGCCAGGTCCACATGCCGTGGCTCGAGCTGCCAGATGTCGCGCGTCAACCGCACCGTGAGGCGATCGGCGGCGACCGTCAGCAGGGTCCCGTTCTCCTCCAGCCCTGGAATCCGTGCCAGCGCCACGGCCAGCTCAGACGCCTCCCGGAGCGAACCGACGCGATAGACGGCCGTTGCGCCACCGTGCAGCACGACCCAGTCGTCGACATCCTCGGCGCCAAGGAACGCCTTCCAGCCTTCTTCGCTCATGGCCTGAATCTTCGCTCGGCCAACGCTCCCCGAGTGAATGAATCCGACGATATTCTCGTTCCGTGACGAACGACTGGGAGCGCGCACTCGAGCGCACCACGGACAACGGTCGCGGGGCTGCCGAGGCAGTTCGGCAGCTCGTACGCCGGCTGCATCCGACGGTCGTGGAGGTCGTCTGGCCGCACCAGGGCACGGTCGGCTGGGGCATCGGTCCGAAGAAGATGAGCGAGCACTATGCCTACCTCGCGGTGCATCCCGCACACGTGAATCTGGGCTTCTACCGCGGTGCGGTGCTCCCTGATCCGGCCCACCTGCTTGGCGGGACCGGCAAGACGATGCGCCACATCCGGATCGACAGTCGGGACGAAGTCGCACGGCCCCAGGTCGCGGCGCTGCTGCGGGCTGCGAGAGCCGAGCGCGAGGCCGCCCTCGGCCATTGAGCACCGGCCGAGCGGTATCACCGTCGCATTACCACCGTGGCACTGGCCCGGCCTTGACACCTCTGTCGTACAACCGTATGGTTGTATGAATGCAGCTGATGCTCGACCACGACCGCATCTTCGGAGCCCTGGCTGATGCCACGCGGCGCGACATCGTGCGCCGCGCGATGGCCGGCCATGAGGGCGTCGCCGAGCTGGCCGACCACTACCCCATGAGCTTCGCGGCGGTGCAGAAGCACGTCGCCATCCTCGAGCGGGCTGGGCTGGTCACCAAGCAGCGCATCGGCCGCCGCAAGGTCGTCCGCACCAACCTCCATGGCGTTCGGGTGGCTCAGGCCTTGCTCGAACGGTACGAGCAGATGTGGGCGGACCGCTTCGACCGCATGACCGACCTCATCACCCAGACCGAGGAGACCCACCAATGACCGTCACCGCCGTCCAGAAGGATCCCGCTGCCCTGACCATGACCGTCACCGCCGAATTCGCGGCCTCGCCGGATCGGGTCTGGCAGCTCTGGGCCGATCCGCGCCAGCTCGAGCGCTGGTGGGGACCGCCCACCTACCCCGCCACCGTCGACTCGCATGACTTCCGCCCGGGCGGCAAGGTCGACTACCACATGACCGGGCCTGAGGGCGACCAGCCGCGCGCCTGGTGGGAGATCGTGGAGATCGAGCCGCCGCATCGGCTCGTCTTCCGCGACGGCTTCGCCAACGACGATGGCACGCCGAACCCGGACATGCCCGTGAACGAGGCCCGGGTCTCGATCCAGGAGATCGGTGGCGGCCGCACCCGGATGGAGATCAAGAGCATGTTCCCAAGCACCGAGGCCCTCGAGCAGCAGCTGGCCATGGGCATCGAGGAGGGCATGACGCAGGCCGTCGGTCAGATCGACGCGATCCTGGCCGAGAACGCCGCGCGGGTCTGACCGATGCAGCTCACGTCCACCACCTTCATCTCGGTCGACGGGGTTTACCAGGGCCCGGGTGGCCCGACCGAGGACGCCTCCGACGGCTTCGACCGCGGCGGCTGGCTGGTTCCCTTCTTCGACGAGCAGACCGGCGCCTTCATGACCGAGGTCTTCGAACGGCCCGATGCGTTCCTCATCGGCCGTCGAACGTACGAGATCTTCGCTGCCTCGTGGCCGGCCAACACCGATCCCAACGATCCAGTGGCCGGCAAGCTCAATTACCTGCCGAAGTACGTCGCGTCGAAGACGCTCAAGAATCCGGAGTGGAACAACACACGGGTCCTGGACGGCGATGTCATCCAGGCGGTCCGCGACCTCAAGGCGCAGCCGGGCGGCGAGCTGCAGGTCCACGGCAGCGGCGCGCTGCTCCGAAACCTGATCGAGAACGATCTGATGGATCGGGTCAACCTGCTGGTCTTCCCGGTCATCGTGGGCAAGGGCAGGCGCCTCTTCCCGGGAGACGGGCTCGACACTCGCCTGGCGCTGGAGGAGTCGCGCACCACACCGTCCGGCGTGACCATCTCGGTCTACCGACCGAACGGGCGCCCCGAGTACGGCACGGCTTCGGTGCAGTAGGAGCACACGAGCATGAGACAGGTGATCAACAGCGTGTTCATGACCACCGATGAACTCCACCGCCTGACCAAGTCAAAGCCAACAGCAACCGAACGAGACAGGAGACAAGACCGATGACCATGACCGAGACCACGACGCGCACCCTGGATGCGCCGGGCGCGACCATCACCTACGACGTGCGACCGGGCGGCGACGGGAGCCAGCCGCCGCTGATGCTGATCGGCTCGCCCATGGGAGCGGCCGGCTTCGTCAGCCTGTCCAGCCACTTCCCGGATCGGACCGTGGTGACGTACGACCCGCGCGGATCGGAACGCAGCACCAAGGACGATCCCAGCACCGAGTCGAACCCCAATCAGCACGCCGATGATCTGCATCGGATCATCCAGGCGGTTGGTGGACCGGTTGACCTGTTCGCCAGCAGTGGCGGCGCGGTCAACGCGCTCGCGCTGGTCGCCGCGCACCCGGATGACGTCCGGACGCTGGTCGCCCACGAGCCGCCGCTGGCAACCGTCCTGCCCGATGAGGAGAATGCGAAGGCGGCAGTGCGAGCCGTCAGCTGACTCGTACCAGCAGGGCGGCTTCGGCGCGGGTATGGCGCACTTCATGGCGGTGACCGGCCATCGTGGCGAGTTCCCGGACGACATCGGGCAGCAGCCGGCCCCGGATCCGGCCCAGTTCGGCATGCCGGCCGACGACGACGGCACCCGCAACGACGTGATGCTCTACCAGAACATCATCAACACGACCCAGCCCGACTTGGCACCGAGGTGGTCGACATTGCCCAGCCACCACGGTGGGTTCCTGGGCAGGCGAGTACGGCTGGCGACCCGGATGCTTCGGATGGCCAGGGTGCTCGAGCCTCGGCTACGCGGGAGGCCTCGTGAGTGACGCACTCGCGCTTGTCTGCGCACTAGTCACGCGGTCGTCGTCGGGTTCCAGGTCGCCTTGGCACTTGGGGCGCCCTGGGGCACCTACGCGATGGGGGGCGCATTCCCCGGTCGGATGCCCGCCCGCTCCGGGTCGCCGCCTGGTCCAGGCCTGGTGCTGGCGGCGCTGGCAGTGATCGTGCTCGCGGCGGCGGGGCTCGTGGACGTCCGCTCTGGAGTGGCCATGGCTGATCTGGGTGCCGGTGACGGTGTCCGCCGTGGCGGTCGTGCTCAACGCCTCGACGCGGAGCAGGGCGAGCGCCGCATCTGGTTGCCAGTCGCGAGCGTGCTGTTGGTCAGCTCCCTCGGTGTGGCGCTGATCTGATCTCGTGCCGGACGGCATGCGAGGTATCGGCCAAATGGCACTCGGGCGGACCGCCGGCCACGACTAGGATCAGTGCGTGAAAGCAGCGAACAGGATCCTGGTGGTGACTGGCGCCGGCAGCGGCATCGGTCGTGAGGTCGCACTCGAGGCGCTGCGACGAGGCGCGCGAGTCGCCGCGTGTGACATCAATCCCGAATCACTGGCGGAGACTGCCCGGATCATCCTGGACGGCATGGAGGCCGATGCCTACCGCGTGATCGTCGGCGGAGACGCCAAGCTGATGGATCGCCTCTACCGCCTGAGTCCATCTCGGGCGGCGGGATTCATCGCCCGCCAGATGAAGGACTTGCTCCCCACTTAGTCCTGCGCCCTCAGTCGCGGGATCGGGTGGTCGAGACGTCGACCTCGTTGCCGGCGGAATCGGCCAGCGTCCACCACGCCGGGGCGTACTCGTCACGGACCACGTGACCGCCGGCCGCGAGCGCTGCGGCAACGCGAGCCTCCGCCTGGTCATGGGGCACCCAGACCGAGATATGGATCGCCCCGCCACCATCGCCACGCGGCTCCTCCATGGTCTCGAACCAGAAGGGCGCGCCGCGATCTTGTGGGTCCACGAGATCCTCATCGGGGCTGTCGAGCCGTGGCTCGTATGCCAGGACGGCCCGCCAGAATGGCATCACCTGCTTGACGTCAGTGGCACCGGGGATCACGAGCAGCGCCTGGATGCCCGTTGGATCGGCGGTCAGGCCGAGCTCGCGACCGAGCGCCGATATGCGCTGCGCCACCCGCAGATCGGTATCGGTCATGCCCATGTATTCGGCCGACAGGCTGATCACGCGGACGGTGACGCCCGCCGTCCGGATGTCGACGGCAGGCGGGTGCTCTTCAATGCCGGGCAGCTCGGCGATGGCCTGCGCGAGGCGCACGCTCTCGGCGAACGATCTGGTGCGAAAGAAGATGCAGCCGCCCTCCGAGATGACGCGCCAGTCCTGCAGGCCGTCGGTCTCCTCGAAAGCGGTCGGCGTGAGCTGGTTATGCATGGCGATTACCGTACCCTCATGAGACTTGATGCTGCGGCCGTCTTCCTGACAATAGTTGTCAGGAATCCGCGCAACCATTCGTATCAGGAGGACCCGCGTGACGGTCGTTGACTGGCTGCTCGACTCCGACCCCGCCATTCGCTGGCAGGTGATGCAGGACCTGACCGATGCCGCACCGGACGCGGTGGCGGCGGAACGCGCCAAGGTCGCCACCGAGGGCTGGGGCGCCCGCATCCTGGCCGCCCAGGACCCGGATGGACGGTGGAGCGGTGGCACGTTCTTCCCCGAATGGATCTCGACGACCGATGCGCTGCACTCGCTCTACCTCTTCGGCCTCGACCCGACCAGCGAGCAGGCGCGGCGGGCGATCGCGCCCGTCCACGAGGCGGCCCGCTGGGAATACGACGAGAACCTGCGCTACTGGGAGGGCGAGGTCGAGCCATGCATCAACGGCCGCGTGGTGGCCATCGGCGCTTACTTCGGCCAGGACATCCGCGGAATCGTCGAGCGACTGCTGAAGGACCAGATGGCCGATGGCGGCTGGAACTGCGAGCAGGAGAGAGGCTCGGTTCGAGGCGCGTTCGATTCAACGCTCAACGTCCTCGGAGGGCCTGCTCGAGTACGAACGCTCGACCGGCGCGAACGGCGCGGTGACGGCAGCCCGCATCCGGGGCGAGGAGTACCTGCTCCAGCGGCAGCTGCTGCACCGCCTGTCCGACGGTGAGATCCCCGAGAAGCGCTGGCTGTACGTCGGGTTCCCGAACAAGTGGTTCTACGACGTGGTGCGCGTCCTCGACTACTTCCGGGTGGCGCGGCCGGAAGCCGGACGAGCGCATGGACGAGGCGCTCGACATCGTCGAGTCGAAGCGGACCGAAGATGGCAAGTGGCCGCTGGACCACGCGTATCACGACAAGCTGCTCGTGGACTTCGGCGATGCCGAGGGCCAGCCCAGCCGATGGATCACGCTGCGGGCTCTGCGGATCATGCGCTGGGCCGGACGCCCGCAGCCGGCCGAGACCGGAGTGGCCGCATGACAGACGGCCTCAGGGTCGTCCCTGCCAACGAGGCGAGCTGGGAGGACCTGCAGGCCGTCTTTGGGAGCGCGCGGAGACGCGGCCGTGTGCCAGTGCCAGCGCTTCAAGCTGGCGCGGAAGGAGTCGTTCGGCGCGACTCCAGTCGAGGAGCGCGCGTTCCGGTTGCGGACCCAGACCAACTGCGGCCAGCCCAGTGCAGCAACGACCTCCGGCCTGGTTGCCTACCGCAATGAGGTGCCGGTTGGGTGGTGTGCGGTCGAGCCACGCACCGCGTACGCGGGTCTGCTGCGGGTCTTCCGCACACCGTGGGATGGGCGCCACGAGGACAAGACCGATGCCACGATCTGGGCGGTGACGTGCGTATTCGCGCGCGCCGGCTACCGGCGCCAGGGCATCAGCTACGCGCTTGCCGTGGCGGCCGTGGCGTTCGCCCGCGAGCGGGGCGCCCGCGCGCTGGAGGCCTATCCGATGCTCACTCAGCCGGGCGAGCAGATCACCTGGGGCGAGATGCTGGTCGGCAGTCGCAGCATCTACGCGGCTGCCGGCATGACCGAGGTCAGTCGCCCTTCGCCCAGGCGGGCGGTGATGCGGATTGACTTCTAGACATCCGCCGCCCAGAGATCGATCTGCGGCAGGCCGTGGATCCCCAGCGTCTGCGAGAGCTCGCCGCAGTGGTACGCCTCATGGCTGAACATGCGCTGCACGATCGAGCCGCGGCTGTGGACCTGCACCTTGCCGCCGTACTCGCGGCGCACCTCACTGGCGAGCATTTCCGGAGTCCATCGGTCCAGGACGCCTTCGATCAGCGGGAAGGTGGTGTCGAGCGCACCAACCAGCTCCGAGGCGTTGCGTGGATGCGAGAGGTCGTCCTCCCATCCCTCGGTGATGGGGATCGTGAATGGCGTGGCGTCCGCGCCGGGCTCGCCAACCACCTCGCACAGCCAATAGACGCGCATGCCGGCCGTGTGGCCGACGGTGGCCCAGATCGGCGAACCGTCCGGCGACGGGCTGATTGCGAGCTGCTCGTCGGTCATCGCGGCGATCACGTCGCGCAGGCGCTGGTTGTATTGCGGCCAGCGGTCGTAGAAGAGGCCGGATGCTCTGCGTCGTCATGTTTCCCACGATAGCGAAGACGGGAATGGTTGGAGGTTGCTATGAGCGGATCGATGCTGGATGACGCGTTTGCCCATCACATCTGGGCGACCGAGCGGTTGATCGACACCTGCGAGGCGCTGGATCCCCAACAGCTCGACGCCGGCGCGCCGGGCACCTACGGCACCATCCACCGCACGCTGCACCACCTGGTCGAGTCGGATCGCTGGTATCACCATTCCACGAGCCGGGCGAAGAGCTCGGCGCGATCGAGGAAGAGCCGCCGCTGAGCATGCCCGAGCTCCGCACGGAGTGGAACCGGAACGGCGAGGCCTGGACCCGGGTCATCGCTGACCAGACCGACCCCGAAGCGGATTCGGCCGAACGGGGCGAT
The DNA here is from genome assembly GCA_963783495.1 of uncultured Chloroflexia bacterium. GTDB lineage: Bacteria > Chloroflexota > Limnocylindria > QHBO01 > QHBO01 > DASSCW01. The sequence goes on from CAWANT010000007.1 coordinate 298,505, forward strand.
GGTTGGGTCTTCCATGCGCCGGTTTCCTTTCGCCTGGCGCAGGTCATCCATCACGGAACAGACCATCGCAGCCAGGTGTGCACCATCCTCTCCATGCTCGGCATCGAGCCGCCCGAGATCGACGTGTGGGCCTACGGCGAGGCCACGGGACGGACGCGCACCGAGACGCTCACCCCGGCCTAGACGATGTCGACCGTGAGACGTCCCAAGCAGGATGACACGCTCAGCATCGACCAGATCCTCCGCCAATGCGAGACGGCCCGCGCCTGATCGGCGCCATGACCGCCGGCCAGTCCCCGCCAACCTGCGGCTGCGTCCGACGCCCGAGAGTGGTCGATCAACGACAACCTGGCGCACATTCGCGCCGCCGCGGACGTCTGGGGCAGGTACATGGGCCGCATCGTCGCCGAGGATCAACCCACGTTCACGAGCATCAACCCCCGCGCCCACATGCGGAAGACCGACTACCCCGACATGGAGTTCGCGCCGTCATTGCGGGCGTTCTCCGAGCAGCGGGACGCTCTGATGGCGATGCTGGACGCTGCTGCCCGAGGGGGCTGGGCGCGGACGGCAACCGTGAAGGTCTATGGCGAGCCGTTCGAGTACACCGTCCTCTACTACGGGGACAAGCTGGCGCGCCACGAGGCCGTGCACCTGCCGCAGATCGCGGGCGTCGTCAGCGCCCTGAAACGGTGAAGCTGACCGCCCGCCAGCTCAACCGCGCGACGCTCGAGCGCCAGCGTCTGCTGAAGCGCTGAGCCCTGGGCGTGGTGGACGCGGTGCGGGCGGTCTGCGGGCTGCAGGCCCAGTCCCCCGCCTCGCCATACCTCGCGCTCTGGAACCGCGTGGCACGGTTCGACGCGGCGGAACTGGATCGCGCCATTGCCGATCACCGGATCGTGAAGGCGACGCTCATGCGCATGACGCTCCACGCCGTCGCGGCCGACGACTACCCCGCCTTCCACCGAGCCATGGTCGACCTCATGCGGCGCGCACGGGTCTTCGACCGCCGATTCACCGCTGGCGGCATCGCCGTCGCCGAGGCGGAGGCGGTCATCCCGGAACTCGTGGCATACGCGCCGGCCGGGCGAAGCAACGCCGAGTTCGAGGCCGCCATCACCGAACGCGGGCTGCCCGGCAAGCACGTCTGGTTCGCATTGCGCCGCTACGGACCGTTCTGGCATGCGCCGACCGAGGGTCCGTGGTCGTTCAACGACCGGCCCTCGTACATGGCGGCGCAGGCGACGCCGTTCGACGGAGAGCGCGATGTGGCGCTGCCTCTGCTCCTGCGCCGACTACCTGGAGGCCTTCGGCCCGGCCTCGGCAGCGGACTTCAACCAGTTCACGATGCTTTACCAGCCGCCGATCAAGGCCGCCCTGGCGGCGCTGGCCGACGATCTGGTGACCCACCACGGCCCGGACGGAAAGCCGCTGTACGACGTGGCTCGCGCGACCATCCCGCCCGACGACACGCCCGCGCCGCCTCGCCTGCTGCCGATGTGGGACAACGTCCTGCTCGCCTATCGGGACCGCAGCCGCATCACGCCGGATGCCTACCGCACCACCATCAGCCGCATGAACGGCGACACGCTGCCGACCGTGCTGGTCGACGGGCGTGTCGCCGGCGTCTGGCGTCCAGCCCCGGACGGGACGGCTGGCATCGAAATCACGGCCTTCGAGCGGCTGGACAAGGCCACCTGGGCGGCGCTCGAAGGTGAGGCGCAGGACCTGGTCGCCTTCCTGGCCGATCGCCAGCGCGATGTCTACCGCCGCTACGCCCACTGGTGGGAGAAGCTCCCAGCTGGCGACGTGAGGATCGTCGGCGGCTAGGGTTCCCAGCCCAGCGCTCGTCCGCCGTCGACGATCAGGCGCTGCCCGGTCACGAAGCCGGCCGCCTCGGATGCGAAGTAGCTGACGGCGGCCGCGACGTCCTCGAGCGATCCCATGCGTCCGGCGGGGACCGATGCCCGGTAGGCAGCCATGGCCGCCTCCGTCACGTCCTCGTGGCGCTCCACGGGAATGAAGCCGGGCGAGACGCTGTTCACGGTGATGCCATCCGGCGCGAGCTCGCGAGCCCAGGCGCGCATGAGGCCGATCTGCGCCGACTTGGCCGTGACGTAGGCGGAGCGGCCTGGCCGGGGCAGATGGGCGACCTCCGAGTCGACGTGCACGATGCGACCGTATCCCGCCGCCCGCATGCTGGGGAGGACGGCCCGACCGAGCAGTACCGGGCTCAGCACGAAGAAGCGCAGCTGATCGAGGTGGTCGTTCCAGCTCACGTCCATGATCGGCGCCTCCGGCTGCGGGCCGGTGTGGGACAACGTGCTGCTGGGTATCGCGGCCGCAGGCGCGTCACGCCGGACGCGTACCGCCGACCATCAGCCGCGTCGAACGGCGATACCCTGCCGGCCGTCCTCGTCGACGGGCAGGTCGCCGGCGTGTGGCGTCCCGCCCCGGACGGCCGCCACCGGCATCGAGGTCACGGCCTTCGAGCCGCTGGACAAGGCCACGCTGGGCGGCACTCGAAGGCGAGGCGCATGACCTAGTCGCCTTCCTGGCCGATCGCCAGCCCGATGTCTACCGCCGCGACGCCCACTGGTGGGACGAGAGCGACCCGCCGGCGAGGTGATGATCCTGACCGGCCAGGTATCGCCGGTGCCGGGCGCCGAATCCGGCCGGTCGGTCATGCTCGTCCCGACAGGAACAGCAAGGAGGACAGGCGTGAAGTATCGGATCGAGGTCGTCACGATGCCGGTCACCGATGTCGATCGGGCCAAGGCGTTCTACCTGCAGGCAGGCTGGAACCTGGACGTCGACACGGAGCCGGCTCCCGGGTTCCGCGTGGTGCAGTTCACGCCACCCGGCTCGGAGGCGTCCATCACCTTCGGCACCGGCATGCCGCAGGCTGAGCCGGGCTCGTACGTCAACACCTACCTGGTGGTCAGCGACATCGAGCGGGCGCACCGCGAGCTGAAGGAGAAGGGCATTCCCATCTCGGACATCTACCACTGGTCCGAGAAGCGGTCAGACGCCGGGGGTCGATCCCAAGCGCGGGGAGTTCGGTTCCTACGCCGACTTCGCGGATCCCGACGGCAACACCTGGCTCGTCCAGGAGGTCCCCAGCCGCAAGGCGAGCGACTAGCCTGTGCGCAGGCGGGCCACCTGCCGCAGGAGGTACCGCTGCTCCGGCAGGCTCGTCGTTCGCGCCGCAGCGCGCGCGGAAGTGCGTGATCGCGCCTTCCCGGTCGCCGACCATCTCGAGCAGGTGCGCGCGCACCGCATCGAGGCGGTAGAAGCCCCGCAGCGGCTCCTCGACCGTGTCGAGCAGCGCGAGCCCTGCCGCTGGGCCATCCGCCATGGCGACCGCCACGGCCCGATTGAGCGTGACCACCGGGTTGCCGGTGACCTGCCTCCAGCAGGCCGTACAGCGCCGCGATCTGCGGCCAGTCGGTCTGGTCCGCGGTCGGCGCGCGGTCGTGCAGGGCGGCGATGGCCGCCTGGAGCCGATACTCCCCCACCCTGCCGGAACCCATCGCCCTGTCCAGCAGGGCCACGCCTTCCGCGATTCGGGCCCGATCCCAGCGGGACCGATCCTGGTCCGGCAGCGGGATCAGATCGCCATTGGCATCGGCCCGGGCGTCACGGCGGGCATCGGTCAGGAGCATGAGGGACAGCAGGCCGAGCACCTCCGGCTCGTTGGGCATGGCCTGCCTCCAGCATGCGGGCCAGCCGGATCGCCTCGTCGGCGAGCTCCACGCGCTGCAGGTCGCTGCCCTCGCTGCTGGCGTAGCCCTCGTTGAAGATCAGGTACAGGACTCTGCAGCACCGAGCGCAGGCGATCGGTCAATGCGTCGTCGGTGGGCATGGCGAAGCCGATGCCCGAGTCGCGAATGCGCTGCTTGGCGCGGCTGATGCGCTGCGCCATGGTCGGCTCCGGCACAAGGAAGGCCCGAGCGATCTCGGCGGTGGTGAGCCCACCAACCGCACGGAGCGTCAACGGAATGGCCGATCCGGGCGTGAGCGACGGGTGGCAGCACAGGAAGAGCAGCAGCAACGTGTCGTCCTTCTCCTCGGGGACATCCATGGGAGCCGCCTCGGGCCGCACGTCGGCCGCCTCGCGCGCTCGGCGCGACTCGTCGCTGCGCCACTGGTCGATCATCCGGCGGCTGGCGGTCCGCACCAGCCAGGCCGTCGGCTGCTCCGGCACGCCGTCGTTCGGCCAGCGAGTCGCGGCGGCCAGCCAGCGCCTCCTGGACGGCGTCCTCGGCCGCATCGAAGTCGCCGTAGCGGCGCACGACGGCGCCGAGGACCCGCGGCGCCAGCTCGCGCAGCAGGTCCTCGAGTCGCTGACCCCGGCGTCAGTGCGTCCCGCCCACCGTCTCCAGCCACTCGGCCATCTCGGTCGTCGTTCGACGGCGATGACTCCATCAACTGCCGCACCTGGATCGGCTGCTCGGTCGGGATGCCATCAGGACCGGGCACGGCCGAGATCCTGCCGGCGATCTCGAGGGCGCGCGCCTCGGACTCGACGTCCACGATCTGGTAGCCCGCCAGCCCACTCCTTGAACTCCTGGAACGGGCCGTCGGTCACCACCGGCGCGCCCTTGCCGTTCGAGGTGACGACCTTGGCCAGGTCCGGGCCCAGCCAGGACCGCCGTCTCGATCAATTCGCCACTGGCGCGGAGCTCGCGGTTCAGCGCCCGGTAGTAGTCGAGGTGCGCCTGCACCTCCTCCGGCTTCCACTCCTCCATGGGCGTATCCACCACGCCGCCCTCGAAGTTGACGATCAGGACGAACTTGCTCATTGGTCTCCTCGCTTTGGATTGCGCCGGTCGGCGCTTTACCCAGAGAACGGAGCCGAGCAGCCGTTCTCGACATCTTCGGTCGCAGAATGAATGTCACAGTTTGGCCTTCCGGCGCATCGGGGAATCAAGCGACAGGAATCGTGGTGGATCTGATTCGGGCCGACGCATCGCCGCTCAAGGTGGACGGCGTGCCGGTCGAGGGCGCCACCGTCGCGGTGGACGGCGATATGCCGGCGCACGGGCACGGGATGCCGACCCACCGGAGGTCACCGCCGACCTGGGGGGGCGCGACTACCGGGTCGAGGGCATGGCCTTCCAGATGGGCGGCTACTGGATCATCGACGTGACGGTCACGGCCGGCGGGGAGACGGACCTGATCCGCTTCGGCCTGGAGCTCGACGAGTAGGGCCATGGCATGATCGGGCCGTGGCGGAGATCGAGACTCCCGGACGCGCGGCCAGCCGATCGGAGCGCATCCGCGAGGGCGTCACCATGGCGCTCTACATCGCGCTCTCGCTGCTGGCCGTCATGTTCGCCCTCCCCGCCAGCGTCTCGTCAGCGGCGGGGGCATCGCATGCCGCGATCCTGTTCGTCACCTCCATTGGCCTGCTGATCGCCCATCAGCTCGGCTTTCCGGCTCTCGGCGCGCCTGGCGCACGGGAAGCTCGCCTCGGAGCACGCGGAGCTGTTGGCCGCGCAGCTGATCGGCGGATTGTCTGGTGACGGTCGTGGCCGTGGTGCCGGTGCTGGTCATCGGCGGGCAGGCCGGCCTGCTGCATCGCGGAGCTGGCGCTGATCGCCTTCATCGCCGTGGTCGGCTACATCGCCGCGCGCAGCATCCCCGTCAGTCGGCCCAGGCGCTGCTCTACGTGGCAGGGGTGGTCGGGCTGACGCTGGTGGTCGTCGGCGTCAAGAACCTCGCGCACTACTGAGCGCACGCGAATGGAATGGGGTTGTTGCTGGCCATCGGGCGGGGCTGCTGACCGCGTGGCTGGCGCTGATCGCTGTTCTGTGGCTCTTCAGACCCCGCGACGTAAGGCTCGCCGAGCTGGTGAGGTGGTGCCGGATGTGGTTCGGCTGGCGCGTGGGCTGCTCGCCGACCGAACGTGCCAATCAGCGTCAAGGCCGCGCTCATCGGCCTCATGGCTGGCTGATCAGCCCCATCGACCTCATCCCGAGTTCATCCCGGTGCTCGGCCGCTGGACGACGTGGTGGCGATCCTGGTGCTGCGCTTCGTCCGCCGCAGCATCGGCGCTGACGAGCTCGCCAGCGCTGGCCGGGCACGCCCGACGGCTATGCCTGTTGGCGCGCGTTGTTGGAGCGCTGAGGCCGTCAGGCGAAGGGCTTGGTCACCATCAGGAAGACCAGCAGTCCGTAGAGAACGATCGGCACTGCCAGAGCGAACCTGCGGGCCGGGGCCGATGCGGCCTGAGCCATCGCGCCGGCATCGCCTGCCTCCGCCGCCTCCAGGATCGCGCTGAACGGCCGCGCGGCGTAGGTCACGGCGAAGACGACCACGATGACGATGATCGCGTAGGACATCAGCAGCCACGGCGCAAGGAGGTTGAAGCCGCCGAAGATCGCGGTCAGCAGACCCAGCACCACGGCAATCTCGAAGATCAGCGCCTCCACGACGCCGCGCTGGCGGATGGCGGCGCCGAGCTTCGCCACCGCTTCGGTGCTCCCCGATCTGGTGACGCGCTGGAAGTACAGATCGCTGGCGATCTGGATCGAGAAGACCGCGATCACCGCGGCCACATGCAGGAACTTCAGCGAGCACCCAGACGTCCACCGCGGCACGGTACGCCCGGGCGGCCGGCTGCGCGTCGCTCAGGCGACGGTCAGGACGACATTGCCGACCTTGCGACCCGTCTCCACGTAGCGGGTCGCCGCCACCACCTCATCCAGCGGATAGGTGCGGTCGATGACCGGCCGATACGTCCCTGCCTCCAGCAGGCCCTTCAGGTAGAGCACGTCGTCCTTGCGGAAGCGGGCCAGGCCGATCTTCGCCTGCTGCCCGCCGCTCAGTCGCGTCGCCAGCACGAGCAGCGGCAGGTGGAAGAGGTAGCCGAGATCCGTGTCGACGTAGGTGCCCTTCGGCTTCAGGGCTGCGCGGGATCGGCGGAAGGAGTGCTCGCCGACCGCATCGAAGATGACGTCGTAGCGGGCGCCCCGCCTGGTGAAGTCCTCGACGCGTGTAGTCGATCACCTCGTCCGCGCCGAGCGACGCGACGAGCTGGACGTTCGGGGTGGCGCAGACGGCCGTGACGTCGGCGCCGATCTGCCGCGCCAGCTGCACCCCCGCCGTGCCCACCGAGCCCGAGGCGCCATAGATGAGGATCCGCTGGCCGGCCTGCAGGCCCGCTGCCTCCAGGCATGGCAGAGCCAGGCTGACCCCGTCGCAGACCCCGGCCGCCTCGACCCAGGACAGGTTCGGTGGCTTGTGCGCGACGGCGCCGCGCTCGCGGACCGTAAGGAACTCGGCGTGCGCCCCCGACGGCACGATCCCGAAGACCTCGTCGCCGGGCGCAAACTCGCTCACCGCCGCGCCGACCGCCTCGACCGTGCCGGAGAACTCCATGCCCAGGATCCGCTCCTCGGACGGACGATGCCCGTGACAAAGCGGCTGATGAAGATGTCCGCGCTGCGCAGGCCGGCATCGGTGCGGGTCACCGAGGTGGCGTGGACGCGGACGAGCAGCTCGTCGTCGGCTGGCGTCGGGCCGGTCGACCTCCTCCATGCGCTGGACCTCGGGCGGACCGTATCGGTCGTACACGACCGCCCGCATGCGCTCAGTCACGGCGCTGAGCGTACAACGCGCTTCCGCCAGCCGACCATCAGGCGTTGGTGCTGGAGCCTCCGCCTGCAGCTTGCGCCAGCCGCCGGCGCGGTTGTGGTCGACGATCTGCCTGAAGATCGCCAGCAGCGCCGATCGATTGATGGACTCACCCTCGAAGATCATGATCTGGCGCCCGGTCTGGGCCTCATGGCCGCGCGTGATGATCCCCTGCGGATCGTCGATCAGCGGGTCGTAGAGGAAGACATTCACGTGGTCCTTCGTGGCCTGGAGCGCCGCGATGTTGCCCTGCAGCACGAAGTAGGGCTGCACGGTGCGCTTGATCGTCTCCTCCACCTCCGGATCGGCGGCGTGGACGAGCTCGCGCACCTCCTGGCAGATCGCGCGCTGCCAGGCCGGCAGCGCGTCGAGGTAGGCGTCCACCCTCGGATCAGCTTCGTACGTCATTCGCACGCTCCCTCCGGTCAGTTGGCTGGCCTATAGGACAGCAGCAGGTTGCCCTTCGGCGTGGACTTCGAGCTGACGAGCGTCAGGCGCCTGACCTGCTCGGCGTCGCGGAACAGGCGCTTGCCCGAGCCCAGGACCAGTGGCGACACGATCAGGCCGAACTCGTCGACCAGGCCGTGCGCCATCAGCGTCTGAACCAGCTCGCCGCTGCCCAGCACCACGATGTCCCCGCCGGGTTGTTCCTTGAGGCGAGCGACGGCCTCGGCCGCGTCACCCTGCAGCAGCTCGGAGTTCTGCCACTCCAGCTCCTGCAGCGTGCGCGAGGCGACGTACTTCTGCGTGGCGTTCAGGTGGCCGGCGAACGGGTCGTCCGCCGGAGCCGTGGGCCAGTGCGCGGCCATGATCTGGTAGGTGCGGCGACCGAACAGGTAGGCATCGGCCTTGGCCATGCCCTCCTGCGCGCCTGCCAGGACGCCCTCGTCGAAGTACTCGATCTGCCAGCCGCCGTGCTCGAATCCCCCGTCGCGATCCTCGTCCGGCGAGCCGGGGCCTTGCATGACGCCGTCCACGGAGAGGAACTCGTTGACGATCAGCCGTCTCACGACGTTGGGTTCCATCGGGGTCGCCAGCTGGAAGTAGTTGTCATCAGGGTCGGCCAGGGTGGCGATCAGGCTGCCGGTCTCGTCGCCTTCCATGGTGTACGGGTCGGCGATGACGGTGGCGCCGGCGCCCTTGAAGCGCTCGAAGTCGCCCTTCACGTCGGAGCTCTCGATGTTCCAGATGAGGCGGCCCGGAGCGGTGTTCTTGCCCTTGACCTGGTCGTGCGGGCCGACCGTCACGGAGCCTGAGCCGATGAGCCAGCCGGTGTAGCCGCCCTCGTCCCAGCTGGGCTGCCCGAACAGCTTCGTGTAGAAGTCGGCCAGGCGCTTCGGGTCCTCCGACCCGATCAGGATGCTGTTGAAGTTCATGCAACGTCTCCTCTGTGTCGTACCGGGAGTGATGGCGTTTCTGGTACTCACCTTTGACTGCTGCAAGCGGCCTGCCTCATCGGTTGGCACGCTGCTGGCTATGCAACCAAGCGAATGCCCGGGACGTCGGCATGGCTGACGAGCACGAGGACCCGATGGACGCTCAGGACAGGGACCGCGGCGAGATCTTCGAGAGTCTCTGGCTGCTGCGCGCCTCCTACCCCCACCGCAGCGAATACGACACCCGGGCGACCCTGAGCGTGTCTGAGACCATTGCCTACGGTGAGCAGCTCCTGCGCCGAGCCAGCGCCGGCGACCAGTGGCGGCGGTTCGGCCAAACCCACCGCGCCGCCTGAGCGCATAGGGCCAATCCGAGCCCGATTCACCGGCGTGCGTGGTCCTATTGGGTCATTCCGGTTCGGAGTGGTGGCTTCCACACTCGTTGGGTGAACACGCCCCCTCCCGAGCGAGCGTGATGGCACGCCGTGCCATCGGCCCGGTGGCCACCGCGCTGGGCGCGGCCGATGTGCTCGTGCTCGAGCGCGCCGGCCGCGGATGGCGCCTGCTTGGCGGCGCCGGGCGCGGCGCCAGCTGGGCCGGCAGCGTGGAAGTCCCGTCGACCGGCGAGGCGCTGCTGCGCAAGGCGAAGCCCGGCAAGCCGCCGGTGCGCGTCGAGGAGAAGGATCCGATCCGCATCGTGGGGCCGTACTGGAGCGCGCATGCCGCGCTGATCCCCGTCGGCGACGACCACGTGGTGGTCGCCGGTGGCGATGGACCGGTCCGCGGCTCGGACGCGGAGCTGCTGCGCCATGCGGCGGAGGCCGCGGCCGCTGTCGGTGACGTGTCGAGCGCCAAGCTGCTGGCCGACGAGCTGGAGGTGGTGGACGCGGTTCGACAGCTGATGCATTACCGGCCGGAGAAGGTGCGTGACACGGCGCGCCACATCGCCGAAATGGCAGCCGGCGCGCTCTCCTGCGAGTTCGCCGCCGTCATGGTGCGCTCGCCCGCCGGGGTGCTGGTCGAGCAGGCCGGCGCGACGACGGGCGGGCAAGCCGATCCGCAGCTGTCCGCCGACATGCAGCGCCTCTCGCGGCGGCTGCGTGACCAGTCGCTGGTCGAGCAGGACCTGAGCGATGGCGGCACGCTGGGCAGCGAGTACGGCCTGGTCTCGCGCTACGCGCTGGCGATCGGGACCGGGAGAGACCGGGCCATCCTGGTGGTCGGCCACGGCGCCGTACGGCCGCGCGGCTTCACCAATCTCTGCCTGCGGGTCGGTCGGTCCATCGCCGATGCCGCCGAGGTGCTGCTCAGCCAGGCGCTGGGCCGCGAGGAGCTGTCCCGCGAGCGCGACCAGTTCGCCCGCGAAGCCCGAACCGACGAATTGACGGGCCTCGCCAACCGCGTGGCCTGGACCGAGGCGCTGGACAAGGAGCAGCCGCGGCGTTCGCGCTATCGGCGACCGGTGGTCGTCATGTCGGTGGACGTTGACGGGCTGAAGCAGGCGAACGACCGATTCGGCCACGACGCCGGCGACGAGCTGCTGCGCGGCGTGGCCGGCATCCTGCGCCGCAACCTGCGCGACGCGGACGTGGTGGCGCGCATCGGCGGCGACGAGTTCGGCGTCCTGCTGCCGGAGACGCAGGCGGACGCGATGCCGACGCTGGTCGAGCGCATCCAGGTCGCCTGCTCCGCCTGGCGCGGCACGCAGGCCGGACCTGCGCCTGTCCGTCTCCATCGGCTGGGCCGCCCCGGAGCCGTTCGGCGACCTGCGCGAAGCCCTGCGGACCGCCGACGACCGCATGTACCTCGCCAAGCGAGGCGCCTGACCTCCGGCTACCATGCCGGGCATGCCCTACGACTACCGCGACGTGACCGTGGATTCGGTCTCGCACGAAGCGGACGACGCCCTCGCCCGAGCCGATGCGCTGGTCGAACGCGCCGTCGCCAGCATCGACCGGCCAACCTTCGACGACACGCTCAAGCCCCTGGAGCTGGCCGGCGCCGAGATCGGCGTCGGCTACGGCCGCAGCGCCTTCATGGCGCAGGTGCATCCGGACGCCGCGGTGCGCGATGCCGGCCAGGCCGCCGAGGAGAAGCTCACCAAGTGGCGCGTGGCGATCGCCTTCCGCACGGACGTCTACCGCGCCGTGGCCGCCTTCGCCGAGACGCCAGAGGCGCAGGCGCTCACCGGCGAGCGGGCACGCCTGCTGGAGCACTGGATGCGCGACTTCCGCCGTGCCGGCCACCAGCTGACGGCGGAGCAGCGCGCGGAGCTGGAATCGCTGCGCAACCGGCTGGTGGAGCTGCAGGTGGCCTTCGCTCGCAACATCAACGAGTCGCCCGACTGGATCGAGGTGGATCGCGAGGGGTTGGACGGCCTGCCCGACTCCTACGTCGAGCGGCTACGGCCCGGGGAGCAGCCCGGGACCTATCGGGTCAGCCTGGACTACCCGGAGATCAACCCGTTCATGGAGCGGGCCACCGACCGCGCTCATCGCGGAGACGCTGTTCCGCAAGAACTTCAACCAGGCCGCGGAGCTCAACCGGCCGCTGCTGGCGGAGGCGCTGGAGATCCGGCGCCGCATCGCCGCCCTGCTGGGCCACCCGACCTGGGCGCACTACGCCATGGAGGTCAAGATGGCCGCCGATCCGGACCGGGTGGCCGACTTCTACGACCAGCTGGTGCCGCCACTGGAGGCCGCCGCGCGCGACGAGATCGGCGACATGGCGCGCATGCACGCGGAGGCCGGCGCCACCGACGAGCTCCAGCCGTGGGACTGGCACTACTACGACACGCGGCAGTCGATGGAGCACCACGGCGTCGACCAGAACGAGGTGACGCGAGTACCTGCCGCTGGACCCGGTGCTGGACGGCATGTTCGCCCTGACCGGCGACGTATTCGGGCTCGACTACGAGCGCGTGCCGGAGGCGAACGCGTGGCACCCATCGGTCCAGCTGTTCCGCATCAAGGACCGCGCCAGCGGCGAGCTGATCGCCCACTTCTACGCGGACCTGTTCCCGCGCGAGGGCAAGTTCACCCACGCCGCCGCCTTCCCGCTGGTGATCGGCCACCGTGCGGCGGACGGCAGCTACGTCAAGCCGGTGAATGCCATCGTGGCGAACTTCACGCCGCCGTCCGGCGACCGGCCCAGCCTGCTGACGCCACGGGCCGCACGGCGAGGTCGAAACGCTCTTCCACGAGTTCGGGCACATCCTGCACATGAGCCTGACCCGCGCCGAGTTCACCCGCTTCTCGGCGCGCCGAGACCGAGTGGGACTTCGTGGAGGCGCCGTCCCAGATCATGGAGCACTGGGTCTGGCAGCCGGAGATCCTGGCCCGATTCGCCCGCCACTACCAGACCGGCGAGCCGATTCCCTCGCGAGCTTCGTCGAGCGCATGGCGGGCTCGCGATTCATCAACGTGGGCATCCGCGCCACCCGCCAGGTCTTCTTCGGCACCATGGACCTGGCCCTGCACGCCACGGCCGATGAGCCCGACATGGACGCGGCCATCCGCGACAGCTGGCGCGTCACCCAGCTCCCCTACCCCGAGGACACCTTCATGCTGGCCGAGCTTCGGCCACCTGATGGGCGGCTATGACGCCGGCTATTACGGCTACCTGTGGGCGGAGGTGATCGGCGACGACATGTGGGGCCGCTTCGCGTCCGAGGGGATCGACTCGCCGGCGGTCGGCGCGGCCTACCGCCGCGCGGTCCTGGAGCCGAACGGCTCGCTGAGCGGTGACGAGCTGGTGGCGGGCTTCCTGGGCCGTCCTGCCTCGATCGAGAGCTACCTGCAGATGCGGGGCATGGGCGCCACCGCCGACAGCCCGCCGGCTGAGCAACGCTTCGCCAATGGCGCGCGGCTGGTCCGCCTGGCGATCGTCGTCGCGCTGGGCGTGGTCGTCGCGCTCGGCGTCTACTACGTCTTCTTCCTGGGCGGCCCGTCGCCCCGGGCGGCTCGCGACTGGGACCTGCTGGCCACGCTGCCCAGCGCTCGCGGCGAGACGGCGGCGGCCGCGGTCGGTGGGCGGCTCTACGTGGCCGGCGGCCTGACCGGGCTGACCTTCGCGGTGTCCGACGAGGTCGACGCCTACGATCCCGCGACCGACACCTGGACCGTGCTGGCGCCGCTGCCGCGAGCCACGCAACCACGCCGCGGCGGCGGGGCTGGACGGGCTCGTTCTACGTCAGCGGTGGCGGCGGTCCGGCCGACAACGGCCCGAGGACGAGATCTGGGCGCTGGACCCGGCGCGCCGACGCGTGGACCGAGCTCGCCGCCATGCCGGAGGGCCGCTACGCCCACCGCATGGTGGCGCTGGACGGGCTCCTCTACGTGGTCGGCGGCCAGGGCGAGACGAGTCGCGTGCTGATCTACGACCCGGCGGCGGACGCCTGGTCAACCGGCGCCGAGATGCCCGTCCCGCGCAACCACCTGGCGGCGGTGGCCGCCGGCGGCCGGGTCTGGGCGATCGGCGGGCGGGTCGGCGGCCAGAGTCCAGGACCGGGTCGACATCTACGACCCGGCGACCGATGCCTGGTCGCCCGGCACAGCCGTTGCCGCGAGGCCACCAGCGCGGCGTCGGAAGGCGTGTTGGGCAGCGTGATCGTCATCTCCGGCGGCGAGGATCCGGGCGAGACCGGGCGCATGGTGGACGCACCACTGGCAGCTGGACACAACAGACGGCGCGGAGGCGCGACTGGACGCCGCTCGCTCCCCCGCCGTTGGCGATGCACGGCGCGCAGGGAGCAGTCGTCGACGGGCGATTCATGATCGCCGGCGGCGCCTCGCGCGCACGGTCAGTTCTCGCGCTTCGCCTGGTCCGGCCTGCTGCAGGCCTATACCCGCTAACCTCGGACTAGCGCACCTCACCGGCCCAGCCCGCCGCAGAAAGTCGCTTCGTCGCTGGGACCGATGTACTGGCCCGCAATTTGGCCCGCGACTGAGAGACTCAGCGGGTTCTTATCGGCGTGCCGCTGCCCGGCGCCACCGATTCATTCCGGGAGGGATACACATGCGGCGATTTCGCACGCAATGGTTGGCCCTGTTCGGCGCCCTCGTCATCCTGAGCCTGTCGCTCAGTAGCGCGTTTGGCGCCCGACCGACGTCGGCCGATGGCGACACACTGACCTTTGGGCAGCAGGTCAGCGCCTTCGTTCACTCGCTCCATTCCGGCGAGCAGGACGAGGAACAGGACGAAGATCAGGAAGAGGAATGCGACACCGACGAGGACTCCGGTGAGGCACCCGACGACACCGACGAGGATGGTGCTGAGGGATCCGAGGAGGACGGGGCCGACGAGGACGCTGACGAGCGACGAGGACGGCACCGAATCCTGCGACACCGATGAGGACGCAGACGAGGACGCCGACCAGGACGAGGAAGAGGCAGATGAGGATTCCGAGGAATCTGAGGACTCGGCTGCCGAGCAACCACGGCCAGTGCGTCGCCGAGGTAGCGCGTGACCCGGAAGCCGTTGGCGACAACGACACTCATGGCTGGGCGGTGAGCTTCGCGGCTCGCGTCACCTGCTGGGAGGAGTTCGCCGAACCTGACAACGCCGAGACCGAGGAGGACGCCGAGGACTCAGAAGGTGCCGACGATGAGGATTCGTCCGAGGCTTCCGAGGATGAGGCCGGCTCCGAGAAGCAGCGCGGAAAGTCCGCCGAGGCCCACGAGCGCAAGCAGGATCGCGGCCATGGCAAGCCCAGCTGGGCGGGACTGAACGCCCACGGCCACGGCCACGGCAAGGGGGGCCCGCACCACTAGGCGGTGCATCGCTGGGGGAAGCGTCGTGGCCCGGGCAGCAATGCCCGGGCCACCGGTTGTCTGTCGGCCTAGTTTCTATCGGCCTAGTAGTAGTCCGAACAGGACAGGAAGTAGCCGCAACCGTGGCAGATGAGCTTGCACTTGCGCTCTTCCATGCGCGATCCGCAGTTCGCGCAGACCCGCATCAGCTCGCCCGGATCGTCTGACGCTGTCCGCTGGACTGATGCGGACGCCTCGGTCACGCGGGCAAAGTCAACATTGTGCTTGGAAGTTCCGAGCATCGGTGGAACAATACGCGTCCGCCAAGCCCGTGGTCGCTGCCACGCGGACGTTGGCTCCTCGCGGGGGTGTCCGGTGTTCGAGAACGACTATTACAAGATCCTGGAAGTGGATCCCGAGGCGGATGCCGAAGTCATCGCGGCCGCCTACCACGTGCTCGCCACGCTCGCGCGCGACAAGCCCGACCTCGATGAGTCCGATCAGATTCGACTAGCGGAGCTGGACCTTGCCTTCGCCGTGCTCTCCAACCCCGCCCAGCGACGCGCATTCGACGCGCGCCGCACCCCCGACACGGTAGCCACGGGACCAGGCTATGTGAACGGGAACGCCAACGCCTACGACGCGGCTGCCCGTCTGGCGGCAGGGGCTCTCTCCGAGCGCCTGGCCGCGGGACTCCACGGCGAGAGCCTGGGTGAGCTGACCATCAACTTCGGCCGATATGCCGGCTGGACGCTGAGCGAGATCGCCGCATCCGATCCAAGTTACCTGCAGTGGCTGAGTCGCCACTCGTCCGGGATCCGCTACCGACGAGCAATCCTTCGATTGCTGCGGGAGCGCGAAGACGCGAGGTCGACATTGCACGTGAAGCCGGCGGCCAAAGCACAGTCCTAGCAGGAGTGGCCGGCAAGGTCGCCCTGGCTAATCCTCCGGGTACGGATGCGAGTTTCCGTACAGCCACGTAGGCCGCTCCGGATACCGCATCTTCTTGTACGGCAGTACGTTCGCTTAAACGCGCTGCCGGGATGTGCCCGCAGGCAGTAGAGGGGTGTGCCTGCCCCGGAGGTATTCATTCACCCATGTTTGGGAAACGACTTAGCCGAGCCCTGGCCGTAACAACGGTGCTATCGCTCGTGATGGCAGCCGCCGCGTTCGCCGACATCCTGCAAGTCCGGACCTGGTCACCAATGCGAACGCAACCGTAGTCCGGGGCGGGTCGGGAAGCGCCGAGGTCTGGATGCAACAGACGGGCTCCGGTTGCGATCTGAGCGCATCGCTATAGGGCCACGATCGCCATCGCATCTGACCAGGTTGGCTGACTTCATAGCGCCGGCCTGCGGTCGAACTCAGGGCTGACGGCATCGCCAACGCGGCGTCGAAGGCGTACACCGTTGGTGCCACCGCTCCTCGCGGTGGGACCGCCACTACAGCGGCAGCGTTTCCAAAACTCCATCGGGCGCCTTTAACGTCGGCTCGCTGGCGTCAAGGGCGCGAAGTGCCGCGCACCGCCTAGCAACCTCGCTTCACCTTCGAGACCACCAACTCGATTGACCTTTCGTGGTCGCCAGTCGCCCGACGATCGACGCGATAGCTCGAACACCAGGCGCTCAGCGCGCCGGTACGCGCCGCCCCATCGCCCTCCTCGACTCCCGGCCAAGGGCGACCACGTCATTAGCGATCCGGACAAGGCGGCGCAAGAGCTTCTTCAGCGCCAGCTGCGATTCCGGCGTCGGAGGCGCGACGGGAATGCTAAGCGCCGTGAGCGGACGTGTGTGCCTCGAGGACACCCATGACTCCAGGTCGACATCACGCTCCGGCGTGAGCACTCGGTTAACCCGAGCGGAACCCGCGGCGACAACGACTGGTACATCTTGGCGGTCACATCACAGTCACCGCGCCTCCGGGGTAGCCAGCGTCGAGTATCCGCTCTGTTGCTGGCGTTGGACGGCCTACGCAGGTCTCTCGCGGTGGAGCGACGGCGGGCGTCACACCGTCGATGCAAGGTGAACGACGTCCGCCAGCAACACGGGGCTAGCGGCCACAGGCATCTTACAAGATCGACCAGACGGATCCGACCGTACTTGTATTGCCGCCAGCTTCACCTGAATCAGTCACCCGCGAACGTGAGCGCGACAGTGTCCGACGACACTTCGGTCAGCCGCAGCAGCCCGACTCGGCGGCGGCGATACACCAGCGGCGGCGCGAAGACGGTCTCGCTGACCGGCTTACGACAACGCCGGCAACAGCGCGACGTCAGCTGCGGCTACACCGTGGCGCTACAACTTCGGCGGCTCTACGCCCCGTCGACGACCTGGACACGCTAAACGTCTCAAGGCGGGTCAGGCCGTGCCCCTGAAGTTCCGCCTGCTAGATGCGAACAGCGACCCCGTCTTGAGCGGCGTGACGGCGTCGGTAAGCGCCGTGAGTCTGACCAACATCGCTGGGTCGAGCACGGACTCGACATCGAAGAGGTTACGAGTGGGTCTTCCGGGCTGCAGAACCTGGGCGACGGCTATTACCAGTTCAACTGGAAGACGCCGAACCAGCTATGCCAACTCGTGTAAGACGATGCGCTCAATCTCGGGGAAGACTAGGACGATCCGATCTACCAGCACCGCTCACTTCCAGTTCAAGAAGTAACTAGACACTATCCCTACCCAGCCCGGGAGGGCCGGTCCGCAAGGGCCGGCCCTCTGCTTTCCGGGACAAGGAGGCGTCGGCAAACCTAGGGCGCGGCCCGGCGAAGTGCCTCCATCAGCGTCCCCTCGCTTTCGGTCAGCAACTGCCAGCCGGCCGCCTTCGACGGGCACCATGAGAAGCGTTGACGCCTGGTCCAGCGCGATGACATCCACCAGCTTCTCCCCGCCTAGCTGACCCTCCCCAACGCGCACGCCCATGGTCCCAACCCGCGCCTCGAGCGGCCGACGCGAGAACTCGACCCACAGCCGTCGCACCTCTCCCCTACGGAGCCGGTAATTCCGCGTCCCGAACAACGACCGCAGGCGCAGCTCGTTCGGGATCGCCTCCAGCCGTAGCGAGAAGAGGTACAGACCGAGCAGAAGCGCGTAGATCAGGCACGCAGCACCGGTCAGGTTCAGAACGGTCGCCACCACACCGAAAGTCGCCATCGCGGTGACGATCGCCGCTGCACCGATTGCGGCCCGGAGGACGACCACCAGCGCCAGCCGAGGGATGCTGCGACGCAGCGGAATCGGCCATGGACCGGTTTCGGAGTGCGCCACTCGTCGGATGGTATTCCCCGCGCCTGCACAAGTGGTTCGCCAAACGCGAAAGGCAGCCCCGCCGGCTGGCGATCGTTTGCCACCGGTCTCACATGTGCGTCTGGCTCCTGGCACCGCGTACGGATACGGACAGTGGACTCCGTATCCCGAGTCGGACATTCCCGGATGCGCCTGGTACTCGGGTGGGACTATTCTCCGCGGATGACAGGTCCCGGAGGGCCTTCGCCGAGCTTGGCGGCGGTGGATGGCGTGGGCGAGATGCAGGTCACACAGGCGCGTGCCCTCCGCGACGCCGCGTTCATTTCCGCGCGCATCAGCGCCGATGAGGCCGCAGCCGACGAAGAGCGGGCCCGGCTTGTCGACGGCGAGCTGCCAGACCTTCGCGCCGAGATCGATGGCGGCCTGCAACTGACCGACGGCGAGTTGGTGCACGCCATCCGCCACGCGGCCCTCCTGGAGGAAGGGCACACGCCGACGCCTTCAGGGCGGCGACCTCTACCTCACGTCGCACCGGCTGGTCCACGTCGGCACGTCGAGCCGCGACATCAGCCTGGATGCCATTGAGGAGAGTGCGGTGGCCCTGGAGCGGTTGCTGCTGCTGGACCTGACCGATGGCTCCGACCTGGCGATCGAGGTCGACCAGCCGCGCCTCCTCCGCGTCCAGCTGGCCGCGGCCCGCGCCAATGCGCGACGGCGTGCGCCATGACCGCCATCCAGCGCGATTTCTACAAGGTCCTGCAGGTTGACCCGGAGGCCAGTAACGAGGTCATCACCGCCGCCTACAAGACGCTGGCCAAGCGTTTCCATCCGGAGACCGACCTGACCGGCGTGCACGAAATCCGCAAGGCCGAACTGGATCGAGCGTATGGCGTGCTGATGGACGCGGCCGCGCGCGAGCGCTATGACATCGAGCGGGCGGATCGCCTGAACCCGGTGGGCCCTGGCCTCGAGCCGGAGCCGGCCCTGATGCCGACCCTTGTCGCGCCATCGCAGCGCTACCACAGCGCCGATGGCACGCCGGATGGCGACTCCATGGTGTCTCGCTCTACCGCCAACGGGCAGCCCCCTCCACTGACTTCGGCGGAGACCGCGATGACCGCCGGCGATCTGCGTCTCGACTTCGGCCGTTACCAGGGCTGGTCGCTCTACGATCTGGCGAAGCGGGACCCGGCCTATCTGCGCTGGCTCGCTCGCCACTCATCCGGGCTGCGTTTCCGGAGGGAGATCGGGCGCGTCCTCGGCGAGCCGCTCGACGATCCCTACGCCCCGTCCCGGTAGCGCGCCGCCGCCTGCGCGCGGTTCCGAACCCCCAGCTTGCTGAGGAGCGAGCCCACGTGCGTCTCGACCGTGCGCGGCGAGATGCCCAGCCGCTCCCCGATCTCGCGGTCCGTGAGGCCTTGAGCCAGCAGCGCCAGCACTTCGCGCTCACGGGCGCTGATGCCGGCCATCTCGTCTGGGTCCTGTGAGTGCGGTGGAGCGGTTGGTGGATGCGGCCAGCTGCTGGATCACGTCCGCGGCCATGGATCGCGACATCGCCAGGTCACCGGAACGGATCCCGCGCACGGCGCGCTGCAGCGCTTCGGGGCTGAGGTCCTTGGTGAGGTAGCCGGCCGCCCCGTTGCGCACCGCATCGACCAGGTCGCGGCGGTCGTTCGACACGGTCAGCATCACGATCTTGGTCGTCGGCAGCCGCGGAGCCAGCTCGCGCAGGAGCCGCAGCCCATCGGTACCGGGAAGGTTGATGTCCAGCAGCAGGACGTCCGGCGCCAGCTGCGGGGCCTGCAGCAGCGCCTCGTCCGCGGTGGCCGCCTCGCCCACGATCTCCAGGTCGTCGGACGCGAGCGCCTGGCGCACGGCGGAGCGCACCAGCGCGTGGTCGTCGACCAGCATCACGCGAGTGACCTGCTCGCTCATCGGTCCTTCATCCCCCTTCTGCCGTCGGTGGCAGCAGCACCAGCACGCGGGTGCCATCCTGCTCGCGCGAGTCGACCGTCAGGCTCCCGCCGATGATGGCGGCCCGCTGCTCCATGCTCGACAGACCATACCCGGCGCGGTCCACCCGGTCGGTGGCGAAGCCCCGGCCGTTGTCGGTGACCCGCAGCTCCAGCCCGCCGCCCCTCTCGGTCAGCTCAACGCGCACCAGCGTGGCATCGGCGTGCTTGCGAACGTTGGCCAGCGCCTCCTGGACGATCCGCAGCAGCTCCGCCTGCGCGCGCGGCGAGAGGCGGTCCCCCGCCGCATCGCAGCGGCACTCGGCGGCGATCCCGAAGCGGTCGCTGAAGTCGGCCACGTAACGCTGCACCACCTCCGCGAAGGTGCCGCCCTCCGTCGGTCGCAGCGCCAGGATCGCCTGCCGCGCCTCGGCCAGCGCCGACTCGATCGCGCCCGCCACCTCGCCCGCCAGCTCGCGGGCGGTGCCCATGATCTCCGGCAGGGCCAGCAGCCGCCCCTGCTTCAGCTTGGCGTACCACAGCTCCTGCGACATGCCGTCGTGCAGCTCGCGCGCCAGGTGCGCGCGCTCCTCCGCTGCCGCGCGTACCAGCTCAACTTCGCGCAGGCGGTTCAGCTCCTCGTTGGCGGCATGCAGCGCGCGGATGTCGCCGCTGACCTCGACCGCCAGGGTGGCCAGCAGCGTGGCGTAGAACGCCACCCGCAGCAGGTCGCCGGCGGTCACGACCGAGCTGTACGTGCCCGGATGGACGGCGAACAGCACCTGGCTGAAGGCGGCCAGCATCAGGCCGACGGCCAGGACGCCATCGGTCCCGCGCCCGTTGCGCTTGAACGCCTCGTAGGACAGGGCCGCGCGCGAGCAGATAGGCCAGCGCCAGCAGCGCCTCGACCACGATCAGCACCGGCGCGACTCCGGGCATCAGCGCGGCCGTGGGATTGGCCGCCAGTGCCGCAATCCCAGCCGGCGTCGACCAGTTCAGGCAGCGAATCCTGCACGCCTGCGGCGAGAAAGATGGCCGTCGTCGCCAGCAAGGCCGGCAGCCACAGCACCAGCAGCGGGCGGCTCACGCCCTGACGTCGCCGGCCGGTGGCGACCAGCCCGGCCACGATCAGCAGACCGCCGGCCAGCCCACGCGTGACCACGCTGGCCCACAGCGGCAGCTGGCCCGGCTGCTTCCAACGACAGCCCGAACGCCGCCTCCCTCGCCCATGATGGTCGCCGTCGCCATCAGGGCGTTGATGGTGCCCAGCACCAGCAGAGCGGATGCGCGCCACAGCGCCGCGCTCGTCCCCGCCCTCCCGGAAGCGCACCCAGCCCAGGATTGCGACCGCCAGTGGCCACGAGCGTGGCCAGCGCATCGATGGCCAGGGACAGGCGCAGGTTGACGATGGCCGGCGGCACGCCCGGGTCGACCAGCACGACCAGCGTGAAGACGGCCAGCGCAATCGGCACCAGGGCCATCAGCACCTCGGCCCAGCGTCCGCGCCCCACGCTCAATCCCCTGCCAGGGCGGCCACCATGGCGTCGTGCAGGCGCCCGTTGGTGGCCAGCGCCTGCGGACCGGTGTAGGAGGGTTTACCGCCGAAGTCGGTCAGTCGGCCGCCGGCCTCCGCCACGATCAGCGACGGGGCCGCCAGGTCCCAGAGGGTCGGACCGATCTCCAGCATCGCCTCCGCCGCGCCCTCGGCGACCAGCATGTAGCCCCAGAACTCGCCGAAGCCGCGGTCGCGCCACACCTGCGTGGACAGCCGGCTGACGGCCGGTCCGAAGCCGGCCTGCTCGAGGGGGCCGATCCCCGAGGTGACGAGCTGGGCCTCCTCCAGGCGCTCGATCGTGGAAACGTGGATCGGCCGCTCCCCGAGATGGTCCCGCGCGACGGCGCCCTCGCCGCGGACAGCCCACCAGCGGCGCGCCAGGGCGGGCGCCGAGATGGCCGCCACGGCCAGCTCCCCCTCTTCCTCCACGGCCAGCAGCGTGCCGAAGACCGGGATGCCGCGCACCAGGTTGTGCGTGCCGTCGATCGGATCCACGATCCATCGCGTCCCGCTGGCGCCGGCCGAGCTGCCGAACTCCTCACCCAGAACGCCGTGATCGGGAAAGGCATCCGCGATCCGCTCACGGATGAGGGTCTCGACCTCGGTATCGGCCTGGGTGACGAGCGTGGCATCGGCCTTGGCCTTGACAGTCAGGCCACCGGCCAGGTGGCGCAGCACGATCGCATCGGTCTCGTCCAGCAGCTCCAGGGCGAACTGGCACAGGTCCCGATGCGTGCGGCGGTCAACGTGCTGGGCGGGCACGGGCGAAGGATAGCGGCAGGCTGCGGCCCTTCAATAGCCCGCTCAGGGCAGCCCTGGACCGATGGTTGCCAGCAACGCGAGCTCGATTCCCAACAGCGCAACCCCGGCCACCGCGGCCAAGAGGGCGCCGCGCAGGCCCGCCATCAGTGCCGCCAGGACGACTCCCGCTGCCGACTCGACCGCGAAGACGG
Organism: uncultured Chloroflexia bacterium; assembly: GCA_963783495.1. Lineage (GTDB taxonomy): Bacteria > Chloroflexota > Limnocylindria > QHBO01 > QHBO01 > DASSCW01. The sequence continues at coordinate 320,971 of CAWANT010000007.1, forward strand.
CGCGCTCAACGGGACTGCGCTCGCCAAGCTGCAGCAAGAGGCCCTCGGCGACCAGGGCGGCGCCCAGCACGACGCGCGGCAATCAGCCTTCCTCGCTGGCCTCGGTGGACCGCCGCTCCGGCGGCTCCGTAGCCAGGGCCGGCGGTCAGCGCCAGCAGGAACAGGCCGGGTACCGTGGCGGAGGCGTCCGCGCCTGCCAACGAGCAGGTAACTGGCGACCGTTGCGCCCAGCAGCACGAAGCCGGCAGCGGCGCCCCAGGCCAGGCTGCCATCCGGCCGCGACGTCCACGCGCCTCGCCAGCCAGGGCGCCGCCAGCCATGGCGACAGGACGAGCCCGATCCAGGCCGGCGCCCATGGCGCCGTGTCGATCCAGCGACTGGCCACGCCCAGGGCCACGCCGGCGAGCGGCGCAGAGCAGGAGGCCGGTCAGCCGCCCAGCTGGCGTCGCAGCTCCCCGTTGACCAGCTTCGCGTCGGCGCGGCCGGCGGTGCGCTTCATGACCTGCCCCACCAGGAAGCCGTAGATCTGCTGCTTGCCGGCGCGGTACGCGGCCACCTGCTCCGGGAACTCGGCGAGCACCGCCGCCACCTCCCGCTCGATCAGCCCGGCGTCGTGGACCTGCCCCAGCCCTTCGCGCTCGATCACGGCCCGTGGCGACTCGCCGCTGGCGAAGACGGTGGCCAGCACGGCCTTGGCGTTCGGTGCCCGAAACGCGGCCGCCCTCCACCTCGCCGATCAGCTCGGCCAGCCCTTCGGGCGTCAGCGCCACGTCGGAGGCGCGGAGCCCTTCGGCGGCGTGCTGGTTCAGCAGCCGGCTGAACTCACCGGTCACCCAGTTGGCGGCCGACTTCGGCGCGATGCCTGCCGCCACGACCCGGTCGAAGTAGTCGGCCAGCGCCACGTCGGCGGTCAGCACCCCGGCGTCGTAGGCGGACAGGCCCAGCACCTCCTCGTAACGCTCGCGGCGCGCGGCCGGCAGCTCCGGCATGGCCTCGCGGATCTCCTCGATCCAGTCGTGCGAGGGCCGCAGCGGCGGCAGGTCCGGCTCCGGGAAGTAGCGGTAGTCGTTCGCCTCTTCCTTGGTCCGCTGGCTGATGGTGCGTTCCGCGCTCTCGTCCCAGCCGCGCGTTTCCTGGACCAGGCTCTCTCCGCGCTCGAGCGCCTCGGCATGGCGTTCGACCTCGAATTCCATCGCACGCTCCAGCGAGCGGAAGCTGTTCAGGTTCTTGACCTCGACCTTGGTGCCGAAGGCGGACGCTCCCATCGGTCTCAGGCTGATGTTGCCCTCGATCCGCATCGACCCGGTCTCCATGTCGCCGTCCGATGCCCCGATGTGCCGCAGGATGTCCCGCAGCGTCTCGCCGTACGCGCGCGCCTGGGCCGGCGAGCGGACATCCGGCTCGGTGACGATCTCCATCAGCGGCACGCCCGCCCGGTTGAAGTCGACCAGGCTGTAGCCGCGCCCTCCGTGCTGCAGGCGAGCCGTGTCCTCCTCCAGGTGCGCGCGCGTGATCCCGATGCTGACGTCCACGCCCTCTGCCGGTACCGGCACGGCCAGCCGGCCGTTCGAACAGAGCGGCAGCGCGTACTGGCTGATCTGGTAGCCCTTCGGCAGGTCGGGATAGAAGTAGTTCTTCCGCTCGAAGCGAACCGCCTCGGTCTCGATGTGGCAGTCCAGCGCGATGCCGGTGCGGATCACCAGCTCCACCGCGCGGCGGTTGATGACCGGCAGCGTGCCGGGCATCCCCAGGCAGACCGGGCAGACCCGCGTGTTCGGCTCGTCCGGCTCTCCGACCGGAGCCGATGTCGGACAGCCGCAGAACATCTTCGACGCGGTGCGCAGCTGGGCGTGCACCTCGATGCCGATGATCGTCTCGTAGCGCGTGCTCGTTGCCGTGGCCATTGGCCCGATTCTAGGGCGCCGTGGATGGCGAGGCGCTCTCGTGGCCCGCCCGGTTCTCCGTCACAGCACCCTCGTGCTGCACGTGCGCCCTCACGTGCACGTGCTACACGACCAGGACCTGACAGCGCCGGGCATGGCAGGCGGCTGCCTCCCGCTCGCATGGGCGCGGCTATCCTTCTCCGCGTGAAGATCGGCGAATGGGACAACCTGGGTCGGGCCCGGGCCGCCGTGCAGCGACAGCTGGGTGAGCTGGGGGCCGCCGAATACGCGGCCCACGTGACCCTCAACCAGGATAACGGGCGAATCCGGATCTACCTGGCGACCGATATCGGGCTGCTGGAGTACGCCTACGCCCCTGCCGGCGCAGACCCCGAAGGCGCCTGGATGCTGCGGGGCCAGCTCTACCGATGGTCCGGCGTGCGCGGCCTGCGGCTGCAGAACGAGGCCCAGATCGATGACGACTCCGGCGAGGTGCGCGCCGTCTGGCGCCTGGTGGCCGAGGACCCGAAGCTCGACCTGTCGGCCGACACCGAAGGGGTGGATGACCACGCGGTCGGCCCGATGCTGGCCTTCGCGCGGGCCTGCATGCAACACGCCGGCTAGCGCCTGGCCACCCCGCGCGGGCGCGGACTCAGTTCCGCGCGGTGAGGTAGATCGCCCCGAACGGGATGACGTAGCCGCCGTCCTGGCCTCGCGGCGTGACCGCCAGCATGTCCGCGGTCAGGGCCGCATGCTGCTCCTCGCTCCAGCCCGCGGTCGCAGCGCCGCGAGCGCCGGTGCGGCGCCAGGTGGCGAAGGCCTCTGCATCCGGCAGGCGAATGGCCACGGACGGATCCTGGTCGACGGCCGCATCGGTCCAGCCGGCGTCGCGCGCCCAACCGGCGGGTGCCGTGGCGGCGCGGGTAGGCGAAGCGTGCGCGGTCACGCCGTGGCGATGGTAGACCTCGGCGTAGATGGCGAGCCGGCGTGAGCTCCGCCGGCCCGGGCACCGAGAGGGACAGGCGGCCGCCGGCGCGCAGGACGCGCCGCCACTCACGCAGCGCGGCCACCGGGTCGTCGGCGAAGAGCAGCGCGTGCGAGCTGATGACGGCGTCGAAGCGCGCCGTCGTCGAAGGGCAGCGTATTGAAGTCGCCGACCCGGAAGTCCGACGCCCGGCACCTCGCGGCGCGCGATGGCGATCATCCCCGGCGCGCCGTCCAGCCCCACCACCGCGGCGCCGGTCGCGTGCGCGGCGGCCGCCGCAATCCCGGTCCCGCAGCCGACGTCCAGCACTCGCTCGCCCGGCTGCAGATGCGCTCGCCGCACGACCTCCGCCGCCACCGGGCGCAGCGAGGGCGCCATGGTCGCCGCATAGCCCTCGGCGGTGGCGTCGAAGATGACCGAAGTCGCCGGCGTGGCGGACTCGCTCACGCGGAGTCGGCCGCGGCCCGGCGCCGCTCGACGAAGCGCTGGGTGCGGTCCATGGCCTCCACGATCTCCTCGTAGGCCGTGGCGTAGCAGGCTCGCACGTGCCCGGCGCCGGACGGTCCGAAGGCGCTGCCCGGCACCACCGCCACGCGCTCCTCGCGCAGCAGCTCCTGGGCGAACTGCTCGTCATCCAGCCCGGTGGCGTCGCGCACGTTCGGGAAGCAGTAGAAGGCGCCCATCGGCTCGAAGCAGGTGAGGCCCATCTCGTTGAAGCGCCGCGTCATCAGCACCCGGCGACGCTCGTACTCCGCGTGCATGGCCTGCACGAACGGCTCGCCGCTGCGCAGCGCCTCGATGGCCGGCGTACTGGGCGGCGGTCGGCGCGCACATGATCCCGTACTGGTGGACCTTGGCGATCCCGGCCATCAGCCCCGCCGGCGCGCACACGTAGCCGATGCGCCAGCCGGTCATCGCGTAGCTCTTGCTGAAGCCGCCGATGTGGATCGTTCGCTCGCGCATGCCCGGCAGCGAGGCGATGGCCACGTGCTCGTGGCCGCCGTAGACCAGGCGCTCGTAGATCTCGTCGCTGATGACCAGCAGGTCGTTGCGGCGCGCAACCTCGGCGATCCCCTCCAGCTCGTCGCGATGCAGGACGGCGCCGGTGGGGTTGTTCGGATAGCCCAGGAAGATGGCCTTGGTGCGGGCGGTGACGGCGCGCCTCGACCATGGCCGGGGTGAGCTCGAAATCGGTGGCCGCGGTGGTCGCGATCGCCACCGGGGTGCCGCCGGCCAGCTCGATGCACGGCGCGTAGGCCACGAAGCACGGCTCGTGGTGGATCACCTCGTCGCCGGGCTGGCAGACCGCCCGCAGCGAGGCGTCGAGCGCCTCCGACGCGCCGACCGTCACCACGATCTCGGTCCGCGGGTCGTACGACAGACCCAGCCGCGCCTCGAGGTCGGAGGCGATCAGCTGGCGCAGCTCGAGCATGCCGCCGTTGGCCGAGTAGTGCGTCTCCCCCGCCTCCAGGCTGGCGATGGCGGCCCGGGTGATCGGCTCAGGGGTGGTGAAGTCCGGCTCGCCGATGGTCAGCGAGATGACGTCCTTCATCTCGTTGAGCATGTCGAAGAAGCGGCGGATGCCCGATGGCGGCATGTCGCGGACGCTGGCGAAAGGAAGCGGGCCGATGCCGCGGACGGCTGATCGGCCGTCTCCGGCAGCGGCTCGGCGGCCGGCTCGATGCTCATGGCCGATAAGTGTAGTCAGTCCCGGATCGCCGATCTGCGTCCGCTAGGCTTCGCGGCGTGAACGAGGTCGAGATCGTCCTGCTCCTGCTGGTGCTGGTCGCCGCGCTGACCGTGCTGGCGCGCCGGATCTCGGTCCCCTACCCGATCCTGATGACGCTCGGCGGCCTCGTGCTCGGCCTCGTGCTGAGCCTGGTGCCCGGCGCGCCGACGCTCGAGCTCGCGCCGGAGACTCGTCTTCCTGGTCATTCCTGCCGCCGATCCTGTTCTCGGCCGCGTACTTCACCTCGCCGCACGAGCTGAGGGCGCAACGCGCGGCCAATCGGCCTGCTGGCGGTCGGCGCTGGTGCTGGTCGACCACGGTGGCGGTGGGATTCGTGGTCCACACGCTGGTCCCGTCGATGGGCTGGGCGGCGGCCTTCGCCCTCGGCGCCATCGTCTCACCGCCCGATGCCGTGGCGGCCACCGCCATCGCCCAGCGCCTCGGCCTGCCGCGGCGGGTGGTCACCATCCTGGAGGGCGAGAGCCTGGTCAACGACGCCACCGCCCTGGTGGCGCTGCGACTGGCATCGTGGCGGCCGTGGTCCGGGACCTTCTCGCTGCCGGTCGCGACGCTTCGGCTTCATCGGCGTGAGCATCGGCGGCGTCGCCATGCGGGCTGGCGGTCGGCTGGGCGGTGGTCCAGGTCGCGAAGCGCCTGAACGATCCGCCGGTCGCCGTGCTGGTCTCGCTGCTGGCGCCGTTCGCGGCCTGGATCCCGGCCGAGCTGCTGCAGGTCTCCGGCGTGCTGTCGGTGGTGACCGCCGGGATCGTGCTCGGCCGCGCCGCACCGCGAATCATGAGCTCCGACACACGCGTGCTGGGATCCGGCGTCTGGCAGATGGTCATCTTCGTGCTCAACGGGCTGGTCTTCATCCTGATCGGGCTGCAGCTGCCCACCATCCTCGAGGAGCTGCGAGCGACCTGGACGCCCGCGCAGCTGGCGGTCCTGGCGGTCGCGGTCAGCCTGACGGTGATCGTGGTGCGCATGGTCTGGGTCTTTCCGGCCACCTACCTGCCGCGCCTGCTCATCCCGGGCCTGAAGGAGCGGGATCCGGCGCCGCCGCCGCAGATCGTGGTCATCCTCGGCTGGGCGGGCATGCGCGGCGTCGTCTCGCTGGCCGCCGCGCTGGCGCTGCCGTTGACAGTCGAAGGCGGCGCACCGTTCCCCGCCCGCGACCTGCTGCAGTTCCTGACGTTCGCCGTCATCCTGGCCACGCTGGTCGGCCAGGGCCTGACGCTGCCGTGGCTGATCCGCCGCCTGGGCGTGGGCGACGACGGCAGCGAGCAGCACGACGAGATCCACGCCCGTGAGGCGGCGAATTCGGCCGCCCTGGAGCGGCTGGACGAGCTGGCGGAGGAGTGGCCGGGCCACCTGGAGCTGATCGACCAGATGCGGGCGCGATACGAGCACGCGGCGGAGCACCTGGAGCACGAGCACAGCGACGACGAGGGCGAGATCCCGCCCGACCAGGAGATGATCGATCACGCCGCCATTCGGCAGGCGGTGATCGACGCGCAGCGGGTCGCGATCATCGACCTGCGCGACCGCCGCGTGATCGGCGACGCCGGCCGCTGCGGCGCGTGGAGCGCGACCTGGACCTCGAGGAGCTGCGCGCGGAGGGCTAGCCGCGCGGTAGAGGAGCTCGCCGGCCTCGATCCGCAGCGGCAGCCGGTTCTCCGCCGGCGGCAGCGGGCAGGTGGCGTAGGGCGAGAAGACACACGGCGGGTTGTAGGCCAGGTTGAAGTCGACCACGCACGCTGCCGTCGTCGGCCACGGGCTCCGTGTACAGGAAGCGGCCGCCGCCATACGTCTCGCCCCCATTGGTGGCGTCGCCGAAGACCAGCCACAGCTTGCCGTCGCCACCTTCGCAGGCGAGCGGAAGCTCCACGCCCTGCCGTCGCGTTCGAAGATCAGGCGACCGGGCGATGTCTCTCGCGTGACGATGCCGGTGACATCCACGATCTCCATCGGCTCATCCGGCGCGTCGGGCTCCAGCCGACCGGTCACGCGCCAGCTCATGTCGATCGGGAAGTGCTCGATCCCGCTGAAGCGCGGCCAGGGCCGGTGCAGTGCGGTCGCGGACGCGCAGCGCCAGCCGGTCGCCGCCGCGGCAGATGACGTGCATGCGCAGGTCGCCAAGCTCGAGCACGGTTGGCTCCTCGGACCGATCGTCTGCCAGCGCGCCGTCGAGGGCGCTCCGCCCAGCGATGTGGACCGCCTCGGTCGCGCTCCGCAGCCGCGCCGAATCTCCCTCCACCACGATGGACCCGGCCTCGGCCGGAACCCCGTCGCCGCTCAGCAGGATCGGGTTCGTCGGATCGGCCCCGAAAGCGATTCTCTCCAGGCTCCAGCCAGTAGAGACCCACCAGCGTCAGCCAGCCGTCCGGGCTGCGCAGCCGCTCCTCGCGCTGCGCGCGCCAGGCGCGCACGCCGGCGGCATGCTCGTCGGGCGTCACCCGGCCGCTGGCAGGAACAGGATGAGCGGCGTCGTGGGCGTCGGAGCCAGCCGCTTCCAGGCCGCCGGAGCGCTCGTCACCGGGTTGGTGCTCACCTGGCGCCCGCCAATCGTGGTCCCATCAATCGCCACCGCGACCGGCCCCTCGCCGAAGCCGGCCAGGCAGTCGGCCGCGTAGCCATCCCCATTGGGCTGGGCCAGCAGGAGCTCTCCGCGGCCCAGCCGGATGCGCCGGCAAGAGGCGCCCAGCACGGCATCATCGCCGGCTGCATGCCAGTCCGCCCCGACCATCGGCGTCCAGGTCGGCCTGTGCTTGGTCGGCGTCGGCCGTCACCAGGAAGAGCGCGCGGGGTGGATCGGTCCAGTCGTCGATCAGTCGCGGGAAGAGGGCTGCTGCGCGGGTCGTCATCGGCCGGCGCCACGCCCATGCTGCGCGCTTCCCGCACGCCCCACCACAGCAGCCGCGTTTCCTCGCCGGGCTCGGCGTAGAGCCACTGCGGAAAGGACTGGGCACCGCCCTCGCGCAGGATGCGGTTCAGGGTCGCCTGGTCGGGCACCATCAGGCGGACGTGGCTGATCTCGGTCATCAGTCGTGCGCCGTCGGCGGCCGAAGCGTGGTCGAAGCCGGCCGCTCGCTCGAAGGCGTCCGCCACGCGCAGGACCATCGCCTCGTCGAAGGCGCGCCCGATCACCTGCAGCCCCACCGGCAGACCGTCGGACAGGCCGCACGGCACCGAGATGCCCGGCAGCCCGGCGATGTTGACCGGCAGCGTGCAGGCGTCGTTCAGGTACATCAGCAGCGGGTCCTGGGTCTTGGCGCCGATCTTGAACGCGACGCTGGGCGAGGTGGGGGCGATCAACGCATCGACATCGGCCAGGACCGCGTCGAACTCGGCCTTGATCAGCGTCCGCACCTGCTGCGCCTTCACGTAGAAGGCATCGTAGTAGCCGGCCGACAGGGCATAGGTGCCGAGCATGATCCGGCGCTTCACCTCCAGCCCGAAGCCAGAGCCACGCGTGCGCAGGTAGTTGTCGAGCAGATCGTCCTCGCCGGTCGAGAGCCCGTATTTCACCCCGTCATAGCGCGCCAGGTTCGCCGATGCCTCCGCCGGGGCGATGATGTAGTAGGTCGCCAGGCCGCTGTCGGTGGACGGCAGGCTGACCTCCACGATCTCGGCGCCCAGCCCTCCAGCACCGTGATGGCGTCGCGCACCGCGGCCTCGACGCCGGGCTCCATGCCCTTGACGAAGTATTCGCGCGGCACGCCCAGCCGGAGGCCGCGGATCTCGCCGGTCAGGGCGGCGACGTAGTTCGGCACCGACATCTCGACCGACGTGGAATCGCGCGGATCGTGCCCGGCGATGGCGCCCAGCACCATGGCGCAGTCCCGCACGCGAGCGCGTCAGCGGCCCGCACTGGTCCAGGCTGGAGGCGAAGGCCACCATCCCGTAGCGGCTCACCCGCCCGTAGGTCGGCTTCATGCCCACCACGCCCGGACAGGGAGGCCGGCTGGCGAATGCTGCCGCCGGTGTCCGTGCCCAGCGCGAAGAACATCTGCCCGGCGGCCACGCCCGCAGCGGAGCCGCCGGATGAGCCACCCGGGACGGTCGACTCGTCCCATGGGTTGTGGACGGGGCCGTAGGCGCTGTTCTCGTTGGACGAGCCCATGGCGAACTCGTCGCAGTTGGTCTTGCCAACCAGCAGCGCGCCAGCCGCGGCCAGCCGTTCTTCGGCGTCGCCGGCGTATGGCGATCGATATCCCTCCAGGATCCGCGAGCCGGCCGTGGTCGGCAGGCCGCCGTCCGGCTGCCCAGCCTCGTCCAATGCGCGCGTGACGAAGATGTCCTTCAGCGCATACGGGATGCCCAGCAGAGGCCGATCCTCCGCGTCGCCGTTGGCGAGGGCGGCGTCGGCGGCATCGGCAGCCGCCAGGGCACGGTCACGACCGACCGCGAGGAAGGTGTTCAGGCGCTCGGCATCGCGGTCGATGCGCGCCAGGCACGCCTCGGTCAGGTCCCGGGCAGCTCACCTGGCGGGCGCGCAGCATGGCGCCGACCTCGGTGATCGTGCGATCGGCGAGCGGGAGGGTGTCGACGGCCACCGTCTAGCGACCCTCCTCCAGGATGACCGGCACGCGGAGCATCGGTCCCTCACGCTGCGGCGCGTTGCCCAGGGCCGCCTCGCGCAGCATGCTGGGCCGCGCCACGTCGTCGCGCATCACGTTCTCGAGCGCGATGACCTGGGCCGTCGGCCCCACGCTGCTGGTGTCGACCGCCTGCAGCTGCCCGACCGCCTCCAGGATGCGGTTCAGCTGGCCCTGCATCAGGTCGATCTCTTCCTCGGTGAGACCCAGCCGGGCCAGCGCGGCAACGTGCTCGACATCCTCGCGGCTGATCATGGGCCGATGCTAGCAGGCGACAATGCACCCCATGGCCGAGGCACCTGGCGCGGTGGCGATCCCGATCCGCGGTGGACGGATCGAGGCGTTCCGTCTGCCCGTGGCGACGTCTGCCCGCGGGGTGCCGCTGCTGGTGCTCGGCGGCGTGGAAACCGGCCTGCGTCAGCTCACCGGGACCGAGCAGGTGCTCATGCGCCGATGGGAGGGCCGTGCGGCCGGGCGGCCGGTGGTCGTGATCGGACGGCCGCTGGCGGACGAGCCGGCCGGCGTCGAGCACCTGATGCATCCACGCGTCATCGCCGATGCGGTGGCCACGGCCCTCGGCTGGCTGGCCGCCAATGGCGGGCCGCAGCCGCCCTTCGCGATCGAGGCCGAATCTGGCGGCGGGCGGATCTCGCTGTGGCTGACCGTCGATCATCCCGAGCTGGTGTCGCGCCTGGTGCTGGCCTCGGTCGCATCCGAGACGCCGGCCGGCTCACCGATGGCCGAGCGCATGGGCCGCTGGATCCACATGGCGGAGGCCGATGATTGGGGGCGCTTCTTCGGCAACATGGCCTCCGTCATGAAGCCGGCGTCGGGCGGCGAGGCGCCGTCATTCGACGCCGCTGCGCGCCTCCAGCCACGGCCCGCCACCCCGGAGCGGTTCATCGGAGAGCTGCGCGCCACGCTCGACCCGAGCTCGTTCGTCACCGATCGCCTGCGGGAGATCGGCGTGCCGGCCCTCGTGCTGGCCGGCGAGCAGGACCAGGTCGTGCCGGTCGCCGCAACCCGCCTGGTGGCGGAGTCGATTCCCGGCGCGCGCTTCGTCTCGGACCCGGCGTGCGGGCACACCGTGCGGACCAGCATGGGCGGCTACGACCGGACGGTCGAGGCCTTCCTGGGCGAAGGCGACGTGGGCTGAGCTACGGGCCGTCTCCCGCGAGCACCCTGCGGAAGCCATCCTCGTCCAGCACCGTGACGCCGAGTTCCTGGGCCTTGGCCAGCTTGCTGCCGGCCTTGTCGCCCGCGACCAGGTAATCGGTCTGCTTGGAGACCGATCCGCCGGCGTGCCCGCCGGCAGCCCGGATCGCCTCCTCCGCTTCCGGGCGGGTGAAGCCTGGCAAGGTGCCGGTGACCACGAGCGTCTTGCCGGCCAGCGGTCCCGTGCCGGGTTCCGGCAGCGCCGCGCCCGGTTCGGGGGCCTCCGCCGTGACCCCCGCTTCGATCAGCGCGTGCAGCGTCCCGGCCGTGTGCTCGTCCGCGAAGTAGGCGGCGATCCCCTCCGCCACGACCTT